>NZ_DGDC01000022.1 GCF_002385225.1 Psychrobacter sp. UBA3962 | reverse complement strand
TGGGATGGTCGGATGCTTACTTTCTTCAAGTCACCTAGATAAAATTACAACAGACATAAAAAAGCGTAACTCACTAATACTAATGTGTTACGCGTTTTTTTTGCATAATATAAAGCTGTGATTAACATAAGTATTATTTAAGCGTACAACTCTAGTAGCTGTAGAAATAGTGGTTTTGGACCTAGATATATTCTAACGCCGGTAAAAAAAGTCCTACCAATATTGAATTGCCCCCATAAATTAGATATATATTATGGAGGCATTTTCAATGCAGTATTTTACTAAACTCTATTTAAAAAATAGATGTTTAGCTACAAAACGGATGTTGTAGCTGAAAGTTAATACCAGTTATGGAGTTCCAGCATGCCCAACTTTGACTTGCGTTGATAACATTCGACCTTTAGTTTCAGCTTTACGCGAGGCTTCATCCCAATCAGGTGCAGCACACATAAATAATGTTTTACCGTCTTTACCACCTAGAGCAACAGCGAAAATACCATCAGGAGTAGTATCGATAGTCTCTAAAATTTCTCCACCTTCCGCGATTCGAACTGCACGATGATTTAATGTATCAGCAATCCAGACAGCACCTTCAGCGTCTAGTGCAAGTCCATCAGGTAAAATTGTTGCACTCTCTATCCGTTTAGTAAGGTCTGGCTCATCTCCTAACTCGCCAAAACTTGCAAAATCACGTCGTTCACCTAATGTACCATCTTCATTAATAGTAAACTGAGAGATTCTGTTGCCAAACAGTTCATTGACTATTAGTGTTCTTTCATCGGGAGATATGACCATTCCGTTTGGAAAGGATAGGCCTTCTGCCACTACTTGGGAGCTTCCATCTGGCTTAACCAAAACTAACCCTGCATTGCTGTGATCAGCACCACCCATCAAGTCAAAGCCAAAGTTACCAACATAAGCATTGCCATTTGGAGCAACCACCATATCATTAGCATGTCCTCCGCAGTGCTCCCAAATATCTGCATGTACTTTTAAATCACCATTTTCCTCTAACCTTAATACTTTACGGTCTTTCATAGATACTACTAGCATACGACCATCAGGTAGCCAACCTAAACCAGAAGGTTGTTGTTCGATATGAACAATTTTTTCAGCTACACCTTGTTCGTTAACTCGATAGACTCCCTGAGTATAAAAATCAACGAACCATAAAGATTGGTCATACCAACGAGGCCCTTCTAGGTAATGGAAATTATCTACTATTACATCTAATTTATTGTTTGACATTGTCTCTCTCCTTGAGTAGTCACTACTTTAGTTAATAAATATAATATTTATATTTACTTAACTTATTTTTAATTAGGTTCGACAAGCTATGCTAGCAGCCTTTGCTTTTTCGTATACACCATCAGCATCTAATCCGAGAGCTTTGACCTCATCAAGGTATTTTCTCGTTCCTTTTTCTAAGGCTCCTTTCCAATTCGGATCATTTAATGGATCTAAGATATCTATGACTACATCTCCATTATCTCTAGCCGCTTGTAGCCCTTCCTTATCAGTTTTATCCCACATCTCACCAACTTTTTTAGACCAGGCCATTCCTGAGTTATCGTCTATAACCTTTTGTAAGTCACTAGGTAAACTTTCATATTTTTCTTTATTCATAGTTACCATTAGAGCAGAACTATAAAATGGTACATTAGTATGGTATTTAGTTAACTCATCAAGCTTAAATGTTTGCATAGCCTCCCATGGGAAGCTTAAGCCGTCTACCACACCTCTTTGAAGAGATGTATATATATCGTTTGCCGGAAGGCCGACTGGTGATGCACCCATACTCTCAATTAAATCACCAGCAACGGTTGATGGGCGACGAATTCGTAAGCCTTTCATATCTTCAGGTGTTCTTATAGGCCTATCAGTAGTATGTAATGAGCCAGGACCAGTAGCAAACATAAACAGTAAGTGTGAATCTTCATATTCACTAGAGATAGCACCATTATCATAAAGGGTTTGCAGCATACAACCTGTTTGAGTAGATGAGTTAGACAACCCAGGTAGCTCAGCAATCTGTGTTAATGGAAAACGGCCACTTGTATAGCCTTGAACTTGAGAACCTATATCTATAGTTCCTTTTACAGCTGATTCATAGGCTGAGTCTGCTTTACTAAGAGTAGCAGATGGATAGACCTCAACTTTGAGACGACCCTTAGAATCAGCTTCTATTTTTTTAGCCCAAGGCTCGAAAATTTGTTGGTTAATATCAGAGGTAGAAGGGTAGAAATGAGAAAAACGTAGTACAGTAGTTTCTGAGTTAGAGTTTGTAGCATTACTACCTTGTTGAGAGGAGTTTGAACAGCCTAAAGATCCAAATAGAGTGAATGTACCTATTAGACATAGAGGGAGAAGTTTTTTCATTATCAAATCCTTTTGATATATATTGAAATATAAGGGTGTGAGTTATAAAAAAGTTAAAAGTGAATAATTTTTCATAAATAAAGTACGCATAAGAAAACTAACAATCAAAAGTAAAAGATTCAGAGTTAATTAAATTGGATCGACTTATTTATGGGCAGTACTAGATGCACTATCCGAATACACCTTAAAGAACACTACGATAAATTTGTTCTACATCCTTGGTAGTCATATCACGTGGGTTGGTATCTATAAGGCGTGATATTTTTTGTGTAACTTCAGTAGCCATTGGCAAGATATCTATATCGGTTACTCCTAGATCGCTAAGTCGCGTGGCTAGGCCGCTTTGATCCAAAAAGTTCTCTAAGGTATCAACAAAAGTATGTGCCGCAGAAAAATTATCAACAAATTCATCATTTGGTAAAATAGCTCTAGCTAGTTCGGCATAATAGTCACTAGCTGCTTCAATGTTAAATCGGAAGACAGGCCCCATTACTAGTGCATTAGAATGACCATGGGGAATATGAAATTTACTGCCTAAAGGATAAGAAAGAGCGTGAACTGCAGCTACTGATGCATTAACAAAAGCCATACCTGCCAAAGAAGATCCTAGTAGCATGTTTTCGCGAGCAGCTAGGTTAGAACCATCCTCTAATACAGTCATATAGTTCTGAGTTAGTAATTGCAGGCCTTTTATGGCTAGAGCATCAGATATAGGGTTTTTCTTAGTGCGGCTAGTATAGGCTTCAACACAATGTACCATTGCGTCCAATGCAGGGGCGGCTGTAACATGTCGAGGCATACCAAGTGTTAAAGAAGCGTCAAGAAGAGCAATATCCGGCATTAGTTTAGGCGAGTAAATTGCTTTTTTTTCACCAATCTCATTAGTTAATACTGATACAAGAGTAACCTCAGAGCCAGTTCCTGCGGTGGTAGGTATGGCGATCAAAGGTAGAGGCTGGCCAGTAGCTTGATTCATGCCGACCATTTCATCTAAGGATTGAGTAGAGTTAATAGCTAAAGAAACGACTTTGGCAGTATCAATTGAGCTACCACCTCCTAATCCAATAACAATATTTGCACTTATAGATCTGCCTAACTCTATAGCATCTTCAACTATGCTATAGGGAGGGTCAGCTTGTACTCTATCAAAAGTGGCAACAGTAAACCCTGAAGTTCTTAGAGAGTTAGCTGCTCTCTCAGTGTAACCACATTTAGTGATACCGGGATCCGTTATAATTAAAGCGACTGGCTTATCAATTGGTAATGGAAGTAAGCTCATAGCAAGCTTTCCAAGCTGGTTACGAAGCCCATCAGACTGGCATATAATTTTTGGTGCAGTCAAAAACTCTATGTTTAACATTGAACACTCCTTGTTCATTAAAACTAGTTATGGATTTAAAGTATTTAACCTCGTCTAAATGTTGATTGAAGTTAGCGCCTCGTATGGCAGTATTTTTTTCAAAGTCATTACGAATAAACTCTAATTGCTATTCCATGAAAAGAGGTAGTACTCTCAATATCAGTAAAATTTATGCTTATGACTATCTTGATTATCTAGAAGAACCCTAAACAAAGAAGTAGAAGCCGTACTAGATTAAATTAGATCGTTCAGTATACTGAATTTGTATTCAGTATATGCTGTGAAAATTATTATAGAGTGGCTTTCATAGTTATTGCAATAGAAATTTATAATCACGATTTAAGCTAATTATTCAAACGCAGAGTTTTATCATGATACCTAGATAAAATGGTAATAAATGTAAAAGCGCGTACTCATTGAAATAAATGGGCTACGCGTTTTTTTTGCATGCTATAAATTTGAGAGATACATAAATAGTTTTTAATTGTGCAAGTCTAGCAACTACAAAAATAGTGGTATGAACCGCCCTGACTATACCGGAAAGTGGATTACTCGAGTCAGGCAGCTTTGTCTGGCTCAGTAAGACTATCATAGTATCGCCTCTCAAACTCAAAAGGCGATACATAACCAGTCGTACTATGAAT
This sequence comes from Psychrobacter sp. UBA3962, assembly GCF_002385225.1. Classification (GTDB taxonomy): domain Bacteria; phylum Pseudomonadota; class Gammaproteobacteria; order Pseudomonadales; family Moraxellaceae; genus Psychrobacter. Next base: position 103,512 of record NZ_DGDC01000022.1, on the reverse strand, counting down.
GCGATTTTTTAAAACAATCGACCCATTCTAGGGTTTTTAATTCAACGTCACTCACACCTAGCCATTACTTCTCGGGAACAATTAGCCGCCATTTAAAGAATTCCTGATAATATTGCAGCTGTACATACTTACTATAATGATATGACAATCATTAGTTTTAGTGCTGGTATGGCTGGTTATACATTCGTAATTAATAACAAAAATGGCAACATGTGGGCTACAGGTGTAGAGATAAAAAGTAAAGACGGTTCACCTAAATACTCGCTTATTCCAGAAGTTGGTATAAACTTAAATTTAAAATCATTAGCAAACGCTGTAACTTTAACAAATGGAAAGATAATGAAGCCTGTAGGTGTATCTACTTCTATAAACTTCGGTAGTATTGTTGGAGGAGAAATGAATGCAGATGAAATTGACCGTATTATTGGAGGTGGTTCTGTAGGTATCCAGGCTTGCCATTATGGATGTATCGGAGGTATATATACTAAATCGAAAGATAAAGTAGTTACCTATGGCTTAGGAACAAGTCAAATTGGCATGAGTGGTGGTAATATGGTTAAAGTTTCCGAAGAAAATAAGCAAAAGGTATTGAGCCTACTAGGAACTAAATAATGAACAATATTGTTTCTATTATAAGATCTGTCTTTATTACAATGGTTGTATCATTATTTATATTCATTTGGTGGGATGTTTATAAAGAAGGCTCATTAGGGTTCGGAGGCACAACACCACCAAGAGAAGATAGACCATCAATGGAGGAGGTCACGTCATTATTAAATGATGTGACTAAAGGACTTCCTGCTGTTGAACGCAATACTGAAAGATCAAAACCAGAGGTTCGATCCGCTGTAAAAGTATATAGAAACCCAACACAAGAAATGGTTGATCAATTAATTAAAAATATTAACAACCAGCAAATTTGGCAAAAGGTAGATTTTGAAGACTATAGAGAATATGAATATTGCTATAATCAATATCACCTTATTATTAATCAAGAAAACAATGATTATACTGCAATAGGTAAAGGTATAAGTAACTTAATGTTCGTGAGCGTTTCTTGGACAGATTATAGTCCTTGCCGTAAAGTTTATCTTAAACGTTCAAACTCCAAAATGTCTTGAGCGTTTATTATAAACCTGAAGGTTATGAATAGACAGATGGGGTCATAACAGGGTAAGAAATTAATCAGAATTTAATAAATTTATATTGTAATTTTAATATTTTTTAAAGCTACAACATAAAACGTGTCGTAGCTTTTTTTATTTTTAGAACCGAATAAAAGATAGTAGCAAACAAAAGAACAATAGTTGTTTGGCTTTGTCGCGTTCAATCCTAGCTTGCTTCAGAGATATTTCAGGTGTGAATTTACTATCAAGAGTCTGATTGGCGGTTTTATATGAGCCAATGTGTAATGTCTTTTGTTTAGATTTTATATCTTTATCAGATTGATAGCGATAGGCCATAACCCAGTATAGTTATCCCTTAGGGTCATGAATTAGATACAGAGTATCACCATCTGAGTGCCTCATACGTTTGGCCGGTGGTGACTGCTTAGCGAGTGATTTAATGCCATTGTCTGATAACAGATAATTTTGTCGCTTGTTCATTACTACACCAATTAAAAATATAGTTTGCGGTCGTGTACAACATTTTATAGGTGTTACTAGGTAATAACAAGTTATGATAAAAGACAAAGGTCTTTGGTATCAGAGGGATTGTAGGGGTTTAGGTAATTAATAGTAATAGAGAGTTATAAAGGTTGGTGCGCTCACAGGGACTCGAACCCCGATCGGTCGCTTAGGAGGCAACTGCTCTGTCCTGTTGAGCTATAAGCGCTTAAAAACAAGAGTTATTTTATCATAACAAATCAGCCTTTTACCCAATTTTTCGGCATTGTTAGGTAAAAACTGACAGCAATTATCAATCTTTTTTGCCAGTTTAAAAATCTCACATAGTCTTGTAAATAAGATAACAACAGCCTAGCAGTGAGGTTAGCAGCCATAGTCACTAGTGCTATAATGCCGCGATAATCGACATATACTGAGGGTTTACATAAAAAGATGGATATAGAAAGTGGCACTAATAATCAAACTGACAAACAGATAGATATTATCTATGAAGATGAGCATCTAGTAGCAATTAATAAAGAAGCAGGTCTATTGGTGCATCGCAGTTGGCTTGATAAAGGTGAAACACGATTTGCAATGCAACTAACCCGTGATGCCGTAGGTTGTCATGTGTTTCCAGTACATCGATTAGACAGGCCAACATCAGGTGTATTGTTGTTTGCTAAGAGCTCTGCTGTGGCACGTAGCCTTACTGAAGCTTTCACTGAACGCAAGGTTGCTAAGCAGTATTTAGCTGTGGTGCGTGGTTTTATGTCAGAAGAAGGCACTGTTGATTATGCCTTAAGCTTTAAGCCTGATGCCATCGCTGATAAGTTTGCTAACTTAGACAAACCCGCTCAAGAAGCTGTCACTCACTGGCAGAGCTTAGCCCAAATTGAGCTGCCATTTGCAGTATCAAAAAAACATGATACGAGCCGTTATAGTCTCATGCGCTTAATACCTGAGACTGGGCGAAAACATCAGCTACGCCGTCACATGAGACATCTGTTTCATCATATAATAGGTGATACCAGCTATGGTGATGGACGGCACAATAAATTCTTTCGTACTCAATATGATTGTACGCGCATGCTGCTACATGCTCAGACTTTAGCGCTCAGTCATCCTGTTACTGGCGAACCATTGATGCTAGAAGCGGGTTTTGATGACCAATGGACTCGCATTTTGGAAGAGTTTTCTTGGACAGATAGTGTTAAGTCTTAGCCAGTATTAGGTTTGGTCTTTATTTGAGATTTAGCCTGTATTTAAAACAACAATATCATTTGAGAATTCAGTTACTCAAACCTCTCTTTTACCGACACATCGTCAGAATTAGCATTATATTTATAGCAAACCGCTCATCTACGCTGTTTTGATAGGTTTCAATGGATTCTAACTCTGACCAAATTCAAAACGAAACTCATAACCACTATAACGTCAACTCTTTGCGACAGTAGTTGACGTTATAGTGCTGTTTGATGGTTTTCTTTTTACCATAATGAGTTATGCTTATATAACCGTCGTGTCTTTGCTATGACCTTATTTATTTGAATTTCATTTAATAAAAGATTGCCTCTCTATGTTTAAGATTATCCAATCGCATCGCACCGAAAACTTAGTCGATGAACTGTTGGTCGAATATCAATCTGTGCAACAGTCTATTTTTGATCCCTTTGTGGTTATCGTACCGTCAATGGTATTAGGCGATTGGCTCGATAAAACTATTGCCAGTCGTGCGGGTATCAGTACGCTTGTAATGACTAAGTTCTGGGGTCAATATCAGTGGACACTGATGCAAGATGTACTCAGTCAGCATAATGCTTATCTATTGAAAAATGATCCTGATGCAACGGTGCTTAACGTGCCTGAGGTGGCAGTGCTGTCGCCGACTGTGATGCAATGGCGTCTGTTTGGCTATCTGACCTATTATCAGCAAACTATTGTCGAGGACGATAAGCATCCGGTATATCCGCTGCTGTCGTCATTGATTGATGAGCCTCAACAAGGCGTTGAGCCAGACAAGGCGCAGCAAGATGCGCGTATTTGGCAGCTGGCAAGTGATTTAGCGCGAGTATTTAACCGATATTTAACCCACCGTGAGGATTGGCTAAGTCTATGGTCGGATAATAAATCGCTTGATGTGAATGAGTTAATTGCAGAAAAAGATGCGTTGTCTTTGCGCTTTGATCAGTATGCGCGTGGCACACCAGAATGGTTGGTAGAGCACTATGTAGAATTGGAAGCCGCTCAGCGTTATCTGTGGTCGCATTTGTTCGCTGATGTGCATCAATATCGTGCTCAGTTAGAAAAAACCTTTTGGAAAGCATTAGAGAGCAACAAGGCGGGCGAGCAAGATCAGTTGCCTAAAGTACTGCGTATTTTTACCATTCAGCAGCTACCGCAGACTGAGCTTGATTTTTTACAGCGTCTGTCGCGTTACATGGATATTACCTTGCTGCACTATAACCCCTCCAAGTTATTCTGGGCGGATATCGTAGATAAGTCTTGGCTACAGCGCCAGCAGATTATTAACCCCGAAAGTGTGTTTTTGCGTGATTATGGGCATAGTCTATTGTCACGTCTGGGTAAGCAGTCTCGTGATACTTTCGCCATGCTTGCTAATTTATCGGGTAACGAGTTGTATGAAGATGCCGTTGTGGATTGGCAGGATAATTTCGAGGATGATTTGTCTGAGGAGTTGGATGATGAATTTGGTTTTGAGGCAAATATTGATAGCGACTATAATCAACAAGATACCGCTTCTTATCACACCCACAATAGCCCTAGCTTATTAAGACGCCTGCAAAATGACGTGTTAATGCTTGATGAGCGTTCAACTCAGCAAGCCACAGCAGTTAAAGTGTCACAGGCCATTAGCGAGCAAATTGAGCTAAGCTTTGATGAAGCTGATGAGGCCAATGCCGCTGCTTGGTATGAGGATGAGGTACTTGAGAACAAGCGCTTTGAAAAAGAGCGCCTGTGGTCAATGTCCTCACAAGACAATAGCCTAAGCATTCATTCATGCCACAGTTTGCAGCGTCAACTTGAGGTGCTGCGCATTATGATTGGACGCTGGCTGAATGAGCCGTTACCGCCTGGCACAAAAAAGCGTCATATCTCTGACATAGTGGTGCTGCTGCCCGATGTGGAGCGACATCATGCCTTAATTAGCTCAATTTTTGTCAATGGAAAAGGTCAAGATGGACTGACTCTGCCGGCTAAAGTCACCGGTGTGGTCGATGCCTCCATTCGTCAGTTATGGGAAGCAATTATTGGGTTTTATAAACTGCTAGGCAGTGACAGTGCCCGCTTTGAAGCCGCTGAGGTGTTAGATTGGCTAATGCTGCCGCCGCTATATGAAAGCTTTGGCTTGACCCATGATCAGATGAGCCGTGGCTGTGACTTATTGGTCGAGGCGGGTTTCATCCGCGGTTTTGATGAATTACATCTTAAGCAGACCTTAGATGGCAATGATTTTGATTACCGCTTTAGCTTTGCCCAAGCGTTAGATAGATTAACGTTGGGACTGATTATGCCAGAAGCTGAAATGAGCGACTGCTTATATCCGCTTGAAGCGCATCAATGGCCAAGCACTGCGATTGCTGAAATGAGCTTGCCACTGCCAGAGGTGAGTCTCAATGATGCGCCTATTATTGAAGCCTTGTGCCGCATTTATAGCGGGCTGTTGGCTAGACGTGATGATCACAAACAAAAGCTGAAAGCGGAGGATTGGCTCGATCAAATTGAGCGCCAAGTGATTCACCGTTATTTTGGTGATGTGGATCAAACCCGCAGTATGCGTGCCATTTATAATGCGATGAACGGCTTTAAATCGAGCCTGCGCGCTAATCGTCATTATCGACAATATGCCAGTAGTGATAATACGGATAACCGAGAGGTTGAGCAAAGGCTGGCAAGGGTTGAGCAGTTACCGTTGAAGCTGAGCTTCATGCTTGATAGTATCGAGGCGGAGCTTGAGAGTCAGCAGGTGAGTGCGGAGCCGACAGGGGTAATTACCTTCGGCCGTTTCGGGGCATTAAGAAACGTGCCCTTTGATTTAGTGGTCATGCTCAATATGAACTTATCTGAGTTCCCTGCACGAGACCGTGACAATCGTTATGACTTGATGAAGGCGACCCTGTCACGCCGCGGCGATAGAGTGAGTGAAGATGATGATAATGGGGCCTTTTTAGATGCTTTGTTATGTGCACGCAGTGCTTGCTGGATATTTTATAATGGTCAAAGTTTAACCGATACCCATGAGCATTTACCGGCGAACCCTGTCAGCGAACTGTTGCAATTCTTACAAGGTGAGGTGCAGTGGCAGGTCAATTCACTAGACAGCTTACCAGAAGAGGTAGATCCGACTACCGAAAGCCTAAAGCGTCATTTACCAAAGCTAGTCAAACAGTGGTTAGTAACTGAGCACCCAGCATTGCCGTTTGATAAGAGCTTATTTGAGCAAGCTGTAGAACAGGAAAGACACGAGTCTCATTTTGAGGCTGAAAACAATGAATCTGAGCCTAGTGCAATTGATTCAAGTGCTTTAAATGATCCTAAAGATAAGTCTTCTGAGTTTGACGCTTTAGAGGGCATGCTAGATAAAGCGATGCAAAAAACCAAACTGGCGCAGCAACGTCAGTTCCCGCCAGCGCCGTTATGGCAAGCGGTATTTAATACCTTGAAATCTCGTGATTCTAGTGAACATCCGCAGCTGGTCAGCTTACCCAGCAAAGCACACTATGAGGCAATCGCTCAGTTATTGGGCGCTGGCTTGGGTCAATTGGGGCATATCGACAGTCAAAACTTACCTGCTTTAAATGATTTGTTGTCGATAGATGCTAAGCTGGATTGTAATGAACAGAATAAAGCCTTGGCTCAAGTGCTGTTTGATATTAGTGAAATTGACGTTGAAGGGGTGCTTGCCTATCAAGTGCGTCATCCTGCTAAGGCCTTTTTGCGGGCTCAGGAAGTGCATATCGTACAGGGTGAGGAGGCGATGGCACACCAAGAGCCACTGTTTTTGGATAGCTTGACTACTTACCAGATCAAAGACTATTTGATTCATGAGTTGGCCAATCCTGTGCCAACGACAGGTTTAGACAAAGAAGAGAGTCTAGAGGAATCAGCGTCTCAAAGCACACCAATTTTAATGTACCAAAAAATTATGCCAGCAGGGGTAGCACGCCATACCACTTTGCCCAATCAACAACAAAAGCTGCAGCAGCAATGTCAAACCTTTCGAGAACAGTTAATTGCTAACGGCATTGAGGTGCAAGAAGCGGATGCAAGTCTGCCGATTATCACGCCCACCACGGAACATCCAATACAAGTGGACTTGGCCAGTGTGTTTCAACAAAAAGACCAAGCATCCTTGTTAGCTTTTTTACCCAAAGCGATTAAGATAAAAGGCGTTGTACCGATAGAGGTTAATGGCGATAGTGCGCATTTGAAGGCAGGCGTGTCGTATGCGGAGCAGTCGCCTAAACACTGGTTTAATATCTTGCCCAATTCTGCCAGTCCCAGACATTTGCTTAAGTTTTGGTTATCGCATCTGTATTGGCAAGTTGCCAGACGCACTACAGCTAAGCAGGTGGTATTAAATGATGGTATGAGCATTTGGCGCTTTAATAAGTCAGGCACTAAGGCCAAAAAGCTTGAGAAAGCCACGGCATTTAAACTGAGCCCCATCACCTATGAAGATGCTGTCATTGAACTGGTTAAATGGGCTATTTTTGCCAATCTGTCTGGTCAAATACCGCTAACCTTATTACCAGAGTATGCGCTTGGCTATTTGGATAACTGTTTAAAAGCGCAAGAGGATGAGGGCGCTGAGTATTGGCCAAAACGAGGTGATTTCTCAGAGTGGCTGTTCCCTAACTACACGTCAGATGCGGTTTATGACACTTGTTCGCAGCATGCTATTTGGCAATATATTTTGCGGGATCAAGACGCCTTTAAAGCATTAGCTACTTCTTTGACAGCTTTGGCGCAGCCCTTGTATGCACCTATGTTTGACGCGCTTGACGGGCTAGAAGGCTAAGGATTAGCCAGTTAGACAAGCACGTTACAGCAATTAAGCTAAACTCTAGCTAAGCTAAGATCGTGATTCTATAGATAATAATTAAAAGTATATCTTCCTATGACAGACATGACTGATAACAATAACTTAGAGCCGCAAGCAGAAGAGATGCTGGATGATTCGTACTTAACCTCGCATGCACATGATGACAGCGATATACCCAAAGAGGCGCATCAGGAGCATAATAAAGATGTGATACCGGCTGTCGATGTGGCGTTAAGCGGTCGCCATCTTATCGAAGCGTCAGCGGGCACAGGTAAGACTTGGACTTTAACCGGTATTGTATTGCGCCTACTTATTGAGGCGCGGCGTGCCCCTGAGCAAATTATTGCCACTACCTTTACTCGGGCGGCAGCGGCGGAAATGCGTCAGCGTATTCATGATCGCTTGGTCGATTTTTATCAACTGTTGCAATGGGTCAATAACCTAAGTGCGGATTTGGCCAATAAAGAACACTTATATCCAGATGTCCTGCAGGTAATTCCAGAAAGTAGTAAGGACCATCGACAGGCGGATAAAAAGGCAGGCTCAAAGGACGATACTAAAAGTGCTGACAGTGTTGGTGCCGATGAGCTTAACCAAGACTTAGCGCATGACAAACAGCGAGAAGCAGAGCAAAAAGCCACTGCCAAAGAAACTCGTGCAGACTGGTTAGTAGAGCAGGCAAAGAATGCCCGTCTAGATGACATCATGCAAGACCCGATTAATCTACATTTAGTAGGTTACCTGCTTGATCATGTATATAGTTATCCGATGACAGATGCCATTCGCCGCACCGCCTTGGTATTAACCACACTCGATAAACTGTTTGTGGGTACGCTAGATAGTTTGGCACAAAAATGGCTAGCAGAATATAGCAGTGAGACAGGTCATCAGCAAGGCATGGCGATTATTGAAGATAGTAGTATTGAGCAGGTAACCGATAGCATTATTCATGATGAGCTGCGTCAGTTTCAAAGCCGTTTGTATTACGAGCAGCCTAAGCTATATGCACTAATGGAGCAGCAAGGCAAACTAACAGCTGTTGGTGATCATAAATCGTATGTGAACCGCTCACTGAACTTTATTTCTGCGCCTATTAATGAGATACAGTTGAATGAAGCTTTCGATTTCGCTAGTTTTGAGCGGTTGCTAGAGGATTTTGCTAAGCTTGATTTGATAGATGTTCAGCCGTACTTAAATCCTGATTATAGAAAATCACAAGGATTTAATGGTCGATCAAGTTTGTTCACTCGGTTTGAGCATATTACTGAGATTCATCAAGTGATCGCTGAAAGAGGTTTGAATTTTGAGAGCTACCTAAGTGAAGATGCGAAAAAACTACTAGGGTCATTGAGAGATGCTCAGTTCCCCGATGATGACGGAAAAATAAAGAACTTTAATAAGAATAAAGAAAAACAGCATCAAGCCTTGTTTGAGCTAGAAACCATAAGCCAGTTAATGGCCATTATGGATAAGATGCACGGTTTGAATCAGCATGTTTTATTGTTATTGGCCAACCTAAACCGTCATATTGTACTGGCAGTCCGCGAGAGATTACCGGTAATTTTAGAAGAGCGAGGTGAGACTACTTTTAGCTTGCAAATGGTACGTCTTAATCAGGCATTGACCGGCCGTCAGGGAGAGAAGCTAGCACGTTATATCCGCCACCACTATCCAGTAGCCCTTATTGATGAGTCACAAGATATCAATGGCGAGCAAGCCATCATGATTGAAAGTATTTATCTGCCAAAGAATAAACGCCAGCAGTTAAGTAGTCAGGTAGGTAATGAGGATAACCAGTCGACTAATACCAAGTCCAATCAAGAGTTTTTATTATTAGTTGGGGACCCGAAGCAGGCTATTTATGGTTTCCGAGGTGGGGATGTTGCTAACTATAACTATATGAAAGCTCAGTTTGATAAAAACAATCTATGGACACTTGATATTAACCGCCGTTCTAACAAAGGGGTTATTGAAGCACTAAACTGCTGGTTTGGTATGCCGACGCCCACTACAGGCGAGAACAAATTTGCTGAGCTAGGCAGTCAAATTTATTATCAACACATTACTGCGGCCAAGCTTGAGAAACAGCTATCTTGGTTTAATGACTTAGATAATAATCAATCTGTTGCCCAAAACAGTCTATTAGAAACTACCCTAGATTTAGTTACTGACGTACTCTCTACCCAGCCTGTCAGTGTATTGCATCTGCCTTATGACAAAGAACTTGAATACGATGAGCATGAAGTCACTGCCCGCCATATTGCCGCTTTATTAAACAGCGGTCAGACCTTAAAGGGTAAGCCTATTCAGCCCAGTGACATCGGAGTGCTGGCACGTGCCAAAAAAGACTTAAAACGAGTAGAAGATGAACTGGTTAAGTTAAATATCCCCACTTTGACTACCAGTGACGTTAGTATCTTTGAGACCATCATGGCTGAAGACGTAGCTGCTCTGCTCAGTGCTATGCTCTATCCATACCGTCACGACATGATTAATCGCGTATTGACTAGCCATCTGTATGGCCTGACTATCAAAGAAGTCAAAGCGATGATGACCGACCATGAGTCAGGCATTGCCCAAAGCGATGAGACGCCAGCAAAAGTAGCCGTTAAGACGAATATTGCTGCTGACAGCACTCAAGGTGATACTAGCAAAAAAAGCTATCAAGATTTTATTAGCTATCTTAAAGAAGGGGCTCAGCGCTGGCAGAATTTTGGCATCTTATCAGCCATGCATTATTTGCTAGATAAAAGCCCGGTACAGCCACAAGGCGTATGGCAGGCTTTAGCAGCACACCCTGAAGGTGATCGACATATTATGGATTTGCGTCATGTGATGGATATCTTGGCGCAGTATGGTATAGGCATGGGCGAGCATGAGCTGCTGGCGTGGTTTAGGGAAAACATTGATGCTGCACCTAACAGTGATTGGGCCAAGCAATACCCACTGCCTACAGAGTCTGGCGTGCAGTTAATGACCATTCACAAGTCAAAGGGACTTGAGTTCCCCATTGTCTATGTGCTGGGCATGGGCAGTGCTAGTCGAAAGTCGGGCAATAAGGAAGACTATGGCTTGTATTTATATAATGCTCAACAAGCACCTAATGCTCTAGTTCAAAAGTCTTCTGGTAATCAGCGCCGTTTTTCACCGGTAAAGGACTCAGCTACCACACCGGGCTATTACACAGATATCGAGACTGAAGAAGATTTTGAGGAGTTTCGTCGTCTAGGGTACGTGGCTTTCACCCGTGCCAGTGAGCTACTTTATGTGGTACTGCGAGACCCCAAAGATAAGACTGGGTTTGATTTAAAACCAGTGTTTTATTGGTTTGATTCATCAGAGGCAAAGTTTGAATTACCTGATAGACTCAAAAATACGATAGGTATGGTACGCGGCCAAAAAGTACATGAGTTTTATGAAGACAGTTATGCTAACAGCAAAACGCATAACTTAACTGACAGTACTGAGGCTACTCTTCCTAAACCGAACCTAGAGCCTATCAAATACGATAAATTTTCCGATGTGATGCGAGTCGACTACTTTTATGGTTGGGCCAAGACCAGCTTTACTGCGCTCGCCCGTCAATTAGATGACTCCACACAAGCCATGGCTGTGGTCGATGAGCGTATCGATGATGCCACTTATATCGATATTAGCGAGGCAGATGGCTCTCTAAATGCGCAGATAGAGGATCAAGGATTACCCGTTAAAGCAGTAGATGACATTCGCTTTAGTTTTGTCAAAGGTGCCAATGCCGGTACGTTTTTGCACGAGATATTTGAGAAGATACATTTTACTGATCCTGAGCAATGGCCTGCGGTGATAGACAGAGCTGTCAGTGGCTATCAGTTACCCTTAGCGTATGCCAGTGTTGCGCATCAGAAGCGTATTTTAGAAGGCGGCAGACAAGGGGTTAACAACAAAACTTATCATATCGATGAGCGAGGACTTCAGCATCAGGCATTAATGACATGGATTGATGAGGTTTTACACACCCCATTATTGGCTTCAGGGCAGAAGCTGGTAGATATCTCACCTAAGCAGCGTTTTGCAGAGATGGGCTTTAATATGGGATTGTCTGAAACCTTTAAAGCGCAGCAGATTAATACCCTGTTTGAGAAGCATTTGCCCCATGAGACTGACAAACACATCCGTTTAACTGCCCAAAGTAGCAGCCAATTATACCGTTATTTGCGTGGTGAGATTGACTTGGTATATGAGCATGCTGGCAAGTTTTATGTGGTCGATTATAAGAGTAACTTTTTAGGAAATAGCCTAAGCAATTATGATGAAGCTACTCTTAAAGTAGCCATGAGCAAGGCAGGCTATTGGCTACAAGCAGCGATTTACCAAGTAGCACTACACCGCTTCTTATCAATGCGTATCGCTGATTATAAAGGCAATGAAGCCAAATACTTAGGCCCGGTTGAATATGTATTTTTACGAGGTACTTATCAGCATTTAGCAGAAACTCAAAGCAAGAATAATCATATTCGCTATGGGCTGGTCACTTGGGATATTCCCATAGAATTTGTGAAAGCATTGGATAAGCTTTTTGGTAAGCCGCAGTAGCTTGACTGGCTGTTAGCTCACTAACTTACTAAATCCAAGCGGTTACTATTTAACTTTTTACTTGTTTATAGGTCTGATAACTTAATGAAAACCAATAATAATACTGCAAATGCGCGCGTTGAAGAGAGCTGGGCGAGCACAATTAGTGACTATATTTTGCAGCGCCGAGCTCAGACTTATTCAGCCTATGTACAGCCGAATGACACTAACGCCTCAACAAACTTGGTAGAGGCTGATAGTTATCTATTTAAATCACTGTTTATGGTGCTTGCTAAGCAATTGGAAGAGGGGCATACCGTGCTAACTCTGCGTCAAAACAGTAAGGAACTGGCTTTACAGGGCAGGGTAGAGGGAAAGGTTGCTACGCTTTATGCTTGGCAACGAGATATTTTACAAAGCTTGGCAGCGCCTTTGTTTGATTTGATTGATAGCGATACGACTCTGGCGGCTGTGACACAGGTAGAGGGCAATCATCAAGATGAGCTTACACAGCTTGAAAATAATGACTCTATCTTTAACTTGCTTAATATTTTGATTACCCGTGGTACGCAACTGTGGTTACAGTTAAACCTATCAAATAGCAATAAAGCGCAGTTGGTTGAGCGTTTTAAATTGGTTCAGCAGCTATATGACTTAATGCAAAATGATAATGAGACATGTGGATTGAATCAACAAGGCACAATAAATAGCCTAAGCAAATTTATGCGGCACGTTGATCAGCAGCCTTTATTTGCTCAGTTATCATTAGCATCTCAAGCAAAAGAAAATAGCCTAAGCAAAAAAAATCCAATTCCAAAACAAAGCCCCATTATCTATCAAAATAACATATATCAAGACAATCACTCAGGGCAAAAAACCGAAGTAACTTTTTGGCTACACCGCACCTGGCAAGCTGAGTTTAACCTCGCTAAAACCATACAAAACATCCTAAATCAGCCGATTAAACCGTTAGCTATCAATATTCCTGATAATCTCAATGCTCAGCAGGCTCAGGCGGTTAAAGTCGCTAATGAGAATGCCTTTAGCATTATCACTGGCGGACCAGGTACAGGTAAAACTTATACTGTGGCACAGTTGGTTATTGCGTTACAGCAGGCTCAAGCAGATAGCGATGCACAACAAGCATTGGGGGAGGGCGCTACGATTCGATTTAGCACAGACAGCGCAGGACTTGCTCTATCGGCGCCAACGGGAAAAGCAGCTCAGCGTATGCAAGAGTCATTGCAGGCGGCTCTAGACAGTGCTCAAGTGGATGTCCAGTTGCAAGAAGCCAAGACTATTCACCGCTTGTTAGGCATTGGCAGAGATGGTAGACCGCGCTATCACGCTGACAACCCTTTGGGTGAAGATATCATTATTGTCGATGAAGCCTCAATGCTGGGGGTAGAGTTGGCCAACTATCTGGTTAGTGCTATTAAGCCTGGCGCTCGGCTAATCTTGTTAGGAGATGCCAATCAGCTGGCCGCAGTAGATGCTGGGGCAGTGCTTGCTGACTTGTGTCGTATTGATGTATTACAACCTATTCATGCGCAGCTGACGGAGAGTCGCCGCTTCCATGCCGACTCGGGTATTGGCAAGCTAGCTACGGAGATTAACAAGAGCCCAGCAGACATGCAGGAGGTCTGGCAATTACTAAACCATGACGAGGCATTACAGTTCCAAAGCGTTAATATTCAAGGTATCAATGCTGACGCTAGCGATATTTATGCCGAAGATTTAGACACATTAGTATCTAATATTCAATTAGAAAATAGCCTAAGCAATAAAAGAATACTTTCAAAAATTACCCAAAATTACACCCCATACTTAAGCAAAATTAATTTACTAATAAAAAATCCAATCGCAAAATCCATACCAGAAACAGTAAACCTCACTATTTCAGAGCTTATGAGTGAGTTTAATCGTTTTCGTATCTTAACTGCAGGACATAACGGCGAGTGGGGCGATCATAACATCAACGACTATCTGACCCGTTGGCATATGTCTAAGTTAAAGTTGCCTTTGGGTAAAAGTCCTTGGTTTCATGGCAGACCAGTCATGGTGCTACAAAACAACTACGAGTTAGGCCTATTTAACGGAGATATCGGTATTTGTTTGCAGACGCAACAAAAAGGTGAGGGTAGTCGCTTAGAAGTATTCTTTGAAAATAAAACCCAAGGTATTGCGGTCAATTTACTTAACGATGAGTTGATTGCCACCGCTTATGCGATGACCATTCATAAATCGCAGGGTTCGGAATTTGATCATGTCGCTATCACCTTTGATAACAGTAACAGTCGATTGCTTAGCAAGGAACTGATTTATACAGCGGTGACTCGTGCTAAGCAAAAGGTCAGTATTTATAGTACCAAACGTGCCCTACAAAAAGCAGTGCAGACTCCAACGCAACGCTATACAGGGCTGGCCTTACAATTTCAGCGAAAGGGGTAGATTGGCTCGAGCGACTAAGTTTGGACACAAAAAAAGCACCTAGCGATTAGGTGCTTTTCTCGTTAGAAAAAACTAATTAATTAATCTGTTTAATTAAGGCAGTTTGTCTTCTTTGATAGCATAGATACCTGGAAGATGACGTAAGTAACCATGGAAATCCATACCACAGCCGTAAACGTAACGATCATCAACATCTAGACCAACGAAGTCTACTTTGAAATCCTCTACTTTACGGTCATGTACTTTATTTAATAATACACAGCAATCAACAGACTTTGGATTCTCTTTTTTCAACTCTTCTACAATAGCTTTTAGAGTGATGCCTTCATCAAAGATATCATCAACTAAAAGCACGTGCTCTCCAGTAATATCTACATCTGGTTTAAACTTCCACGATAGCTCATTCGTGCCCTCATTGTCACGATAACGAGAGGCGTGGATGTAATGCATACGATGGTAGAAAGTAAGATGAGTTAACAGTTGACCTGCTGGAATCAAGCCACCATTCATCACAACCATAACGATAGGGTTTAGGCCAGCATAATGTAAGTTTAACTGAGCAGCCAAACGCTCATATGCTGCGGCAACTTCAATGCTGCTAATTAAACATTCTGAATTACGGAGGGTTTGTTCAATTTCTTTATTGCTAATTTGGCTCATAGTCGGTGTACACGCAGTAGTAAAAGGATCTATTTTAACAGGATTGACCAATTTCAGCCAACCCTGTTATCTATTTTTTATTAACCTTTACCAATACGCAATAAATGGCTTATTTTTCAATAATGAAAGGACGATAAAAACCTACCAAACGATTTAACGACTCTATTGGTAACTGAGGAAGCAGTTTATTAATGGCCATTTCAAGAGCTTTGTTAATTCCTGCTTTGGCCACGGGTACAGATTTACGTTTAATTAGACCCAAAGGTAGCGTTTCTGAAAAACGAGTAATAAAGTGATCCACAACCGCATGGTTCATAGCAAACAATCCTTTGACCAGTTTCTCCTTATCGACAGATTCTGGCGTAACTGCATCAAAACCTTCTAGAATAGTTTTGGCAGAGGCATCATCCATCTTAAAACCAACACGAGTATTGCCTGAATTATCCTCAAATACAGTTTCGTTTTTCATATATTCAAAGTTAGGGATAACTTCTTTGTTAGAATCTTTACCCAACAGAATATTCAGCATAGTTTCGGTTGCGCCTTCAATTTTATTGACGATACCGCGCATTTTTTCTTGACGCTCTGGATCTGGAATGACACTAATCAAATTAACCAACATATTGTCTAACAGCTCACGTCCAATTTGTTGTGCAATATCATTACGTAAAGGGTAGTAGGATACATCTTTGCCAGAGTCAATAATGTGCTCGGCTTCAACGATCATATCTGCTAGCTTGTCTGTAGGTTCAAATCCAAAATAGTAAGTCATCGTAAGTCCTTTTATGAGTAATTAATGCAGTTTTTAAATATATTCCAAAAAGTATTGTTTAGCAAGACGTTCATCAACTAAATGTATTTAGTTAATTGTGCTAATATAACTTAATTGTTATAGAGCCACGTAATTCGTTTGAAGACTATCTAGTCATGACAGCATAGGCACCTGAAAATATTTATTCAATCTTTAGTTAAATGTTTGTAATTAAATACTATAATTTGACAGGTTGAGCAGCCAGACCTTTGCTAGTGCAACTCTAAAACTCACCCCTCAGGAACAGTTACGTATCATGAAAATAAAGTTTGCCTCCTCTGAAGTATCGCAGAGCTCTCCTAAGATTGCCTTGATAATGGTATCAAGTAGCGTTCTGGCACTCACGGGCTGTCAATCATCGCCAACTCAGTTTGCCCCAAATACTGCCCTACAAGCTGGCTCATTAATTTCCTCAGTTGATTACCAAAAAAGTACTCAACGTGACCAGCAAGCCTATCAAAATCTATTTAGCACCGAGTCAGGTATTAACACTGACGAAGAAGCCAAATCGAGACTTTTAACGGCAATAACCACTCATCTAGTAACGCCTCACGTGGCGGTTAGTCAAACCCTAAAACATGACTCACCTTTTATTAAAAAGGGCAGTATTGATGAGGGCTCACAAAGTGCCTATAAGACCGTTTTGGATATAGCGATACAAGAAGCCTCTGATGAAGAGAATTGGGTAGAGTCTGATGCTTATAGGCAAGAAGAGGGTAATTCTGAAGAGGCTGTTTTTATTGAGTCAGATTATGATGAAGGTCATGATGAAAATTATGACTATAAAAATTATGATGCCGATGAGTATGAGGGTTCTAATGTCTATGAAAGTGATAATCCGTATGACGAGTACGAAGAGGATACGAGTTATCAGCAGCTAATAGACACCTTATACGAGTGGTATAACCGCACGCCAGCACAGATTGAAGCTACCAATTATTATTTCAATCAAAATATGAGTTTAAATAAAATTAGTGAGTTTGACCCAACTAATAAGAAACTTAGTATGGTTTATAGCTATGACTTTGCTTCGCCCACAACTTACTATTCGATACAGTTGCCTTTAGCGCTGGACTTCAACCGCTCTGAGCTGACTTTAGACCCTAGTGCTTTGTTACCATTAGTGGCAATAATATCTCCCGAGCATGCTCCTTTGCCTGAAGAGCTTGAAGCTACCACCGTGGCTTTTAAACTGCCACAGGACATCATTGATCAAGTTCCTCCCTCAGTGATATACGATGCTTTTATTTCAGCCATTGGTTATAGCCTGAGTGAGCTTGAAACGGCAAACTTTACCGCTTTAGACATCTCTAAAGACGCTTATGCCAAAAAAGTTGGAGCCCATTCAGCAGTAAAGCTCAACTTAGACAGCAAACAGACCGGTAAGTTGTTAGGCGTAACCCTAAAACATATGTCTGACACACTGCAAGACTATGTGGATTTACGACCTGATTTATACCCAAACTCAAACTTCATTAAAGTAGCTTTGGAGAACTGGCAACAAACCAATAAAAAATTCCAAAGCGGTGACCTAGGGTCTTTATTTCAGCTAATCGAAGCAGTAGCTCCTGTGTCCTTTAACCAAAGTAATTATTATTATTTTGATAGCCGTGGAAAGTTAATAGCCTCTCAATCAAGCTTATTGACTGGAGGTGATTTTATGGGGGCGACAACCACGTTATTAAGTCAGACTCGATACGATGAGCGTGGCTTTAAATCTCATCCTTTAAGTGAGCTATATCAACAGTCATTTGGGCAACCTTTTTCAAAACAGTCGCCTGCCAGCGTAGATGGCAATGCGTGGATTAAAAAAATCCAAGACCGAAAAGATAAATTGAATCAAGCCTATGCCGCACGTAGTGATTACGACACTGAGGATGCGTTGTTGGGTAATGAGTCACTAGACAGTGTTAAGGACGAAACATATCAACCTTCTATTAGAGTCATTGATTATGGCAATGTGAATGACTATGAGAAGGAAGACGATTATGAGCAAAAACATGAGTATAAATATGAGCAATAAGCCGCGAAATAACTCAACTCATAATTTACAATTGATAGCCTTAAGGACTTCCATGAAAACCCCAATTAAACCTGACTTATATACAAGACACCACAAACTGGCTGCATTATCTTTAGCAGTCCCTTTAGTGCTTAGTGCCTGTCAGGTAGCGCCCAGCAGTGATCAAAATGCTTTTATCTCTAAAATAAGTCAATTACCTAGCGAGCAACAGTCGCAAATGGCAAAAGATACCTTATTGCAGGCATTGCAAAATCAAAGTCGTAGTGATTATACCTACCAAGTAAATGTGTTAGGTTCTAATGAGCAAAGAAGAGAGCGTCTTGCCAATGCCACACCGCAACAGTTAGCGATGAGTGATGTGCCCATCAATCACTGTGAGCATGTTCATGATGAAGCTTATGTTGAGTTATTGCAGCAAGTAGAGAAAGCTGGCCTTGAAATATACGATGCCAAATATTCAACAGAAAGAGAAGCCATCAAACATGCTTATCAAAAGTGTGTTGCTGCTTTAGAACAACCTTATTCGCAAGTGTCTTATGATCAGTGGCTACAAGAGGCGGTACAACAAGCAAAAGCTGATTTGGCCAATGCCGAAGCAGGTGTTGAGCCAGGTAGAGCTGAAGCCGATAGAGTAGAAGCAAGTTTAGCTGTTGAAGAGGATGATTTCGACAGCTTTGATGAGCCGACTAATGATTCACTATCATTTAGTAGCCCCTTTGGAGACATTAGGGCTGATGCCTTGCCAGGATATGATGACTCCCATACCAAGCTAGATGCCCGCAAGGCGAAACTATTAAATGCCTATTTATTAAATCCTACGAGTATTACTGGCTTTGGAGTATATCGAGCCTCAACGGGCAAAGTAAGCATTCTGCCGACTTTCGCTTATCAAAGTCGCAACCTGCAAATGTTGAACAGCCACTTTATTTATATCGATGCTAGACAAGGGGCGGTATATTTATGGGCCGAGACCTTTGCCTATATTTTATCCTCTTCTATAGATCCAAACTTAGGTTTGGATATGAAAGACAAGTGGATCAAGATTAACCTAAATGATGGAAGTTTGCCCAAAAGCTTTTTGCCAGACTTGCTTAAGGCCCATCTATTGGCTAAAGACAAAATGAATGCCAATGCTTCGGCAGAGCAGTATCGCTTTATATCTTCCTCGCAGCTACAAAGCCAATCTCCAAAGCCAGATGAAAAGCATCAGGCTTATTTAAATGAGGCGTCGCTTTTGATTGAACGAAATCTGACTCAACAACAATACAATGAGGGTATGCAGCTGTATTTAACCACTGTATTTGATCAGATGACAAAGAAGTATCCTCAACTGCTTCAGTCAGAGAATAACATTGAGCAAGGGAATAATCGCAAATACTTCAGTAGTGAGCATATTTTCACCAAGATTTTTAATGCTATTGAAAAAGCAAAACAAGAGAAGTTTATCACAAAGACAGACGACCTAAGCTCTGTTAAAACCATAGAGAGTGATAGTGATGAAAAGGCCAGTGAAAAAAAGCCGGCTATTGATTATGCAACCAAAGATGAGTCATTAGCAGAGAATAAATGGTTATGGCGCAATGTTTATGGTCTGGACAATAAGCAGCGCATTGTTTGGCAATTGGCACAGCGCCAAGTAGATAACAGTACCAGTCTGCCTTATGGGTCAAGTGATCTTTTGTCTGGGGTGCGTCTAGAGGCATTGATCCGATACAACAAAGTATCGAGTTCTGCGCCTATGTTTGCAGCATTACCAGCAGGCGCTTCTATGCCTTCTAATTCAAATAGCGTGGACTTACAGAGTTATTTTGAAAACTTAAAGTCAAGTTATGACAAAGGTGAGGGGAGCGAGCAAGGCAAAATCTTGTTTGAAAGCTTGCAACAAATCAGATAATTCAATAAAAGTCGCCAAAAGCCAGTTAAATATATATTTAACTGGCTTTTTTATTAGCTATAATAAGATGCGTTAATTTACACAAAAGCAAGAGTTCAGTAATAAAGTCCGTTTAGACAAGTGACTTAAAATAATACCATTACTGACTCTTTAACCTAAGATTCCTTTAAGTGACTAAGCTTTTATAGTTATAAACTAAGTTGTTTTACTAGCCTTAGCTGGCCATAAACAATATAGGCTTTTCAAGGAGTGAAGTATGAACAGTGCAATCGTATTGCTGTTGGGCATTTTAGCCATGCTCGCTGGCTATTTCTTTTATTCTAAATTTTTCGCTAAACATATTTTAGGGTTGGATAACTCTATACCCACGCCTGCCCATAGTATGAAGGATGGTGTTGATTATGTACCAACCAATAAATATGTGCTTTGGGGGCATCACTTTACCTCAGTTGCAGGAGCGGCGCCAATTATTGGGCCAGCTATTGCTGTAATTTGGGGCTGGGTACCTGCAGTACTATGGGTCGTGCTCGGTACTATCTTTATGGCAGGCATCCATGACATGTCCGCTGTATGGGCCAGTATGCGCAATAAGGGTCAGTCTATTGGCTCCATTGCAGGTTCGGTTATGGGCGGCAGAGTGCGTACCTTAATGATGGTGGTTATCTTCTTGCTGCTATTAATGGTCAACGCGGTATTCGGGGTGGTCATTGCCAATATGATGATCAAAACGCCGACGGCAGTTATCCCGGTTTGGGGTGCTTTAGTCGTCGCCTTCATCATCGGTCAGTGTATTTATCGCTTTAAGATGAATCTGGTTTTGGTGTCTACTGTTGGGGTAATTGCCTTATACGCTCTAATTTATATAGGCACTCTAGTACCAGTGGTATTGCCTGAAACTATGTTTGGGTTACCAGATAATGCCGTATGGATTATCTTCTTATTTATATATGCTGCGGTTGCCTCACTATTACCCGTTTGGATGCTTCTACAGCCTCGAGACTACATTAACGGCCTTCAGTTATTCGTGGGACTAATCTTATTGTTTGGTGCCATACTACTAGCGACACCAGATATCGTTGCGCCTGCCCTTAACCATAACTTGCCTGTAGACACACCATCAATTATGCCCTTGTTATTCGTAACGATTGCTTGTGGTGCTATCTCTGGCTTCCATGGTTTGGTCTCTACTGGTACAACTTCTAAGCAGATTGATAAAGAAGAAGATGTACGTTTTGTAGGATACTTTGGTGCAGTAGGGGAAGGTTTACTAGCACTGGGTGCGGTATTGGCGACTACAGCAGGCTTTGCAACCCTAGCAGAGTGGGAAGGTATCTATCAAAAATTCGGTGATGGCTCAATTGGTGCCTTCATTGATGGTGGTGCTACTATTTTAAATAATGGTATGGGAATTGAGATTGTCCTATCACAGACTATTTTAACGGTAATGGCTGCCTTATTTGCGGGCACCACTATGGATACTGGGGTACGTTTACAGCGTTATATTTTCCAAGAGTTTGGTGAAGTTTATAACTTGCCTGCCTTGAAAAAAGGTGTGGTCGCAACCTTACTGGCAGTAGGTACCTGTCTATTAATCGCCTTTGGTGCCGGTGGTATCGATGGTTCGGGTGGTATGATTATCTGGCCGTTATTCGGTACAACGAACCAGTTAATGGCTGCCTTAACCTTGATGATTGTTACAGTGATTTTATTACGCAAAGGCAAGACCGTATGGTATACCTTAGCGCCATTGACTTTCTTATTATTAATGGCGGTATTTGCCTTAATTCTTCAGCTAAAGAGTTTCTACTTAGAGGGCAACTGGCTATTGATCGTGATGGACATCATCATTTTAATCGCCACTATTATGGTTACCTTTGAGAGCTTCTCTGTGTTACGCCGTGAATGGAAGCAACATAGAGGTTAAACTGATCTAGAATTAAGACAATAGCAGTATTATAGGATTTAGGATGTGAAGAAACGCTGACTTAGGTTGGCGTTTTTTTATGACGACTTACCGATAGGATGTGGTATTTTATTAACTATCATTGAAATTTATATCAGATGGAGAAGATCATGAGTGAGCAGCGGTCACTATTTAGTAGATTTGTAGAGGGGTTAAATGAGTTTTACCATGCGCC
This sequence comes from Psychrobacter sp. UBA3962, assembly GCF_002385225.1. GTDB lineage: Bacteria > Pseudomonadota > Gammaproteobacteria > Pseudomonadales > Moraxellaceae > Psychrobacter. The sequence continues at coordinate 81,310 of NZ_DGDC01000022.1, read as the reverse complement.
TTACCGTCAGACCTTAGCTAGAGCGGCTCGTGATGAAGAAGATCTATTTATGCTGTTACTTTTTTCAGAAAGCTTAGGTATTGATAATCCTGCCAGCTTTTATACTTTAGAATTACAGCCTATATTTTTAGAAAAATTCCACGAATGGCATCTACGTATGGGCATGCCGCGCTGTCCACTACAACACGGTGGGTGTTGCTAGCAGAGGCTCTCAAACACAAACAAGTTAAAAATAATTAAAGAAGAATAATTATGGAAAAACTATCTAGCTTAGTTCAGCAGCTGTCACACACACCCATAATATTTGTTGGCGGTAAGGGCGGGGTAGGTAAAACCACCACGGCCGCTGCTCTGGCCTCAAAATTTGCTGAGCAACAGCAAAAGACCTTAATTGTCTCAACCGATCCAGCGCATAGCTTAGGCGATGTGTTTGCTATGAGTCTAAGTAGCAGTTCTGCTAAGAATAAGCCCAAGGCGTTAACTGAATATTTAGATGCGCTCGAGCTTGACCCTGACCTTATCATCGATGAGCACTTTGCTAGGGTCGAGAAGACTATCAGCAGTTATGCCAACCCCGATATGATGCCGAAGATTAGAGAGCATCTGCAGCTGTCAAAAAGTGCTCCAGGGGCGCAAGAAGCGGCCATGCTAGAGGCCATTTGCCGCTATTTGGTAGACAGCGTAGAGCAAGGGGTTTATCAGCATATAATTTTTGATACTGCGCCCACAGGACACACTTTAAGATTATTGATGTTGCCAGAGATGATGGAGGCATGGACCGATGGGCTACTTACTCAGCAGCGACGGCAAGCCAAGTTAAAAGGCGCAGCAGACAATCTTGCAACCAAAAAGACGAAATCTGCACTAAGTAATCCGTTTGAAGACGCAAAACCGGTGGATAAATGGCAACAAGCGGTTGATGTGTTGAATGCTCGAAAGAATTTGTTTAAAAAAGCAGGTGAGCTGCTACATGATAGACAAAAAACGGCGGTGGTATTGGTGCTAACCGCAGATAATCTGCCCATTGAGGAGACACGCCGCGCTGTGAATCAGCTAAAGGAGGCCAAGTTGGCTCCTGCCGCCCTAGTGGTCAACCAGCTAATTGAGGCTGAACAAAATGATGAGTTTTGGCAAAATAGGGCAATACGCCAGCAAAGCTTGTTAAAAGATATCCAGAGCCACTTTGTTGATTACCCTATCTATGGTGTTTACTTACAGCCTTCAGATGTGCGGGGGAGAGAGGCGCTCACTAAACTGAATTAGTCTTTTTCCTCATGTCTTGAGCGTTTTAATTTATCCGATAAAGACCAAGCAGCATCGGCTCTCAACTCTTCTGCTAGGCTACTTTTACCGCTAGTCAAACTACTCCACTGAGGCTTGCCACGGGCTTTTTTTAGCTCGCTAGGCAATTTATTTGAGTTCCAAGGTGGGGTAGAGGTTTCCTGCAACTCAGCAATAGGGGTATCGGCGTTGGCGGCATGACCCCGATGGCGCAAGGAGGCCAGTAAATCTAAAGAGCGGGTAGCAAGCAGCGTCAAGGTAGCCGGATCGATAAACAATCGTTTAACACCTGCCAGCTTATCGGCAATGGTACCAGTATTAGATAAAATACCCCCTGCCAGACCACCGATAGCCGCGCCAAGCCCTAATGTAGTGCCTAAGGCGGCAGCATCAATACCTAAACCCAGTAGCGCCCCTGCGGCAGCCCCAGAAGTAGTGCGTATCCCATAGCTCTTAAGCAATTCTGGGTCAAAAGGATCTTGCTGATATTCGCTTAGCTCAAGCGGAGTAACCACTGCCGTGTTATCGTAAAACTTATATAGGTTTAATAACTTCTCTTGCATGGCGCGCTCGCTTTGACGAACCGCTTCTTGCATTTCTTTTAGTACCGGCATGGGATCATCATCTTCATCGATTTCTCGCACATAGGCGGCGACATCAATTAAGAAATGAGCAATGATAATACTGGCTTGTTCATATAATTGAATCCAGTCTTCACGGCGGCGTAAAATAAGCTGATTTAAAGTTTCAGGATGAGTCAGCATCGTTGCCAGGTTTTGCCAAAGCGTCATCTCATCTTCAAACTCAAAGGCCACAGAGTCAAATCGAGTTGAAATATGCAAATTGCGACGCGCCAGCATGGTTTGCCAGTCACTAATATTGGCATCTTGGCTATCCGTGAAGTTAAATACCGGCATGACTGGAATCGCTGACCAAGATAAAATGGCCAACTCATCTTTATATTTGCCCAAGACCGGCTCTCTAGCATCAATAACGTAGATGGCCATGTCGCTTGAGAGTAGCTGACGAATGACTTTCGCTTCTTGAGAGTAATCATCCAAATCACTACTTAGCTCACCGCCTTGAGCAATGTCGCTGGCTAAAAACTGCTGTAAACGTTCGATACCGTCTCGGCGACTTGCGGTATTGTCCTCAAGCCAGTCCATCAATCCTGAGGCATCTTCTAATCCTGGGGTATCAAATAAAGCTACTAAGTTTTCACCGGTCTGACTGTCCTTAATCAACGCCCGTTCTACGTGCCTTGTGGTAGCTGCTTCGTTTTTCACCTCCCCAAAATACATATCGCGCAGTAAGGTACGCAGTAGGGAGGTTTTACCGGTATTGGTATGACCCACAACGGCCAATTTTAAGGGCTCACCCTCAGAGACTGTGGTTTTTCTAGCCTCTTGCAGGTAGTCGGACATACTTTTATCAGCCACATCGTTTTGACTGGTTTTCGATTCAGGGGAAGTTGTAGACTGTTGCTGGGAAGAGCCACCATTGCTTATGGCTTCGATATCAGTTTGTGGGACAGCAGCAACGGGTCTGTCATTAGGACCCTCATTAAAGGCCTTATCACTAAATAAACCGCCCGAGTTAGAAGTTGTATTGTTATTGTCTTGAGTGCTCATAAGTTGCTCAAATTATAATTATTAAGGTAATAAGTTTTTGGCTATAAACTAGCAGCTGTTAAGAAACCAAGCCGATATTTCGCTCAGCCAAGGCCGTTTGCCATTGTTGTCTACGTGCCGAATTATCTTCCTCTAATGCATCATTATCTTGTAATAGCTGGACGATAACCCCTTGTTTGGCATGAGTAGCCAGCTTGTCTAACTTACGCATAGTTCCGCGATCGGGAAGCGCTTTGGCATGAATCCCTACTAACACCTGTACATTATGGCTTTCCAAATACTGAAGCATTCGGTCCATATCTTCTCTATCATCTAATATACCAAAATCTTCAGGCACCTTGCTGATAAAGGGTTCTCCAGCTGCATGATACCAAGTAGGATCATGGTGCTTGTACTCTAATAGAGCCACTAACTTGTCCCCTTGAGTGACTTTAGCTTTGGGGGCAACCGGCTGAACTTTTTCTACAAAATCATCTTTATCAACCACTTTACGTTGCCAAAAATTAATGATCTTTTGGTAGTAAGGCAGGTTTAAATCCAACTTCATTTTTTTACGTTTGAACATCACGGCACAAAAAGCCCAAGCAATGGCGCGAGGTACAATGCCGTACATCAGCAAGCTGCCTACCAACAGGCTTGCCCATTGTCTAGCGATAGACAGGGGCATAACATCGGTAACCAGTCGACTTTGAACCACAGCTTCAGCATCAGGAACATTAAACCCGACCAAGCTAGGTAACCAGCCAAGCCAATGGGTTAACGTCATTAATGCCTGGTCTGAAAGTAAAGTAGACTCCCAGCTAAAGCTATATTGACGCACAATCAATAGGAAAATAATCGCGAACAGCATGCCGGTTAAGGTTGCCAGCCACAGCTGATGACTAAAGCGACTCAAATACCAGCGCATTCCTGTGTGCTGTAGCTGCTCATCGTACAATTCAACTGCAGCTTGAGTGACATCGTCTTTGCCTCTAATCAGCGTTTTTGGACTAATAAAGCTGGTGATAATACTGGGCGATTGGCTGCCTCTATTAATAATGGTAAAAATCAACCAGCCAGCCAGCATAAGCGTATGAAAGCCTAACAGACAGACCAAGACATAGAAAAAGTTCACCACGTTAGACTGTAATAGAGCAAATAAGCCTAAGAAGCCCGAGACACACCAAGCAATACTCATAATAAGGATAATGCCTTTAATGCGGCCATCAATCTTATTTAAGGTGCCCGCTAAATTGCCATTGCTATCAATCCGTTCAGCCCGGCGATGTATTTTTTGGAGGGGAGTGGCTTGCTCGTCCTGAAGGCGCTCAGTAATTAATAAAGGATCTGTGGCAAACACATGGTTTTTGGTCTCAAGTTTGCGTACCAATTCGGTGAGTTGATCTTGTTTGGATAGCATGGCATTCCTATTGGGCTATTTTTTCCGTCATATGCTAAAAGATAGCGCTAAATTTAGGCTATCTGTATTTTGTAATGATACTACTAAATGCGGTGAAAGACTAAACCCATGTGATCGCAATATCCTAATAAAAAAGGGCACGGCTTTTCCAAGCTGTGCCCTTACGTAAACGCCAGTTAGAATAACGTCCTTACTTTTTATCTTGGCTAACGACTAGTAGCCCTGTGCCCGTATTAAATTAAATCAATTAAATCAGCAAATAGAGTAAGCCGATAATGCCAATGGCCACCAAAAACAATAATAAATTAGACAAAACACCCTTAACAGTCACTTCTTTGGCTAGAGCAGGCACGGGCACTTTTTTTCGTTTAGCGACATTTAAGATCATATCAATGTGTTCAAGCCCATCCTCATCATAAGGCTGACCTAGAGGCTCGAATCCTAGAGATTGATAGAAGTGTATCAAATAAGTCTGTGCCGCAATCTGAATCGGCTTTTTGCCATATTTAGAATGACAGTATTTGATGGCTCTAACCATCATCTCTCGAGCAACCCCTTGATGCCTGTTATCTGGCAACACCAATACTCGGCCAATACGCGGGTTAGGATTGGTTCCATTGCCACCCACTGCGGGCGGTATGATACGACAGTAGCCAACAAGGGTTTGATCCATATGAGCGACCAGATGCATGCAATCAAAATCCAGCTCATCAATATCTTGATAAAGACACTGCTGTTCAATCACAAACACCTGAGAACGGGCACGAAGAATATGGTAAATATCAACGGCGCTTAGCTCATCAAAGCCTTTAATAGTATATTTAACGGTCATCTAAAAACATCTTATCGGTTGTTTGTCAGTAGTTATTTGTCAGTAAAAGTACAGCGGTTTAACTTTCGTTTTTGCTAACTTTCGCTGTTAGTCTCACTGTTTAGGGTTTGGCTAATTTTGTCCAAATTCAAGCTGTCTGACATGGCATTAAAAATATCATAATACGCGCCATGCTTAGTATACAGCTCATCATGGGTACCGGTTTCGACCACACGGCCATTTTCAATCACGATCAAATCATCGGCATCAATAATTTGCGAGATATTGTGGGAAACAATGATCACAGTGCGGTCTTTTTTGATTAAGTCTAAGCTTTGCTTGATCTGCTGAGTAGCAATAGCATCAAGACTGGCGGTAGGCTCATCCAAGAACACAATCGGTGGGTCTTTCAGGAACATACGGGCCAGCGCAATACGCTGCTGCTGACCGCCTGAAAGTAGTTTTGCCTCACTTTCATAGCCCTCCGGCATTCCAACAATTTGTTCATGAATAGAAGCCTGCTTGGCCGCCTCAATAATCTCTGCATCGGTGGCGTGCATATTACCATAACGAATATTATCGGCAATGGTTCCAGAAAAAATATGATTTTTTTGTAGCACCAAGCCAATTTGTTCGCGTAGATTATGAGTGTTGTAGTCCTTGAGATTATGACCATCTAAGCAGATGGTACCGCTGCTGGGGTCATAAAACTTCACCAGCAGGCTAATAATGGTACTTTTACCAGCGCCACTTAAGCCCACAAGCGCCGTAATACGATTGGGGTGAATCTCAAAGCTCACATCTTGCAGTGCTTGCTTGCCATTGGGGTAGGAGAAGTTGACATTTTTTAGCTCGATATGACCTTTTAAATCAGTACACTCCACTTTTCCAGCACTTTCAATGGCCTCATCATCATCTAAAATATCAAAGAAGCCTTCAGCGTAAGTGAGTGCATTATTAATTTGATCATAAATACGGTGTAGCTCGCGAATGGGAGCAGCAACGTTTTGGAACAGTAGGATATGGAACATAATGGCGCCAATGGTCATCTGGCCATTGAGTACAAAATAAGAGGTTAAGACGATAATAACCACCACCCCGATTTGCTCAATAAAGCTCTTGCCAGCATTATACATAAACGCAATACTGCGAATACGTAGCTGGTTGGTGGTCATGTCTTTTTGGATTTCCCAGTGCTTCTCAGACTCAATAGGCTCCCGCACAAAGGATTTGATTACGGTAATCGAGTCAATAATCGAGATGACCAGGCCGCTTTTGGTTTCGCGGTATTGGCGCATTTGCTTACGAAAACCTTGCAAGCGGTTGGCCTGTCTTTGACTGACAAAAAAGTAAATCGGCACAATAATTAAGCCGACCATGCCCACCCAAAAGTTGGCGTTAAACATAATGATCAGCGACACAATCGCACTGGCAAACAGTGGCAGCATGTCGATAAAGAAGTTTTGTACCAACTGAGTCAGGCTACTGACGCCTAAATCAATGCGGGTTTGCAGTTTACCACTGGCGTTTTCCTCACTGGTATAAAACGACATTTTGTAGGACAAAATGCGATCGACCACTTTTTGCGATAAATCCCGTGATAAATTAATACGGATGCGCTCACCAAAATAGCGCTGACCAAAAGTGATAACGACGTTAAGTACCTCTTTCACTAACAAGATGGTGCTAATCAAGGTTAAAAGCTTAAGCCCTTCAACCCAGGGATCGGGCAAGCCGACAATACCAGTTAAAGTATCAATGGTGTACTGCAGCACAAAGGCGTTGACCTGCGCAGTAAACGAGCCCAATACGGTCAATATCAAGGTTAAAATAAATAGACCTCGATAAGGCCGCGCAAACTCACCTAAGCGCTTTAATATCGACCACAGTAGGGCCCCACGTTCAGATTTTTTAGTAGGTGGTTTATTATCTAAGGGAACTCTACGCGGGGAAGTGCTCATAATTTCACAGTTTCATTAACAATTAATAAGATTAAATAGGCCTATTAAAGCAGTTAGTCATCTAAGCTTACATTATATCTGGCTATTTTATAACTGCCTTATAAATGATTGCTGTATTAATAAAAAGGCAGGCAACTCATCTCGTTACCCGCCTATTGAAGCTTATTTCAATAAATCTAGACTAAAAACTATCGCCGGGGACAAACACTTGACCCACCATAATACGGCGAGCAGAGCGGCTCATTGATACTTTTTTGGCTTGCCAGCGGCCATCCACCTGCTCAGTCTTACCACCTACCAGTAAAGTTCCCGAGGGGTGGCCAAAGCGCACTTCTGATAATTCTTTTGAGCTCCCATCACCAGCCGCTTCGTTGACCAGTGTGCCTTGGGTGGTCGCGGCAGCGGCAATGGCCACCGCTGCTGTACCCATCATTGCATGGTGTAGCTGACCCATACTCATGGCACGCACCACTAAGTCGATGTCATCCGCTTTCACCTCTTTACCACTTGAAGCGGTGTAAGTTTGAGCCGGAGCGACCCAAGCGATCTTTGGAATATGCTGGCTCTTTTCAGCCTCGCTCACCTCTTTAAATAGACCCATAGCGACGCCGCCTTTGGCGCGAATGGTTTCAAGTTTATCCAATAGCGCTTTATTGCCATTGATATCTGTTTGAAGCTCAGTACCTGTAAAACCTAAGTCTGCTGCCTGCATAAAGATAGTAGGGATGCCAGCGCTGATAAAAGTAGCTTTAACGCTGTCTTTTTCAAGCCCGCAACCAGAAATATCAAAGTCATCAACCAGATTACCCGTAGGGAACATGGCACTTGAGGCATCTACTGGGTCAATAAATTCAATTTTGACCTCAGCGGCTGGGAAGGTAACACCATCTAACTCAAAATCACCAGTTTCTTGGACTTGTACTTGCCCTTGCTCATCAACGTAGACCGGCACATGGGCAATAATCGTTTTGCTAATATTTTGTTGCCAAATATGGACTTCACAAATACCCGTTTCAGCACTGGCGGCTACTTTATCGGCATCAACCAGTCCCATATTGATGGCACAAGCACCTACAGCAGCTGTTAAGTTGCCACAGTTGCCGGCCCAATCAATCATAGGCTTGGCAATGTTTACTTGGCCAAACAGATAGTTAACATCATGATCGTCTTTATCGGATTTAGATAAAATAACGGTTTTTGAGGTGCTCGATGAACCATTACCTAAGCCATCGATTTGTTTGCCATAAGGGTCTGGGCTACCAATAACACGAAGCAGGAAATTATCTCTGGCTTGACCAGGCTGTTGGCAGCGCTCAGGCAGATCATTTAGATTGAAAAATATACCTTTTGAGGTGCCGCCACGCATATAGGTGGCTGACACAGCAACTTGTGGGGCGAATTTTGGTTGTGACATAGGGATTATTTCCTTAATTAGGGTTTTATTATCAGATATAAGATTACTAATCTGTTTTATTAGACGAATATTTCCATCAAAAAAGCGCACAAACACAGGTGGCTTGTGCGCTTTATTTAAACGCGATCTATCAATGGTTTATTACAAAACCTAAGCCACATTGCCTTCTAAGAACTCTTTAGCAAAGCGCTGCAACATACCACCAGAGTTATACATCTTAACTTCATCAGCAGTGTCTAAGCGGCACTTAACAGGCGCTCTATCTACGCTACCATCTTTGCGATGAATAACTAAAGTCATTGTACCGCCGGCAGACACCTCACCTTCGATATCAAAAATTTCTGTACCATCGATATTCAAAGTTTTGCGGGTAGTACCCGGCTCAAACTGTAAAGGCAAGGCACCCATACCGACTAGGTTTTGACGGTGAATACGCTCAAAGTCTTCGGCAACGACCACTTCTACACCCGCCAAACGAACCCCTTTTGCTGCCCAGTCACGGCTAGAGCCTTGGCCATAGCCATCACCAGCGATGATGATTAGGGGCTGTTTGCGGTTCATGTAGGTTTCAATCGCTTCCCACATGCGCATTACTTCGCCTTCAGGTTCAACACGGGCTAATGAGCCTTGAATAACCTCACCGTTTTCATCACGCACCATCTCGTTAAGCAGTTTTGGGTTAGCAAAAGTAGCTCGTTGAGCAGTTAGGTGATCGCCGCGGTGAGTGGCATAAGAGTTATAGTCTTCTTCTGGCAGACCCATTTTATCTAGGTACTCGCCAGCGGCACTGTCGGCCATAATTGCGTTAGAGGGAGATAAATGGTCGGTGGTGATGTTGTCACCCAGTACCGCCAATGGGCGCATACCTTTTAGCTTGTTAGCTTCTGCCATGGTGCCTTCCCAGTAAGGAGGACGGCGGATATAAGTACTCATTTCGCGCCAGTCATACTGAGGATTAACAACCAGTGAATCATTGCGAGACGCATCAGCTTTAGCTTCATCAAACATAGGGATATAGACCTGATTGAACTGCTCAGGCTTCACCGCAGACTTCACAATAGCGTCCACTTCGGCATCATCAAACCAAATATCTTTTAGGTAGACGTCATTGCCGTCTTTGTCTTTACCCAGTGAATCGTTTTCGATATCAAAGCGGATATTACCAGCGATGGCGTAGGCCACAACCAATGGGGGAGAAGCTAAGAAAGCTTGCTTCGCATAAGGGTGAATACGACCATCAAAGTTACGGTTACCCGATAGGACAGCTGTACTAAACAAGTCGCGATCAATAATCTCTTGCTGAATCTTAGGATCTAAAGCACCACTCATACCATTACACGTGGTACAGGCGAAGGCCACCACATCAAAGCCAAGCTTTTGTAGTTCTGGCAATAGACCCGCTTCTTCAAGGTATAACTTAACGGTTTTTGACCCTGGCGCTAGTGAAGACTTCACCCAAGGTTTGCGCACTAAACCTTTCTCAACCGCATTACGGGCTACGATACCCGCAGCGACCATGTTACGTGGGTTTGAAGTGTTGGTACAACTGGTAATGGCCGCAATAATAACTGCGCCATCAGGCATTTGACTGTCATCTTGTTCTGATAATGGCTGATTGTTAGCGTGAGCAATACCTGCTTCAACCAAATCAGTAGTTGACACGCGAGCGTGTGGACGTGATGGACCAGCAATATTGCGCACCACTTTAGATAGGTCGAATTTTAAGACGCGATCATATTCAGCATCAACCATGCCATCGGCCCAAAGACCAGTTTGTTTGGCGTAGGCTTCAACAGTTTTGATTTGCTGTTCACTACGGCCAGTTAGACGCAGATAATCGATGGTCTGCTCATCGATAGAGAACATAGCAGCAGTCGCGCCGTATTCTGGAGTCATGTTTGAGATAGACGCTCTATCACCCACAGTTAAATTGCGAGCCCCGTCTCCGAAGAATTCAAGATAAGAGGACACCACACCTTCTTCACGTAGGAACTCAGTCATTGCTAGCACTAAGTCAGTTCCAGTAATTCCTTCTTGTAGTTCACCGGTAAGCTCAACCCCAATAATATCTGGTAGGCGCATGTAAGACGGGTTGCCTAGCATCACACTTTCAGCTTCTAGGCCGCCCACACCAATTGAGATTACCCCAATAGCATCTACCATCGGCGTGTGACTGTCTGTACCCACTAATGTGTCTGGGAAAGTGACAGGATCACCATTTTGATCGGCAACTACCTGCACCACAGGAGACATTTTCTCCAAGTTAATTTGGTGCATAATACCGTTACCAGGCGGTACTACGTTAACGTTATCAAAGGCATACTGACACCAGTTAATAAAATGGAAACGGTCAGCGTTACGGCGCTCTTCAATTTCGCGGTTTTTCTCAAAAGCGTTTTTTTCAAAACCAGCATGTTCAACCGCGAGTGAGTGGTCCACAATAAGCTGTGTTGGAACAATAGGGTTTACTTTTGAAGGATCACCGCCTTCAGCAGCAATCGCATCACGTAAGCCGGCTAAGTCAACAAAAGCAGTTTGACCCAAGATGTCGTGACATACAACACGGGCAGGGTACCACGGGAAATCTACCTCTTGCTTGCGGTAAATATGTTGCGATAACGCTTCTTTTAAGTCCTCTGGTGGGCAGCGACGCACTAAGTTTTCACACAGTACTTTTGAGCTAAAGGGCAGTTTGGCATAAGCACCTGGCTCAATCTCATTTACCGCTTGTTCAACGTCAAAATAAAATAGATCCGTACCAGGTAATGGCTTTTTGTACTGCTCATTCATGGTTTGTGGATTTGCCTGTGTTAAGGGCTGCTTGTTGCTATCAACATTTGGCATAACGGGCCATCCTTGATAATTAAATGATTAAATTGAACAAAGGGGTGTCTAGCATTTATTTTTTGCTGGACACGCCCTTGTATAAGTTTAAATATTTTTTAAATTAATCACGCTTAAACCAATCATGTAAATTAACCACGCTCGCTGATTTCGGGTACTGATCTTGGCTCTTCACCGATATACTCAGCACTTGGGCGGATGATACGGTTATCTGCACGTTGCTCAAATACGTGAGCGGCCCAGCCCGTTAGACGCGAGCATACGAAGATTGGGGTAAATAGTTTGGTTGGAATACCCATAAAGTTATAAGTTGATGCGTGGAAGAAGTCGGCGTTACAGAACAGTTTTTTCTCACGCCACATTACTTCCTCACAGCGTACAGACACTGGGTATAGCACCTCATCACCCACATCAGCGGCTAATTTTTCAGCCCACTGTTTGATAATTACGTTACGCGGATCTGATTCACTATAGATAGCATGACCAAAGCCCATGATTTTCTCTTTACGCTCAAGCATGCCCATTAAGCCTTCTTCCGCCTCATCAGGGCTTTGGAACTTCTCAATTAGTTCCATTGCTGCCTCGTTAGCGCCGCCATGTAGTGGGCCACGTAATGAGCCGATAGCGCCAGTGATACAAGAGAATAGATCTGATAGGGTAGACGCACAAACACGGGCAGTAAACGTAGAAGCGTTAAACTCATGCTCAGCATACAGGATCAAAGAGACGTTCATTACACGTTCGTGTAGCTCGCTTGGCTTCTCACCTTTTAGCAGGTGTAAGAAGTGACCACCGATGGTGTCTGAATCGGTAACACAGTCAATTTTTACGCCTTCATGGCTATAGCGGTACCAGTAGTTAATGATGGCTGGGAAAGCAGATAGCATACGGTTGGTCTTCTCTAACTGCTGCTCAAAGCTATCTTCTGGCTCTAGGTTACCTAGCATTGAACACCCAGTACGTAGGACGTCCATTGGGTGCGCATCTTGTGGAATACGCTCTAGCACATCTTTTAGAGGCTGTGGTAAATCACGCAGCTGTTTCAAAGTAGCTTGGTAGTCATCCAGCTGAGCTTGGGTTGGTAGCTCGCCGTATAACAATAGATAAGCCACTTCCTCGAAGATACAGTTCTCAGCCAGATCTTTGACATCATAACCGCGGTAAGTCAGACCTGAGCCTGATTTACCTACTGTTGATAATGCTGTCTTGCCTGCAACTTGTCCGCGTAAGCCTGCGCCTGATAATTTTTTACCTGCTGCCATAATAAAAATCCTTTTTTTAGGTGACTTGATAAGTTAAATAGTTATAAATTAAAACTAGTGGTGAATTAAAGATATAAGTTAAAGCATAAATAAGTTTACTGCGCTATTTTAGCGACTTATGTTTTACTTTTTCTGAGCAAAAAGCTGATCTAACTTTTGTTCAAAATCATGGTAATTTAAGAAGTCATACAGCTCCATACGAGTCTGCATGGTGTCAACCACCGCTTCTTGAGTACCATCATTTAACAGATGCTGATATACATTTAAGGCCGCTTTATTCATCGCACGGAACGCAGATAGCGGGTATAGCACCATATCCACACCCACATTGAATAGCTGCTCTGTAGTATACAAATCAGTTTGACCAAATTCAGTCATGTTCGCTAGTACTGGGATGTCTAGTACGTCAGTAAATTTACGATACATTTCGATATCGGTTAGCGCTTCGGCAAAAATCATATCGGCGCCCGCTTCTTGGAAAGCCACGGCACGTTCTACTGCTGCTTCTAAACCCTCAACAGATAGCGCATCGGTACGAGCCATCACCACAAAGTCAGAATCTACTTTGGCATCAAGAGCAGCTTTTAGACGGTCTACCATTTCACTGGTCGAAACAATTTCTTTATTAGGACGGTGGCCACAACGTTTTTGTGCCACTTGGTCTTCGATATGTACCGCTGCAACACCAGCTTTTTCCATCTTTTTGATGGTTTGTGCGATGTTAAACGCGCCGCCCCAACCGGTATCAATATCTACTAATAAGGGAGTATCCACCGCATTGGTAATACGGCTAGCATCTTCCAAAACGTTGTCTAAGCTGGTCATTCCTAAGTCTGGAAGACCGTATGAGGCATTCGCCACGCCAGCACCAGACAAGTAAATAGCCTTATGGCCTACTTGTTTGGCCATCATCGCAGTGTAGGCATTGATGGTGCCGACGATTTGTAAAGGCTGGTTATTGGCTTTTTGTTCAGAGATGGCATCGCGGAAACGCTTGCCGGCAGAGATAGAGGTCATAATCTTTCCTTAGATTTAAGAAGGCGCCAGTACAATGACTAGCCATAATTATTAAATGAAGATAGTTTTTATATAGGGATAAGATTTAGCAATAGATTACCCCTTATATTAGCAATAAGGAAGAGGGTGAAATAACATATTAATTATTTAAAAAGCATTATATTTTTAGTTTTACTAATTTTATTCAATTTATGAATAAATGTATTTATAAATGCACAGTTTATAGGCTATGGTATTTATAAACTGTAAGTTGAGCCTAATAAATAAAGATTAAAATACATATTTTGTTACAATTATACTAATAAAGTATCGCTGCTAGGCTTTAGTTGCACGACGATAGGTGATGCCTCGCTGTTCGTAAATCTCGTAAATGACTTCAAGTAACGTCTCGAATGCTGGGTGAGTAGGGTTCTGTAGGGCGCAAAGATAAATAGGCGAGGTCGCATCCTCGTGAACCAGCTTGCGGTAACTGATTTGCTCAGTACGTACAGATTTCAAGCTGTCAGGCACTAAAGTTATGCCTTCACCGGCAGCCACTAGGCCAAGCGCTATCTGAATATCGCTAACGGAGGTGGTTTGATGGGGCAAAGCAGATTGTTTGGCAAATAAATGTAATAACGGCTCGCCAATAAGTGCAGGACTGTCGTAATCTGAGCGCTGTGCAGCTGGGATATTAGCGGCGGGTAAGTGAGTTTGGTGGTAGAGAATAATACGACTGTCTTGAAGCTGCGACAGATGAAGCTCTTGTTGAGCGGTTAAAGGGTGGGTGTTAGGTAAAGCTGCGACATAGCGTTCATGGCGCAATAGCAGCTGCTTGATACTGGCATCCTCATGGCTGAAGCGGCCAAAACCCACATCAATCTCGCCCGCCTTAAGGGCATTAACCTGCTTAAAGGAGCTAATATCTTTCAGATGGACTTCAAGATTGGGAAGACGCTGCTTGATACGAGAGATAATGGTAGGTAGCAGCCCGTACAATACCGAAGGCACAAAGCCGATATTTAGGGTGTCAGGTGGATGAGCTATTTTTTGGGTCAAGCTAATGCTGCTATCAAGCTCCTTTAATATCGAATCTACTTTCTCATAAAAAAATAGCCCTGCAGGGGTCAACTGCAACGGGCGATGATAGCGATCAATAAGCTCGACTCCAATGTCGTCTTCTAACTGTTTGATTAAACGGCTTAACGTAGGCTGTGATAATTCAGTAGCAGAGGCCGCTTCACTAAAGCTTTTTAATTCGGCGACTGTGTGAAAAGCGGTGAGTCTTTTTAGTTGCATTTATTCCTCATTAGAACTCTTTACTCAAATTCAATAACACGACCGTCGGCTAATACCATTTCACCGTTTGTGACTACAATTTCAATATTTTGCGGGCTTTGAATAGCTTTCATCACATTGGTATCTGAGATACTCACATCCGCCCTTATTTTATTGGCATTATTGGGCGCAATTGGAGGCTCAAACTTAGTCAGCGGAATCACCACAGACTTCGGCTTTTTGAAAGCAGGATAGCGTAAAAGCAGCGTCCCTTTAAAGCTATTAATAGCGACATTACTTCTGTTTGTTAACACAAAAGACAGCTCAACATTGTTCAGGCTATCCGTTGTACTGGTATGCGCGGGTAGCAAGGTAAGGCTGAACTCGCTTTGTTGAGCATCCTGAGTGACTGGGCTTTTACGACCTGTGGGGTTATTTGGGTGCAGCACTTCATATTGACGTTGTTGTTCTAATGCTTTGCCAATAGTTATCCGCGGCATAGCGCCTTTTTCATAAGCTTCACTCAAACGCATACGTATCATATAACGGCTCAACAGCTGTCTATCTTCCTCCGATAGTTGCTCTAAAGTGTCCCCCAGTTTATCCTGCCATTTTTCAGCATCGGTGGGGATGGTTTGCAACATAGGGTTTGGAGGTGGGGGTTTGCAACCTATCAGAGCTAATGGGGCCGTGCTTAGTAATAATGACAGCATTACCCCATAATGATTGCGAGCTTTATCACCTTGGGCTGATAAGCTGTTATCTGTCTTTTGGAAAAACCTAAAACCTATCATATAAGCCTCCAAATTGCTTTATAGGCTCTAAAGCGAAGGAATAAGGGAATATTAAACTATATAACGTAACTGCTGACCGATACAACAGCAAATTGATAAAGCTACTCCAGTAGTTTTTGTTAGTTTATAACCGATATGCCACAGCTAAAAACTTAAAAGCCAAAAAAAGAGCTGCCTGGTAATCAAAGCAGCTCTAAATAAAGACAATCATTGTCAGTTAATTAGTGTCAGTGGATTATTGCCGTATATATTGGCAGATAACCGTTAACAGCCAGTTAATCAACAGCCAGTTAATCAATTAGGCCTAGTAGCTGAGCCATAAATAATAGCGCGATGCCGCCTAAGAAAATCAACCCTGCAATACTATAAAGCTTCATGCCTGGCGATAACTGCTGATGATTTTTGGCAAGAGAGTAATTTAACCAACCAAAGATAGGGGCAGAAACAAAGGCAGTAATCATAGCGAATTTCAGCATCGCTCCTAGCTGACCTGTGAAGAAAGTGATAATAATAAATCCTCCCCAAACACAGTAGGTGGTCCATACTAGGATTTGTTTTTGCGAAGCAGCCATATCGCCTTTGATTAAGCGCCAGCTTTCGGCATTGACTCGGCCATAGCCATCGGCACAGGTAATGGTGGTACCAAACATCACCATAAAGGCAATAAAGGCGACCAGTAATCTTGACCACTCACCAATAGTGGCCGTGTACATGTTAATCAACTGGTCGACATACGCGCCGCCTTGAGTCTGAATCTCTACCCCAGAGCCGTACTGCACATACACGCCTAATGCTAAGAACAATAAAGCCAGAATAGAAGTAGCAATAAAACCAACGTTGAAATCGATTAGGCCTTGACGGTGGGTGGTATGATCGTTTTTGATCTTAGCAGAAATCCACATGGAGTTAATGGCAGAGAACTCAAGCGGTGCTGGCATCCAGCCCATTAGCGCCACGATAAAGGCTAGAGTAGCCATATTCCAAGGGGAAGTAGCCACAAAGTCAGGAGCAATGGCAGTGGGCTTGCCAGCAGCAATGATAACTGCTGCTAAGGTTGCCAAGGTCAATGCCACCATAATCCACTTAGTCACTTTATCGAGCATTTTATAGTGGCCAAGGATTAAGAATAGCCACGACACACTCATGACTATTAACGACAAGGTTGTGGTTGATAAGCCCCAACTTTCCGGCAACATAAAGCCCAGAATAACAGCAGTTAATAAGGCAACAGCGCCAGTACTAATGACCGAAGCTGCCAGCGATAATATAAAAAATGCCCAAAGATATAGCTTTGACTTTTTGGCATAGCCGGCTACCAAAGAATCTCCGGTCTCATAGACATAGTCCGTACCAAATTTAAAGAACGGATATTTAAAGAAGTTGGCCAAAATGATCATGATTGCCAATTGCCAACCGTATAACGCACCGGCTTGGGTCGACGAAATCAAATGCGAGCCACCAATGGCTGCGGTGGCTAACAAAATACCAGGGCCGAAATTTTTCCAATTGAATCCAGCGTTGCTTTGGGCTGAATGAGTAGAAGAAGTGCTCATTAGTTAATTACCTTAAATGCGTTTGTGTCTTATAAAGGAGCTCTGCTAAGCAGAGTAAGTTAAATTATTTATTGCAATTTAAGCGATTAAGCCGGTTAGCTGGGCCATAAATAACAGAGCCACAGCCGCTAGAAATATAAGTCCAGAAATACTATAAATAGTCATGCCCGTTGACAGCTGTTTTTGGCTTTTAATTAATGAGTAGTTAAGCCAACCAAATACCGGAGCCAGCACAAAAGCTGAAATCATGGCAAACTTCAACATGCTTCCTAGCTGACCTTGGAAGAAAGTGATTAAAATAAAGCCACCCAATACAGTGTAAGTAGTCCAAAATAAGGTTTGCTTATTACTCGCTTCAGCATCGCCTTTGATAAGACGCGTACTTTCTGCCAATGAGCGGCCATAACCATCGGCACAGGCCACAGTCGTACCAAACATCACCATAAAGGCCACAAATGCCACTAATAACTTAGACCAGTCGCCAATGGTAGCGGTATACATATTAATCAGCTGACCAATATAAGCCCCGCCCTGCATCTCAATTTCGGCACCAGAGCCGTACTGCACAAATACCCCTAACGCCAAGAAGAACAATGCCAAAATAGCACTTGAGATGTACCCCGCATTGAAATCAATTAAGCCTTGTTTATACGTGGTATGGTCGGTTTTCACTTTTTCTTTGGTCCACATTGAGGTCATGGCCGCAAATTCGAGCGGTGCAGGCATCCAGCCCATTAGCGCCACAATAAAGCCTAACGAGGCCATATTCCAAGGTGACATTTCTACGAAGTCAGGCACCCTAGCAATTGGCTTGCCAGCAGCAATAAACACCGCCAAGATTGTGGTGATGATGAGCGCAGCCATAATCCATTTATTAAATCGGTCTAACAGTTTGTAATGGCCCAGTACTAAGAACAACCAAGACACCCCCATTACTAATAGCGAGACTAAAGTGATGGACATTAATCCTTCAGGTAGCATGAACTGTAGAATAACCGAGGTTAAGAGTGCCACTGCGCCAACGCTAATCACCGCTGAGGCCAACAATAGTATGCTATATACCCATAAATAAACAGCAGACTTCTTGGCGTAGCCCGCAATGAGCGACTCACCTGTGTCGTACACATAGTCTGTGCTGAATTTAAAAAACGGATATTTAAAGAAGTTGGCCAAAATAATCATAATCGCCAACTGCCAGCCGTATAACGCGCCGGCTTGAGTCGATGAAATAAGATGCGAGCCGCCGACTGCGCCTGTTGCTAATAAAATACCTGGCCCAAAAATACGCCAGCTAAATTTATCGTTATTTTTGTCAGTTCCTGGGGATACTTTGCTCATAAATACCTCAAATAAGTAAAGAAAGTTTGGATCGGGCGCAACTGACAGTGGCGACAGCGACACTAGGCTTAGAGCCTTACTTTCAAAAAACTCAATATACTATCACGTGTAGGAGGGCAAATAATTGAATATGGTTATGTCTAACCACTCTTTTGGTTATAAGAGTTATTTAGTTCTAAGACTCCTAGCGCCTATTAAGTGGCTAACACCTTAACTAGTAATTTAACTGGACTAGTAATTCAACGGGGCTAATCGTAAGTTTCATAGTAAATGGAGTTATAACTATCTTTTATAACTCAAACCCGCATTGCATACAATAAGCACCTTTTTCTATTTAGGATTAAGCATTACTATATTTAAGCAGCCAAAGGAATACTGCAGTTTATAAACCTTAGCCTTAACGATTATTTCTTCAGAAATAACAAAAGGTTATGACATCATAAAATCACAAGGAGTGTCACATGTTGTATCAAACCCCTAATACTGAAAATAGTTTAGTTAAATTCCGCGAAAAATATGACAACTTTATTGGCGGAGAGTGGGTTGCCCCTGTTGATGGTGAGTATTTTGAAAACACCAGTCCTATCGATGGTAAAGTTATTTGCCAAGTCGCCCGTTCAAAAGCTGCTGACATTGAAAAAGCCCTAGATGCTGCCCATGCTGCTAAAGAGGCTTGGGGTAAAACCAGTGTAACTGAGCGCTCCAATATCCTGCTAAAAATCGCTGATAAGATAGAAGAGAATCTTGAAAAAATTGCAGTGGCTGAGTGTTACGACAACGGCAAGCCTGTCAGAGAAACCCTAGCAGCCGATATTCCGTTGGCTGTCGACCATTTTCGTTACTTCGCCGGAGCAATCCGCGCCCAAGAAGGTGGCATCAGTCAAATTGATGAAGACACGGTCGCCTATCACTTCCATGAGCCCCTAGGTGTTGTCGGTCAGATTATCCCTTGGAACTTCCCACTGTTAATGGCGGTTTGGAAAATTGCACCCGCATTGGCTGCAGGGAACTGTATCGTACTTAAACCCGCTGAGCAGACTCCAGCCTCCATTATGTATCTTATCGAGACCATAGGATTGGCGGATATCTTGCCAAAAGGGGTGTTAAACGTAGTCAATGGTTTTGGGGTAGAGGCCGGCAAACCTTTAGCATCTAACCCTCGCATTAGCAAAATTGCCTTCACAGGGGAGACCACTACAGGTCGCCTAATCATGCAATATGCCAGTGAAAACATCATTCCTGTAACGCTTGAGTTGGGCGGTAAGAGCCCGAACATCTTCTTTGCTGATATTATGGACGAGGATGATGATTTCTTAGATAAAGCAGTGGAAGGTCTGGTGATGTTTGCGCTGAATCAGGGTGAAATCTGTACTTGTCCCTCGCGCGCACTGGTACATGAAAGTATCTATGATGAGTTTATAAAACGCTGTATTGAGCGCGTTAAGGCCATTAAGCTTGGTAATCCACTGGATACTGAGACCATGGTAGGCGCGCAAGCCAGCTCAGATCAGCTAGAAAAAATCTTGTCTTATCTAGATATTGGTAAAAAAGAGGGTGCCAAAGTATTAGTCGGTGGTGAGCAGGCTAAATATGAAGGCGATATGGGCAATGGCTATTATGTGCAGCCCACCATCTTTGAGGGCACCAATGACATGCGTATTTTCCAAGAAGAAATCTTTGGTCCAGTACTTGCTGTCACTACCTTTAAGGATGATGAGGAAGCACTACGTTTAGCTAATGACACTCTATATGGCTTAGGTTCAGGTATTTGGACCCGTAGTGTGCACAAAGCTTACCGTTTTGGCCGTAGTATCCAAGCAGGTCGGGTGTGGACCAACTGCTACCATATATATCCGGCACACTCAGCCTTTGGTGGCTACAAGCAGTCGGGTATTGGCCGTGAGAACCATCTGATAATGTTGGATCATTATCAGCAAACCAAGAATATGTTGGTGTCTTATAGCCCTAAGGCCATGGGCTTTTTCTAAGATAAGCACCGATAAGTTGCAACAATGGATTAAAAGGAATTAAAAATGTCTAATAAAATGAAAGCAGCTGTACTTCATGAGTTTAATCAGCCTCTAAAGATTGAAGAAGTGGATATACCAACGGCAGGTCCAGGGCAGATCGTAGTAAAAATGGAAGCGTCTGGGGTTTGTCATACGGATCTTCATGCAGTAGAAGGGGATTGGCCCGTCAAACCAAATCCACCCTTTATTCCAGGTCACGAAGGGGTAGGGATTATTACTGAGGTTGGTGACAACGTACACCATGTCAAAAAGGGTGATCGCGTTGGAGTGCCTTGGTTGTACTCAGCTTGTGGACACTGTACTCACTGCTTGGGCGGTTGGGAAACTTTATGTGAAAAACAGGAAAACTCTGGTTACTCGGTAAATGGTAGCTTCTCGGAATATGTACTGGCAGATGCCAACTATGTCGGCATTATCCCTGAAGGCGTAGACTCTATTGAAATTGCTCCAGTACTGTGTGCCGGTGTCACTGTCTATAAAGGCCTAAAAATGACCGATACCAAACCAGGCGACTGGGTGGTTATTTCAGGTATCGGCGGGCTGGGTCATATGGCCGTGCAATATGCCATTGCTATGGGGCTTAACGTCGCTGCGGTAGATATTGATGATGAGAAGCTAGACTTTGCCAAAAGACTGGGCGCTAAAGTTGTGGTGAACGCCAAGAATACCGATCCGGGTGAGTATCTGCAACAAGAGATTGGCGGCGCTCACGGTGCTTTAGTCACTGCAGTTTCAGCAAAAGCGTTCGATCAAGCCTTAGCCATGCTACGCCGCGGTGGTACATTGGTTTGTAATGGCTTACCAACAGGTGAGTTTCCAGTTTCCATCTTTGATACCGTACTAAATGGTATTACCATCCGAGGCTCTATTGTAGGTACTCGTCTTGACTTACAAGAGTCGCTAGATATGGCGGCAGAAGGCAAGGTTAAGGCTACGGTCTCTGCAGAGCCTCTAGAAAATATCAATGATATTTTTGAGCGTATGCGACAAGGAAAAATCGAGGGCCGCATTGTCATCGATTATTCTAAGTAGTTAGTGTGTTTATGCAATTAGTTTGATAGATATCATGAAAGCATTGATACTTATCTAACTAACCAAGCATATACTGCTGTTAAAAACGGGGCACATCGATTTTAGTCTCATCACTTACGATGTAGATTAAGAGCGATGCGCCCTTTTTTATATCTGTATAACCAACCTATGCTTTTACTTGCATAGTCCTCATTTACCAAGCTTTTAATAGCTAGGAGCACCTTTATGAAAGTCGAAGCCACGCCAGCATGCATTGAGCTGATTGAATTGCTCAAATCAAAACACGGCGATTTAATGTTTCACCAATCAGGGGGCTGTTGTGATGGTAGCTCGCCCATGTGTTACCCCCTAGGTGAGTTTAAAGTGGGCGGGCAAGATGTATTAGTTGGGGAGATAGGCGGCTGTCCTTTTTATATGGGCAAGGCGCAGTTTGGACTATGGAAACATACCGACCTGACTATAGATGTGGTATCAGGGCGCGGTGCCAGCTTCTCTTTAGAGATACCAGAGGGCAAGAGATTTATAGTACGCTCCGAAATTTGTGAACGATAAACTTTGATTTAACTTGCTTTACTGATTTAGCCTAGGAATAGTTACAACTGATAACGCTTAAGATACTAAGCCTATATATAAGTGGGCTACTATAGTCACATACTTGTAATAAAATATTTCAAACTATTGTTTCAATATTTATTATGTCACTTAACTAAATATGGAAGTATCACCATGACTAAATCTAAAGTACTGGCCACAGGCATTACCGCTCTATTGCTCGGAGTTACAGGATGTACCTCTACTCCGCTAATCTTAGATGGTCCTATTTATCATCCTAATGGAGGGGTTTATTATCCGAATGGCAAGGGTGATTATAAAAAACATGATAGCCATAAAAACAAAGATAAGAAAAAGAAGCAAAAAAGCAAAGATTATAATAAGAGTGACTATAATAGAGTTAATGCTGAAAGACTGGCCACTCGTAAGCTTAATAGTATGGGCTACCGAGTTGAGAAAGTGGACTATAAACACAGCCAAGGTATTGTAAAAACCAAGGCATCTCGTGGTGGTCAAAAGTATAAAATCGATTTGGCTTATCCAAGCATGAATGTCGTAAAAATGAAAAAAGACTAGTAAGATTAAAGTATGGCAGACACGCATTAAAGACTGCGTATTCAATGTCTTATATTTGACAAGGAGTCAGGTTTAAAGGATATTGGATTGGGTAAGACTCGAGAAGTCATAAATATTAAGCAAGGATGCTGACATGAAAACCTCATTAGATACCAAGTCTATAATTACGGAAGAAAACACCCCAACTCATCAAATAGTTACTACCAAGCCCGTCAATAAAAGCTTTTATAGTTTTTACCTCGAAGAACATCAAAATGTTATATCTCGCAGATTACATTTCGCTGGCAGTAGTTTCGGCTTGATTGGATTTGCGACCGCATTAAAAACAGGTAGGCTGAGTCCTGTATTAAAAGGTATTGCTGCCGGTTATGCCTGCGCTTGGGTCGGCCACTTCTTTTTTGAGAAGAACAAGCCCGCCACTTTTAAATATCCGGTGCAAAGCTTTATCAGTGACTTTCGGATGTATTCAGACATCCTTCGAGGCAATGTCAGTTTGAAAGATCCAAAATTCGATAAAGTCAGTTAATATTAATAGCAGCCAGTCGCTGTTAGATTTAGAAATAGCCGTCTTGATATTAGATAAATATCAAGACGGTTTTTTTATACTTAGTATATTTTTAATGGTTTGTATTAAACTAAAAAATAGCACAAGATAAATCGTCAACAATCGGCTAAACTGCCTCGCTAAGACTGAATAATATTTATTGATAGCACGTACATTAAAGAAAAAGGCACCTCGTTATGGAACAAGCAACAACTCCCATGGAATATAAACCGGTATTTATGCCAAGAGTGGGCAGTGATAATCTGGTAAAAACTGATATGGTTCGAATTGAGCGGCATGTGGGATTTGCTACTAGACAGAAGAAAAAGACCCTTAACGATCTGCACCGAGTCATAAAAAAGAAATATGGCTTTAAAAATGTATTAGAGCTGTCTACCAAATCAGGCAATAAATTAAGCTTTCCACTAAGTCCATATAGCTTACAAATTACCAATGATAATGGACAAAAGAGCAGTGTTGAGAACGCATTTCAAGCCAGCAAGGTGTTTGAACAAGGCGGACCTTATTTGGATTTACTGACTGAGAAACCTAGGCAGGCGAGAAAAGATGAGCGTTTAATCTCATCTGGTGAGTTAACTGGTTATGATTATTTTGGTATGGAGTGGGGTGTTGAACCATTAACCACTTTTTATGACTGGCTTTATATCAACGCTCTAAAACAACATCCAGAATTACATGAAGAAGTGGTTCAATATCAGGCTTTTACTGATATCTCATTTAACCCAAAGAAGTCTGTTCATTGCGCAGCTTATTCACTAGCTATGTTTGTGGCTCTACATAAGCGAGATTTGCTTAAAGGCATTGAAGATCCTGGCACCTTTTATGATTTGGTTACTAGCTTTGAGCTCAGTAATACTGAGGATCTTTTGGAAGAGGGTTGGTTTTAATTACCGACCAGTTACTTGGCCCGTATTTGATTGTAGTTAGCCTGACAAACCGCATATAAACATATAGTATTAAAAAAGCTTAGTGGTACTCAGCTCTTTTTTTATAAACTCAATGAATGAGCTGACCCGCTGTGATAGCTTTCTATTCCTATAGTAGACTAGGTTAATGGGCTGCTGCATTTTTATTGTGCTATCAGCAAATAATTCAATCAGTCGCCCTTCTTTGAGGTCTTGTTGAGTCATAAAATCAGATAAGCAGACAATGCCAGTACCGCATAAGGCTAATTGTCTTAAAGTTTCCCCGCTATCGGCTTTTATATTGGTCTGAGCATGAAATAAATTATTAAAAGTATCATATATTGGCCAATCATTTAGCTTGGGTAGAGAATTAAAACCCAATAACTGATGGTGAGCCAAATCTTCTACACTTTGCGGTGTACCATGTTTTTGTAGATATTCTGGGCTGGCTAGAATTCGAATCTGACTTAAGCCTAGTGGTGTCGCACTTAAGGTAGAGTCCTTTAGCTCTCCAATGCGCACTGCCACATCGGTTCGCTCCTCTAATAAATCTACCAAATTTTCATTGCTTACCAGTTCAATATCGATTTGTGGATAGGCTTGGCTATATTTTGTCATCAGTGGAGTAATGACATGTAGCATAAAAGGGGTAGCCGCGTCGATTCTCAGCTTGCCTGAGGGCACCTCTTTGTTTTTTATCAACATATTCTCAGCAGCTTCTAGATCATTTAATACACCCCGTATCCGTGCTAAATACATCTCACCCTCTTGGGTCAGCTCCAGACGTCTTGTTGTGCGTCTAAATAATGCCGTATCTAACTTTTTCTCCAACCTCGCTAAAGATCTACTTACTGCTGATACCGTAACATCTAGGTATTCAGCCGCCTGACTTATACTGCCAGTGTCAACAATACTTATAAAAGTATCAAGCTCATTAAGGGTGACTTTCATTGTTGACTCTTATGCAAAAGAATTTTGATTTACTGTGCCTTCTTATCAATTAACTGTCTATATATACTGTCTCTCAACAAGTAATATTGCTTATAACCTTAACGTTTACCATAAAAGACAGGTGAATTATATGACACTTCCAGAATTCGGTTTAGGTACATTTAGACTGCAAGGAGAGACCGTTATCAACTCTGTAGAAAATGCACTAGATTTAGGCTATAGAGCCATAGATACCGCACAAATATATGGCAACGAGGCAGACATTGGTACCGCGATAAAAAATAGCGGTATTGCTACCGAGTCTATATATCTTACCACCAAAATCTGGGTAGATAATTTATCCAAAGACACTCTTGTCCCCAGTCTCAAAGAAAGCTTAAATAACCTGGGCGTTGATAGCGTAGACTTAACCCTGATCCATTGGCCAGCACCTTCAGGTCCTGTGCCACTTGAAGAATACATGATCGCCTTACTTGAGGCAAAAAACTTAGGTTTAACCAAGAAGATCGGAGTGTCTAATTTCAATATTGAATTACTACAACAAGCCATCGATGTGGTAGGGGCTGAAAATATCGAAACCAATCAAATAGAGCTTAGTCCTTATCTACAAAATCGTAAATTGGTTAGTTTTATGCATCAACAACGCATAAAGGTCACTTCATATATGACTTTGGCCTATGGTAGAGCACTAAAAGATGCGGTAATCCAAAAAATAGCTGAGCAAAATGGACAAACTCCTGCCCAAGTTATTTTAGCGTGGGCACTGGCCAAAGACTATGCGGTTATTCCTTCATCCACGAAGCGTGAGAATCTTGCCAGCAATCTACAAGCCCAAAACATAACTTTAAGTGATGAGCAAATGGCACAAATTGATCAGTTAGAAGCCAACAGCCGCGAAGTGAATCCTGAAGGTCTGGCACCAATTTGGGATTAATATTAAAAACATTGGATAGATACAGAGCAGTTAACATGAAAAACATATTGATATTAAATGGCGGTAAAAACTTTGCCCATTCGCACGGCAAACTTAATGACACCATGACACAGACTGCCGAAGCACACTTGCTAAACTTGGGTCATCAGGTAAAAGTGACTCATATTGATGCCGGCTATGATATAGAGGAGGAGATACAAAAGTGGCTTTGGGCAGATGTGGTCATTCAACAGGCCCCAGCTTGGTGGATGGGTGTGCCTTGGATCGTTAAAAAGTATATCGATGAGGTGTTTACCCTAGGTCACGGCCGCTTATATCAAAGCGATGGACGCACGCGTCAAGATCCTGCGAAGAAATATGGCTCTGGCGGTTTGTTACAAGGCAAGCAATACATGCTTTCAGTCACTTGGAATGCGCCCGCTATTGCCTTTACCGATCCTAAGCAGTTCTTTGAAGCGGCTGGCGTGGACGGGGTCTATATTGCTACTCATAAAGCCTATCAGTTTTTAGGTATGACTCCATTGCCCACCTTTATGAGTAATGATGTCATCAAAAATCCGACTATTGATAGTGATATACAAAATTATCAAGCGCATTTGACCGCCGTTTTTGCTTATTAGTGGCTAGGAATTAGCTTTTATCAGATTATTATTAATCCACTTACTCATTTACGAGACAATTAAAGAAGGCCCAAAAAACATGTTTTTTGGGCCTTCTTTAATTCAACTGTGTATGCCACACGATATTTATAGCTTGTTTTGTAAGGTCTGCTGGCGTGCTTGATAACGACTATAGTAAAAAATCATTAAACCCGGTATATAGAGCAATAATGACAGTAATAAGTTATCGATACCTGCCGCATAAATCAGCCAGATACCATACACACTTGCACCAAGCCCCACTGCCTTGATAGACCATCGCTCTGATTGTGCAAAAGATATCTTGACCAAATAGGCACCGACCAAGAAGTAGGGTATCAGAATCATGGAGGTTGAGATAACCACTAACAGGTTATAGCCTTCGCCTGTCAAAAATATCATTAATAGACACAGTTGCACGGTTAAGCTAGTCAGTGTTAGGGAAGCTGTTGGTGTGCCTTGTTCATTTTGTTTGGTAAAAAGACGCGGGAAAGCATGGTACTTAGCTGCGGTATAGGGCACTTCAGCAGAGTACAAAATCCAACTTAAATAAGAGGCCAACACAGAAATAATAAGACCAATACTAATCACCCATTTACCGACACTCCCTGTCATGTGTGCCATGATGCCAGCCATAGAGGGGTTACTCAATGCTGCAACATCGACCCGGCTCATCACTCCCAATGAAAGAAGTGTGATGGCAATATATAACACCAAAGCCAGAATTACGCCAATATAGGTAGCATGTCCGATATCAGAGCGACGCTTGGCCCGCTGCGAGAGGACAGTGGCCCCTTCAATACCGGTAAACACCCATAAAGTAATGAGCATTGTGTTTTTAACTTGATCCATAAAAGGTACGTTTAAAGTCGTGCCAGCGCGATCGGTATTAAAAGTCTCAATATCAAACGCATAAAATGCAAATACAATAAAAGCGATAAGGGGTAAGCTTTTTGCCAAAGTTGCTAGCAAGTTGATAAAGGCTGCCTGTTTGACACCCCGCAGCACCAGATAGTGTACCAGCCACAAGATGAAAGACTCACCCAATAGGGCCCACAAGGTATTGCCCTCGCCAAAGATAGTCTGACTTGGTGTGTCGACAAAACTGCCCAAGGCAGCAAACGCTACCACCAAGTAGCCCACCACACCAATGGTGGCACACAACCAGTATCCCCAAGCCGAAAAGAAGCCTGCTAAATCGCCAAAGCCCTCTTTGGCATAAGTATAAATACCACCGTCCAGCTCAGGCTTAAGACGTGATAAATGCAAAAAACAGCCGGCGAGAAATAAGATACCCACACCGGTGATGAGCCAAGCGGTAATAATGGCATTTGCACCTGCAACTTCGGCCATGTTTTGCGGTAAGCTAAA
This sequence comes from Psychrobacter sp. UBA3962, assembly GCF_002385225.1. GTDB lineage: Bacteria > Pseudomonadota > Gammaproteobacteria > Pseudomonadales > Moraxellaceae > Psychrobacter. Next base: position 53,194 of record NZ_DGDC01000022.1, on the reverse strand, counting down.
GATGCCCGCCCCAACCATTGAGCTAAACACGATGGCGGTGAGCATAGCTAACCCGATTTTTTGTCCGTTTTGCATGGTGCTATCTCAGTGTTGTTGCTGCCTCTGTGAAGTACTGGCTCAGCTCATTAATATGTTCAGGGCCAATACCACAGCAGCCGCCAATCAATGAAGCACCTTGTGTCTGCCATTTTTTTGCCCATACTAGATAGGCAGGCGGGGTGAGGTCATCACGTACTTCATCTAGCCCATCATTGGCTGTGGCATCTTTTGGTTGAGGCGGAAAAGCATTGGCATAGGCACCGAGCTTAATTTGTTTGGTGTCTTTTTGTTCTAGGACACTTCGTGCAACTTCCAATGCCTGCTCAATGACTTCAGGTTGGCAACAGTTGAACAATATGGACTCGATATTAAGCTCTGCTAGCGTGGCTACCGCTTCTTCTACCGTCTCTCCAGAGCGCAGGCGAGGCACATCAAGATGTTCACTGTCTTCTAAAGTAAAGGATACCCATACCGGTTTGTTGTCTGTGTCTAGTTTAGTAAGTAACTCACGAACAGCCACCGATTCTGCGATTAGGCTTTGAGTTTCTACTAGCCAATGGTCCACATACGGACGTAGACCTGTGATTAAGGGACTGGCAATATCCTCTACATGCTCAGCCTCAAATAAATCTGCACGGTACGAGCCAAACAATGGTGGAATAGAACCCGCTACTTTAGTGGTTGTGCCTTCCAATGCGACTGCATCGCGTGCCATTTCTCCAGCTGATGCGGCCAAGTCCTGAGCTTGTTCAGCAAATCGTTCTGCACCAATATGAAAGGGCACAAGCGCATAGCTGTTAGTTGTAATAACCGCAGCACCGCTTCGGATAAAGTCACGATGCACATCACGAACGATTTCTGGAGCTTCTATCATTGCCAATGCTGACCATTCAGGCTGACGAAATGGTGCGCCACGCTTGGCAAGTTCTCGCCCCATTCCACCATCAATAATTGTAATTGCGTCATATGACATAATAAGCTCCTTTTTATTATAAATACCTGCCCCTGATTGGGTTCGGCCGTTAATTTGAGAGAAAAGAAATAGACCCAATAGGGTCTTTTTAAATAAAGTCGATTAAGTTTAAAAAATAAAATAGTAGTTGGGCGGAAACAATAAACGCAATAGCATACAGAGGTAAACAAAAGTTTGCTAAATTCTTAAACTGAATATTTACTTTCTTCATTTGCTGTTTTGGCGTTTAATAGAGCATAAATAGACCAGACAAGTCACTTTAATGGCTGTTTTTAATTAAATTACTTTGGTATTACATAGGGTTAATACCCAGCGGGAAATACATTATGAACGAAGCACGTATCGCCATAATAGGTGCAGGATTGAGTGGCCTTTATGCCGCTTATTTACTGGAAAAGCAGGGCATAGACTATGTGCTTTTAGAAGCCCGAGATAGAATTGGCGGTCGTATTCATTCGGTTGCAGCTGATGGTCAGAGTGTAATGGATATGAAAGCTACCTCTGAGCGTTTTGACCTTGGGCCTTCTTGGTTTTGGCCTGGTTATCAGCCCCAATTAGGGCAATTAGTAGAAGAGTTGGGTCTTGAATGCTTTGCTCAATTCGAAGATGGTGACATGGTGATAGAAAGATCGCCCAATACAGCACCGATACGTATGCAAGGCTACGTAAGTTCGCCAACGTCCATGCGATTAATCGGTGGTATGGCTGCGTTAACTGAGGCGCTTTATCAACGTTTGGATAGCGATCGAGTCTTAACGGGGCATAAGGTTTACCAATTACGAAAAACAGCGACGTCTATCGAGGTGGAGGTTGAATTAAACACTACGGCAGATGATCAAAGCCATAATGAAAAAATAACATGGCAAGTATCACAAGTATTATTGGCGCTACCACCACGTTTGGTGCAACAAAACATAGAGTTTACGCCGGCACTACCTGATGATTTGGCAGAACAATGGCATTCGACTGCAACCTGGATGGCGCCTCATGCTAAATACTTTGCTATATACGATACACCATTTTGGCGTGAGCAAGGTCTTTCTGGATCAGCCAATAGTGCTGTAGGCCCCTTAACTGAAATCCATGATGCTTCTGCAGTTAATGGTCATGCTGCATTATTTGGCTTCTTTGGGGTTGCTCCTGAAGTGCGTCAAAGTGTTTCTGCAGAAGAGTTAAAACTTCATTGCCGAGCACAGTTGGCTCGATTATTTGGCACTCAAGCACAGATGCCTGTGACTGATTTTTTCAAAGATTGGTCACAAGATGAATTCACGGCGACAAGTGTTGACGTTCAAAGTGGCGGTCAACATCCGCATCCACCAGCATCTAAAGCCACGACAGGAGTATGGCAAGATAGTCTAATAGGTATTGGCAGTGAATGGTCTCGTCAGTTTCCAGGCTATGTGGCTGGCGCGGTTGAAGCAGCAAGTCTTGGAGTTCAAGGCTTGTTGCAATAGATAAGTTAACGCTTGGGTAAATAATGGTAGTAAATCAGGGTGGGTCTACAACAGTTAGGTAAGGTTGGTATTAAGAGAAATATAGCGATAAAAGTTAGAACAACGGCCCAGTATCACACTAACCATCCAAATTTATAACCCAATGCACCAACAGATACTGCCACCGTACCGGTAATGATACCGCCCCAAGCAAAGTCTACTAAAGCTGCAGAGGTGCTATAGTTTTTAAACAAGGCTAGGGCAGTGAAGTCAAAGGTACCGTAAGCCATAAGACCAATTAAGGCTCCCATGGCAAAAAACTGCCAAAGAGGAGCATGTGCTTTAAGCTGAGGATAAATAACCAATACGCATAGAGCAAAAAGATAAAATAGATAGAACACAGCTGCGGCTAACATATTAGGCGTATCAGAAAGCAAATGACCAATACGTGGCTGATAAAAGACCTGCGTCATAGACTTTAGCCATACGCTATCGACCAATACGAAGACAATGACCGAGCTAAGATAGATCCAAACATAAGCTAAATTCATGATCCTTTTTTCCTTAAAAAATTAAACTTCCTTTATTAAAGCCTTTAACGATTATCAGGCTTGACGGCTTTAACTTGAACTACGCCAATAGTGCGCTCTAAAAACCCTGCTTCACAATAGCAAAAATAAAACTGCCAAAGTCTGATAAACGCCTCATCATAGCCCATAGCTCGGATATCCTCTAAATGAGCCATAAAGGCATGACGCCAATCTCTTAAGGTTTGGGCATAATCATAGCCATAATCGATAAGTGATTTCACTACCATATCGGTTTGCTGAGTAAATTGCTGAGTAATCTCTTGGTTAGACAGTAGACAGCCGCCAGGGAAGATATGCGACTGAATAAAATCAGCAGAGTTTAGGTACTTCTCATACCCTTGGTCATTAAAAGTAATGGCTTGGAGGGCCATAATGCCATTAGGCTTTAATAGCGAATTACATTTTGCAAAGAAGGTAGGTAGGTATTCATGACCCACAGCCTCTACCATCTCAATGCTGATGAGCTTGTCATATTGACCCTCTAGATTGCGGTAATCCTGCTTTAATAGGGTAATTTTACCGCTCAGTCCTGCCTGCTCAACGCGGCGTTTTGCCTCTTCATACTGAGCATCAGATATGGTCGTGGTTGTGACCTGGCAGCCATAGTGCGTAGCTGCATAAATGGCAAATCCACCCCAGCCTGTGCCGATTTCAATCACATGATCATCAGACTTTAACTCTAATAATTCGCATAATATTTTTAATTTATTTTGCTGAGCTTCATAAAGCGTCGCATCAGGTGTCGGATAAATAGCAGAGGAATACATCATAGTATCGTCCAAAAACGACTGATACATGTCATTACCAAGGTCATAATGCGCTAGGATATTCGATTTTGAATTGCTAACTGTATTTGATCGAGATTTATGCTTTTTAAACTCAAAGGTTTTGGTGAGCTTACAAAGCTTACCGTCAAGTTTATGACTTACCCCTTTATTGCGGGCGCCAAGGCGAATCAAAGCGGTTAGGTCATCAACCTCCCATTCACCGTTAATATAGCTGTCTGCAAGGGCTATATCGCCGCCAGTAATCAGCTTACGATAGAAGTCTTTGTTATGCACCTCTAGCGTTGCATGAAGCGCATGATTGCCTGCCAACTCGCCACTAAAATTAGGATTTAGTTTTTGAGGCTTGCTGCCAAAAGTAAAAGTTTTTTGGTTTTTACTGGTTTTATTAGAGCCTTGGTTTTCAATAACCGTAATGCTGCCAAATTGTAAGTAAGATAAGGCTTTAAATAAGACACGGCGAGATACCACATCAATACTAAGTTTAACAGGGGTCAGAGCAGGGCTGCCTGCTACGCGATTGACCAGTGATTGAGTTTTTCTATCCGTAGGGTGGTTTGACTGAGTTGGCATTTTAGGCTCTTTAATTTGATCATTGTTTTGCAGGCTAGCAAAGCTGCTACTACCATGTTTACTGTTGCCTTGCTTACTGTCCTTTAATAGCTGGTTATAACCAACATAAGGTACTTTTTTTAGGGCGTATATTAAAAATGCATGCCAGTAAATACGGCCCATTGAGCTGTAATTCATAACAGGATTGTTGGTAAGGGTTTTGGTAATATTTGCAGCGGTCATGGCTTGGGGCTTCATGTTTATGCCGGCCTCAAACACTTTGCCTCTGCTGTCTGACACTTGAATGCTTAAGGTTATATGCTTTAATCCCTTCGGATTATCTACTACCTTAACCTTCCAAGTGTATTTTTGGTCCAGTGGATTAAACGGTGAGACATGAAAGCCTTTATTATGGCTGAATTCGCTGGTATTACCGCCTAGTTTGAATCCATAAAAATGACGTTTGTCCCATGGCGTATTACTAATCTCAGCCAACAAATGACTAACATCACCCTTATCATCAAAACCAATATAAAAATTAACAGGACTAAAATAAAACCCTAAGTTTTTGCTCACTACCAGGGCCAATACGTCTCCAGTAGGTTCGCTATCGGTCAATCGCTTAAACTGTTGTAAAACTTTATGTTGCCATAGCTGTGCTTGTAGCTGCTTGTCAGTTGCAACGTTTTGGGATAAGCGTTGATTAGAAGCTGACTTTAACTGCGCTTTAATCCCGTTTTTTAAGGATTGTGCATTCTCACAATGGGTCTCATCTAACTTTCCCAATTGAAAATAGTCAGCAAAATCAAAACGATGTAGATTATGCCAAGCTTTACCAAGCTTATCGGGAAAATCACCTGCTACCAATCTGTTTAAACTTAGCCCCCAATATCGGTAGGGATAGCTAAACTTATGTTTAGAGGGCAGGTGACGTATATGCCATGTTGTTCCAGTTAAGATCTGATGGGGCAGGGCTTGATACAGTAAGTTCTGATAACTGTCTTTATCACCTACCTTTTGCAGATTTATATCTCTATTTATAGCCGTGTCTAAAGTATCATGTCTTATCGTGGTAGGCATGGTTATAACCCTCCGTGGTATTATTTTTTATATCTATTACCTATAGCCGCTATATTTTGTTTATTGTTCATTATTTATTGCTTACTTAAACACCTTGTTTAATACAGTATTGGTGGAGGCTGATACCAGCTGACGCTGATCTAATCTGGCGTGGTTTTTATCGGCCTTAATCGGCAATTTGTTGTAATCAAATATGGGATTAGGCTCAATCACATTATCCAAATGAACGGGGTTGACTGTATCAAGGCTTTCAATATTAACTCCTAAATGTTGGCATACCCTTAAGCCACTTCTCACGCCGTCTTCATGAAAGCCGCTAAACCAGTAAGCGCCGCAAAAGTGGGTGTGATTCTCTTGGCTGGCAAGACTGTGCCACTGCTTTTGCGCAAGGGTCATCTTAATATCATAAACAGGGTGACGGTAATTGATACGTTTTATCACCTGGGCATTATCTATCTGCTCGTTTAGGGTCACAAGATAATTGTGATTCTTAACCAAGCGTTGAAGGATATTCATGTTGTAAGTTAGGACCGGCTTTAGCTCATTGCCTAATGATTGATTGGCTTGTGGTTGAGAGCGGCGCTGTAGTTGCTGATTCGTATTTGGTAATAAATAATTCCAGCTTGCCCACGCCAATGGCTTTTTGGGCAGTACGCTTGTGTCCGTATGCAAAACAGCCTCATTATCGGTAAAACCAAATGCCCCCAATATTTGAGATTCTTGCTCATTAATATCGGCCAATTGACGCTTTGCCACATCCGCATGGCAGGCGAGAATCACCTCATCAAAGTTCGCTGACTTACTTGAGCCATTAGCATCTTTATAGTGGATGGTGACACTGTTTTTATGGCTATCCTTTTTATTACCATTCGTTTGACGGGTAATGGACTGCACAGGGCTATTAACCAGCGCGTTACCGCCCATTTTGGCATAGCGTTCAATCAACTTATTCACATATTGCTTTGAGCCGCCTTTTATAGTGAACCACTGTGGGCGGTTGATAATATCGAGCAAACCATGATTATCAAAAAATTGAGCAAAGAATATCAACGGAAATGATTTAGAACGTTCAATCTGCATGGACCAAATGGCAGATACCATAGGCAATAGATAGTTCTCTTGAAATAACTGGCTGTATTTTTGTCCCTCTAAGTAATCACTCAAGGTCTCTTGACTGATCTTTTCAAGCATCTCGATTTTATTGGCCAATTGATATTGAATCTTTTGAGCTTTGCGCTTGGTCAGTTTATTTTGTGACTTAAACCCCTCAGCAGCCAAGCTCAATGTCTTAATAGCTTGATTGAGATCTTTATACTGTTGATGTCGCTGTTTTATGTGTTTATTAAAAGTAATAATGTCTTTTGCAAAACGCCAAAAATTCGGGCTAACTATATTCTTACGCTGCGATACCAAACTATTTAAGGTATGGCCATTGTACTCAAAGTTAATTGCAGGGTTTTTCACCGAAAAGCTCATGTCTGTCTTTTGAAATGGTACTTCTAACTCAGCTAACAGCCTAAAAAAATTAGGATAAGTACGCTCATTAAACACGATAAAGCCTGTATCAATCGCAGCGGTTTCAAACTCATCTTTTTTTAGCTTGCGTGGCGTTTTTAGAGTGACGTCAATAGTGTTCACATGCCCGCCAAGATACTCATTGGCTTCAAAAATAGTTACCTCATGGCTTGCTACCAAATAATGAGCACAGGTTAAGCCTGATACGCCAGAGCCAATAATGGCAACGGTTTTAGGAGTGGAATTGGCAGTTTTTAAAGCGGTCATAAAGTATCTCTTGTTATATTTAAGCTTTAGATCTTTGTCTAAATTTATTTTTGATATTTTTTCTAACACTTATCACTTGGCATATAGCTTGCTAGACACAAATTGCCAAACACTATTAGGCAGTACACCTAAAGTTTTTAGTGGTACAGTTAGCTGTTTTGGGAAAGCAATAATTTCTTGATCATTTGCAATCCCTTTACGTATGGCAAGGCTGGCCTGCTTAGGAGTTTGCAAAAAAGGCATAGAAAAGTTGTTTTGATCTGTCATTGGAGTCTCAACGAAGCCAGGAATTGCTAGGCTGACATTAACACCCAGTGGCTTTAAGCTGATTTGCAGGGTCTGCATCAGATAATGTATCGCCGCTTTTGAGCTGCCGTAGCCTTCAGCACGAGCAAAGGGGACGTGAGCGGAAGCAGAACCAAGCGCAACCACTCGGCCTTGCGCCTTTTTAAGCGCAGGCAATACCGCCTCTAGGGTATAAACCAAAGTACCCAAGTTGGTATTGATGTTTTGCATTATTTTTTGGGCATCAAATCCAAAATTGCTGCTGCTATGCTCAGATAATCTATTATCAGGTGTGATATCGATATAATGACAGACACCTGCACAACAAATTACGATATCTAACTCGGCAATATCACTTAAAGCCTGTATTACCTGATTATAATCGGTTAAATCCACACAGATAGAGGTTGCTCCTAAGCTGCTAAGCTCATTAAGCGTCTCTTCGTTGCGTCCTACCGCATACACCACACAACCTGCTCGTAGATAATCAACGGTCAATTGATACCCCATGCCTGATGTGGCGCCCGTAATAAGAATACGTTTTGTCATTGTTGTCTCTTTAATAGGTGAGGGGCAGCTTAAATATGAGCTTTTTGAATATAGAGGCGGGTATTAAATAGGCTAATCTATTTAAGAAGGGGGTAGATTAAAGCTGAGCATTGATTGAGTATTGATAAGGTAAGTATTAATAAAAAAACTAACTGCTTAGAGTGGGTATCAAGCGATACCGCACCCAAAGCAATTGCCTAAAACTTTTATCGATAATCTTATGGCAATAGCACTTTATCAATCACATGAATCACACCATTAGAGGCTTTTACATCTGTTTTAACCAGATTTGCAACTCTACCTTTTGAATCTCTTATTTTGCCATCATTGGTAATCGAGAAGTTGGTACCTTGTACGGTTTTTACCATACCGGGTTTAACTTGTGATGAATAAACAGTGGCTGGCACCACGTGATAGGTAAGCACTTGCTGTAAGAGTGCAGGATTGGCTAGTAGCTGACTTTTAGTCATGCCAAGCTCGTTTAACAAATTAGAAAACGCTTGGTTGGTTGGCGCAAACACCGTTAAATTAGGGGTAGTTGCAAGCGTATCTACCAGACCTGCTGCAGCCACGGCTTCTACTAAAATACTAAAGTCTGGATTGCTTTGAGCCACTTGAACCAAGTTTTTCATGGTCATGGCTTGCCCAGAATGACCCATATTAGTATTTGCATCGTGTGAGCGGTCCATGTGCATAGGGCTACTCATACAGGCTGATAACATTAAGCTTGATACGGTAACCGCTGCTAATGTAGTTAATTTAGTAATTTTCATAATAATCTCTCGGGTTAGTTGTGTAAAAAAGGTATGAACAAAATGTAATCGTTATTTGTAGATGGAAAGCTCAATACTTAGATCAGTTAGTCGATAGTAAAAGAGTACTGTCAGTACTGTTAACATCTAACCCGTCCGTGTATTTTTATACTGTATAGTATAATTAAATGACAAACAAGTAACTTTTAGACTAATTAGTATAAAATAATACGAATTAGTATTATCAGGCTTATTTAGGTATACTAAGACCAGAAATACAACCTGTATTTGAGTAAATAATAGAGAGGGGTAAATGAGCATAAAAGAGAAGACCGAAACTACTGGTAAAGGTGTGTCAAAAAGCTCAAGCTCAAAACTTACTTTCAAGCAAAGAATGATGATTAAGCGAGAACAGCTAATCATAGAGACGGTTAATAGCTTGCTGGCAACCAAGGGCTATGATGCTATGACTGTCGATGAAATTGCCGATACGGTAGGTATTGCTAAAGCCTCCTTATATCGACATTTTCCTAGTAAAGAAGCGCTTGCTGTCGGCGCACTGGTCGACACCATGCAGGCAGGCTTAGATGAAATTGATAAAATTAATTTACAAAACTTGCCAGCTATAGATAAGCTAAAAGCCATAACCCAGTGGGCAATGAGGCTAAAGCTGAATCAAAAAATGCCCAATCTTCCTAGCGAGAACTCACAGCTGCGCGAGCATTTATTGGCTCATGAAAAATACACCGATATGCTTGTGGTTATGTCTGATAATCTAGGCGAGTGGATTGAGCAAGCGCAGCAAGATGGCAGATTGAACACAGAATTATCTCCGCTATGTATTTTGTATACTTTGTATGCAAAGGCCTGTGACCCTGTATTGGGGTTTTTAAAAAGCAGTGGCCTGTATTCAGATGATCAAATCATCGAGATGGTCACCAAGGCATATTTCGATGGGGTTGGAAAATCCAGTGATAAATAATAAAAAAACCATCGAAAATGATAATAAGCTATTAGCGCTAATAGACACAAAAGGCGAATTATAAATGAGTGAATCAGCCCAGACCATATACCCAGACTTGCATATTGAGCGTGAGCACACCCTAGGATTAGATAAGGCCCGTCAAATTACCGACGATTGGATTGCATCGGCTGAACAAGATTACCGGATGACATGCTGCTTACAGCGATTAGATGATAAAGATATCGTAACTTTCAAACGTACAGGAGCAACAGGGCGGTTAGTCAGTGCTCCTGATAAATTTGAATTAGATGCCAGACTTGGGTTTTTGTTCAAAAGTTTTTTGCCGAAGATAAAACAGCAAATTGAGCAAAATTTAGACAAGGCAATATCAGAAAAATCTTAATTCAGAGTTTAAATGGCTAAGTTATCCTTGCCAACTAGCGCAGCCATTTGATTAGTGAAGACGCGAACCGTAGGTGAGAGAAAGTGCTTATAGGGGATAGAGTAGGATAGCTGGTACGGATGCAGGCTGCCAGTAGATTAATACCTTAATTAATCTGCCTTGTACTAAATGATCTGCTATCACTTTCTTAGGAAGCTACTCCAGGCCAAACCCTTTGAAACGCACTTCAAGATAAAGTCCTGCTTGATTTGGCTAAGTAAGGAGCTAGGTATTACTTACAAACATTGCTAAGTGCTACTGAGAGACTCGTGTTTCTAGTAAAGCAGGGTGATAGTCCTGTTCTGTGCAAATCTGGGACTAGGCTTTTGGGCGAATGTTTATATGAAGGCGATTGAGGCAATTAATTAATCTCTACAAATAAACAGTCTAACAGTTATTAATTTTTATAAGATTAAATAATAACTCAATAGTTGGTAGTAACTACTTATATTAAGAAGGCATAGAGCATTGATAGGCATTAGTATTATAGATGCTATTTAACATAATATACATTATGCGAAAACAAACCAACCGGTTTTAGAAGATTTTAAATCTCTATCAATCATCTACCTTAATCCGTTTATTGTTTAAATCTATAAACAATCAATTCTATTTATAAATAATCCGGTTGTGTCCATATCGAGATGATTTATCCGACGCTATGCTAAATAATAATTCTAATCTGCCAACTCAAAACTTTGATGACTTTGATCACAACCATTTGTGGCATCCTTACGCGAGTCTGCCACCATCATATCCCAATTTAGTTATCGACAAAGCTGACGGCGTTTATTTGTATAGTAAATCTGGTGACGCAATCATTGACGGCATGTCATCTTGGTGGGCAGCCACCCACGGCTATAATCATCCCAAATTAAATGCCGCTGTCACAGCTCAGCTGTCTAATATGGCCCATGTTATGTTTGGCGGTTTAACCCACCAGCCTGCTATTGATTTGGGCAAAAAGCTGCTTTCTATTGTTCCCAAAGGCTTGGATGCGATCTTCTATGCTGACAGCGGCAGTATCGCTGTTGAAGTCGCCTTAAAAATGGCGCTACAGTACCAATTGTCAAAAAACAAACCCAATCGCAATCAAATAGCGACTACCCGTTCTGGCTATTATGGCGATACCTGGCATGCCATGAGTATCTGTGATCCTGTGACTGGTATGCACAGTATTTATGGCAAGCAGCTGCCAGTACAGTTATTTGTTGATAAGCCTAATGCTGGCTATGATACCCCGTTAACAGCCAATACCAAGGATGATTTGTGTGCATTTTTTGAACAAAATCAGCATAAAATGGCTGCTTTTATCATTGAGCCTGTGGTACAAGGTGCTGGTGGTATGCGTTTCTATAACCCTGAATACCTCAAGGTTTTACAGCAATTATGTGACAAATATGATGTTTTATTAGTCACCGATGAAATAGCCACAGGGTTTGGTCGTACCGGTAAAATGTTTGCCTGCCAGCATGCCGATATATCACCAGATATTATGACTTTGGGTAAAGCCTTGACTGGAGGTTATATGACCTTCGCTGCCACGTTATGCCAACGCTATGTGGCTGATAGTATTGCTAATAGTGAGTATGCAGCTCTAATGCATGGCCCTACTTTTATGGGTAATCCCCTAGCCTGCTCTGTAGCTTTGGCTTCACTAGAGCTTATTATGGACGATGATTATCCTAAACGTGCCCGTCATATTGAGTCTCAATTAAAGTCGTATTTACAACCGTTAAGTGAGTATAAACAGATAGCTGAAGTACGAATTCTAGGTGCTATCGGGGTGATTGAGCTAAATGAAGCCGTTGATATGCCGCGTTTTCAGCAATTATTGATAAAACATAAAGTATGGATTAGACCCTTTGGCAAGCTGGTGTATATGATGCCGCCTATTATTATGGAGGATGATGAATTAGCGCTACTGTGTGAGCGATTTACCGCAGTTTTAAAGGAATATTGGGCATGAGTATATTTTTTGTCAGTGGCATAGATACTGATATCGGTAAAACTTATGCTACCGCTACTTTAGCTCAATCCTTGTTACAACAAGCCAGCTCTAATAATGCAGCGAATAGCGATTTTAAATCAGTAATCACCCAAAAACTGGTACAGACAGGCTGCGAAGATATTGCCGAAGATATCATTACTCACAGAGCTATGATGGGAATACCACTCCAAGAGGTGGATTATCAAGGCCTAACCTGTCCTTATGTGTTCAAAAAACCCGCCTCACCCCATCTATCTTCAGCATTAGAGGATCGATTAATTGAGCCAGAAGTGATTACCCAGGCTACGAAACAGCTGAGCGATAGCTATGATATTGTGCTACTTGAGGGTGCTGGTGGACTGATGGTGCCACTCACTGAGTCTCTGCTTACTATTGATTATGTTGCTAGCCAAGGCTACCCAGTGATATTGGTGACCTCTGGACGTTTGGGTAGTATCAGCCACACTTTATTAAGCCTTGAAGCACTGGCTAAGCGTCAGATACCTTTACATGCCGTCATCTATAATCAGTGGCAGCCTAACAAGTATCTTGCGTCAGAATATGAACCTGACAGTGATATTATTGATGATACTCAAACTTACTTACAGACTTATCTAAAGCAACACCATCCCCAAACTTATTGGGTAAACTTAGCGTATGTGTCAGACTCTGCAGATGACAGTCTAAACGTATCTTCGTCAATGATTAAGTATGCGGCCAAATTAATCGCTGAGATAGCTGATACTCAAGAGCTAAAGTAATACTTAAATGACCTGCTGTGAATTTATGCACACTCATATACTCGATACAAGTATTTAGGATAATACACCATGACTCAGCTACTAAAGCCTAATAATAACTCCAGTTGCTTGAAAACACCTTACAAGCTGTTCACTATATTGACTGCCTGTCTGCTTGCCAGCGCTTGTGCCGCACCCTCTATTTCTGCGAGTGGCTCAACTGACTCTACAATAAGATCCGATGGCAGCTCAAGCTCCACCAATAGCTCTTCTGCTACCACCCAAAACTCAGCTTCACAAAGCAAAGAAGCTCAAATCCTGCAGCAAGCTGCACAGATCCAGAATTACTTAGCTACGGATAACTATCAAGCGTTGACAACTTTCATTCATCCGACAAAGGGCGTACGCTTTAGCATGTATGCTTATGTGCATAAAGACAGCGATAAGGTGTTTAGTCGAGAGCAGTTCACCACTTATTTACAACAATCTCGAATTAAATTTACTTGGGGTGCCAAAGACGGTAGCGGCGAATTGCACATTACCACCCTACCCGACTTTCTAAACAACTGGGTAGCTGCTGAACAATATGAGGTTAAGAGTGCCACCTTTAATAAATTTCAAGGCTCAGGTAATAGCTTAAATAATCTTAAAGAGGCTTATCCAGGCGCTGATTTTGTTGAATTTTATCATTCTGGCAAAAATCCTGAGTATCAAGGAATGGACTGGCGAGCCATGCGCTTAGTATTTGAAGAGTATCAGGGCAAATACTATTTAGTAGCCATCGTTAATGATCAATGGACCATTTAGAGCAGTACTACCACTTAAACTAAGCCAGTAGCAAACTATAGAAATAAGAAGCAGAACAAAGTATGAGTGTATTTTTTATAACAGGTGTCGATAGCCGCATCGGCAAAACTTATGCGACCGGTTATCTTGCCAAACATTTATTAGAAAATGGGGTTAATGTCATAACCCAAAAGTTAATTGAGACAGGCTGTAAAGGTAACATAGCTGAAGACATCATCACTCACAGACATATCATGCAAATACCCCTGCAGTATGTTGATCATCAATATGTTAGCTGCCCGTTTGTGTTTAGGGCCGCTGCTCCGCCCTATATGGCCGCTTCGTTAGAAAACATACCTTTATATCCCGCTCGGATAACGGTAGCCACTCAGCAGCTAAAATTACAGTATGAAATGGTATTGTTAGAGACGTCAGGTGGGATTATGACCCCTTTGACAGAGTCTTTACTGACCATAGATTATATAGCGGAGCAAGGACACCCAGTGGTACTGGTGACCTCGGCGACATTAGAGAGTATTAACCATACGCTGCTCGCGCTACAAGCCATTGCTCAGCGAGGGTTGACTTTGCACGCTGTGATTTATAACCAATATCAACATTCAGCGGCGACAGTGGATACGGATGAATTAACTCCGGATCAGGTGTTACAGAATGAACAGCTGTATAAAGAGTCGTTTGATACTCATCGCGTAAGGAACACTCTTTTAAAAAACACGCGACTATACCTGCAACAGTACCTAAAACAGCATCACCCTGAGACTTTCTGGGTAGAACTGCCTTATATTTCCTTTAGCAGTCAAATATCTCATTATCTAAAACCTGAGGTGGAGAAGAAAAACGTTATTAGTCATCCTGCCTACAGTATGGAAAAATATGCTCAAGAGATTGCTGATAACACCTTGTATGCAGAGTCTTTATATAAAAAGATTGCCAAAAAATAACAGCTGAAACTGTACACGAGATTTAACTTTAGAAACTAGGTTCTTTGAAGTGGGTTTTGTTTAAAAAAATCAACTAACAGCTGGTAGATATTAGGATAGGCATCATTCAGGTCCTGCGATCTTTCAAAAAACACTTCACTCAACACAGCTAAGAACTCTGCAGGATTTGTGGCGCCATAACGATCAATGCCAGGTTTAGGGTTGTTTTGAAAATCGGCAAACCCCTGCTCCATTATTTGGGTCCACTCTGTAGGATTCATACCCGATTGCATGGGTGGAAAACCGTTGGCACGACCATTTAACATATCAAGCTTATGCACAAACTCATGAATCACCACATTTTGTCCATCTAGGTCGCCTGAATTTTTTACCTCTCGCCAAGACAGAATAACCGGACCTCGTAGCCAAGCCTCACCGCTTCGATGTTGGGTGCCCTCATGTACAATTCCCATCTCATCTGTAGTAGTGCTTTTGGCATGATAGCTGCTCGGATAAACGATAACTGATGACCAGCCTTTATACCACTCAAGACCAAGGTTTAATATTGGCAGGCAGGCTTGTAGCGCAATCGACTGCTTCATGGCATCAGTTACCACAAAGTCCTGCGCGCCTTTAATAGACTTGTCATGCAAAAACAACGTAGCCAGATCAAATAGCCGTTCTAATTCAGATTCAGTCAGTCTATTTAATATGGCAATATCCTCAGCAACCGCTTGCCACTGAGAATGACTATAACCGCTTTTATCTATAATGCGCTGCTCGTTCCAGTCTTTTATTTTATCGAACATACACTAAATCCTTTTATTGCAATGCCCTTTAACCCACAACCAAACGCATAAGCTGAGTACTGACATAACCGCCGATAGTACCCACAGCATAGCCTAAGATACCCAAGAACACCCCAACAGGTGCTAATGAGGGATGGAAAGCAGTGGCCACAATAGGAGCCGAAGAAGCGCCGCCCGTATTGGCGTTAGAGCCCACTGCTAGGAAGAAGAACGGTGCACGAATTAGTCTGGCCACAATAAACACAATCATTACATGGATGCACATCCACAACAAGCCAATTAGCAGTAGTCGCCACTGTGATACCAAGCCGTTTAAGTTAATTTGCATACCAATGGCGGCGATAAGAATAAAGATAAATACCGTCCCCATCTTTGAGGCACCAATATGATCTAAACGGCGCACTTTGGTGAAGGAAAAGCCCACACCAATTAAAGTGATGATAACTACCATCCAGAAGAAGGAGCTGGCAAAGCTATATTGCACTGCCCAAGTATAAGGCGAGAAGAAGTTGGCAATTTCTCCGCCCAAAAAGTGTGCCAAACCCACCATGGCAAAGCACAGTCCAAACATCACCATTAAGTCATTAAGACTTCCAGGACGCGCATTGTCGCGCTCATAGCTCTCTACTGCGGCCACTACTCTTTCAATACTGCCGGTGTCTGCACGCAAAAACTTATCGATTTTATCAGCATGCTTAGCCATAACTAAGATAGCCAATAGCCATAACGACGCATTGGTGGTGTCGACCAAAATCATCATGCCAAATAAGTCATCACTTACTCCAAACAGCTCCTTCATTGCAGCTTGGTTGGCGGCACCGCCGATCCAGCTGCCCGCTACTGCAGAGAAGCCGCGCCATAAGGTGTCGTCAGTAAACATCTCAGGAGATATCCATTTGGCGATACCTAAACTTATAGGGCCACTAATGATAATGGCTATACTGGCTGCAAAAAACATGGCGACAGCTTTCCAGCCCAGTCCTAATATCTTAGGGACATCCATCGATAAAGTCATTAGCAGTAAGCTGGCGGGTAATAAGTAAGTGGCGGTAAAGCCGTAAATTTGAGTGCCGATGCCTTCTGCAAACACTCCTAGACTATTTAAAGTCGCCGGTATAAAACAACACAGCACGATACCCGGTAGCACGGCATAAAACCTACGCCAAAATCTACCTGGTAATCCTTGGGTATAAAATACCAGTCCGATAATGGCCATGATAATGCCAAAAGCTAAAGGAAGGCTATCAATAGCCAAGTTCTGAAAAGATAAGTTCGATAAGTTCGATAAGTCTGGCATCTGCTGACTCCAGCATGGCTATAGAGTGAATAAATAGTAAGCTAAAAAGCGGTCAGTATAATAAAGCGTTATATCACCTGCAACACAATACTATACTTGGTTACTATGAAATGCTTATTTGTAGTCCTGATCAATATCTTGCTGTAAGTGTCAAAATATCATGCATTATGATTAAGGATCCTTAAGGGTGGCAACCTTTATGAACTACCCAGGTTATAAAACTGGTACACACAGTAATGAATGGGTCAGATAATTGGCTTAAAATGAGCAAAAAATTTGCTAACTGCTTTTTTATTCGGAATAATGGCAGGGCAATCCGTAAGGCGGATAATCTCTGTAAATAATGAATTGTTTATCGGTCTAAACAGGATTTAAATTCTAAGATCTTCGACTAGCTAAAGGAAAGTATAATGAAAATAGCCGTCAGCGATGGCATCGACTATGCACTTAACTGTAATTATAGACTAACTGAAGTTGAGGCAACCGATTTTACCAATATCGCCGCCATTGTAGTGACCATGGAAGATCTGCCTAAAGCGCATGCAGAAATTGAAGACTTAGGTTTCTCGATTCCTGTTTTTGTGGCTATTAAATATGGAGACAGTGTTCCTGATGAGTGGCTGCCTCATGTTTATGGCGTATTAGAGTTGGCTGATGATCAAAAATATTATAATGGTCAGTTGGTGAATGCTGCCGCCGCTCATTACATCGAGACTTTAGACCCGCCATTTTT
Organism: Psychrobacter sp. UBA3962; assembly: GCF_002385225.1. Taxonomy (GTDB): domain Bacteria; phylum Pseudomonadota; class Gammaproteobacteria; order Pseudomonadales; family Moraxellaceae; genus Psychrobacter. The sequence continues at coordinate 35,669 of NZ_DGDC01000022.1, read as the reverse complement.
CCAAGCACTGCGTGAATATACCGATTATGGTAATGCTGCATTTGATTGCCCAGGACATCAGGGCGGTCAGTTCTTCCGTCGCCACCCTTCGGGTCGTCGTTTTTTCTTATATTTCGGCGAGAACTTATTTCGCTCTGATTCGTGTAATGCTGATGTCGGCCTAGGCGACCTTTTAATTCATGAAGGCCCTGCTTATCAGGCTCAGGCGCACGCTGCCAAAGTTTTTAATGCTGACAAAACTTATTTTGTGCTAAACGGCACTTCTTCTTCAAACAAGATTGCCATTGGGGCTCTAGTGGCCCATGATGACTTGGTATTATTTGACCGCAACAACCATAAATCAGTGTATCAAGGTGCGCTGTCTATGAGCGGGGGCACAGCGGTTTATTTGGAAACTGAGCGCAATGCCTATGGATTAATTGGCGGGATAGCATCACACTGCTTTGATGAAGCTGAGATACGCGATCGTATCCGTGAGGTGGCTCCGGAGCGTGCTGATGCCAAGCGCCCCTTCCGTCTGGCAGTGATTCAGCTCGGCACTTACGACGGTACTATTTATAACGCGCGCCAAGTGGTCGATAAAATAGGCCACTTATGTGACTATATTTTATTCGACAGTGCTTGGGTCGGCTATGAGCAGTTTATCCCTATGATGCGTGATTGCTCTCCTCTGCTCCTTGATCTAACGCCAGATGACCCAGGTATCTTAGTAACTCAGTCAGTGCATAAGCAGCAAGCAGGCTTCTCGCAAGCGTCACAAATCCACAAAAAAGACAATCACATTAGTGGGCAGGCTCGTTATGTGAATCACAAGCGCTTTAATAATGCGTTTATGATGCATGTGTCGACCAGTCCATTTTATCCACTGTTTGCCTCACTTGATGTCAACGCTAAGATGCATGAAGGCAAAGCCGGTCAGCGCATGTGGCATGAGTGTATCATCGGAGGTATTGAAGCCCGTAAGATGTTGCTTGATACTTGCACCTTAATTAAGCCTTTTGTGCCGCCAACCATTGATGGTAAGCTTTGGCAGGACTACGATACTGAGCAAATAGCCAATGACATTCGCTTCTTTGAATTCAAAGCAGGCGAGCGCTGGCATGACTTTGAGCAGTATGAAGATAAGCAGTACTTTATTGACCCTTGTAAGCTGTTATTAACCACGCCAGGGATCAATATGGAAACCGGTGAGTATGAGGAAACGGGAGTACCAGCCCCATTACTGGCTCATTATCTGCGTGAAAGTTCAGTGATTCCAGAGAAGGCAGACTTAAACTCTATCCTATTCTTACTGACCCCAGCTGAGACATTGGCCAAGTTCCAACACCTTGTGGCTCGTATTGTGCGCTTTGAGGCTCATATTAAGGCCAATAGCTTGGTCAGTGAAGTACTGCCTTCGTTGGCGAAATCCTATCCTCAGTATCGCAAGCTGGGTATTAATGAGTTGTGTCAGCGCTTACATGACTTTTATGCCAAATATAAATTAAACCAGCTGCAACAACAAATGTTTAAAAGACAGCATCGCCCTAAGTTTGCGATGCGAGCTTTTGATGCCCATAACGCATTTGTCCGTAATGATATCGAACTGGTGCCTTTATCCCATATTAAAGGTCGTATTGCGATGGAGGGAGCGTTACCCTACCCGCCTGGCGTGTACTGTATCGTCCCTGGTGAAGTTTGGGGCGGCGCCGTCCTCGACTACTTCTTAGCGCTAGAAGAAGGCGTTAACTCGCTTCCAGGCTTTGAGCCAGAAGTACAAGGCGTATACTGGGAGTATGACGCTAATGGGCGTAAGCGTGCATGGGCTTATGTGTTAAAAGATGAGTCTATACCCAGTTTAGAGTCACAATTTAAAATCCACGAAGCGCCTAAAGATTTGGACGCTGAGCTGGATACCGACATGTTTTTAAATAAGCAAGAAGCCCTGACCCCTTTTGGTCATATTTAAATTTTCAACTTGTGAGTAATAAATGAAATTAGTATCAAAAATTTCTTGTCTAGGCTTAACAGCAATGGCTTTGTCTTTAACCGGTTGTGCTACACAGCAAGGTCTTGAATCCTCCTCTCAAGGCAAAGTGTCTACAATGAGTGGCAGTCAAAGCAAAAATAAAGCAGACGATAAAAATAAAAAGGACTCTGCGACTATTCAGCAGCAGAAGAAAACTTATTTCTTTTCGTCAAGTGAGATTAAAGACATCAGCTCAGCCTTTAAAGCAGGTAGCTGCGATTTGAGTAATCTGAGCCGCCAAAGCCAAAAGTATGGTTTGGAAGATACTTGGGTTAACTTATATGACAGAACCCCAAAACCATTATCTGAGCTTAACAAGCAAGAAAAGTGCTTTTTGGCACAAAGCAACGAGCTGTATGCTTACAGCGATGAGTTCTATGACGAGTCGTCAGAAAGCCTAAATGAAACTTGGTATAAGGGTAATATCCCCAATAATGCAAAAGTGGCCACTATGCGTTATTTGACTCCCGTTGCCCTTATTCCAAAATGTGACCCTGACCTAGGTCGTCCTGTGATCATTGATTATGAAAAAGATGAACAAGGCAAAGTGGTACGTACCATCTTGATTAATGAAGACTTTGACTTTAGTTGTGTCAACTAACAGTTACAGTCATTTTTAGAATGAACTCGTTTAAAAAAGCAACCTGAGGGTTGCTTTTTTTATGCGTCAAATTAATTAAAAATAGAATTAAATTTATGGTTTACATCAAAGTTCTAGTGTACTAGAATACTGATACAAGCAGAAAGTTATAATAGCTTTTAATGCTTACCACCTTTAATCAATACGCTAACAATGACCCCTAACCCTATGACTAATAATACTAAAGACGCCTATCAAAGCCTAGTCCAGCACCTTACTGAGCTAGCTGGTAGCCAAGAAGTGGATGCCATATTGGCAGCTTTACTAACCGATAAAGAGCTACAAGATATCGCCAACCGAGTGCGAATCTTTGATCTATTACAGCAAGGGGTCACTCAGCGCGCCATCTCTCAGCAGCTTGGAGTGGGCATTGCCACAGTGTCTCGAGGTGCCAAAGCCTTGCAACAACAAGAAGAGGCGATTAATAAGTTATTACAAGTACATCGCAGATAAGGACCTAGCCCTACTTCTTTGAGCCTTTCCCCTTACCTTTTTAACCCCTAATTTATTTTGCCATTGGAATTTATTTATGAGTCAAGAACCTGGTTACCCCTCACCAAAAATGATCGATATTCCCAGTAAGCCCATACGCATTAAGCTAACCGAAGATATTGATTTTTTTGAATTATTTAAGCGCATAGAATCAGAGTTTGAAACCTGTTATTTGCTTGAGTCTTTAGGGGCTGAAGGCCATATGTCACGTCATCATGCCATTGGCTTTTCACCAGTAATGACCATTGCCGCCACCAGCCGTACCACGTTATCAATCACTGATAATTTAACTGGAGAGGCTCAAGATTATCAAACAGACAATCCTTATCAATTATTACGGGAGATAACCCCTCAGCATGTATTGGCACGCGATCAAACAGGCGGGCTGGTTGGCTACTTGGGTTATGACAGTGTCAACTTCTTTGAGCCCAGTTTAAATGCCAAATCTAGTGAGCACTTTGAGGCATTCAAGTTTGGGGTTTATCTAGATGGCCTTACCTTAGATAAGATGACTGGCGAAATCTTCTATTTTTATTATCCTACCGAGCAACAGCAAAACCGCATCGATAAGATTAAATCTCTACTACAAACGGCAGTACCACAGTATACCGACCCGTCAGTAGAGTTTATGGGCGATGGCATGAGTCAGGAGCAGCATGCCCAAGCGGTTATGCGGGTTAAAGAAGACATTATTGCTGGCCGCATATTCCAATGTGAGGTGGGTTTTAAATCCAAATATAAAATTAGCGGCGATCATATCCCTATTTATCAAAAGTTAAGAGAGGTTAATCCTTCTCCGCACATGTACTTTATGAAATTTGGAACCCAGCGCATTATCGGGGCCTCTCCTGAGCTTTTATTCCGCTTGCGCCAAGGAGAGATGGAAACCTATCCGCTGGCAGGCACCGCCAAACGAGGCAAAGATGAGGTGGAAGATCGTCAATTGGCTCGCGCCCTACTTAATGATGCCAAAGAAATTGCTGAGCATAATATGCTCGTTGATTTGCACAGAAATGATATTGGCCGTGTGGCCCGTTTTGGTACCGTAAAAGTAAGAAGTTTAATGGACATCAAACGTTACTCTCATGTACAGCACATTTCCTCAGAAATTGTAGGGGTATTGCACCCTGACGAGGATATGTTTAGTGCTTTGGCGAGTAACTTCCCAGCAGGCACGTTATCTGGTGCGCCAAAGATTGAAGCCATCAAGATTATTAATGAGCTAGAGCCCGACGGCCGCGGCGCTTATGGCGGCGCTTTGGGCTCATTTAACTTTAATGGCGACTGTATTTTTGCGATTCCAATTCGCAGTCTATTTATTAATGGTGAAGAGGCTTATGCCCAAACTTGTGGCGGTAATGTCTATGATTCAAACCCTGAAGATGAATATCTGGAGATTCAGCGCAAACTGTCGGCCATGAAAGTGGTGTTAGACAGCTTTATTAACGCCTAATCACAGCAAGCTCCTCCCTATCACAATATTATTCAAGGTCTGTCATGAACGTTTTAATTATAGATAACTACGACTCTTTTACTTTTAACTTATATCAATACGTGGGAGAAATCCTTCAAACCGAGCTTAGTCAAGAGCACAGTAACAGCAAGGTCACTGTTAAACGTAATAATGAAATCAGTTTAGAGCAAATTAAGCAGCAAGGTTATGACCGTATTATCATCTCCCCTGGTCCAGGCTCTCCTGATGATCCAGCTTATTTTGGAGTATGTGCGGAGGTAATAAAGGAGTTGGGTCCAACAACACCTCTATTAGGCGTATGCTTAGGTATGCAAGGCATCGCTCATGTATTTGGCGGCGATGTGGTGCGTGCTGGCTTGCCGATGCATGGCAAGACCTCCCCCATTCGTCATGATGAGCAAGGCGTATATCAAGGCTTGCCTCAAGATATTGAAATCATGCGCTATCACTCGTTAATGGTTAAAGCAGACACTTTACCTGAGTGCCTTATGGTAACCTCTGTGGTATCGAATGAAGCATATGCTGGTCAAGATTTAATGGTTGGGGTTAAAAACGGCGAAGAAATTATGGGTATTCGCCACACTCAGTATCCCATTCAAGGGGTGCAGTTCCACCCTGAATCATTTGCTACCGAAGGCGCTAAGCGCTTACTTTCAAACTTCCTATTACAGGTATAAGTGACTTGCGGTAGTAAAAACGCCTAGGTTTTTGCGATAGATGGCTATCAATAAGACAAGTGTTTACTAAAAATTGTTTTTATAGCAACCAACCTTTAGTTATAATTAGTCAACAAATGTGCATAGTTAAATTAATAGACTAAACTAAGGTATATAACACTAATGATCAGCTTATTTGATATGTTCAAAATCGGCATAGGCCCTTCTAGTTCCCACACCATGGGGCCTATGGTTGCTGCTGGCAAGTTTATCGATGAATTACAGCAGCAATACGCCCTAGCTGATATTGAGCGAATTCAAATTGATCTTTATGGCTCATTGGCTTCTACCGGTAAAGGACATGCCACTGATACCGCTTGTATTCTAGGTCTATTGGGATTTAAAGCAGATAAAATTGATACCAATAAGGTAAATGAATATCTTGCCCCTGTGCTTAATGAGCAGTTATTAGACTTTGCCGGCAAACACATTATCTCTTTTAACTATGAGACAGATATCGTTTGGCATCCTCAGACTACCTTACCGCATCACCCTAACGGGTTAAGCTTTAGCGCTTATAGTAACGGTAGGATCGCCATTGCAAAAACTTACTACTCCATTGGGGGTGGTTTTGTGGCCACTGAAGATGAATTCGAGCAGCCCCTGATGGATGAGTCATCCGACACTCATTCGGCTGACAGCGTGGCCATTACCAGTGATAGCAATGTTCCCTATCCTTTTAGTAATGGTAATGAGCTATTGGCTCAATGCCAAAAACACAGCTTGAGCATCAGTGATGTCATGATGGCTAATGAGCTGTCTTTGCGAGATGAGATAACCATCCATCAGTACTTAGATGAAGTCTGGGAGGTGATGCAGCAATGTGTAAAAAATGGCTGTAAAGGGGAAGGTATCTTACCGGGCGGATTAAAGGTCAAACGCCGCGCCAAAGACCTGTATCGTCAACTACTAGACGAGCTAGAAAGTCCCCAAAAAAGTAGCGATAAGCTGATGGCCATGGACTGGGTGGATTTATTTGCTTTAGCCGTCAATGAAGAAAATGCCAATGGCGGGCGTGTGGTGACTGCCCCGACCAATGGGGCGGCTGGTATTATCCCTGCTGTATTACACTACTACCGTGACTTCGTGCCGAATTATAATCAGCAAGGGGTTCGTGATTTCCTACTAACAGCGGCTGCTATTGGCACTATTATCAAGCAAAATGCTTCTATCTCTGGCGCTGAAGTAGGGTGTCAGGGAGAGGTTGGCTCTGCTTGCTCTATGGCAGCGGCAGGCCTTGCTCACGTCATGGGTCTTAGTCCTGCGCAATGTACCAATGCAGCAGAGATTGGTATTGAGCACAACTTAGGACTAACCTGCGATCCTATCGGCGGGCTGGTACAAGTGCCTTGTATTGAGCGTAATGCTATGGGTGCAGTAAAGGCGATTAATGCCGCTCGATTGGCCAGTCGTGGCGATGGCGAGCATCATGTGTCTCTTGATAAAGCCATCGCTACCATGAAAGCCACTGGCGCGGATATGATGGACAAGTATAAAGAGACGGCCATGGGCGGGCTAGCCGTCCATGCCTATAGTCCCGAACAGTATGCTGATGGTAGCCGTATTGAAGTGGTCGAGATTGGTGTGGGCTATCCGCAGTGCTAGATTAGCGGCTCATTTCATTATAAATTTGCCTGAGCGCATTCTCAAATTCTTCTTGAGACATAGCGCCAGGTATTGCATAAGTATCGTTAATCACAAAGTAAGGGACACCGCGTACCCCTAAGTGCATGGCCTCATTTTGATCGGTAGCCACCTCGTCTTTAAATGTATCGCTATCAAGAAAATCTACCACATCTATATCCAATCCAACGTCTTTAGCAATGGCAGCGAGCACCTCGCGATTTGCCAGCTCTTTTTTATCAATGAAATAGGCTTTGTAAATGGCTTTTTTTAATTTATCAGCATGCTCAGGTGCATTTTGCTGGACAAACTTGGTCAAGCGGTGTGCATCCAGTGTATTGGTAAACAAAGTATCTGCATAATTAAAGCCTATCCCTTCTTCTGTTGCCAGTTGGGAGATTTTTTGTAGTTGTTCGCCGGCCTGCTCATGACTAATGCCGTATTTCTCAGCAAAGCGCTCTACAGTTGGACCACTAGAAGTTAGCGGTGCATTAGGATCTAGTTGAAAGGCTTTTAATTCAATCTCAATGTTATCGGTAAGCTCGTTTTGTGACTGAAGTTTGGCAATAGCTTTGTCTAACCTTACTTCACCAATATAACAATACGGGCAAGCATAATCTGACCAATAGGTAATTTTCATATTTATTCTCTTTATTTTTATAAAAGGTATCGTTAAAGATACTATCAAAGATAGTAGCGTAGAACATAGTGTAAAGACTATCAAATTAGTCTGACATCTGTTTACTCTGAGACCTTTTGCATTAAATTTCAAGGTTAACTAAATATAAAAAAGACCAACCCCAAATAGGGTTGGTCTTTTTGTATTAATTGACTGCTTGAGTCATTAATTAGCCATTATTGCTACGACGGGCTGGGCGTGCTGGACGTCCTTCGCCTGAACGCGCTGGGCCACTACGGCGTTGTCCTGCTGGCTTAGCAGCAGCTGCGCCTGGCTTACCACCACCGCCGAAGCGACGACCCGAAGGCTTACCACTTGGACGACCTGCGCCGTTACCACGTCTTTCGCCACTGGCATTATCAGCAGACTTACCACGGTAGCCACCGCCGCCATTAGCGCCACGACGGTTACCTGCACCTGGGCCACCACGGCGATTGCCGCCACGACCACGTTTAGCACCAGTACCTACGGCCAAATCTTTGGTGTTTTTCTTAGGCTCCATGCCTTCGATTTCTTCCACTGACATAGTACGCTTCAAATAACGGTTGATGGCGTCAAGTTGTGGACGGTCATCGATGCTACAAATGTTGATAGCAATACCGGTACGGCCGGCACGACCACTACGACCGATACGATGCACGTAATCTTCAGTTTGACGGGGAAGATCATAGTTAAATACGTGAGTGATACCACTTACGTCAATCCCACGAGCGGCTACGTCAGTCGCTACTAAGATAGTGATTTTACCCGCTTTCACATCATTGATGATGCGAGTACGTTTGGCTTGTGGTAAGTCACCATGTAGGAAGCTGGCTTTATGACCTTGCTCTTTAAGACTCTTAGCTAGAGTCTCACAGCTACGTTTAGTGGCCGCAAAGATAATCGCTTGGTTCACGTCTTTTTGGGTCAATAAATGATCTAAAATACGGTTTTTGTGATTGAAGTCATCAGCGTAATATACTGACTCATCAATGTGCTTAGTTTCAGCTTTAATCGCAATGCGTTCAGGGTTGTTGGTGAAGCTGGCAGCGATTTTACCGACTGGACCGTCCCAAGTTGCAGAACACATAATGGTTTGACGGCTCTTAGGCGCAGCTTGCATTACTTTTTCGATATCATCAGCAAAGCCCATGTCTAACATACGATCTGCTTCATCAAGAATTAGGATGTCTAATTCAGATAAATCAATGCGACCTGAGTTCATATGGTCAATAAAGCGACCTGGCGTAGCAATAATAACCTGTACACCTTTGTTAAGGGCACGGATCTGACCACCGTAAGGGGCGCCGCCTACTAAAGGTACGCTGAAGATATTGCGAGTTTTTGAGCTATATTGACGAACGCTATCACTTACTTGGTTAGCAAGTTCACGTGTCGGTGTCAAAATTACGGTATGCACAACTTTATTGGTTGCTTTATCACGAATAATTTTATCAAGCATTGGCAATACGAATGCAGCAGTTTTACCACTACCCGTTTGCGCAGACAATAGTAAATCACGACCGGCTAATGCTGGTGGGATTGATTGTGCTTGAATAGGAGTTGGGTGCTCATAGCCACTTGAAGATAACGCAGAAAGAAGTTCTGGTGCTAAATCAAGGTCAACAAAGGTGACTTGATCTTCAACGTCTACATTGGTGTTTGGGTGGGTCTTGTCGTTTAAATCTTGGGTAGTTACGATACCGTCTACTTCGTTTGCGGCATTGTCTAAAAGAGCGTCTAAATTTGACATAAATGTGTGTCCATTAAGTTACTGCCACTATCAAATCGGCCAATGCTGAGGGCCAGTAGTAAACAGTTAAAGTTTTTTAGGTACAACACAGATAAGCGTAATTTAAGAAGTACATCCTATGTACAAGTTAAAAACGTATTTTGATGGTTGTTACCGGTGAATCGTTAGCGTCAATATCTTCTAATAATTTATTAGAGAGGTTATTGGAAAGGCTAACAGCAAAATCATCGGCAACAATTATAAAAGGTGTCTTCTCCAGACGACAATTGCGGGCGATGTTATCAATCAGCAAGCGCGTAGTATAGCACAACCAATTTAAATAGGTAGGTTATTTTAAAATTAATTAAAACACCTACCTATCCAATTGAAAATAAAAGCGTTTAACCTAGTTAATTAGTTTCAGCTCTAATTCTACCGCTCTTTTAACAGCGGGTCTGGCAGCGATTTGTTTTGCCCAGCGTTGTACATTGCTATAGCTTGAAGCATCTAAGAACTCTGCTCCATTTTCATACAACTCATCCAGTACAAGTTGACCATACCAAGCCCAAATAATCATATCAGCAATAGTATAACGCTCTTCCCCATCGCCAATCATATACTCTGAGTTGGCCAAGTGCTTATCTAATACATCTAGCTGACGTTTAGTTTCCATTGTAAATCTGTCGATAGGATACTGCATTGGGTAAGGGGCATAACTAAAGAAATGACCGAAGCCGCCGCCGACATAAGGCGCACTACCCATTTGCCACATTACCCAGCTTAGGCAAGCCGCACGTTTATGAGCATTGTCTGTGGCTAGTGGAATGAACTTAGAAAATTTCTCAGCTAAGTACATCATGATTGCGCCTGACTCAAAGATGTGCACAGGCCCTTCTTTATCAGAGTAATCCACCAAGGCAGGAATTTTAGAGTTGGGGTTAATGGTCACAAATTCTGAGCCAAACTGATCGCCTTCCATAATATCAATCTTGAAAGCATCATATTTCGCGCCTTCAACCCCCAGTTCAGCCAACTCTTCTAACAGAATATTAATCTTCACGCCATTAGGCGTGTTTAATGAGTATAGCTGTAGCGGATTATCACCTTTGGGTAGTTTTTGTTTATGTCGAGCACCCGCGGTAGGTTTATTGGTACCAGCAAACTTGCCACCATTACCCTCTACTGGCTGCCATACTTTGGGTGGAGTGTAATTGTTGTTATTAGAAGCATCGTTGTTATTAGTGCTGTCTTTATTGATAGTATCTTGTGTCATAGTAATTCCATTAGCTAATTATTAGTTAAATCGTTTTTATCTCACGATGTTTATTGGGCTTAGTTATTATTAATATCATTATATAGGCTTTGAGAAGTCAGTTGAGTATTAGTCTATTAACAAAGAGTATGCATGAGTAAGCCTAAGTAAGCCTAGCTATTATTAACGGTCACATCTGGTTATTAGTTGATTATGGATTATCGCTATAAGAGTTGCTATTCTGACAAGTTATCTACCAAAACAGGTTCATATCTCTTTTAGAGGGCACCTCTGCATAACATTATGATTAGGGACAATCTTTTATGAGCAGCTTTGATTTTAAAACTAAAAAACAAACCTTTACTGTCAAAACTCATGTCGATAGACCCAGTGACAGTCAACAAAACAACCTGAATATCACCTTGGTGCTAATGACGGCTATTGGTGTGCCCCTCAGAAAATACCGAACACTCATAGAGCGGTTAACTGCCAAAGGATATACCGTGGTAAGCGCAGATTATCCCTGTTGTGGAGAAAATTTACTGCATATTAAACGCGGTATAGATTATGGTTACAGAGATTTAGTAACTGGTTTTGTGCCGAAACTGATTGAAACCGCAAGACTGGCGACCCCTAATAATAAAATAATTTTATTTGGTCACAGCCTTGGGGCGCATATTGCGACTCTATACTCTGCCACAACTGACTTCCCGATGATTGGGGTTGCAACGGGTAATATTCATTATAAGAACTGGAAAGGTTTAGGGCAATTAAACATATTAACCGCTATTGCAGCATTTGAGCTGCTGATTCGAGTTTATGGTTATTTACCAGGCTATAAGATTGGGTTTGGCCACAAGGAAGCCAAAACCTTGATGATAGACTGGCTACATACCGCTAAAACAGGCCGCTATGACTTTATAAAACAATCGTTAAATACAGGTCTCGGTCATGGCTTATTTATTATGCCCCCTATCAATCGACCAAAGGCTTATCAGATTTGTGCGCCGTATCACGGCTGAATAAAATAAAAATCGATCCCTCTCTTAAAGGCAATCCACACAGTGTGTGGCTAAAGTCGCCGGATGAAGTCATAGATGAGGTGTCTAAAAACCTAGATTTTTTTAGTTAGGGTGTCCGATTTATGTGTTGGGCTTACTAACATTAACACTAAATAGAAAATGCCCTCTTCATGATATTATAGAGGGCTATTTTTTTAGTGAGTTAGTTACTCATTGATTTCTCATTAATTAGTTGCTTATTAATTAAGTACACCTTATTTAGTCACACCTAAGTCTTTAGGTCTATATATGCCCGATAATCAACAAAAATCAAATCATCCCGCTGCGGATACCCCCTCGCCTGTCCTAAATACAGAACCCAAAGTTAAGCTTTCGCCGCTACAATCAAAATTCTTACCTTATGTATTAGCAGTCGCCCTGTTTATGCAGATTTTAGATGCCACCATTCTAAATACTGCCTTACCTGAAATGGCGCTGGCTTTGGGAGAATCTCCGCTAAAAATGCAATGGGCAGTTATTAGCTACGCATTGACCTTGGCTATTTTTATTCCAATAAGTGGGTTTTTAGCCGATAAGTATGGCACTCGAAAAGTCTTCTTAAGTGCGATCGTTTTATTTAGTATTGGTTCAATATTCTGTGCTATGTCACCAAGTCTAGACTTCTTAGTTGCCTCTCGAGTGCTACAGGGTATAGGCGGAGCAATGATGACTCCAGTAGCGCGCTTAATCTTAGTGAAGTCTTATCCGCGCAATCAGCTTTTGACCGTCATGAATTTCGCGGTCATTCCAGCATTAATTGCTCCGCTGGTTGGGCCATTAGTCGGTGGCTATCTGGTGCAATATGCCAGTTGGCATTGGATTTTTCTGATTAATATTCCTATGGGCATTTTGGGTCTTATTATCGGCTATAAATTAGTCCCTGATATCAGAGAGCTGGCTGGCAAGTTGGACTGGCTAGGGTTTGCTCTTTTTGCCATAGCGGCAGGTTTACTGACCTTGGCTGTTGAATTTCTATCTCAGCCAGGTGAAGTTCTCCCTGGTGTTACCATGTCAGCCATCGCGTTAAGTCTACTCTTTATCTATGTGCGCCACGCGCGTAAAGCGAGCAATCCAATATTCCCCTTGAGTCTATTTAATGTGCGCACCTTCAGGATAGGTATCACTGGGAACTTATTTACCCGTCTTGGCATCAGTGCTGTCCCCTATTTATTGCCCTTATTGTTTCAAGTGGCTTTCAAATATACACCTTCGCAGGCAGGCTGGTTATTAACACCTATTGCAGTAGGTGCCATGGGCATTAAACCTTGGGTCAGTAAAATCATTCAGCGCTTTAGCTACCGCAAAGTATTGGTCACCAATACAACTACTTTAGGTATTCTAATTATTTTACTGGCTCAGCTGGATGCCTCAATCCCTTGGTATTATATTGCCCCGCTATTGCTGGTTATGGGCGCCTGTAACTCAATGCAATTTAGCGCCATGAATACCATTACTATTGGTGATCTTGAGGGACCACAAACCAGTAGTGGTAATAGCTTAATGGCCGTCAACCAACAATTGGCGATAAGTTTTGGTATCGCCTTTGGTGCAGCGATATTGACCGTCTTTAGTGATAGACTTAACTTTGAGGTGGTGAGTGCCTTTAATGCCACTTATTACGTGCTGGGTATAATCACTATTATATCTGGATTGTCATTTTTACGGTTGAAACCAGAAGATGGTCGAGGCCTTTATTAAGCTGTGCTTTTGTTATATTAAAAAAAGTTACTCAAAATGTCCTATAATGGGATAAGGGGTACTTCCTAGTGCAGTCTATATCTACGGTAAAAACCATACTCCCATTCATAACCCCCTGCATAATTTATGCATAGCTTTAAGTAATGACTGAACATAAAGGTATAAAAAAATGTTGAATTTATCGCAACATTAGAGTATTTTTTTACTGTAACATCCATGTAACTAATCTGATAAGGACAGGGCCTATGAGCATGCAAGACGTCATTGAACGCATTGAAGAACGCTATCCACATCAACCTGAGTTTATTCAAGCGGTTAAAGAGGTAGCGAGCACTATTGACGTTGTATATGATCGCGATCCGCGCTTCGCAAAGCATAAAGTATTTGAGCGTCTAACCGAGCCCGACCGTATTATTAGCTTTCGAATCAACTGGGAAGATGATGAAGGCAATATTCAAATCAACCGTGGTTGGCGTGTCCAGTTCAGCAATGCCTTAGGTCCCTATAAGGGCGGCATTCGCTTCCATCCGACTGTAAATGAGTCTATCTTAAAATTCTTAGGTTTCGAACAAATCTTCAAAAACGCCTTAACTGGTCTACCCATGGGCGGTGCTAAAGGTGGTTCAGACTTCAATCCTGAGGGCAAATCAGACAGCGAAATTCGTCGTTTTTGTTATGCATTTATGCGTGAGCTTTACCGTTATATTGGCCAAGACATGGATGTTCCAGCCGGTGATATCGGAGTAAGTGGCAGAGAAGTCAGCTACATGTTCGCAATGTATAAAAATTTAACCAATGAATACACTGGAGTGCTAACTGGTAAGGGTGTTGGCTTCGGTGGTAGTTTATGTCGCTCAGAAGCGACAGGTTATGGCGCGGTTTATTTTTTACAAAATATGCTAAAAGCCCATAACGACACAATGGAAGGCAAAACTGTCTTGGTATCTGGTGCAGGCAATGTAGCAGTACATGCAGCAGAAAAAGCCATTGCTTTAGGGGCTAAAGTTATTACTCTATCAGACTCAAAAGGTACTTTGTACGATGAGTTTGGTTTTGATCAAGAAAAACTTGATTGGGTGAAAGAACAAAAAGCCAATCGTCAGCCTTTATTTGAGTATCACAGAAAGTTTGGCGGTAGCGGTGTTTGGTTGCCAGGTCAAAAACCTTGGCAGTTTGACGGCGATATTGCTATTCCATGTGCTACCCAAAATGAAGTAACTGCAGCGGATGCTGAAGCCATGTATGATCATGGAATTCGCTATGTAGTTGAAGGCGCTAACATGCCGCTTGACGCTGGTGCCATTGATTTTGTTCGTGAAAACAAAATGCGTTATGCTCCAGGTAAAGCAGCCAACGCTGGTGGTGTGGCAGTATCTGGTCTTGAGATGTCACAAAACTCAGTGCGCCAGTACCGTACTTTTGATGATGTGGATAAACAGTTGCAAATCATCATGAAAAATATCCATGATGACGCTGCACAAGCTTCTGAAGAGTATGGCTTTAATAAAGATGGCTGCATTGACTACATGTCAGGCGCTAACATTGCAGGTTACAAACGTGTCGCTAATGCATTAGTTGCTTACGGTATTTTAAACTAAGTAATTGGCAATTGGCTACGTGCTTTTAAGTACGCAAGCAAAAGGGTGAACTAAAATAGTTCACCCTTTTTTATTGGTTTTTATTGAACTTCATTGGTTTATTACAGGTTATCTATTTGCCTAATGATTACTTGATGATAGATAAAATCTCTAACGGTAACTCTATCGTCTCTAAGATAACCTTAAGCGGGATGACCCCTACTTCAGCCTGATTTTTGACTCTTTTATCATTCACTGAATATATGTTGGCGGCTATGCCTTGATTCAATCTAACTTGGCCGTCAATATTACTCAAAGGCGCATACATACCGCCTAGTAGCTGTAACTGACAGTCATTATATAAGTGATCTATTGATGATCTATCTGAACAGATATGCTCTAACACACTACGTTGTTGCGGATTTAAACTGGGATTTTTGCTCTGAGTTTCTGTATAACTAAAGCTGAAGCTAATATTGACACTATTATCAGGATAGCGATAAATTGAAATGGGTTGTTCAATAGCGAGATTTGCAGTAGGTAGCTGTCGTACCAACTCTAGAGCGTCATTACCTATCGAAATAAGATAGGAGTAATTATCACCTACCAATACAGTTCCCTTTTGCCTGTAACCGTTGTGGGTGGGATAACCGACATGGCGAATTATTTCTGAGGCTGAGGCCGCTACCTGTTCTTGGGTCTGGAAAAATTTTCCGCTGCTTGCCCCGCCAATTTTTGTGTCGCTAGATTGATGAGTGGATTGATAAATATACTCACTGCAGCTCAATAAGTTCAGACTGACTATGGCCACTGTTGCACCAAGCGCTGTTTTGTTAATAGCCTTTGGTACCACATTTTGTATTTGCGACAACATTCGATTCACATTCCTGCTAAGCTTAACGTTTAGTTTGAATTTTAAAAGGTTCAGAGAATTGTAGAATAACGAAGCCTACAATCGATAAAATTATCGCAATTTCATAGCGGCCCGTAGCGACCGAAATGCCTATCGCTGCAGTATTCCATAAACTGGCAGCCGTAGCAGTACCTTTCGCCCCCTCTTCGTTTTTGAAGATAGCCCCACCACCAATAAAACCCATACCAGTAATAATGGCATACATGATCCTAGCTTCAGCGTCACCTTTATATATATCCATACCGACCAGCATAAATGCGCACGAAGCAATAGTCACTAGTGGAAAGGTCCTTAAACCTGCCCCACTTTCCTTCATCTCTCGATTCAAAGCGATAGGCAGTGACAATACAAAGGCTATACATAGCTTTAATAAGTGGTAGCCCATCAATTCAAAGTTAATATCTATATCTACCATACCCTGCTCCTATTATTAGTATTATTAACATCCTTATTGAACGAAATAATAACGAAAATCAGAATATAAAACTGTTTATAGTCAGTTAATTTTTAGCAGGACTGGCATGTATTTTGCTATTTGAGCTTAGTAAATGAGTGATATTGAATTTATTTATTGTGCTCAATAGGTGTTAGTAAATTTTTTTATTTGCTTAGGCTATTTTATATCCTATAGAGCTATGTCGTCCCACAGTATATGGCCCTACATCTGCTTTTGATTCACCCGCTTCATTAATTCTTCTGCGCTCTCAACCCTTTCTGAATATCTGTCTACCAAATAATCTGACTGATCTCGGGTGAGCAAGGTAAAACGTACTAACTCTTCCATCACATCGACAATGCGTAAGTAATACCCTGACGGCTTCATACGCTTGCTGATACTACCATCAGCATTCTCTACATCATCAAACTCCAAAAATGCCTTGGGCACTGAAGACTGGTTCGGGATAGTAATCATCCGCATCCAGCGCCCTAATACGCGCAACTGATTTACGGTATTAAATGATTGCGATCCCCCACACACCTGCATCACTGCCAGCGTCTTACCTTGCGTGGGACGCACTGCCCCGAGTGATAATGGTATCCAATCAATTTGCGACTTCATAATTCCGGTCATTGAGCCGTGACGCTCAGGAGAGCACCAAACCATACCTTCACTCCACTGCACCAGTTCACGTAACTCAGTAACCTTTGGATGAGTGGCGTCCTCGCTATCAGGCAAAGGTAACCCTGTTGGATCAAATATTTTAACTTCAGCGCCCATGGCACTCAGAATACGCGCGCACTCCTCCACTACCAGACGACTATACGATACCTCACGTAATGAGCCATATAACAGCACAAACCTTGGCTTATGCGTGGACAGCTGACGTTTAAAGTCTTCAATATGCGGTATTTGAAACTGATTGGGGTCAATATTGGGTAGATCGCTAAGATCGGCTTGTGATGTATTAGTCATAGTGAACTTCTTTTAAATTAGTCAATTAAGTGTGTTATGGAGTTAGAATAGGCTAAATTTATTTGCTTAGGCTATTTTACTAAATCCAATAAGGCCTGCTTGCGTTCTGTTTCCGGCAGCTGTGCTACTTGTAATAATTGCGCTACTCTCTGCTCAATAGTAGTAATGGCTTGCTCGAAGTTAGCTTTGGTATGTTCTTCGTTCTCCGTACTCTTTGAGGGGTCAGCCATACCCCAATGTAGTTTAGTTAAGCCTGGCAGACTACCTAGCCAAACTGGGCAAGTCTCGCCAGCTGCGTTATCGCAAACGGTAATTAATAGGTCTGGTTTAAAGTCGCCCATATACTCACTATCTTCCCAACTGTTGCTGGTTAATCCTTGTATCGAATACCCTGCTTCAGTTAAATACTTAAGGGTTAAGAGGTGTACCTCCCCTGCCGGAGAACTGCCTGCGCTTTTGGCAATGAGCTTAGGTTCATCACCTGTTTCAGTATTATTAGTGATGCCTTGTTTAACTGCATATTGATTGGTAATGGCTTCAGATAACACGCTACGGCAACGGTTATGGGTGCAAATATAGAGGATTTTCAAAGGTTTCATTATTTGGGTTACTTTTATTGGTTAATATTAAAGGGTAATTCCGAGCGTTCTGAGTAGAGTAATTTTATTTGCTTAGGCTATTTCTATAAACAGCTAACCATTAGCTAATAATAGGGAGCCATATTGCCAACGCCGTTAATGTCGCTAGTAGCACAGGCACCGTTAGAATAATACCTACCTTGAAATAATAGCCCCAGGTAATAACTACCTCTTTACTTGCCAGCACATGCAGCCATAGTAGAGTCGCTAGTGAGCCAATCGGAGTAATCTTTGGGCCTAGGTCAGACCCTATCACGTTGGCATACACCATCGCTTGGGTAATAGTATCTGGCTGACTGCTATCGGCGATTGCCAGTGACTGAATCAGTACTGTGGGCATATTATTCATGACTGATGACAAGCCCGCAGACATAAAGCCCGTACCAATGGTAGCGGCCCACAGACCCTGCTCCCCTAAAACATTTAGCGCCGCCGTCAAGTAAGCGGTCAGTCCTTCATTCTTAAGTCCGTATACCACTAGGTACATCCCCAATGAAAACACCACCACTTGCCAAGGGGCTTCTTTAAGCACAGTAGGCACAGACAGCTTACGATTGATTAAGGCAGTAATCAGTAAGGTAGCCGCCCCTACCCCAGCAATAGCACTAATGGGAATCCCCATAGGCTCTAGTACAAAGAATCCTAACAATAAAGCGGCCAGTACTAGCCAGCCCATATAAAAAGTCGATGGATCTTTGATAGCGCTAACTGGTGCAGGCAGACTCGCGACTTCATAATGCTGAGGGATATCGCGTCTATAAAATAGATACAGCACTGCTAAAGAGCTCAAAACAGAGACAATGTTGACTGGCATCATCACTTGAGCATAACGATCAAAGGTGATGTTAAAGAAGTCGGCCGATACGATATTCACCAAGTTTGAGACCACCAAAGGCAGACTGGCGGTATCAGCAATAAATCCAGCGGCCATAATAAAAGCCAAAGTAGTCGCTGGTGACACTCTCATCTTCACTAGCATCGCTATCACAATAGGCGTTAGGATTAAGGCAGCCCCATCATTGGCGAACAAGGCGGCTACCACAGCTCCTAACAATACAATAAGCACAAACAGCTTATGAGCACTGCCACCGCCAAGACGCGCCACATGTAATGCTATCCATTCAAAGAACCCAGCCTGATCTAGCAGTAAACTAATAATGATGATGGCAATAAAGGCAAAGGTAGCGTTCCAAACTATGTCCCAAACCACCGGAATATCATGTAGAGATATAACCCCAGTAATAAGAGCCACTAGCGCACCTAAGCTCGCACTAATGCCAATTCCTAGCCCTTTTGGTTGCCATATAACCAATACTAGGGTAATGATAAATATCAATGCAGCGACAAGCATAGAACCTCTCTAGTTTAGAGTTAGTGTGCTAATATAATTTAGGAATTAGTTCCACTATTGTATTATATTCGGATAAACGAATATAGGCTCTATTACACAAAATTTGAATTTATTTGGTTTAAATCCATTCGCACTTTGCAAAAATTACCGAGATAAAAAATGCAGCCCGTTACTTTCTTCAAGGCTTTATCTGATCCGACGCGACTGAAGTTAATCTTAGAAATAAGCGCTCATGACTCTATTTGCGTTTGTGATTTGATAGAAAAACTGGAACAGCCGCAGCCCACCATATCGCGTCATTTAAGCCACCTACGAAAAGCCGGCTTGGTAACCAGTGAACGCAAAGGAACTTGGATGTGGTATGCCATAGCCCCTGATTTGCCACAATGGTGTGCTGAAACCATTAGCCATATTGAGCTGAAGGATATCTAGGAGCTTCCAATTGAGCAACTAAACGGCTATTGATAAATAAATTTTTAATACTTATATTGGTAGTAAGCTATATACGATTCATCAAAACAAGGGAATGGATATGACTAATACTAACAACAACTACTCCATTGATAATGGCAATATAGATCAAGAGCGCAACACTGAGACATTGGATAAAACCATCTTAGCCTGTATCGATGGCTCTAATGTGACACAGTCGGTTTGTGATTATGCTGCTTGGTATGCCAATGAGTTAAATCTATCTGTCAGCCTATTGCACGTCATTGATGTCCCTAAATCCTACCGTCATGATTTAAGTGGCGCCATAGGCATGGACAGTCGACATAGCCTTATGCAAGAGCTATCTTCACTTGATGAGCAGACAGCGCGGATCGCCAACCAACATGGTGAAGCTTTACTGCAAGATGCCAAATCGCATATCTTAATCTCCTATCCTCAGGCGAATGTGTACAGTCATCTACGCCGTAGTAAACTGTTGCCCGCTATCGAGCATCATGCTGATGAAAGCCGTATTATTGTTTTGGGTCGCCGCGGTAAAGATCATCAAAATGATTACGTTAATATTGGTAGCCAAATTGAAAGCGTTGTGCGGGCTGTTAGTCGCCCCATCTTAGTTTGCTCAGATGGTTTTATTACCCCAGAATCCTTTATGGTGGCCTTTGATGGCAGCGAAACCTCAAAAAAAGCGGTAGGTATCATTTGTGAAAACGAACTCGCCAAAAACTTAGTCGGCCATATTGTCATGGTAGGTCACAAAGATACCATCAATGAGACCGAGCTTTATAAAGCCCAAAAGAAAATGAGTGATGCCGGATTTAATATTACCGCTCATCTTATCGACAGCACCAAGATGGACTATCCTGATGTGGTCACTGCTCTAACCGCTTTTCGTAATGACAATAACATCAGTATGTTTATCATCGGCGCTTATGGTCACTCTAAGTGGCGCCGCTTCTTCGTAGGCAGTACCACTACTAAACTATTGACTAAAACCACTGCCCCTGTAATCCTGCTGCGTTAAGAGCTTTATCTGATGCTTTATATCTAGAACACCGATAAGATAAATACTACTAATAAACCGCACCAATAAAAAAACCTGAGTCAATATCAGGTTTTTTTATTTCAGCACTAATCAATTTTAGCAATTATACCAAATCCAAGAAGTCCGCCACAAACTCACTTGAGGGATTGTTAATCAATTCTTCTGGCGTACCAATCTGCTCAACTGAACCGTGGTTCATGACCACAATCTCATCAGACACATCACGGGCTTCTTCTTGATCATGGGTTACCATAATACTGGTCACTCCAAGCTCATGGTGAATATTCTTCAGCCAAGTACGCAGCTCTTTACGAACTTTGGCATCCAAGGCCCCAAATGGCTCATCCAATAGCAATAGCTTCGGCTCGACGGCCAAAGCACGAGCCAGGGCAATACGCTGACGCTGACCGCCTGAAAGTTGATGAGGATAGGCATTAGCCAAGGTGGGCAACTGTACCAGCTCTAGTAGATAGTCTACTCGCTTCTTGATATCAGTATTGCTTGGACGACGATCCTTCGGTAATAGCTTTAAGCCAAAAGCGATATTCTCAGCAATGGTCTTATGACGAAACAAGGCATAATGCTGAAACATAAAGCCAATCTGACGCTTTTGTACTGGGGTATCCGTCACATCCACCCCGTCAAATAAAATACGGCCGCTATCGGCATACTCAAGACCGGCAATAATACGAAGTAAAGTAGTCTTACCACAGCCAGAGGGGCCCAGTAATGTGGTCAGCTTACCGGTTGGCACAGTCAATGAAATGTCTTCTAAGGCCACAAAGTTACCAAAGCTTTTATGGACGTTTTGAATATCGATGCTCATGTTTATACTCTTTATTTTTAATTGGGCTTAAGGTTCGTTAGACTTAATACGTAGCTTATGAGTTACTATTACTAGAGACGGTGACCGCCTTGGGCTTGGTAGTATCTACCACAAGCTTCGGTGCTGCAATGGCGTCACGATTGATGCCTTTGGCGTATTTGCGCGCCTGCATCTTACTCATGATTTGCTGTACCACCAAGGTCAATAACGCTAGGCCTGCTAATAAGCTCGATAAAGCAAAAGCTGCGGTGAAGTTATATTCGTTATAAGCAATCTCAACCAGTAAAGGCATAGTATTGGTTTCACCGCGAATATGACCAGAAACCACACTCACTGCCCCAAACTCACCCATAGCGCGGGCATTGGTCAGGATAATGCCGTATAACAGTGCCCATTTAATATTAGGTAGGGTCACATGCCAAAATACCTGCCAGCCTGAAGCTCCCAAGGTTAACGCCGCTTGCTCCTCGCTATCTCCCTGAGATTGCATTAAAGGGATTAATTCACGAGCAATAAAGGGAAAGGTAACAAACAAGGTAGCTAGGACAATGCCGGGCACTGCAAAGATAACTTGGATACCCATCGACTCAAGCCAACCGCCCACAGTTGAGTTAAGACCAAATAACAGCACAAACATTAAGCCGGCGACCACAGGAGAAACTGAGAACGGCAGATCCAATAAAGTGGTCACCAGCTGCTTGCCTTTAAACTGATAACGGGTTACCAGCCACGCGATGGCCAAGCCCATGATAATATTGATGGGTAAGACAATAGCTGCCGTCAGTAAAGTTAGCTTGATGGCGGCCACAGCCTCAGGCTCGACTAGAGCTGCAAGGTATAAATCCCAGCCGCCTTTAAACGCTTCATAGAATACCGCCATTAGGGGAATGACCAGCATCACAACCATAAATATCGACGCGACACCAATAAACAAAGCGCGCACCCAAGGCGCATCGCGAGTAGCGGCATTGTCTTGATAGTTGTAATCATTAGAGATTTGCATAATGCGGTCCTAATTTTAATATTCTAATTGTTCAATAGGCTGGGTTTAACGGGGTACTACAACAAACTGGGCCGGCCTATTTGGCCCCAACACGGCGCGATAAACGCCACTGCAATAAGTTGATAGACAGTAAGATCACAAAAGAGATCATCAGCATAAATAACGCCACAGCAGAAGCTCCCTGGATATCAAACTGTTCAAGCTTACTGATAATAATCAGCGGTAGAATCTCTGACTGCATCGGAATATTACCGGCAATAAAGATTACTGAACCATACTCACCAGTGGCGCGAGCGAACATCATGCCCGCCCCCATCAATAGGGCTGGGAACAATTCAGGTAAGATAACCGTACGAAAGGTAGTCAAGCGATTGGCACCCAGTACCGCGGCTGCCTCTTCATATTCTACCGACAGCTCTTCTAATACCGGCTGTACTGCACGAACGATAAAAGGAAAACTTACTACCACCAAAGCCAACCAAATACCAATCGGCGTAAACGCCACCTGAATACCCATCTTGTCAAAGAACTGACCAATCAAACCATTTGGAGCATATAAAGTAGCCAATGAGATACCGGTAACCGCTGTGGGTAAGGCAAACGGCAAATCAACCAAAGCATTAATTATGGATTTACCAAAGAAGTCATAACGTACCAATACCCAAGCCACTAAGGTGCCAAAAACCATGTTGGTCAACATCGCATAAAACGACATCTTCAAGGACAAGATAATGGCCGCTTTAACTTGAGCTTGGCTAATGGCTTCGATAAACCCAGTCCAGCCCATTTGGGTGGTGGTATACGCCATCATCGCAAAAGGTAAGATAACCAACAGCGATAAGCTCAGTACGGTAATCCCCATAGATAAGCCAAAGCCAGGTAGCACATTACGTTGACGCAGCTTGATTAACCAAGAGCGTTGGCGTACGGGAGTCGCTGTCGATGTGGTCTGCTGGGTCATGGATATCTCACTGCTTTTATTTATATTTATGTTTGCTACTACTACAGCCTAATTACGGCGGTTTTATTGATGGTCATCATGCTAACAGGGCTTAGTTAGTAAGTTTAATGATGAATAAGGCTATCGTAGTGAATAAAAGGAATATAGCTCAGCTACTTAGCCCATTTAACCACTCACGATTTAACTTTTAACTGGATTAACTGCCAGCTGGTCAAACACGCCCCCTTCTTTAAAGAACTTAGTCATGATCTCATCCCAGCTGCCAAAGACTTCATTGGCACGGAACGTCTCAAGGGCGGGCAGTTTATCGCCATTGGCTGCCAAAATACTGGGGTTACTTGGACGCAAGTAGTTATTAGCCGCCACTTGCTGAGCCTCATCGCTCCACAAATACTGCAGATATTCGGTGGCCGCCTTAGTGGTGCCTTTTTTGTCAGTCACTTTTTGGACCACAGCCACTGGGTTTTCAGACTGGATGGTGTAACTTGGGTATACAATCTGCACCCGTCCTTTACCAAATTTAGTCGCTGACAAGTTGGCTTCGTTTTCAAAAGTGATTAGCACATCACCGATATTACGCTGTACAAAAGTAGTGGTCGCAGCACGGCCGCCGTTTTCATAAACCTTCACATTGTTAAGCAGCTGCTTTATATAGGCTTGGGTTTTCGCTTCATCGTTATTAAATTGATGCAAGCCATAACCATAAGCGCCTAAGAAGCTATAACGACCACTGCCGGAGGCTTTTGGATTGGCAATCACAACCTCCACTCCCGGCTTAGCCAAATCATCCCAGTCTTTGATCTGCTTAGGATTGCCTTCTCTGACCAAAAACACTGTGGTACTGGTAAAAGGTACCGCATTATTATCAAAGGCTTGACTCCAGTCGTCTGCTACTAATCCCTTGTCTTGCAGCAGCTCAATGTCCGAGCCTTGGTTCATGGTCGCCACGTCAGCTTGAAGCCCATTGGCCACCGATAGTGCCTGCTTACTCGATCCCCCATGTGACTGACTCAGGCTAATGTTGCTGCCAGGATGAGTCTCTTTATAATGCTTCACAAAAATCGGATTATATTCTTTATAAAAATCACGGGAGATGTCATAAGACACGTTGAGTAGCTGCACATTTTTGTTTTCAATGGTGGTAACGCTACCATCTGCATTGGTTACTGTGCTTTGCTGCTTTTGATTGCCACAGGCGCTTAAAGCGAGCGTTAAAGCGGCCATACCGGCTAACGTGCCCCACTGCCTAAAAGAGGCTGGCAGGCGTACAGAAGCCAAGTAAGTTTTATTTGAATAGATGCGGTTGGAGTATTTGATATTAGCCATGAGTTATTTTCCTAAGACACGCTAGATAAGTCTTTATCGACTTAGATGTGCTCATGCTAACAGTCGCCCCTTATTGTATTTAGTGATTAATAAATCTATCTTAATGAAATATAGGAATATAGAAACCGCTTAAGCCTACCTCAAATAAAGGTATTAAAAGCATGAAAGCTAAAACAAAAAAAGCAAAAAAGCAGTGGCCCAAGTTAGGTTATCTTAAGAGGGATAACCGCTTGAGCGCACTGCAGGGTATCAATCAAAGCCCACTGTTAGGTGTTAGATAAAAACGAGCTTTGACTAATTTGGGACATCAAGATTGTTAATGGTTAAAGCTAAGAACTGTGTCTGTCCTTATTTAGGAGCATTAATGGCTAGCTGATCAAACACACCGCCATCGCTAAAGTAGGTATCCATGATCTCATCCCAAGTGCCAAACACATCGTTAGGGCGGAAAGTATCTACTGGTGGCAGCTTATCGCTGTTGGCATCTAATACTGACTGTACGCTTGGACGTAAGTACAGATCAGCGGCCAACTGCTGAGCTTCATCACTCCACAAGTATTTTAAGTATTCAGTGGCAGCTTCAGTAGTGCCTTTTTTATCCGTCACAGCATTAACCACGGCCACAGGGCTTTCTGATTTAATAGAGTAATTAGGATAAACGATATCAACTTGGCCTTTACCAAACTGAGTGGCAGCTAGGTTGGCTTCGTTTTCAAAAGTGATTAGCACATCACCAATGTTACGCTGAACGAAGGTAGTGGTTGCAGCACGGCCACCATTTTCATAAACCTTAACGTTCTTTAATAAGTCTCTGACATACGCTTTGGTCTTATCTTCATCTTTATTAAAAGTATGTAAACCATAACCATAAGCGCCTAAGAACGCATAACGTCCATTACCGGTTACCTTTGGATTGGCCATCACAATCTCAATGCCAGGCTTGGTTAAATCTTCCCAGCCTTTAATGCCTTTTGGATTGTCTTTACGCACTAAGAAAACAATAGTACTGGTAAAAGGTACTGAATAATCAGGGAATGCTTCGGTCCAATTGTCTGCTACCAAGCCTTTTTTCTGCAATAGCTCAATGTCTGAGCCTTGGTTCATCGTTGCCACATCCGCTTGAAGCCCATTAGCTACCGATAGCGCCTGCTTACTAGACCCCCCATGCGATTGGTTGATGCTGATATTAGCGCCTGGATGCAGCTCTTTATAATGCTTAACAAACATTGGGTTATAGTCTTTATAGAAGTCACGCGCCACATCATAAGAGACGTTTAGCAGCTCAATGTTTTGGCCTTCTGCAGTGTTAGACGCAGCACCGTCAGTGCTGTCTGCGGCTGTGTCATTTTTTTGATTGCCACAAGCGGTTAACCCTAAAGCCAAAGTGGCCACGGTAGTGATAGAGGCCAGCTTGGCAGCCTTAGAGAAAGAGTTTTGGCCGAATTTAATGGTTATCGCCATGGGTTGTATCCTTAATAAGCGTTATTTGGTATTTCACATACTTTAATGTTCTTTGATGGGGTCTATGCTAACAGTAGCGACATATTATGTTTAATAGCAAATAAGGCTATCTAAGTGAAAAATTAGAATATGCCCCTTAATAGTGCTAAAAATTATCAAAATGTATTCATTTGTGGCATAATCGGCTTATTTTTCTGTGTTAAATCTTGTAATAATTGTTTTTATCCGCATAATACTGATAAGCACTTGTGTTAATGAACAGTGATTGGTATTAATTTGTGGCAAGGATGCTGCAAGTCGCGATTAAGCTATGTATAGCATTTAAGGCGGTATATTTATGAACTCTATTCTAACCCCGTTGGCGGTTATCAAAGTTTTATTGCTAGGCGCTTTATGCACTGGCTCTTTAACCTCTTGTTATGTGCAGCCCAACTCGCAAGTGGGTATCTCAGGGCAGCCAAAAGCGACCCAACTGCAGTCTTCAGCCCATCAGGCAATGCCCATGGGTAGTTATGCTAAAGTGGACAGCCCTCTGCTAATTGAGGTGACTAAAACGGGTATGGCGATGCCGGCGAAAGAAGTGCAAATCACCCTAAGCTCACAACCCACCAATGCTCAAGCTAATAAAGCTTCCTGCAGCTACCAAGGTGTGGCCACGCTCATGGGTCAAGATGCGCTGCATGGCATGGTTTATACCGCCCCGATTAGCAGCATTAGTATGCATTCCAATGAAGCCAGTATCGGTGTCAAGCAGGACAAAGGGCTGATCTTTTTCCGATTTAAAGACAATGTGTTAAGCATAGACACCAATAACCCTGACGCTCTTAATGAGCTGTGCCAGGGCAATGTCACCCCAAAAGGCGACTACACCAAAGTTAACTAGATCATAACCGCCAAGATTTGCTATACATTAAAGTTCTAACACAGTGAAAATTTAAGATTTTAAAAAACGAAGAAAATCGTATTTGATAGAGGTGTTAGCATGATGCCTTTTGACTTACCAAAATTGAAGTTCCCTACTGTCAACCTGACCCTCGCTTTAGTGACAGCCGCCACACTGATGGTGGCCTGCGAGGTCAATGGTGACACTCCCTCCCCAACCCAATCTTCTGCTTTAACCTACAATGATAGTGCCGGTACCATTTATAAAACAGATGCGATTCATAGCACAGGCACAGTAGATAGCCCAGACAGCACCACAACTTCACCTAACAAACCTGTAAATAATGTAGAAGCCAGAACAGAACTTGCTGATTCTGAATGTCCTATTTCCGGTAATGTAATTATCGCTAAGAGTGTTCGGGTTATTGACGGAGATACTCTGGAGATTATCCCCACTGAAGGCGCATCAGAGCGTATTCGACTGTTGGGTATTGATGCCCCGGAATCCAATCAAGCCCATGGCGCGTATAGCACCCAAACCTTGCAGCAGTGCGTCAATCAGGGGCAAGTCAGCGTAGAATGGTTTGAACAAGATCGCTATCAACGCTTATTGGGTAAGGTGCGAGCCAATGGCGTTGACTGTAACCTAAATCAGATTAAACAAGGCGCTGCTTGGCACTATAAGCAATATCAAAACAGTCAGCCTGAGCGTGACCGCTTCACTTATGCCAATGCTGAGGTGAATGCCCGCCAGCAAGCGATGGGACTTTGGGCCAATGCCTTAGTAACCGCCCCCTGGGATTATCGCCGCGGCAGACAAAACAACTATCAGTTTGATAACACTTTATATCCAGTTGAAGGCACCAAATGTACTCTAAATGGCCGACGTACTGCAGAGCACAGTAGCCTATCTAGTACTCAGGCAAATCCCAATCAAAACTCGAGCCAAAGCTCTAACCAAAGTACTAGCCAGCCCAATGCCTTACTGTCAGCACCGGTTGTAGTACCTAGCAATGGAGCAAATTCTTTAGATTGTGGCTCTATGATTAAAAAGACTTGCTCGCAAATGAGCTCTTGCGAGGAAGCTAAGTGGCAATTGGCTTGTGGCAATACCCGATTAGATGGCGACAAAGACGGCGTACCTTGTGAGAGTATCTGCCCAGGTGGTTAATTAATACCAATCAACCAACCACCTAAGCCATTAAGGCCAGACCATAAAAAAACCCAGTGCGATTTCACACTGGGTTTTTTGTATTTTTGCCGAATAACCGCTTAACTGGAGGCTGGCTTATGTGGCAAACTTATTATCTAGCACACTTGTTATAGTACTGACGGATGAAGTTATCTACTTGCTTGTCTTTGTCCGCTGCTGACTTAGCTTGTGGCACTTTGTACGCTTCAGCAATAATGTTCTTCGCTAAGGATTGGTAAGCTTCATTATCGCTTTTGGTCTTCTTAGTCACTTGAGATTTAGAAACACCATTTTGTCTATCGTCCATGATGTTACCGGCCAAGCTGGCAATATCAACGCAAACTTCATTTAGATCATTGTTTGCAGCTTGTGCGCCCACAGAAGGAAGCATCATGGTCGCTGCCAATGCTACTGCGGCTAAAGTTTTGTGTTTCATATTGGTCATAGTTGACTTGGCCATAATTTATGATCCTTGAATTTTAATATTTAAGTGTTTGGTAAATGGTCTTTTATAAAGCTATTTCTTTATCACAATTATAAGGTTAAATAGCTAGGCCATTCACCCTATTGGCTTTATTGCTCCCAGTATATGGATATTTCATTGCTACAATCATAACTATTCGTATCAATAAGGTTGCTGTAGCAAAAAGAGTTAACCCTAAAAAAGACCCAATATAAAAAAACCTCTTAATCTAAGCTAAGAGGTTTTTTATAGTTCTGCTTGAAACAACTGCTTTATACAGCTACTTTTATCAGCTAGGACAAGCCACTTTTTTAGCCGACTTATTAATACAAACCAACTTGTCATTTACAGTAGCCACTTCTGCAACACCGTCCCAGAATGTAAAGTAATTGGCGCCCATATAGTTTACGCTATAACGCTCAACGTTTTTATCTGAATATTGGAAGGGAATAACGGTCTTATTAGCACCATTGATGAAGCCCCACTTACCATTTTTTAACACGCCAGCGACGCCTTCCCTAAAAGGTCTGATTTCATCATAAATAAAAGGTACGGCGACTTTACCGGTTTTGGTGATATAGCCCCACTTCTTGCCATCGAACATGCCAGCCAATCCCTCTTGGAATCCGTAGTAGCCACCGAAGTGACCGTTAGTACCTGCGTATTTAGGAGCAATTACTTCTTTACCGTTCTTATCGACAAACCCATATTTACCGGATTGTGACCGCACCAGTGCCATGCCTCCCTTTACGCCATCGATAAAGCTGTACTTACTGGTAAACGGCAGAATTACCTTGTTTGAGGTATCAATGATGCCGTATTTACCATTTTTGGCAACGACGATACGGCCTTCAGAAGCGTCATGTGACCAAGTTTCATCATACTTGTCATCAGGGTCAATCAAGTTATCATAGATGGCTGGTACTACTAGCTTGCCTTGGGTGTTGATATAACCCACCTTGTCATTTTTCATGACCGCTAATACCCCATCACTGACAGTCCAGCTCACAGAGTCATAGCCTTTTAAACTAGCAACGGCCTTACCTTGCTTATTTAATAAGGCTTGATAATTATAGTTTTTATCTTTAGCAATGAAGTAATTGCCATCTGTTGTGCAATCAACTTCTGGGTAGCTAGTCTTAGGCGGCTTACAGTCATCTTCATAATTGGCTTGGGCTGGCAGGGCAAAACAAGCTGTACCAATAACGGTAGCAACTGGAACAAGTTTGGTAGTAAATGAAGCTAAGGCAGGTTTGATAGACACGGCAAATTCCTTCTCGGTGTATTTAGCTAAGGTTCAGGGTATTAATTCCCTATTATCAATCCGGATATTACTAATGCTGTATTAAACAAATTTTTGTGATTTTAGTCAATAACAAATTTAAGTTTTGCTTCATTTAATTTTATAGTTTAACTTAAGCTTTATTTAGCATTTTTGACGACATATATTGTCGTATGACGGGTTATTGCCATAGCCGTTATAAGCTGTAATTTAATAGTAAAAGGTATTTGAAATTTAAACCATTTTCTAATCGAAAGCCGGTTATTATAGAAATAACGTTATATTCCCACTTTTTACTTGAACTGGTCGGGTGGTTTGAGAATAATATATAAGTTTAATAGGTCTTCATAATTTCATTTTTTGACCTTAAAGGCAGGTAATTAGCTTATAAACCATAATTAGGAGATTAGCATATGGAAAACTTTGATAAATATGCAGAATATACCCAGTCAGAAAATTGGGGTGAAATCTGTAAGTTAAATGGTGTTGAGCTTGATTCTTTTGGAACAAAAAAAGAGCTTAGGGTTTTATCTGAATACCTAGAGGACGATGAGGTTGTATTTGCACTTACTTCTGGAATTATGGAGCAATCAGAAACTTCTAATGCTCTTGATTTTGGGAGTAATACGTGGCTTGTTGTTTTAACTAGTGATAGGTTTCTATTTCTTGACCACGCCATGTTAACTCGCTCGGTTGATACCCAAAGTATCCGTCATGAGCATGTACAAGCCGTATCTGCCTCTCAGGGATTCATGTTTGGCAAGATAATGATTGATTTAGGTAGTAGAATGCTTGTCATTGATAATGCTCATAAATCAACGGTCAAAGTTATCGCTAACTTAGCCAATAAATGGCTTAAAGAACTTTCTGATAAAAAGTCTCAGGCTACTCAGCCGGTCAGCTCTATCTCACAAACTCCATTATTTGATAAATTAGAGCGTTTAGAAAAACTCTATTCACTAGGTGCGCTCACTGAAGAAGAGTTTCAATACGCCAAACAAAGGCTGCTTACTTCAGAAGAGTTTGAGGCAGAGAAAGCTGAATTTCTTTCCTCTTTACCGTAGTTGATTGTACTACTCGATGAATGGGGTTATCCGCCTATTGATAGAGATGAGGTTTATAAGGAAATCTTCGATCAGGCCCAAGAGTTTAAGAAGAATCGGGTTTGACCGATTAACCCAACCTATTAAGCTCAGTAATGATATTCAGTTATTGAATAAGATACTGCTGAGCCTTTATATACTGTTCTTTTATTTATAATTTAAGATAATCTATAATTAACTTACACTAACATTAAAACCAACTAGCTAAACTGAGTAATGATTTAGTTTGGCTCTATCTAAAAGGAATGAAGATATATCATGAAAACTAAATCATCGCTTTTGAAACTGGCACTATCAGGCTTTTTCATCTTCTCAGCTAGCTCTGCCCTGGCCTATGAAGGTAGCTGTACCAAACCCACTGTCTCTGGTGTGTCTAAGGATGACATGAACTGCCTCAGTAAAAACTTGGTGGCTGTATATGGTGAAGACGGCTCTATGGTATTTGACAGTAAAGGGAAAAAGATCATCCCTAAAAACCGATATACCTATATATTTCAAGAGACAGAAGGATTGATTGCAGTCGCAAATGAGCGCGATGGTAATTTTTCAGGAGGATATGTTGACTCCAAAACTGGTAAAGAAGTCATCCCTTTAAAATATCTCTCTACCGGCCATAATGATGTTGGTCTCAACTCCTTCAGTGAAGGACTGGTAGCATTACAAAATAAAAATCATAAATATGGCTTTGTAAATACCAGTGGTAAGACAGTTATTCCTTTCAATTACGACTCTGCTGAAAGCTTTTCAGAAGGCTTAGCAGTCGTGAGTAAAGGCAAATATGGTTTTATTGATAAAACCGGTAAAACGGTGGTTCCTCTTAACTATGATTACGCCAACAGCTTTTCAGAAGGTTTAGCCACTGTTAAGAAAAATGGCAAATGGGGAGCCCTAAACAAACAAGGTAAAGTGGTTGTACCGCTAAAATTTGAGGGAGTGCTAGGTGATTTTTCTAATGGTCTAGCCTCGGTGGTAAGAAAAGACAATACCCAGGGCTTTATTAACACTAAAGGTGAACTGGTTATTCCTTATAAATATTTTGCTTATGTCGATGAGGGTCTGCCTCAATTTTACAACGGCAAAGCTCATGTTACCGACGCTCAAGGCAATTTTTATTGTATTAACACCAAAGGCAAAAAAGTAGCTTGTGATTAAAATACTCTCAGGGCAAACGCATACTTTTAAAAAACATTAATATTTTCAGGAACTTATAAATTTAGAAAATAAAACCCTAAATTCATAACTATCTGATTTTAAATACAATTCCTAAAAGTGTGCGTTTGCCCTGAAAACACTCTAATTAATAGGTAACCAACAAAAAAAGACGCTAAATAAATTAGCGTCTTTTTTTATTATTCGGTTTTATCATTCAGCCGTCTCAACCACAGGCTGACGCTTGCCCGCCTCTAGTACCGGCAAGTTAGCCTCAGTAGGCACATAAATAATCTGATTAATCTTACCCTCACGCAGTGCCTCACCAAAAGCGCCGATAAACTCTTGCTCGCGGTATTCAGGGTATTCCTTGGCGGTTTTACCAATAATTTTAATCGCCTCAGCTCTTAGTTGTGCTGACTCTAACTCGGCTCGAGCCTGCTCAATTTGAATCATCTTCGACTGAGTAGCCTCAGCCAAGGCTGCTTTACCGCGCATCTCTTGTGACCAGACTTTATAAAAGGGGTAGCCGGCCATTATTACAACTATCAATATCACAGCGGTGATTACACCCGTGATGGTTAACTTAACTACAGATTCTGAATTCATACTTTTATCCTTGTCTTGCGGTGCGTTCCAAGTCTTAGCCTATAAAAGAGGGCCCATGGTAGACACAATATTGATCCAAATACGGTAATAAATCGGCCATTTTCTAACCTCAGAGCGGGTGACCTCGACCGAGTCGGCAATGTAAGATTCTTGACGGGTAATAATCTCTTCGGTCAATGCTTTGTCGTAGAAAATGACGTTGTTTTCATAGTTTAAGTCGAAGCTACGCAAATCTAAATTAGTCGAGCCGACCAAGCTAATCTGATCGTCAATGGTCAGTGTTTTGGCATGCAGTAAACCAGGTTTATACTCATAAATTTTCACCCCCGCCTCAAGCAGTTGCCAATAGTAGCTGTGACTGGTGGCAGCAACGATAAAAGAGTCGTTTTTTTGTGGAAAAATAATGGTCACATCGACACCTCGATAAGCGGTGGCACAGATCATATTAATTAAGGTAAAGTCTGGCACAAAGTACGGGGTGGAGATGACCAACGACCGCTTGGCATGCCCCATTAAAGTACTCAAAAACTGCGGAGTGGTGCCCTGACGCTGGGTGGGGCCATCAGCAAATACTTGTGCAGGACAGCCATCTGGTTGCGACTCTAATATGAAGGGAAAGCTATCAAACGGGGTGTCAGGATTTTCCATAAGCCAGTCACTGGCAAACAGCATTTGGTTTTGGGCCACGATAGGACCTTGCACTCTTAGCATGATATCGACCCAAGGCGCATATTTTGGCTTCACCCGAAATTCAGGGTCGGCACTGTTGCGGCTGCCCACATAGCCAATTTTGCCATCAATAATAGTAATCTTACGGTGATTGCGTAAATCAATGCGGCTAAAAAGCATTACTTTAAGGATATTGTCGATGGGTAGTGCCACACTCACCTCTACCCCTGCCTGCTCCATCCGCTTCCATAAGGGAGAGCGCAGCAGCTTGCGTGAGCCCATACCATCTACCATAGCCCGGCACTGTACCCCGCGTTTGGCAGCGCGCATTAACGCCTCAGCAATAGCAGTTCCCATTCCATCATCCAACCAAATATAGTACATAACGTGGATATGATCGGTAGCAGCATCGAAGTCCGCTATCATTCGCTGTTCAGTGGTCTTAGCGTCTGGTAAAAGCTCTGCTTTGTTGCCCAAAGTGGTGTGAAAACCATTTACTGAAGCCGAATAAGCAAAGGCTGGCTGGTACTCCTGATCAATGACCTCAGTCATGGTGTCTTTTTTGCCCAGTACTGCCGGAAAGTTGCTGTTTAGCTGCTCAATAATCTTGTTATAACGGTGCTCGAAGTTAAAACCTAAATGTACCTCGCCGAACATCCAATACACCACTACCCCGCCATAAGGCAGTATAAATAGCACGACCAGCCACGCCAATCGTGCTTGCGCGGTTAAATCGTGACGGGAAAGCACCCGAAGCGACACCGCAAGCCAAGTAAGTATATGAAGCGTAACGAGCAAATCTAATAGCACTACCTATCATCCTTGATTATTGAACAGGATCATTTTATGAGTATACCTAAGCCTAAATGACATTTTAGTTTCAGAATGTTGCCTTAACCCATAGCCTAGCTTTTAACGGACCATAATTTCACCGCCCATAAAAAAACCAGCCTAAGCTGGTTTTAATACAACAGTATAAAGTCAAAGCAATGTGATTGACTTCCTCCCCTCGCTAAACCTAGGGAATTCCTACAGCTGGACGGTGAAGCCCCACCGCAAATCTTAGATTTGGCTACCGCCTTGCAAGTCACACCTTGCGTCTAAGATTCTCATTTCAAGCTGACTCTACTGTTAAGATTGTCTATCGACACGAGTCAGTTTGAGAGTGTGTTCGTTGAACCATCTACCAGTTAAGACACTGCGTACTCGCAATTTATACTGTCCTAAACTGTTTTTTTGTAGATGGTTTGATTTAACAGATGTTTCATTCTAGCAATTACGTTGCCTTATATCCATCCCCTGAAGTGGGTAGTTTTACGGCAACTGGTGATAAATTTAGTTGGTCACTAATCTTAGAAACTGTGGGTTGGTCACGTTAATTTGTAAGTAGTTCTGGTTCTGTGCCACTTTACCAATGACACAAAAGCGGCTGCCCACATAGTTATCAATTTTACCGTAGCGATTTTCAAACCAGCGGTAGTCTTTATTCCATATTAAAGCGGTTAACGTATGATTGGGGTACTTTTTATCAAAGTTCATATAGTGACGGTTGGGCAAGTGATTGATCTCAACCAACGTGCCACAAGCCATAACCGACTTACCCACATATAAATACGCTTTACTGGCTTCAATCCTAGGGTCAGCTGCAGTCGCTAAACTACTTAATAATAGAGCACTGCTTATGGCTGCTACCTTTTTCCACATACAAAACTCGCTGTCGTTTATTTCAGTACTGACAATTAATCCAGTACTTATTACGCTACTAAATAGCTAAAAACTGTTTAACATTATACTTTTATCTATTATAACACCTACCCATTAGGGAGGGGATAAATATTAGTTTAAGGGCCATACTGTAACAAATTTCTGACACAAAGTGTCATAAAATGAAAAAGCCAGCAATCGCTGACTTTCGTTTTTTACGTTATGTTTTTAGGGCGTGTCCTCAATTTAACTTACAGTGAATAATAGTACAAGCTAAGTAAAGCATAGATTTAAAAT
>NZ_DGDC01000043.1 GCF_002385225.1 Psychrobacter sp. UBA3962 | reverse complement strand
TTATTTCAGGACGGGACAGTTGCCATAAAAAAAGCCCAAGGTAGAGTGCCTTGGGCTTTTTCTATGCTATCTATTTTTATCATTAGCTTTTTTATCATAGCTGATGCTTTTAGTATCAGCAGCACTTTTAACATCATTAACTAAGCAGACCTAATCCTCGGTTTCAATGATTTTGCGAGCGCCTTTTTCTTGAGTCAATTGGTCTGCCGAGATAGTTTGTGCCAAGGGCTTAATGGGCCAGCGCATAGTGAAGCGTGCTCCACCCAGTTTCGGACTTTCGTCAACCGACATTTTTCCGTTAAACCAGAAGGCAATTCTGGACACAATCGACAGTCCTAGCCCATACCCTCCGGAAGCGCGGGTACGGCTGTCATCCAAGCGCGCAAAAGGCACGAACACCTTGTCTCTATCTTCCTCAGGAATACCGTGGCCATCATCCTCTACACTGACGTAAGCTTCGCCTTTGCGTACGCCGGCACTGATGATAATTTTCGACTCTGCATAGCGCAGGGCGTTACCCGCTAAGTTCTGCACCACACGGTGAAGGTAACGTCTATCCGCCACAGCCGTTACCTTCGCTGAAGGTGAGATACCAACGACTTCAATAGGCTTACCTAAAGCATTGGTTTCACGCACAATTTGATCCACCAGATCTTTTAAACTGACCGGCTCAAGATCTAGTTTAGGAGAGCCCTCTTCCAGCTTAGCGTAAGTCAAAATCTCATCAATTAGACCATTTAAGGCCTCAATATCTTGGTCAATATAATCACGCTGCATCTCACGCGACTCTTGATCATCAGTATCCGCCAACATATCAACTGCGAATCGAATACGAGCCACAGGGGTTCTTAACTCATGCGACACCGCACGGGTTAGTTCACGCTGAGACTCAATAAGGCGTTTAATGTGCTCGGTCATGGCGTTAAAGGTAGCCGCCAAACGGGCAATCTCATCTTGACCCACCACTTGCACCCGAGTGTCTAAATTACCATCCCCAACCTCATTGACCCCAGATTGAATCAATTGCAGTTTACGCTCTAGTGGGAAAATTAAGGCATAAACCCCCAAACTAATGAGGAACATGCTAATTAACACCACACTAATAATCAGATTAAACGGAAACCATTTAAACAAGCTAACCGGACCAATAACCACTGCCATATTCTCAAGTTCAGACGGCGCAATGATCTTAATAGACGAGTCATCGGAGCGGGTACTGTCTCGAAACAGCATCACCACTTCATCTCTGTCCAAACGGCGCAGTTGATCGTCATCCAACTCTAAATCAACAATGTTTTCAATGCTCAAAGGGAAAGCAAACTGCTTAGAGATCTCATCAAGACGCTGCCTTTTGCTTGATAGGTCCTTGTAGTAGGACAAATCATTCAGCAGAAGTACCGCCATTGCTCGAACCTGCTGTTCGGTAACTTTACTGATGCGGACGGTTATGACGTTATCTTCGCCCTCAATAGGATGAAAAATATCGGCATAAGTAGGCTGTGCCACATAGCGAACTACGGTTTTATTCTCTTCTAAGCGTTTTAGTTCACTGGCTTTAAAATCGATTTTCGACTCGGGCTGAATGCTAAAATTATTGCCAAATAATTGACTGATATCATTGAGCCAATATTCACGCTGGGTTTCAGAGGACTGTTGCTGCAAGCCAGAACTGACCAGATACAGGGCCCCCGTAGCCACATTCTCTCGATAAGCCTGAACGCGTTCTTTATTGATGGTGTCTACCAATAATTGAGCAAAAAGCGCCACAAATAGACAGACCAATAGCAGCCCTGCGTAGATACGTAGAAAAATACTGTGTTTTAATGATGAGAATATTGGCATACGAAATCTAATAAATTTAATTTTGTCCTAGTTTACCCTAAATCGAGTGGTTAACCTACACCTGCAATGGTCCAGAGTCCAGCCTAAATTATATAGAGTTAACAACGCTCTATAATTTTATATTTTGTTGTTGTAAAAATAGATTTGTAGAAATATCGTCACTAATGTAGTGCTAGTATCAAAACTCTAAATAATAAAAAGGTCAGCCTAAAGCTGACCTTTTAAAACTAATGAGCAATCAGTTGATTACTCACTTTAAGGCTTGTAGCTAAATAAAGTGGCTTAGCTGCCTTCTTTAACAAACAAATAGCCTTTACTACGAACGGTTTTAATACGTTTTGGATTTTCTGGATCATCGCCAATCTTAGGACGAATACGTGAGATACGTACGTCAATTGAACGGTCTTGACCATCATACTCAATACCACGTAGACGCTCGAAGATATCTTCACGAGATAAGATACGACCTGCGTTAGAAGCCAATAACCATAGAAGATCATATTCAGCACTGGTAAAGTCAACCAACTCACCATTTAGAGTCACTGAGCGGCCACCATTATCAATAACCAATTCACCAAACTCTAGACGCTGTGGTACTTCTTCAGAAGGGGCATTTTCAGAGCGGCGTAATAAGGCACGGATACGAGCCAATAGAACGCGCGGCTGTGCAGGCTTGGCCACATAGTCATCTGCACCCATTTCTAGACCTAATACTTGGTCCATGTCTTCTGTGCGGGCAGTCAACATCAAGATAGGGCTATGATAGTGTGGGCGGACTTCACGACAAACCGTCAAACCATCACTACCTGGCAACATCACATCTAGAACTACCAAATCAGGTTGTTCATTGATGATACGGCGAATCGCACGGTTACCATCAGTCTCAATAGCCACATCCATACCATTCTTAACCAAATAGTCTTGGGTTAATATGGCCAGACGCTCATCATCTTCAACAATCAAAATTCGTGGGGTTTGCTCTTCTTCACTTATAGACATTATTATTTCCTCAAAAAAATGAAACCTTAATCAGGGTCTTATAAATATGTTCCATTTGGATATTAATAAACCATTACAACCCTTAGTATATATAAATTAATCCATAATGTAATTAGTAATATACTTAATCTTAGCACTTGACTCCCTCCCCTCGCTAAACCGAGGGGATTCCTACAGCTAGACGGTCAAGCCCAACCGCAAGGATGTTCTTAGCAGCATTAATATCTCTATCATGCCTTGTGCCACACTTAGCACAAGTCCATCCTCTTATTCCAAGACCTGCTCTACCTCTCGGACTACTATCACTTATTTTATGACAGCACGAACAGGTCTGGGTAGTGTAACTCTCATTTACTATCTCAAAACGACAACCTGCATGCTTGCATTTATATTCTAGTTGCCGTTTGATTTCAAACCAA
The DNA here is from genome assembly GCF_002385225.1 of Psychrobacter sp. UBA3962. Lineage (GTDB taxonomy): Bacteria > Pseudomonadota > Gammaproteobacteria > Pseudomonadales > Moraxellaceae > Psychrobacter. The sequence continues at coordinate 39,967 of NZ_DGDC01000043.1, read as the reverse complement.
CCTGCATCGTATGTCGATTTAGCTAGGTTGGCTTTCTTATTTGTAAATGAGCGTGATTTAACATCACCAACAATAATTAACGCATTGTCTTCAACAAGCTTGGTGGTGAACTTATGAATTAAATCTAATCTTGTATTTTTGATTTTGGCGTGGATTGCTTTGACACGCTCTTTATTCTTGGCACGTTGGGCGGTTGCTAATTTATGCGCCCATTTTTGAGTTTGCTTAGTAATTAGCTTTTCACCGTTTGACGTGGTGGCAGCTTCTTTTAAGCCCAAGTCAATGCCAACACTACCCGTACCGCTTACTTGTTTAGGGTAGTCCTTAACAGTGATACACGCATACCAACGATTACGGCTGTCTTGTACTATCTCAAGCGTGTTGATTTGATACAAAGACAGGTTGTAGCTGTCAAACACGTCAATGACTAACTTCTGACCTTTAGATAAGGATAGCTGTATGGTTGATCTAAGTGCTTTCTTACCCGTCCGTCTTGTATTTAAATACTTGATAGCGGACTTTTTAAAGGGTATCCACCCAAGTGATTTGCGTTTGGCATCAGGACGGTTTGTGCGCCAGTTGAGTTTGGCTTTTTTAAATTGCTTGCGAGATTTAGCGTGAGTTTCGTTAATCGCTTGTAAGGTTTGGCTGTGTAGACCTAAATACTCACCGCTACCTTTAGTGTACTGGTTTAGATCATAAGCACTAAAAAACTTACCGGTACGTTTTAAATGCTCAAAGCACAGCGCATTAACATAGTTCCACACAAAGTTCACCGAACCGCTTAGACGATTCAGCTCTTTTATATGTTTGTCTTTGATGCGCAGCTTGAGAGTTCTCATAGCCTTAGTGTCGCAAGATTAGCTTAAACTAACAACCTTTTAAAGATAATTTACGACACTTAATGTCGTTTTATACTCCTAGTATAAACAGTAGGTTATTACGATGACTGATAACAAAAAAACAGCCTAGTATAGGCTGTTTGATTATTTTGATAAGCAGTTAACACTTACTCAACAGTTGACGCTGGTTGGTGTAGAGTACCTTACGCACGGTTACGATATTTTCTAATCGTTTGTAGCTGTGCCACAGACTCTGCAAGTGAAGCCAATGCAGCGTTTGTCTGTAAAGTTTCAGACTGGTTGACAAGCATTTGCTCTGCTTGTTTACGAGCTTCAATAATCTTCGCTTCGTCTAAGTCATCTGCACGTACTGCAGTATCTGCAAGTACAGTGACAAGCTTAGGCTGAACTTCTAAAACCCCACCAGAAACATAGATAACTTCTTCGCTACCATCTGGTAATTGGATTCTCATTGAGCCCGGCTTTAATAGTGTGATTAGTGGGGTGTGACCCGCTAGGATACCCACTTCTCCTTCACTACCCGTCGCAATTAACATACTGATCTCGCCAGTATAAATCTCTTCACGAGCACTAACTACTCGGCACTGTAAGGTTGCCATGCGACTCTCCGTTATAAACTCATTAACTTGCTAATTAATATTAACATCAAACTTGGATAGGCGATAATTTAATATCTTGTTAAGCATGACAAAGTTAACTTCAACTTTGCCATGCCTTTTAACAACTATCTATTAAACTATTAAAGCCTTAGCGATTAAATTACGCTGCAGACTTCATTTTTTCAGCTTTAGCCACTACTTCATCGATGCTACCAGCCATATAGAAGGCTTGTTCTGGTAGATCATCATATTTACCATCTAAGATATCACGGAAGCTTGCGATGGTGTCACGTAGAGATACGTATTTACCAGGCGCACCGGTGAATACTTCGGCTACGTGGAATGGCTGAGATAAGAAGCGCTGGATCTTACGAGCGCGGTATACCACCATCTTATCTTCTTCTGAAAGCTCATCCATACCAAGAATCGCGATGATGTCTTTCAGCTCTTTATAGCGCTGTAGAACTTCCTGAACACCACGAGCCACTTTATAGTGCTCTTCACCGATAACTAGAGGATCTAGCTGACGTGAAGTTGAGTCTAGTGGGTCAATCGCAGGGTAAATACCTTGTGAAGCGATGTCACGGCTTAGTACCACTGTCGCGTCTAAGTGAGCAAACGTAGTCGCTGGTGATGGATCCGTTAAGTCATCCGCAGGTACGTATACCGCTTGGATAGAAGTAATAGAACCGGTCTGAGTTGAAGTAATACGCTCTTGAAGTACACCCATCTCTTCAGCTAGTGTAGGCTGATAACCTACTGCTGATGGCATACGACCTAGAAGTGCTGATACTTCAGTACCGGCTAGTGTGTAGCGGTAGATGTTATCAACGAATAATAGAACGTCCTTACCTTTACCGTTTTCATCTTTTTGATCACGGAAGTACTCAGCCATAGTTAGACCGGTTAGCGCAACACGTAAACGGTTACCTGGTGGCTCATTCATCTGACCGTAAACCATCGCAACTTTTGAGTTGGTGAAGTTTTCAACATCAACAACGCCCGCTTCTTGCATCTCGTGGTAGAAGTCGTTACCTTCACGAGTACGCTCACCCACACCAGCGAATACTGATAAACCTGAGTGCTTAAGAGCGATGTTGTTAATCAATTCCATCATGTTTACGGTTTTACCAACACCGGCACCACCGAACAGACCAACTTTACCACCTTTAGCGAACGGACAAAGTAAGTCAATTACTTTAATACCGGTTTCTAATAGGTCAGTACTATTAGCTTGCTCATCATAAGAAGGCGCTTGACGGTGGATTGACCAATGATCTTCAGAATTAACTGGACCTTGTTCGTCAATTGGACGACCTAAAACGTCCATAATACGACCTAGAGTCGCATCACCTACTGGAACTGTAATTGGGGCACCAGTGTTAGTTACTGGTAAACCACGCTTAAGACCTTCAGTAGATCCCATTGCAATAGTACGTACAACACCATCGCCCAACTGCTGCTGAACTTCTAGTGTGGTTTCGGTACCATCTACAACCAACGCGTCATAAATTTGAGGCACGTCAGTGCGGTTAAACTCGACGTCAATAACTGCGCCAATAATCTGTACTATACGACCGCTACTCATGGCGTTCTCCTTGAACTTCTAAAAATATAGGTATGTCAATTAGGAAACAGCAGCAGCACCGCCGACAATTTCCGAAATCTCTCGGGTAATTGCCGCTTGACGCAGCTTGTTATAAACTAACTGTAAATCATTAATTAGGTCACCAGCATTATCAGTAGCAGCTTTCATCGCTACCATACGTGCTGATTGCTCTGAAGCAATGTTTTCCATGACCGCTTGATATACGATAGACTCGATATAACGGCCAAGTAAACCATCGACAAGTGTCTTGGCATCAGGCTCGTAGATATAGTCCCAGTTAATTTCCGTGCGGATACCTGAGTCTGAGTCAATGGCATCTTGCGGTAATGGAACCAGCTGACTAATCATTGGCTTTTGTGTCATTGCGTTTACAAACTTATTGTAAACTAAATAAATGCGATCTAAGTGACCTTTGGCATAATCATCAAGCATAGCTTGAACTGGAGCATTTAATTGCTCAAAGCTAGGATTATCACCATAATCAGTGACTGCTGAAGTTACTTTGCCGCCAAAACTCTTGAAAAAGCTAACGCCTTTAGAGCCGATTACAGCAAACTCAGCTTGCACAGACTGGTCTTGAAATTCTTGAACATGATGCATCAACTGTTTAAACAAGTTGATGTTCAATCCACCAGCCAAACCACGATCAGAAGTCACTAAGATATAGCCTACACGATTTACCTGACGGCTAGTCATATAAGGGTGCTTATAATCTGAAGAGGCGTTTACTAAGTGTGACACCACACGACGCATATTTTCAGAATAAGGACGACCCACTTCCATACGCTCTTGAGCACGGCGCATTTTACTGGCGGCTACCATCTGCATCGCACGCGTAATTTTCTGCGTACTTTTAATGCTAGTAACCTTAGCACGAATTTCTTTTAAACTTGCCATAACATTTCCAATTCGGCGGGGTTTAAATGAGGGTTAATCTATTACACACATTTCAAATAGTGCGATTAGCTTCACTAATCGCACCTTTGTTTATTTAGAACGTGTGGTTTTGTAGGAACGTTTCAACTGAAGCTTTCAAACGGCCTGCAATATCATCATTGTAATTTGCAGTGTCGTTGATTTCTTTCATAAGATCAGCTTGTTCGTCATACATGTAACGTAGGTAAGCTTCTTCCCAGGCGCCGATTTTTTCAACTGGGATATCAGATAAATAACCTTCGTTAGAAGCATAGATAACTGCGGCTTGTTCAGCAACTGACATTGGAGCATACTGCTTCTGTTTCATCAGTTCAGTCACACGCTCACCGTGTTCTAACTGTTGCTTAGTAGCATCATCTAGGTCAGAGGCGAACTGAGCAAACGCTGCCAATTCACGATACTGAGCCAATGCGGTACGAATACCACCTGATAGCTTTTTGATAATCTTAGTCTGAGCAGCACCACCAACACGTGATACTGAAATACCAGCGTTAACCGCAGGACGAATACCTGAGTTAAATAAGCTTGATTCTAAGAAGATCTGACCATCTGTAATAGAAATTACGTTAGTTGGTACGAATGCAGATACGTCACCGGCTTGAGTTTCAATAATTGGTAGAGCGGTTAAAGAACCGGTTTTACCTTTTACTTCACCCTTGGTGAACTCTTCAACATACTCAGCGTTTACACGTGAAGCACGCTCTAGTAGACGTGAATGAAGATAGAAAACGTCACCTGGATAAGCTTCACGACCTGGTGGACGACGTAATAGTAGTGAGATCTGACGATACGCTACGGCTTGTTTTGATAAGTCATCATAAACGATTAACGCGTCTTCACCGCGGTCACGGAAGTATTCACCCATAGTACAACCTGAGTATGGAGCGATATACTGTAGCGCTGCTGGCTCAGAGGCTGAAGCAACCACAACTGTGGTGTAAGCTAAAGCGCCTGTTTCTTCTAGTTTACGTACTACGTTAGCGATGGTAGAGCGTTTCTGACCGATGGCTACGTACACACACTTAATACCAGAATCTTTCTGAGCAATAATAGCGTCAATAGCTAAAGCTGTTTTACCAGTCTGACGGTCACCAATGATAAGCTCACGCTGACCACGACCGATTGGAATCATGGTATCAACCGCTTTATAACCAGTCATTACTGGCTCATCAACTGATTGACGGGCAATAACACCTGGAGCAATTTTTTCTACTTTATCAGTTAGCTGAGCGTTGATAGGGCCTTTACCATCGATAGGGTTACCCAAAGCGTCAACCACGCGGCCTAATAATTCAGGACCTACTGGTACTTCTAAAATACGGCCTGTGCAGTAAGCTTTTTGACCTTCTTGAAGACCTAGGTAATCACCCAAAACAACCGCGCCTACGGAGTCTTGTTCAAGGTTCAATGCCATACCATAGACATCGCCTTCAAACTCAATCATCTCACCGTACATTGCATCTTCAAGACCATGAATCTGTACAATACCATCAGATACTTTGACAATAGTGCCTTCATTCTTAGCGGTTGCACCTGTATCAAGGTCTTGAATTCGCTGCTTAATCAGTTGACTGATTTCTGCTGGATTCAATTGTTGCATTGCCTTGTTTCCTTTAATTTGTGATTGCCTGCTTACTCGCCGGATATAAAGCTTAAACTCTTCGAAAAATGTGTTGAAGATAAAATATAAATTAAGCTTTTAATGATAATTTATTTTGATTACAGGTTAACTAATAAGCAACATCAACTATCATTATTATTAATAATGCGTTAAGCAGTTAGCTGTGTTTTTAACTGTTTTAATTTTCCACGCACCGAGTCATCAACAAGCTTGTCCCCAATTTTAATGGTGGCACCCGCTAATAAACTAGGATCTACATCTTCATGAAGAATCACAGATGCATTTAGTGATTGTTCTAATCGACTTTGAATCATAGTACGTTGTGCGTCGTCTAACGGATAGGCAGACGTTACGTATACGTTTACTTGTTTAAGTGCTTTAGCGCGATGTAAACGATATTGCTCTAATACCTGTGGTAATAGGCTCAAACGCTCTTGTTCGGCAAGTTGATGCACAAAGTTTTTGATGGGTGTTGTTGCTACTGATAGCTGACTAGACGATTGCCCCTGAGTAGAGGTTACGTGTTCATCATAAATGCTGATTAGTGCTTCAGCTTTTTGGTCAGCAGTAACAGCGGGGTTATCTAGCATTTGCACAAAGGCAGAATCACCGACCACGCTACTTGCGATCAGCAAGAAATCTTCCCACTCACCAATGACTGAGTTTTCATGCGCATAATCAAATGCTGCCTTGGCATAGGGTCTCGCTAGTGTAGATAATTCAGCCATTATGTCCTCTTAGCCACATATTTGATGAAAAACTTTATATAAAACAAACCAGGTATAAGAAGTTGATTAGAGGTAAAGAGCCCTACTATCGCCGGTTTATAAAACCATAATTACTGCCAAAGCAGTTTATTATAGGATTCTATAAAGCTGAAGCTGAGTCACTTCAGCTGATCAACAATAGATATTAAGACTTAAATTTACCACTTAAAGCTTAGCTGCCAATTCTTCTAACATTTTGGCGTGTTGCTGCGCATCAACTTTGTCTTTAAGAATCTTTTCAGCACCTAGTACTGCAAGCTCAGACACTTGGCTGCGTAAACCCTCGCGTGCTTGATTAATTTCAAGATCGATTGACTCACGGGCTTGCTGACGAATACGTTCGCCTTCAATTTCTGCCTGTGCTTTTGCTTCTTCGATAAGCTGGTTAGCGCTTTTATTTGCTTGTTCAATCAGTGCAGCAGCTTTAACTTTAGCTGATGCCAACTCTTGCTCAACTGATTGTTCAGCATTTGCTAAGTCTGACTTTGCCTTTTCAGCGGCATTAAGACCTTCAGCGATCTTTTGCTGACGCTCTTCAATGGCACCCATTAAGAAAGGCCAAATAAACTTCATGCAAAATAAAACAAATATTGCAAACGCTATGGACTGACCGATTAGGGTTAGATTAATATTCACACGATCACCTCTTTATTAATAAAAATCAGTATCATTGACCATTCTATATCTGATATAGCATTCCAAATAATTGCGAATGGTCAACAGGGGTCACTGATGTTTAAATTAAGCTAGAGGGTTAGCGAATAATAATAACATCGCAATACCAACACCAATCATTGGCACCGCATCTAGAAGACCGGCTACAATGAACATGCGAGTTTGCAATTGTGAGCCTAATTCTGGCTGACGTGCAACACTTTCTAGGAACTTACCGCCTAGTAATGCGAAGCCGATACCTGTAGCTAGCGCGCCTGCGCCGATTAGCATTGCTACTGCGATAACTGTGTAACCACCTAATACTGGATCCATTGATGTATCCTCATTTACCTATTGATTGATGAAAAATCTAACTAATTAATGTTCAGTTTGTGATGCTAGTGATAAGTAGATTATCGTCAACATCATAAAGATGAACGCCTGAAGGGTAATAATTAAAATATGGAAAATTGCCCAAGGTACTGATAATGCCCACTGAATCCAGAAAGGTAATAAGGCAATCAATACGAACACCAACTCACCTGCGTACATGTTACCAAATAAACGCAAACCAAGTGACACAGGTTTTGCAATTAAAGTAACTAACTCTAGGATTAAGTTGACTGGGAATAATAGAATCTTAGCAATTGGGTTTGAAGCACTGAACGGATGCATGGTTAGTTCACTGATGAAGCCACCAAGTCCCTTCTCTTTAATGCTATAACCAATGATTAAGAAGAATACCGAGAACGACATACCTAATGTAGCGTTGGGATCTGTTGTCGATACAATCTTAAAGTAAACATGATGTGGATCATGACCCATAGCAGCACCGATTTTTTGGGCTAACACTGGGATATAGTCGATGGGCATTAAGTCCATCAAGTTCATCAAGAAAATCCACACGAAAATTGTTAACGCTAAAGGTGCGATAAGTTTTGATGTACCGTTGTAGGAATCACGTACGTTTGTGTCCACAAACTCTACAATCATTTCAATTGCAGACTGTAGCTTACCTGGTACCCCAGCAGTCGCACGCTTTGCTACGAACCAAAATAAGGCACAAAATATAATACCAAGTCCAAATGACCAAAGCATAGTATCCAAGTGAATGGCATTAAAGCCCATTCGACCTGCTTCTTCAGCAGTATGGGCAACTTTCCAGCCTTCACCTGGCAAATAGCCAAAGGTCCAGTTGGTTAAATGGTGTGCAATATAATCAGACGAGGATATTTCAGCTGCCATAATCTAAGCTTCTTATAAGTTTGTGTTAACCATTAATTTATTTAGCAAAAAATACTTTGTTAATGAACGCTTTACTACTTTTCTTACTTATACTTTGCTAAATAAATTTGGTGCTCATTTATTTCTGCCCTTATATTAATGCAGCAAGGTATAAGTGTAAAGAAAACGTTTATTTTTTTAACACAACCTTTCTGTATTCTTATAAAATTAGAAATTTACTAAATTTTAAGATAGAACTTGCCGCACATCATACACTGATTTACTAGTTTTGTAACAATACTGGTTACAATGACTGATAAAAATTATGTTTTTTTGATACTGCTGCAATTTTTAATATCTTATTATTGCACGGATATGAACCCTAAAGTGCCACGTATGGGTTTCATAATAAAATAAATAGTGGTGAGCTGCTGTGGCGGTTTGCAAGCTACTTTCACTTAACTATTTTTTGCGAATCTGCCAGAGACTTATAAAGTGTCCTATTTGCATGGCAATAAATCCAAATATGACGGCACCAGCAGAAATGGGTTGTACAGTGATAAACACTAGGGCAAACCCTAACATAACCACAAACCACTTAATGATCTGACCCAGATAGAGTTGGCTAACGATAGCCTGTCTGGCTTGTGCTCCGGTATATCGAAAAGCAAACCAAGCAAAGACACTCTGAGCAAACCAGTTTATAAAAGCCCCTAATGCGACCCCTTTTGGGATGAGTAGGTTGCTCTTAAATAAAGTCATGTCTAATAACCAAGCCATAACGATAATGATTAATAGACTGCTCGACCTAAGCCGGGCTTGTCGTCTTAACTGGACTCGTTGTAGCTGTTTACGTTCTGACGCTCGTAGTGGCGTATTGGAATGAGTAGTCATGACTTTTCTATAACACAAAACGCCGACTATTATAATGAGCGCTTAGGGGTAAAGCAAGAAAAAAAAGATTCTTTTGTCAAATACTTTTTTTATGCATATCTGTAAGTAATAGTTATTAACGGTTTGAGATATGGTTAATAGGGTATCAATAACTTACAACACTCCCCTACCCCAGTCATATGGCGCCAGCCGTTAATGACTAAAAGCTCAGAATAACAACAGCTAGAGTCGATGTCTTCCTGACTGATCGCCCTTACTTAGGTAGGGATATTGTAGCTAATTTTTTAAGCCTTGGTTAGCTTAATTAACACTGTTTGGTCAGATTTATTTGACACAGTTATTTATATCATTGGCCACAGCCATCCAGCCTGAGATAAAGTCTTTTGCATTGCTCATATCTTCTTGCTGTACTGTGCTGTTGATCGGTTTTAATTTAGCAGTGGCACCTTTACTATTGTCAGACTGAAGCACAATACACATGGTGGGTTGTGGGCGGTTTTTATTTAACCAATGAAACTGACTGGCTTTTGGCGGCAAGTGATGATCATGCGTTAAAGCTCCTGCCAATTGTAAATTCAAAGCTGACTCTATATAACCAAAAGCGTCATGATAGGCCCAGTAAGGTCGACTTTTTTGGTTATTGACCTGCACTTGAGCCACCGCATTGTCCATCTGTTTAGCGAATTGTTTCACATTATTGGCATAAACTGCTTTATATTCGGGGTTGGCTCGGCTATAAAGAGAGCCCAAAGCACGGGTAATGGCTTTTGCGTTATCTGGGTCTAGCCAAAGATGTGGGTCCAAACTGCCCTCAATAGGCTTCCCTTTCACATCACGCAAGGGCAGACGATTGAAAGCTTTAAATCGGAATAAGCTGATACTGTTGGGGCTTTTACCCACAGAGTTGACTAAATTTGATTCTAACTGACTGCCAAACCAAACCACATAACGACTGTCTTTAACGGTTTTCATGTCACTTGGGCTTAGGCTGCCGTGATGCCCCACATCCCCTGGCTGTAATAGTAGCTTGCCAGAGGGGGCTCCTTTGGTCACCGCCTCACTCAACAAAAACAAGGGGTAGTTACTAATCGCAATTTCAGTTTTGTTACGGATATGCTCTGGAATAACTTTCATTTTGGGTCGGGAGTTATCCGCGTAGCCTTGAGGTTCTGTGTGCGCTTGATTATGAGGGTGGTCATGATGATCCTCGTGAGCGTGGTCATGGCCGCTGTGGTCGTGATGAGCTTCAGCCATGGCCAAAGGAGCGGCTGTCATTATTAAAGAAGCCGCTAAACTCCCTACAAATAGACTTTTGAAGGACGAAAGATTAGAAGAGAAGGGCTTAACTGTGGACATAGTATTCTCAGTGGATGAAATTAGACAAAACTTTCTTTAATGAAAGGAACGAAACAATTTATAATAGATATGTTATACTATAACAAATTAAATATTAAGCCCTTTTTTAAAAAAAACAATACTTTGGTTTGAGGTTATCTATGAGTGATGATGCTGTAATCCCCTCTGTTGCTTCTCAGGTTCAGCCGTGTGAACATCAGGGGGCACATTCACATGATGTTCATGACTTGACCCCTGAGAAGATTAATCAGCGCCTACAAACAGCGAAGCAAATATGTGCCGCTAAGCAAATAAGATTCACCCCTTTACGCCATACGGTGTACCAACTGATTTTGGAATCGGATAAACCTCTAGGGGCTTATGATTTAATTCAGAGCCTGCAACAAAACCGTGAAAAACAAGCTGGGGATAAGGCGAAAATGGTGGCTCCCCCAACCATCTATCGCACTCTAGAGTTTTTATTAGAGCTGGGCTTCATTCACCAGCTGACATCGATTAATGCTTTTGTGCCTTGTTGTCATCCTCGCGATGAACACAATGCGGTCTTCTTACTGTGTAATGACTGTGAGCGTGTTCAGGAGTTTAGTGGCTTACCGGTTCAAGAGATTGTCGGCTATGTCAAAAACGAGGTAGGGTTTCAAGTTGAGCAAAGCGTGATGGAACTAAAAGGTCTGTGTCAAAGCTGCTCACCTGTGCCTGCTCATATCTCAGAGGACGTTTAACTCATGTCTGTCACCCGCAATACCTCCTCACAGCAAGCCCATCAAGTTGACACTGAGTCAACAGCACTCATGACACTTAACCAGGTTGGCTTTGAAGTAAGTGCCCGTGGTCTGAGCAAGTCTGAACTGGCAAGCTTAGCGGATACATCAGCTACTGATAATGCTTCTGCTAAAAAAGCGCTAACAGGCTCTAGACTAAGCGGCTGGCTTAGCGGAGCCCGTTCGGCAAAAACGGCTGAAAAAACTTCAGCAGACTCTCAATCCAGAGTGCTATTAAGTAACATCAGCTTGCAAATTTTGCCCTACGAAAAAATCAGTGTTATCGGCCCCAATGGTGCGGGGAAATCTACCTTGATGAAGCTTATTTTAGGGTTAATCCAACCTACCTCAGGGCAGATTCAGCGTCATAGCAATCTGCAACTGGGCTATGTGCCCCAAAAATTCACTGTGCCGGCCATTTTGCCATTACGAGTTGAAGATCTATTAGCACAAACCCAAAAAAGACTCTCGGCAAGCGAACAAGATTTTTTATACCAGCGTCTATCGATAGTCCCGTTATTAAAAAAACAGGTGATTCATCTGTCAGGCGGTGAAACCCAGCGCGTGTTACTGGCTCGATCGTTATTATCAAAACCCAACTTACTGATTTTAGATGAGCCGATGCAGGGCTTAGACCCTGAAAGTGAGCGTTGGCTGTATGAGTTTATTGACGATTTACCTGAGTTCTTGCAGTGCGCCATGGTGGTGGTGTCACACGATTTACATTGGGTGATGCGGGGCAGTCGTCGAGTGATTTGCTTAAATAAGCATATCTGCTGTGAGGGCCAGCCAAGCGATCTTGGAGTATCCCAAGAATTTAAAAAGCTATTTGGTCATCAGTACGAACAGCCTTATATTCATAAGCCGCATGACTGCCAGCATCATGGTCCGCACGCTCATTAGAGCGCTGTCTACTGCCAGAAGTAGTCGCTATCTTAAAATAACAAACTTTTTTGGAATACCGCTCGTATGCTAGTTGAATGGCTCGATATTATAGCCCCCGCTTGGATTGCCGGCAGTTTGTTGGCCCTGTTATCTGCCCCTTTAGGCTGTCTGGTCCTGTGGCGACGCATGTCCTTTTTTGCCGATGCCTTAGCCCATGGCACTTTATTTGGGGTGGCCCTAGCGGCTTTATGGCAACTGCCCTTCGGCATAGGCATCGCTTTGGTGAGTGTCATGGTGGTAATCGCTTTGATGTTACTAGAAGATGAGCGCTTACCCAGTGATGCCATATTGGCCGTTGTTTCAGTCTCTATGCTGTGTTTGGGTTTATTAACTTTGACCCATTTGACTCAAATGCAGGCCAATGTCTTGGGCTATCTATTTGGTAATCTGTTGGAGGTAGGCTGGAGCGACCTGCCTATCTTGTCGGCTTGTGTCGCGCTTGGTATCGGTTTTTTAGTTTATATTTGGCGCCAACAGGTCATTCTAGCAACGCACACTGATTTGGCTCAGGTCTCTGGAATAAATGCCACTCGCCAGCGGTTGTTTTTTATGGGGGTCTTAGCAGGATTTTGTGCTTTGGCCCTTCAGGCTGTCGGTAGCCTACTTATTAGTGGCTTATTGATTTTGCCAGCTCTGACCGCCAGACTCTGGGCTCACTCCCCGAAGCAAATGGTTATTTTTTCAGTTATTTTGGCACAGCTGGCAGTAACCGGTGGGGTTTGGGGCAGTGTCTTATTTGATATCCAAACTGGATTGGCCATCGTCCTGGGCTTAGCCATAGCGTTTTTCATGGCATTTATTGTGTCTCAAGCCAGTTAATAGTGCCTCAATGACCCCCTACTAAACTAAAGCCCCCCTACTAATAGTGAAGGAAAGGTGTGTTATGCCAGTTTCTGAAAGCTCTGTCGAACTCGTAAACTATCCTCCGGCTCAGATAACTACTGAAGATGGTGTGATTAATATTCTACAGCTGACCGATCCGCACTTATATCTAGATCCGGATACCGAAACGGCTGGTATTAATAACTACCAGAGTTTTACTGCTTGTCTGCAGCAGGCGCTAAATGAAAACATCCGTTGTGACTTGATTTTATTGAGCGGGGATTTGGTGAATGAGGTTAAGCCTGAGATTTATAAAAATATTTATCAACTGCTACAACAAACCAGGATTCCGTTCGTTTGCATAGCCGGTAATCATGATGTCACCGATGAGTTAGATCCCCATCTGCCCTTCTCTCAGCGCCGATTTGTGCCTCATGAGCCAAATCCTATGCTACTATCAAATCATTGCCTTGCTTTAAATGAGTGGCGTTTACTGCTAATAGACAGCAGTGTTCCTGGCAAAATTTATGGCAGTGTGGGTAACAAAAACCTAAACTGGCTATCGCAAAAATTAGCAAATAGTCATCATCCTGTCATAATTGCCATGCATCATCACGTGCTGCCCATGGGCTCTGCCTGGATTGACCAACATATCACTGAAGATGCCGAAGATTTTTGGCAACGGGTTGAGAGTTACCCTACAGTGAAAGCGGTAGTGAGTGGTCATGTGCATCAAAATTTTGAATCTCAAAGAGCGGGAATCAAAGTATATGCTACCCCCTCTACTTGTTATCAATTTAAGCCAAAGTCTGACGACTTTGCTATTGATGACCAAGCAGTTCCCGGCTACCGTTGGTTAAGCTTAAATAAACAAGGCATTATAAAAAGCTGGATAACTAGGCTAGAAAATAAAAAGGCTTAAAGCAGATTTAATTGCCTGCAGGTTATTGATAAATCAGTAAGAAGACCTTATATAATACTTCTCGCAATAACAAAAAAAATATGATATAAGAGTCAATTATTTAATTTGGCACCCCCTACTACATGGATATAGGAAATTGTCATGAGTCAAAATGCTATTGACGACCTAACAAATTTTAAGCCGTACGAAGTTGGTACAGATGAAGAATATATGTCTGATGCGCAACTTACCCATTTTGAGAACATTCTTAAGGCATGGAAGCAACAGTTAGCAGGTGATGCTGAAAGCACTAAGACCTACATTCAAGATGAGTCAGCTGCCCTATCAGACACTAATGATAGAGCCACTCAAGAAGAAGAGTTCGCTTTAGCGCTACGTACTCGTGATCGCGAGCGTAAGTTAATTCGCAAAATCGATAAGTCATTGGCAGAGATCAGCAATGGCGATTATGGTTTTTGTGAAACTTGTGGCGTTGAGATTGGCTTACGTCGTTTGGAAGCCCGTCCTACGGCGACTCAGTGTATCGACTGCAAAACTCTAGCGGAAATCAAAGAGCGTCAAAACTGGGGTCACTCTTAAGTCACTTTCAGTTATGCGTAACTGTTAGCGACTGCCTCTGGCTATGACAGCATCTAATGATAAACGGCCCACTGCCTGTCCTATTTATAGGCCAGCTGTGGGCCGTTTTGCTCCCTCACCCACTGGAGCCTTGCATCTTGGCTCGCTGACCACAGCCATTGCCAGTTATTGTCACATTAAATCTCTCAATGGAGCTTGGCTACTGCGTATCGAAGATACCGATCTTCAACGCTGCAGTACCCAATTCAGCGACCAAATTTTAATAGACTTAGAGAATTTAGGCCTGCACTGGGATGGGGATATTTGGTATCAGTCCGAGCGTATAGCTATCTACAATGAGCTATTGTATGAGCAGCTATTGCCTTACGTCTATGGTTGCAGCTGCTCGCGCAAAGCTTTGGCTGACTATGAAATCTACCCTAGATTTTGTCTGCCTGACCCTAAGACTGTAGCTTATGAAGCCCATAACCTATGCCCGCAGCAAAGGCAGCAACACTTAACAGATAAAAAGGTAAGAATTCAGCTGCCCAATCAAAGCATGGGGTTTATAGATGGTATTCAGGGTATACAGTGGTCTAATGCGCAACAAAGTTTAGGAGATGTGGTATTACGCCGCGCAGACGGTACCATTAATTACTTCTTGGCAGCCAGTATCGATGATGGTCTGCAAGGCATTACCCATGTTATGCGCGGGTTAGACATTTTGCCCTTAACCTCCGCCCAAATCTCCATCATGCATTATCTAGACTTACCCACTGTTGAGCACTGGTATCACTTGCCTTTGGTAGAAAACCACTGTGGTCAAAAGTTATCGAAACAAAACCTAGCCACTCCTATTGATACCGCTACCCTACCGAAGTGTCAAAAATTAATTCAAAAGGCGCTAACCTTGCTCAAACAGCCGGCAGTAGACTTAGATAAGCCAGAGGTTATGTTACAGCAAGCTGTGGCACAGTGGCAATTGGACCCCCTACAGCATCAAAGTGTGCTGGGTAAAGTATAGGCTTATATAATCCTGACTCAGTAAGTAAAACAGAAACAAAAAAGCCGTATAGCATGCTATACGGCCTTTTTGTTTCTAACTTCTCGGTTTAACTATACGAATTAACCATACTATCTATCCATTGCTAGATTTATCCCTTGGACTTAGTGGTTAGCATTAGTAATGCCGACATTGGGCGGCTGGTATTTTTGAGGTTTTCTTATGAATATTTAATAAGATACCCACCATCATTAAGCTAATCAACATAGAAGATCCTCCATAACTAAAGAAAGGTAAGGTCAGCCCCTTAGTTGGCATTAATCCCATGTTCATACCAGCATTAATAACGCCTTGGCCAATGAAAATTACCGCGAAACCAAAGGCGGTATAGCTCAAGCGCATTTGACGATTTTTTAGCGCTATATAACTAATACGCATGGCACTAGCTATTACCAAGGCTTCTAAAACCAATACGGTCATCACGCCTACGAAACCCAGCTCTTCAGCGGTAATGGCCAATAAGAAGTCAGTATGGGCTTCGGGTAGGTGAGCCAGCTTCTGTACACTTTCGCCATAACCCACCCCTGTTACTTCACCGCGACCAAAAGCAATTAAGCTGCGAGCCAACTGGTAGTCAGAGCCTTGAATATCATCAAAAGGATCTATGAAAGAACTAGCACGAGTCATGCGATACTCTTGGAACATTACCGCATAAGCCGCTCCCACTAAACCAAATAATAACAACAGTCCAGACTGACTCCAAGGCGCACCGGCCACAAAGAATATGGCTAAAATGACCCCAATAATGATGACTAATGACCCAAAGTCAGGCTGTGACAAAAACAGGCCAACCAATATCGTTACCACTGCACCCATTCGGAAGATACCCCCGTAACCATGGCGCACCTCTGTCCCTCGGCGCACCACAAAGTCAGCAGTAAACATCACCATTACAAGCTTAGCCAGCTCCGCCACCTGGAAGTTAAAGGGACCGAGCTCAATCCAACGCTTCGAGCCGTTAATAGCGTCTCCAAACATCAAAGTGGCCAACAATAATGCAATCACTATCAGCAGTGCTGAAACCAAAGTGAACATGTCATAGAGCCACAAAAGGCGTACTTTGTAGACCATAAGCCCGGCTACCAAACCCAAGCCCATGTACATTAATTGATGCTTAAAAAAGTAAAGCTGTTCAATATCATGCATATTGGCAAAAGGAATGGAGGCTGAGGCCACCATGATAAGGCTTAACACCATCAAGCAGCTGACGCTGGTGATTAACACACTTCCTGCTGACGGCATTGAAAAGACGCCGGTACTTTTTTGCTTACGTTTGGACAGAGCATTTGGCGTGTAGCCAGATGCATTAGCAGTATCTTTTGCCATAGGGTATCAACTGTACTTAAAACTATTTTTTAATAATTTTGGTTAATAAAATAAATAACAAATCAAACTAGGACTTCAATGCCGTAACTAGCTGACAAAAATGGTCACCGCGCTCATTGTAGCTACTATACTGATCCAGACTCGCACAGGCAGGAGACAGTAAGACTGCTGCCACTTGTGACAGACTGCTACTCAGTAACTGCTGAGACTTGTCCATGGCTTGATCTAAAGTCTGGTAATGATGCAGCTGCACCTCATCAGATAAGTCCGCTTGCTGTAAGTGCTCAGCGATCAGCTGACCATCTTCGCCAATTAATAGGATCTGAGTCACATACTTATTGATCAAAGGCGCCAACTCAGCAAAATTTTGACCTTTGCCCTGGCCACCTAATATCAGCATTAACTTGGTTTTACCATTGCTCTGACTACTATAGACAGAGCCAAGGCCTAAGATAGCCGCCATTGTCGACCCAACATTGGTGCCTTTGGAATCATTAAAGTAATCTATGCCTGCCACATTATCCACAAATTGACAGCGGTGTGGCAGTCCTGAAAACTCTTGTAACGTTTGCAGCATACTCTGCAGATCAATCCCCGCCAGCTCCCCTAAAGCGAGTGCCGCCAAAGCATTCACTAAATTGTGTTTGCCTTTTATTTTTAGCTTATCGGCTGCAATTAACTTTTCGGTGCCTTTGGCCAAATAAATACTGCCATCTTCTTCGGTAATCAGCCCATATTCTCCCAAGTCTGGGGCGTTTGAGCCAATGCTAAGTCGGGGCGTATTATCAGCAATTAATGGTCTAGATAACGCATCATCACGGTTCACCACAATAGACTGGGCGCCTTGGAATATACGGTGTTTGGCTTGATGGTAGCCGAGCATATCCCCATGACGGTCCAAATGATCCGGTGACATATTAAGTACTGTGGCTACTTTGGCCCCAAGATCAGTGACGGTTTCTAACTGAAAACTAGACAGCTCTAAAACTGCCAGCTCCATTTGGTCACCCAAGCTCTTATCTTCTAATAGAGTTAACGCGGGCACCCCGATATTGCCACCAACGCCGACTTTGATACCGGCCTCTTTGGCCATCAGCCCTAATAAGGTAGTTACGGTACTTTTGGCATTAGAGCCGGTTATAGCAACGATAGGCGCGCTGCAAGCTTCTTTAAATAGCTGAATATCGCTGACGATGGCAATGCCAGCTTGTTTGGCTCGGGCCACAGCGGGCGTGGTTAAGGCGACTCCTGGACTGATAATAATTCGTTCAGCCTGCATCAAAAGCTCAGCATCAATCTCACCGAAGGCTCGAATTTCGATAGCTGGATTTAATTGATCGGCTAATTTAGGGGCGGCATTGCCATCAGTAACCGCAACACTATAACCACGCTTTGCTAGATAGTTGGCGGTCGCCAAACCCGACTGTCCCAAGCCAATGACCACCTGTAGCCCACTGCCCTTTTGGATAAGCGCTGAAGGCAGGCTGTCAGATTTGGCAGCGCCTTGGTAATGGGTACTGGGCTGATACTGGCCCACACTTGAGGTCTGTTCAGCCTCAAAGTCTGCTAAGCCCTGAGGGTTATTATGTGATGTATTGCGTGACGTATTTTGTGACTTGTAAGCTGTAGGATCTACCGAAGGGCTATTGGCATCGGTTAGGATTGGGTCAGTACTCATGGTCTGTCCTTGTTTCTATATTGTGCTATGATGCACCCATTTTTGTAGTAGTATGTAGTCCCTATTTATTTTGCTGCTAATGGCACTAACTATTCAACCTGCATTGATTGCAGCTTGCTGTTATCGTCATAGAATAAATTAATGCTAAAATTAAAATAGGGTACTAAGTCGTTGCTAGGGGTAGAAGCTGGTTATTCTACCATGAGCCTAGCCTCAATGAACTGAATTTACTTACGTTTCTGTGCTCATATCATTGTTTTTTTAACAAGCTAAATTGGGCTATGTTTAGAAGCGTTGTCTCATACTGATATTTATCTCTTAATATCATTCCACTATAGCACCACTTAGGTGATGTGAATAATTTATGACAGTATTTGCGCAAGATAGCATACGCTTTATGAGCGGTATGGCCGATAGTCTACCGTAAATTTCGGTGGCAGGGTTTACCTTACAACTCCGGCCGCTTTCATCTGTTTTTTAGTTTCATATCGCTATAAAATACAACTTAACAAATAATCGACCCAAACACTATGCCGAAATCTATGCTTATAAAAGCCCCTTCCTTAAATACGCTAAAAGATGAGTGGTTTTCTAATGTGCGAGGTGACGTACTTTCAGGATTAGTAGTTGCCTTAGCCTTAATTCCTGAAGCCATTGCTTTCTCGATAATTGCCGGTGTGGACCCCAAGGTCGGGCTATACGCCTCGTTTTGTATTGCGGTAGTTATCAGCTTCGTTGGGGGTCGCCCAGGCATGATTTCGGCAGCCACAGGAGCCATGGCTTTGGTCATGGTCACTTTAGTTGCTGATCATGGTCTACAATATTTGCTTGCCGCCACCTTGTTGTGCGGGGTGATTCAGTTTTTTATGGGGGTATTTAAGCTAGGTAACTTGATGCGCTTTGTGTCTCGCTCAGTGGTCATCGGCTTTGTAAATGCCCTAGCCATCTTAATTTTTATGGCCCAGCTTCCTGAGCTTAACCCCGCTATGGAGCGAGTCGGCCTACCTGTATATCTGATGACCGCTGCAGGACTGGCCATTATCTACGGCTTTCCGCTTATCCCTAAGATTGGCAAAATTATTCCCTCTCCGCTGATTTGTATTGTCGGCTTAACCGCAGTGGCGTTGTATATGGGGTTGGATATTCGTAATGTGGGTGACATGGGCGAGCTGCCTGATACCCTGCCTATGTTCTTACTGCCTGATGTCCCTCTTAACCTTGAAACTTTATTAATTATTGCGCCTTATTCTATGGCATTGGCTGTAGTAGGTTTACTAGAGTCGATGATGACCGCCACCATTGTTGATGACTTAACCGATACCCCGAGTGATAAAAACCGCGAGTGTCGGGGTCAAGGTATTGCCAACGTCGCCTCAGGATTCTTCGGCGGTATGGCGGGTTGTGCCATGATTGGTCAGTCAGTTATTAACGTTAAATCTGGCGGACGCACCCGTTTATCTACCTTTATTGCTGGCGCGGTTTTATTAATCATGGTGGTATTCTTAAGTGATTGGGTCAGCCAAATTCCAATGGCAGCGTTGGTAGCGGTGATGATCATGGTCTCTATCGGTACCTTTAACTGGGAATCTATCCGTGAATTTAAGACCCACCCTATGTCGTTTAACGTAGTGATGTTGGCCACGGTCATTACCACCGTATTTACCCATAACTTAGCGTATGGGGTATTGGTGGGGGTGCTTTTATCCTCGCTATTCTTCGCCAATAAGATTGGTCAATTCTTAAGCGTGGTCAGTGAACTCGATGATGAAAACAATACCCGCTATTACTACGTGCAAGGCCAAGTTTTCTTTAGCTCAACGACTCAGTTTCTAAACAGCTTTGATACCAAAGAAGCCTTAGATGAAGTGATAATTGATGTGAGCCAAGCCCACTTCTGGGATGTCACTGCTGTAGACACTTTAGACAAACTAGTGATTCGTTTTCAACGCGAAGGAATTGATGTTAAAGTAGTGGGTCTAAACAGCGCAAGCCGCACCATTATTGACAAATTCTCAATTCATGACCGTCGTGATATCGGCTTACTAGACTAGAATGCTGTTAAAGCTAATCTCTGGTCTAATTTATAGCCCAATACAGTCAATCCCACTCTAGCCTTGCTTCAGTGGGACGCTTATTTTACGGAAAAGGGATGTCTCCCTATTTGAGTGATTTTTATGAGTAATTTAAGAGCGGACAGTGTTATTGCTTGTCTTGATGCTCCCAGCCATGTACAGGCGGTACTTGAGGCCAGTATGTGGGCTGCCAAGAACTTGCATGCCCCCATAGGTCTATTACACGCTGCCCCCACCGTACAGCATAAGGAAGCCTTGGATTATTCAGGGTACTTAGTTGCCGACGACGGCACTAACTTACTCAATCAGTTGACCTTGGAAGAGAAGGACAGTAATGGCAAACTGCGCGACCAAGGTCGATTACTGCTAAAGCGGGCGCATCGTTATTGTGAGCGTCACCAAGGCCGCTATAAGCATCAAATTTACTATCTACATCGCCATGCCTCTATTGCTGAAAGCTTAGATTATGTTGATGAAAGCGCGCAGCTAGTCGTGCTTGGCCACCAAGTCACTTGTAAAGACACGCTATCGCAGCTAATTCGTGCCAGCCGCTGCCCTGCTTTGGTCACTCATGAGAGCTTTAAAATTCCAAAGACCGCCCTTTTTGGCTTTGATAACCGCCCCACCTGTCATCACTTACTGGATTGGTTGTGTGATACCGCCTTAATTAGAAATTTGAATCTACATGTGGTGATGGTCGGAGAAGAAACTGAGCGCAACAAAGAGGCTCTACGTGAAGCGTATGCCCGCTTGACTCAGTCAGGAATTAACTGCAAAAAATCTTTGATAGCCGGCAATGACGTGACCAATGCCTTGATCACTTATCAGCACCAAAATAAGCTAGACCTATTGATTACCGGCGCTTTTGGTGAGTCTCGTTTGCATGAGCTGCTGCATGGTAGTAATACCCGTAAATTACTTAAAGCCAGTCAAAGCCCCTATTTGCTCTATCCCAAAATGTAGCTAATATGGGTAGCCAATAGTAACTATCAGTCCTAAAATCATTAGTCCTAAAACTATTAACCCTAAAACCATTACACCTAAAAAAGGTGAGCCCAGACAACTGCGTTATCTGGGCTCACCTTTTGAGTTTTAATCAAATGGGCTTACGTCGCCCCTCAATTACTTATTTGGTTTTTCTAAATAGATCCAGCTCAATGTCATAGCTGGGCTCTGGTTTCTTGAATAAGTAATTACCATTGCGAATCGATGCTAGCACATCTGCGCGCTGACGCACGGCTTCAAAGGGGGTCTCAGCATCCAACACTAAGAAGTTAGCGGGTTTGCCTTTTTCTAACCCATATTGACCTTCAACATTTAAGGTCTTAGCGCCATTATAGGTAATCAAATCAAGACAGGTATCTAGCTGATCAAAGGACATGGTTTGCGCTAAGTGAATCCCATTGTCCAAGATATTCATTAGGTTACCGTTACCGGCAGGATACCAAGGGTCATTGATTGAGTCTTGACCGAAACAAACGTTAATACCACTTTCCCAAAACTCTTTCACACGGGTTAAGCCACGACGTTTGGGATAGGTATCTTGACGACCTTGCAAGTAGGCATTCTCAGTAGGTAGGGCAATAAAGTTCATGCCAGATTGCTCAAACAGCTGCATCATACGAAACGCGTAAGCATCATCTGCAGAGCCGAATGAACAAGTGTGACTAGCAGCGGTACGGCTACCAATGCCTTCGACCATAACTAGAGCATTTAGCAATTGCACGTGACGGCTCATCGGGTCATCGGTTTCGTCACAGTGAATATCGATTAATTTGTCATACTTAATCGCCAGCTCTACCGCTTTACGCACCGAATCTTGACCAAACTCATAGGCCCATTCAAAGTGAGGAATACCCCCCACACAGTCCGCGCCCATCTTTAAGGCCTCTTCTACCAGCTCCTCTCCGCCTTTATAGGCATACATGCCTTCTTGTGGGAAGGCGACAATTTGAATGGTAACGTTGTCTTTTAGCTGCTCACGTACCTCTAACATCGCCTTTAGTCCAGTTAGATTAGGGTCACACACATCAATGTGAGTACGGATAAACTGCACCCCTTTTGACACTTCCTCTGCAATACCTTTTAGAGCGCGCTCTTTGGCATCTTCTAAAGTTTGCGTCTTCTTAACATCGTGCCAACGCGCAATCCCTTCAAATAAAGTGCCTGTATCGTTACCAGCGCCTTCATTTTTACCGGTATAAACATAGTCCAAATGCAGGTGAGCGTCGACATAGGGAGGCACAACCAGCCGTCCTTTTAAATCGATCTCTTCATCGGCACTGGGTAAGTTATTGCCAATGGCTTCAATTACCCCATCTTTGACTAGAATTTCAGTTGCTTGTTGCTGACGGTTGTTTTCATCACCATACACGGTGGCATTGATAAACTTTTTCATTATTTTCTCCTTTTTATTTATTTCATTTTTTATACCGCATTTTATGGGCATGATTTTGCTTGCGTTTAAAAGGCGGGTTTCTTAGCGTCCTACTCAGCTCCCAATGTCTTTTTGGCAAAAAGTGACAACAAGATGGCAGGGATAAAGCATAGAATCGATAGATAAACGATACCCATCGCGCCGAATTGGGGCAGATAAACTAAGATTAAGCCGGCCACCCAAGTGGCAATCATAATCGAAAAGTTAAACACACTAGACTGTACCGAAGTGGCGACTGCTTTGGCCTCTGTTACTTGCTTGCTGACGGCCGTCTGCCACATGGTCACTAACGGACCAAAAGCCAAACCCCATAGTAAGAAAGCAATGTGTGACCAGCCGTTGCTACCGCCAAATATCACAAATAGCAACATAGCCACGGTACCTGCCCCCAACATTGAGACAATCAAACCTTGTAGATGAGCATCAATAATACGGGCGGATAAAATGACCGAGATCACCGACCCAATACCAAAAATCAATAGCGCCAGACTAATGCCCCCTTGGAAGCTTAATGTTTCAACCAACAAGGTGATATAGGTATAAGTACTATAGTGGGCTACCACGGATAGGAAGGTCAGCACCAAAACAATCCACACTTGCGGAAGTTTTAGCATGGCAATCGGTGAGTTACTTTGAGTCAGCTTCTCGCCAGGGACATTAGGTAAGAATTTAGCGGCCAATAGGGCAATCAGTGCTCCCAAAGCACCGAGCAAGATAAACTCAGTCCTCCAGCCCATATGGGTACCAATATAGGTCATAAAAGGCAGCCCCAAACTCACCCCAAAAGTGTTACCGGCCATAATAATAGTAATGGCCCGTCCCTGTAAGTCCTCGGTGACCAAAGCAGCACCATAAGCGGCAATCATCGGCCACATAATACCAGCACAGATACCCCCAATAATTCGCATGGCCACAATTAGGTAGTAAGAAGAAGTCATTCCTACCACGACATTGGATAGGGAGAAACCTGCCAGCAGAATGAGTAATAGAGTTTTACGATTGACCGCTAGGGTCATACTGATAAGAGGAATGGCAAAGATTGCCGAAGCTAAGGCATAAATACCGACTAAGAAACCTACTTGGGTTTCCTCGATACCTAGACCTTGGGTCATTTGTGGCAAGATACCTGAAGGCACTAATTCAGAGAGAATACCTAGAAAAGTAACACTGGCCATAAGACCGAAGATAAACCACGAGATATGATCTTTTCTGACCACACTCCCTGTAGAATTTATAGACACACGCTTGTCTCCCATTAGATAAGCAGTTTAGAGATAGATTTATAGCTGAGTTGGGTGGGCAGTCTTTATGATAGTCAGCTGTTTATTACGCTAAGCGGTTTATTGCTTTTATTTATTAGTTAGCTATTTGCTTATTATTAGTTATTAGTTATTAATAGTTATTAAGTTTTTAGTATTATTTTTAACCTTAAACGCTTAGCCCTTTTTGCAAACCCATCCTTGGTCATAGCTCTATATTTATAATACAACACTATACCCACATTATCTGTAATGATTTGCTAGTTATGATAACCATAGGTAACCACAGTAACCGACAAGTAACCACTTCTAACCCCTGCTCAATCACGCCTTTTGCCTCTACGCTTAACGTCACTGAGGTATCACAAATTACTAACCAATGGCTAACC
The DNA here is from genome assembly GCF_002385225.1 of Psychrobacter sp. UBA3962. Taxonomy (GTDB): domain Bacteria; phylum Pseudomonadota; class Gammaproteobacteria; order Pseudomonadales; family Moraxellaceae; genus Psychrobacter. Next base: position 15,212 of record NZ_DGDC01000043.1, on the reverse strand, counting down.
TTCTCTGATTAAACTTCGTTATAATAATTCGGTTATTGCTTGATATGGTGCATACTCATTTGGTGCACTATAAGTCTAAAACGCACTATTTTGATGCATTGTTAGCCCTAAAAACGTCCTCCCCCTTCGTTTTTAGTTGGCACAATTCTTGAAACAATGACATCAAAGACAATAGCTAAATAGACGTATTAACAAGCCGTTTGTTGTAAATCACTCAATCGAAATATTATCAAAGTCATTAATAAGGATCTGCTATGAAATTGATTACCGCTATATTAAAACCTTTTAAATTAGATGATGTGCGTGAAGCCTTATCTGAAATTGGTGTGAAAGGCGTTACAGTTACTGAAGTAAAAGGATTTGGTCGTCAAAAGGGCCATACTGAATTGTATCGCGGTGCAGAGTATGTGGTCGACTTTCTACCTAAAGTTAAAGTAGAAGTTGCGGTAACGGATGAGATGGTAGAACCTGCCATTGAAGCCATTACCCGTATTGCAAGTACCGGAAAAATTGGTGATGGTAAAATCTTTATCTCCCCTCTAGAGCAAGTTATTCGTATCCGTACCGGTGAAACAGGTCCTGACGCCATCTAAGCTGTTATCGATCACAGCGCTCATTTCGGCCTTTAAGGTCAAGAACTTAAATCGCCACTACAAATGACATCCTGACAATCTCGATCGCATTCCAAGGGGGAATCTTCATGCAAAACCAGATTTTTGAACTACAGTACGCTCTCGACACTTTCTATTTCTTAATGTGCGGCGCCTTAGTCATGTGGATGGCGGCTGGCTTTGCCATGTTAGAAGCAGGCTTGGTTCGTGCCAAAAACACCACTGAAATTTTGACCAAAAACGTTGGCCTATTTGCCATCGCTTGTACTATGTATTTGATGTGTGGCTACCACTTTATGTATGACGGTGGCTTCTTCTTAAGCGGTATCTCTGGAGGCGAAACCCTTGTGGCAGATGCTCTGGCCGCTTCAGCAACCAATGGCTTTGACGGCGATGCGGTTTATTCACAAGCCTCTGACTTTTTCTTCCAAGTGGTATTCGTCGCCACCTGTATGTCTATCGTCTCTGGGGCAGTAGCAGAACGCATGAAGCTGTGGGTATTCTTCGCCTTTGCGGTAGTGATGACCGGCTTTATTTACCCTATGGAAGGCAGCTGGACTTGGGGAGGCAATCCAGTGCCTTTCATTGGTGAGCTTAACTTTAGCGACTTTGCAGGCTCTGGCATTGTACATATGGCGGGTGCGTCAGCGGCATTGGCCGGCGTGTTATTACTCGGGGCGCGTAAAGGTAAATATGGCAAAAATGGTGAAATTCGCGCCATCCCTGGTGCCAACCTACCTCTAGCCACTTTGGGTACCTTTATCCTATGGATGGGTTGGTTTGGCTTCAACGGCGGCTCGGTGCTAAAGCTGGGCGATATTAACAGTGCCAACTCAGTGGCGATGGTGTTCTTAAATACCAACGCTTCAGCAGCAGGCGGTGCTATCGGCGCCCTATTGCTTGCCCGTATTATCTTTGGCAAAGCGGATTTAACCATGCTATTAAACGGGGCCTTGGCCGGTCTTGTGGCCATTACTGCAGAGCCATTAACCCCTACTCCGGTACAAGCCACTTTATTTGGTTTAACTGCTGGTATCTTGGTAGTGTGCTCAATCTTAGCTTTAGATAAAATGAAAATCGACGATCCTGTCGGTGCTATCTCGGTGCATGGTGTGGTCGGTCTATTTGGGGTATTAATCGTACCGGTTACCAATACAGATGCCACCTTCTTAGGTCAGCTTGGCGGTGCAGCCGTTATTTTTGCCTGGGTATTTAGTGCAAGCTTAATCGTTTGGGGCATCTTAAAAGCTGTGGTGGGATTACGTATCTCTGAAGAAGAAGAATATGAAGGCGCTGACTTGTCAGAATGTGGACAGGAAGCTTATCCTGAGTTTGTTAACTAGTCATTGATTATTAGAGTCCTCTGTTAGTACATCAATACAGAAAATAAAAAAGGAGCCTTAGCGCTCCTTTTTTTGGTGTTTAGCTTAGAGCCTACGCCTGTATCCAGCGCACAATACGCTCCTCAAGATCCTCTTCATTGACCTGCTTCTCACTAACACAGCGCCCTGCCACGCCCACACCCGACTCGCGCATGCCTTGCTGGGTCAGTGCTATATCTTGAGTCAATAACAAGTGCCAGTCAGGTAAGCCTTCGCCCAAATATATTCGCTTATAAGCGCAGTTGCTCGGCAGCCACATCATATCTGGCAATTTATCCGCGGTTAAAGACACACACTCAGGCACAAACTGCTGACGATTCTCATAATTTGAGCAATAGCCCGTGCTACAATCGAGCAACTTACAGGCCACATCCGTATACTCCACTTCATAAGGCGAGTCAGGGTCATCCAAGAATTTCTCCAGACAACAGCCGCCACAGCCATCACACAAAGCTTCCCATTCCGCTGTGGTCAGCTGCTCTAGGGGATATTTTTCCCAGAAATTTGCTCTTAACTGCTCATCACCCACGATAATTCCTCGATTTGTCATTTAACCTGTAACTTAGCTATTTTCTTGTTAACTAATTTCTTTGCCTCAAGCTATCTCTTAGGCTCCTACCTAAGCAATAGACAGCAGACTAATAGATTAGGCTTTGGGAATCAATACAAAACGACAGCAAGCTGTAAATCCTGTTCACATTTCTTAAGTCGAAACTGGCAGTTATCTTTGTTATGTTATTAGAAGTGAAATCCAAAGCCCTCATTATAAATGGCTATAAAGGGCTATGAATGACTATAAACGGCCATAAACGATCATGAGCCGGCTTTTATAAAATGTCTTGCTATAGAGTGTATTGCATAAAAAAAACAAACCCATAAATTAATAAGGACATAACCGATGAGTATTAAAACTTACGAAATCAAAACCACAGCTGACTATGGCATGGAGCTGATCAGCTATATTGCTCTTCCAGAAAATGCCAGTGATGAAAACTCAGTGCCAGGCATCTTAGTTGCCCCAGAATGGTGGGGCGTGGTTGAGCACCCTCGTAAAGTCACTGAACGCTTAGCTGAAGCTGGATTTGCTGCTATTGCAATGGATGTCTATGGTGAAGGTAAGCTGACCACAGACGCGGCCCAAGCCAATGAATGGATGACGCAAATGCTAAATGACCAAGATAAATTAATGGGTCGTTGCCGTGCGATATTAGACGACTTTGCCGACCAGCTTCCCGTTGATGGCAATCGTTTGGGGATAGCTGGCTATTGCTTTGGCGGTAAAATTGGGTTAGATATGGCCCGTGAAGGCATGCCTCTTAAAGCTGTCGCCACTTTCCATGGTAATCTATCCCCGAAGCAGCCGGCTGAAAAGGGCAAATTCAAGGCTAAAGTTTTGGTAGCTCATGGTCGTGATGACAGCATGGTCTCAATGGAAGATGTTGAGAGCTTTAAACAAGAAATGGACAATGCCGGTGTCGACTACACTGTGGATGTCTATGACAATGCTAAGCATGGCTTTACCAATCCCAATGCTGACAAACGTGCCGCGGATAATGGCGTGGACTTAGGTTACAACGAAGCTGCAGCCAATGAAAGTTGGGATAAAATGATTGCCTTTATGCGTGACACGCTGTAACAGCTAGCTACTGTCTATCAATAGTAATCAGCAACAGTTTATCCGCACCGTAAGCCTTTAAGCTCAACACAGCTTAAAGGCTTTTTTGATGTCTATTAGATAAAACATTTTATTGAAACCCTCACTCTAAATGTAATATATTTAGTTTAACTTATCATAGCTGTAAGTATTCCCTTACTTGTGTTTTTAATCGAATAAGGTCATTATCACTCTAATTTATATAATACTTGGTGGCTCAAATGTTGGTTATTTTTTTGGTGGTAACTGTAGCCCTATTGCTGTACATAAGTTATAAGTTTAATGCTTTAAATAAAAAAATAACTGGCTTACAGAACGACCTACAACACCTCACTGAACAAGTGGCTAGCCATCAAAATACTTTAGCCGAAAAAGAGACCGCTAAACCTGCTGATGACTTTATTCCTATCCAACATGTATCACCAGAAGAAGATTCAATAGCTAGCGATGCCATTAGAGCCGAGCAAGACCATCAACAAAATATTACCCAAGTTTCCAATACCCCTACCGACAATATCAGTAACGACAATATTAATAACGACAATAGCACCACCGACAAAACAGTCACCGAGTCCCGACCCGTTTCAGAAGAATACTCTACTCCTGAAACCGCTGAGCAACACCCATCTGCTGAAAACAGCGCCCCAATAACCGCTACCCCTGCACGGACTAACGCTAGTGCTAGACAACAAGCACTCAAGTCCTCTCATAAGCAACTTCAACCGGATGAGCAATCTACTGCGATCGTAACCTCAGTGGTGCATTCCTTAAAGCATTTGTTTTTTGGCGGCAACTTAGTGGTTCGCGTCGGAGTCATCGTTCTTTTAATAGGCGTGGTGTTGTTGCTACGCCTATTAAGCGACTATATTGAAATATCTATTGAACTAAAATTGATAGCAATAGGTACTGTGGGTCTTGCTATAGCTGGGCTTGGGCTGAAGCTGGTTAAAAATAGATTCACTTATGGTATGACGCTGCAAGGGGCTGGGTTAGCGATTGCTTATCTCAGTACTTTCTTTGCCTATCAAGTATACGAGGTGTTGCCCAGCCTGCCTAGTTTTGTGCTGTTAGGTACCTTGTCAGCCCTTACAGTTATACTTGCTGTGCGCCAAAATGCTTTCCCACTTGCCTTATTGGCCTTTTCAGGGGCGTTTTTAGCGCCTTTATTGACCAACAGTAATATCGGTAACTTGACCACTTTATTCAGTTATTATTTATTATTGAATGTCGCTATTGCAGTTATTGCTCATTATCGCACCTGGAAGGTTTTAAACTTACTGGCAGCCACTGTGACCTTTGGCTTCGCATACTTCTTAGGTTTAGTAGATACCTTTCATGCTATTGATGATTTTAGTACCCAGCGTTGGTCTTTAGTGGGTCTAGTAACCTTACATTGGTTATTGTATGTGTTCGTAGTCATTCGCTACGCCCAGCAGCTACTGACCTATAATGAACAAGTCGTGATAAATCCTTCTGCAAAGGATTTAAACCATGAGCTTATAGAGTCTGCATCGGAGGATAGCAAATCGTCATTTGGCTACTTCAATTTTTATAAAGACAGCTCTTATAAATCTGGCTCTTATAAAGACAGCAATACCGCCTTTATTATTCCCATTGATGTCAGCCTAATGTTTGGGGTGCCTCTATTGGCGTTTGGGTTGTTATCTACCCTACTTAGCGACATTGATAATGCCTTGACTATCGCCAGTGCTATCATAGCGATTGCTTATTTAGGGTTGGGGTCGTTTTTTGTGTTGAAAGACAAAAACAATGCCAATCAACACCGTTATACCCCGTTAATAGAAGGCATGCTGGCGTTAGGGTTTGGTTTCTTGGCTTTGATGATTGCCATAGCCTTTGATGCCGAGTGGACAGCCTGTGGTTGGGCTATACAAGGGTTGGCACTGGTTTGGTTTGGAAGACAATCTCTTCGTGGCTGGACGGTGTTATTGGGGATATTACTACAAGGACTTGCCTTGGCTCTCCTACAGCCTTTATTTGATTACTATAGTGCTCCAGCCCCAAGTACCCTGTCTCTTACTATCTCTGCTATGGGGTGTCTAGCCTCGGTATTTATTTTACGCAATGAGAATAATCCTATCCAGCCTGATTATGAGGCGCCCACCAAAGAGAAACCCTTACTGGCCAGCGTAAATACCAAAAGCCCTATATTCCAGCTGATATGGTCAAACTCTTTTGTGGATATGTTAACGGTTGTCAGCATGATGTGGGGACTCATTGTTACGGTTCTCATCATCGACGACCATATGGGCAACTGGATAGATAGCCTAACCCGAGTGATTACCTTTGCCTTATTAATAAACCTTATTGGCTACTTTGTCATAGATAAATATCGTCAATGGAACCTTGTCACCACTATAAGTCATGCTTTTTTAGGGTTGTTTTATCTGGCACTGCTAACCACTGTCTTTTTTCATTTTGAGTACGATGATGCCACCACCTCATCATTCTGGCCACTATTCATAGCTTTGGTAATGGGGTGGTTACTCGTTGGACAGCTATGGATTAAGCGTTGGTATTATGCCGATAAGGCCACAAACTTTGATACCGTAACTTGGTTAATGACGGGAACCCTTTTAATAGCCCAGCTCAGTTATTATCTATTACCCCATTCAAATGGGGTCATGACCGTACTTATCACTGGCATTGGGTTAATAGCGTTAATCCAACTGTGCTTGAGGAAAAAGCTCAATACTCCTCCATGGTTTAATTGGCAGAATGCTCTGTTAGGCTGTGGCTTGTTATTTATCCCTCTATTTGTCATCTGGGCTATCTATAGTAACTGGACTCACGATGGCATCGTATGGGGTTTAGCCTATCTACCTGTGGTAAACTTATATGACCTATCTTTAATTACTGTAGTGGCTTACCTGATAAGTACCCATTATTTGACTATCGGCCAGAATCAGAAACTGATTAAGGGCAACAATCTACTGTTAAAGATTGCGGGGCTTCTCGGTTTTTGGTTACTATCGAGTGTATTAATTCGAACTTTACATGCCTATTTAGGCACCCCACTTTGGTACCAAGGGGCTTGGCTTGATGAGCAAGTACAAACCGCGCTGACTATCTTTTGGACGCTTACTGCTCTAGTGTTAACCATCATTTCCAGTCGATATCAAAAACGCTTTTGGTGGTTTATGGGGATTGGTTTATTAGCTATCGTGGTCTTGAAGTTGGTGGTAATTGACCTTTCTCAAACCGATACAATCTGGCGAGTGGTCTCCTTCCTTGGCGCAGGTAGCTTGATCCTGCTTATCGGTTATCTGGCCCCTCTTCCTCCAGAACAAGATGAGAACAAAACTGAGCTTGAGCCAGAAACAGATAAGCACAACGGTAATTAAAAGATACCCTATTTAAAAGCTTAATCTAGATTTAACAATGGATAAAATCAATAATGAGTCAGTACAACTTACAAGCCCCCAATAGCATTCAATGGTTTCCGGGCCACATGAACAAGGCCCGCAACGAAATCAAAGAAATTATGCCTGATATGGATGTGGTCATTGAAGTCATCGATGCCCGTATTCCCTTCAGTAGTGAAAACCCTATGGTTACTGCACTACGCCACAATGAACATGGTTTTCAAAAGCCGGTCATAAAAATTCTTAACAAGGCAGATCTGGCAGATCCTGAGCTCACTCAAGCATGGATTCAAGATCTGGAACAACAAAGCCAAGTCAAAGCCATCGCTTGTGATGACAATAAAGCCAACGATGTTCAAAAGATAATACAGCTCTGTAAACAGCTTGTCCCTAATAAAGTGGGTACTGGCAGACAAATCAAAGTGCTTATTATGGGGATTCCAAACGTCGGAAAGTCGACTCTAATCAATACTTTAGCCGGACGTAGTATTGCCAAAACAGGCGACGAGCCCGCGGTCACCAAGTCGCAGCAATTGATTAAAATCGATAACGACATCATGCTGTATGACACTCCTGGTATGCTGTGGCCGAAGATTGAAAACCCACACTCTGGCTATCGCTTAGCCGCCACAGGGGGGATTAAAGATACTGCCTTTGACTTTGATGATGTCGCCAGCTACACCGCAGAATATCTGATTAAAGCTTATCCAGAGCTGTTAAAAGAGCGTTATAAATTGGACGACTTACCCGAAACCGACTGGGAGTTTTTTGAAGCAGCGGGCCGCAGCCGGGGCTTTCTGAAAAAAGGCGGCGTGGTCGATATCTACCGTATGGCAGAGATACTCGTTAATGAGCTACGCAGTGGGCAAATAGGTCGCATTACTTTGGAAACACCCGCTATGCGTGACGAGGAATTCAAGCTGGTCGAAGCCTTACGTGCCCAAGCCGAAGAAAAAAGACTGGCGCGAATCGAAGAGAAAAAACTGCGTAAGAGACGGGCTCGTAAGAACCGCAAGTAGAGCCCATCTTGCCAGCTCGCTATAGTGCTGCCAGCAACCTAGCGTCTGTTACTCATTTGACCCAGACGGACTGCTAGCATCCCTGTCAAACTTAACTATCAAGTTTATAGTTTCAAACTCTCTACTATTACCAAGTAAAGGAACTTAATTGCCAACACTGTTCAATCATAGCGAAGCTGAACTCGACAGCTTCGCTCCGCGTATTCTAAATTGGTTCGATGATTACGGCCGCCATGACCTGCCTTGGCAACAGCATAAGACCGATACCCCAAGCGCTTATATCGTTTGGCTGTCTGAGGTGATGCTACAGCAAACTCAAGTCGCCACCGTTATCCCCTATTTTCAACGCTTTATGGCCTCATTTCCAACGGTGCAAGACCTAGCCACTGCAGAATGGGATAGTGTCGCTGAACATTGGGCAGGTTTGGGGTATTACGCCCGTGCCCGCAATTTACATAAAGGCGCTAAGCAACTGGTAGAGATTATTAATGAAACTGGTGACTTTCCACAAACGGTAGAAGGCTGGGAGGCTATTTCAGGCGTCGGACAGTCAACGGCTGGGGCAATTGTCGCCATGGGCTTACATGGCTATGGGGTGATATGTGATGGTAATGTTAAACGAGTAATAACTCGCTGGGCCGGTATTGACGGCGATATTACCAAATCTGCCACAAATAAAGAGCTGTGGGCCCTAGCAGAGCGCTTAACTCCTATTGAGGACAGTGGACACTTCGCTCAAGCCATGATGGACATGGGCGCCACCTTATGTACCCGTCGTAACCCTAATTGTGGTCAGTGCCCTATTCAAGCAGATTGTATTGCTAGGCATGAGGGCAAACAGGAATCCTACCCAGTCAAAGCCAAAAAGAAACCTAAGCCCAGCAAGTTTAGTCATGCCCTAGTAATAACTGACCCCGATAATAAAATCTTGTGGTTACAGCGCCCTGATAATGGTATTTGGGGTGGGCTATGGGTGTTACCCTTACAGTTTGAGAAAAAGACTTTAGGTAAAAAATTGCTTTCTACTGCTGAGGAAGATAGCGCTTATGAGTCTGAAAATAGTCTAGCTGAACAGATTGTGGACAAGTGGATGGAGGATAACAACTTAATTGCCATCTCTATCAATGATGGCTTACTAGAGGCTGCTCCGATTAAACATACCTTGACCCATTTTCATTGGTATCTACAGCCACAAACGCTGGCTTTATCTGCTAAGCAAGCTGAGCAATTAACCAGACTGCTTACAGAAGCCGATATTAATTCGCGGTGGTTACCCGCTAATGAGGCAGAACAAACGCTCGGCTTACCCAAAGCGATGCTTAAAGTTTTAGAGGCGCTCTAGCCGTGTGAAGTACAACAGCCATCGACTTTACAGCCATTTATTGATAAAGTGCTTTAACCTAATTTTTATAATAGCGTTAATAGCTTACCTTTTCCTAACAAACCTATGTGTGAGACCCTACCCTATGATTCAGACCAATAGCTTAAAAACCAATAACCAAAACAAACTCACCCTGCTAAAAAGTGTGCTGACGCTTGGGCCTGCCATTTTTCTTGCCAGCTGTGCCAGCCAAGCCCCAATTCAACAAGTTCCTGTTAGTAAACCTGCTCCTGTGGTCATTGTTAAGCCTAAACCTCAGCCAGTACCACAGCCTAAGCCTGCTCCTGAGCCAAAAGCAACTTATAGCAGCTTCTCTGAGTGGAAATCAGACTTTACTACGCGTGCCATTAGCCAAGGTTATAACGCTTATGATGTGAGCCGCATTCTAGACTCAGCCCAGTTAAACAGTCAGGTAATCTCATTAGATTCTAACCAAGCCGAGTTCGTAAAAATGCCTTGGGACTATGCGGATTCTGCAGTGTCTGGTGGACGTATCAACACCGGTAAAAGTAAATTTAACGAGCATCGCTCATTACTAAGCCAACTTGAATCTCAGTATGGGGTGAATGCTGAAATTATCACTGCCATTTGGGGTATGGAATCTTCTTACGGTGCAGGTACGGGTAACAGCTATATTCCAAGTTCACTGGCGACCCTAGCCTATGATGGTCGCCGCCGTGCTTGGGCAGAAGACCAGCTGCTGGCCTTAATCAAACTTATCCAAAATGGGGACATTTATCCCTCACAACTCAACGGCTCATGGGCCGGTGGTATGGGTCATACTCAGTTTATTCCAGGTACTTGGTTGGAGTTCGGTGTGGATGGGAACGGAGATGGACGCCGTAGCCCTTGGGCAACCGCGGATGCGCTGTCTTCTACCGCTAATTATCTAAGTAAGTCAGGCTGGGTACGCGGTCTATCCCCATTCTATGAAGTAACTTTGCCTGCAAACTTTGACTTTAGCCTATTGGGTCAGAAGCTGCCTGGATCAAGCTGGCGTAATATGGGCATTGGCCCAATAGACGGGGCTTACCTGGATGCCAACACTTCATTTGAAATGTGGCTGCCTGCCGGTAAGGACGGCCCTGCTTTATTATTAAGCCCTAACTTCGATGTCATCAAGGTTTACAACAACTCTTCAAACTATGCGTTAGGGGTTAGCCTACTGGGCCGAGGTATCAACGGTCAGTCTGGTATTCAAAAGTCATGGCCTCGTTATGAGAAACCGCTAACCACCACTCAAGTTCGTAACCTACAACAGCGTCTAACCAACGCCGGTTATGATACCCAAGGGGTGGATGGCATCATGGGTACCAATACCCGTAACGCTTTTGCTCGCTGGCAAGCCGCCAATGGTCAGACGCCTGATGGCTTTGTTACCTTAAATAGTGCCTCTTCTTTAATTTGGTAATGGCTCACTTTTAACAAAAGCTGGTCTAAAACCAAAAATAGCCGTTCATGAATGAACGGCTATTTTTTTACTGTCAATCTTGTGACTATCAATCTTATAGCAGCTGTTGGCTTAAAGAAAGGTAATACTACTTACTCTAGCCTATCTATACTCTGCCTAACTATCCGCGTAAGCGCATCAAACCTTCTTGTTGCACCGTGGCCACCAAATTACCATTTTGCCAAAACTGACCATGATTCAGTCCTTTTGAATGAGAGGTGGTATCGCTCCACATGTCATACAGCAACCACTCATTGATATCAAAAGGACGGTGGAAATGCATTGAATGATCAATACTGGCCGCTTGTAGTCCTTTGGTCATAAAGCTAATACCATGTGACATCAGCCCCGTACCTACCAAATAATAATCTGAGGAAAACGCCAATAAGGCCTGCTGTATCGCCATGGGTTGCTCCCCCAGTTCACGGATACGCAACCAGTTGGCTTGTTTGGGTTCCATAGGCTCTGGATAGACAGGGTCACGTGGTTTAACCGGTTTAATTTCAACATGACGGGGGCGCATAAAACGCTCACGTAATGGCTCTGGAACGCTACCGACATGGTGTTCTTTTAATGACTGCTCCGATTCTAGATCCTCAGGTGGGGGATAAGCGGGCATTTCTTCTTGATAATCTAGCCCTCCTTCCATCGGAGAGAAAGATGCAATCATGGTAAAAACAACTTGCTCCAACCGACTGCCCTGTTGGTCCTCTTTGTATTGTATCGCCGTTACTTCTCTTGCAGATAGACTACGACCATCTCGCAAGTGACGAACTTTATAAATGACTGGCTGATTAATATTGCCACCGCGTAAAAAATAGCCATGCAAAGAATGACAAGGCTTATCTTCCTCTAAAGTATGAGCCGCAGCCATAATGGCTTGAGCCAATACTTGACCACCAAAGATGCGCTTTCCTACATAATCAAAGCTCTCTCCTTGGAATACATCAGGAGCCACTTCAGTTAATTTTACGGTGTTTAATAATTGATCAACAAGCTGTTTATAATCAGACATTTGTCTCTCCAGCAACCCTAAATAATCTTACCCTGAGCCCCAAGGGATTCTATTTGTCCCTTGCGATACGGGTAACATTATACAGATTATGTTAGTGTAAATAATAATACTTATCGTAAAGAATGGGTTTGATGCAAAAACTAAGATCAGCTTAACTGACCTTAAAGCTTGATCATCGTTTAAAATTTCAGAATTAGTTAAGGCTTTAAAATGGAATCGTAATCGCCTTAGAACTAAAACAGGATAACCTGATATTTAGTTAACAGTTAATAGTTACTTTTTGGCACAAATTAGATTTTGAATAAAAAGCATCAAAGCCGCCAATGCCCTATAATAAAGCCCTAACCTTATCTTTTCAGCGAACAACTGTATTACTTTATTGTATTTTATGGCAATATAGCCTTATCATTATTAATAGGTTTGACTAATACTTATGTTACCATCTCGCTTAATGCACTCTTTAAAAAATCGCCTAAAAAAGCAGCGCCAAGCCCAAAAAAAGACTAAGAGCACTGCCTCAAATGCTCAACGCTCTGCTTTGAGCTTACAAGAGCAGGCGGCTCAAGCCAGTGCCGCTATATCTCGCTCTGGCCGTTCTGTAAACCAGCTATACCGAAAACTTTCTGGTAAAACGCTAGATTTGGCAGTGAAGCCCAAGGTTATTGGCGACTTACCCACAATCAGTACTGAAGAGGGAGCGCTGACCTTTTATGTATTACGCGAGTACTCACGCTCTAATAGTATTTTAGTCGACTTACAGACCAAAGAGCATGACTTTCCCCCTGCTTTGGTAGGTGTTGAGAGCCCTGCTTTTAATATTAATGAAAATGCGGCCATTATTTTTCTAAACCATCCTAATGCCGATGGTCGTAAAGTGTCTCCCCGATTGGCCCGCCTAGTCACAGCTTGTCGTGAAAACCCAGCCATAAAAATTAATCTAGTACCGGTATCAATTTTATGGGGACGTGCGCCAGATAATGAAGACTCTTTGTTTAAGCTTTTAATGGCTGATAACTGGGAAGAGCCTTCTATTACCAAACAGCTGTTTAACATCGGCATGATGGGACGGGATACCTTCGTTCAGTTCCACCCCCCTCAATCTTTGCATGATTTAATAGACTCCTTGTCTACGCCAAGTACCAACTCTACTGAGCAATCACAGCAGCTGACTCAGAAATTATTTGATGCGGTGGATTTAAAAGACAGTGAGCTGTCAAACAGTGACAGAGAACTGCTACTTCAGGCCAAAAGAAACGTTGAAGCCAATGGCCTATCGACCTCTACTGCTCTGGTTACTGCCTCGGAAGCTAATTTTAGCTTAGCCCTATTGGTACAGCACAAGCTAAATGCTTATTTAGACAGCCAGCGCCAAAGCATGATTGGCCCAGACTTGTCGGATAGACGTAACTTAGTAGACAAACTGATTAACTCCCCTGCGATTAACTATGCTTGCCAAAAAGAGGCAGAAGCGGAAAACATTAGCTTCGATGAGGCCAAAAAACGGGCTCGGGGTTATATCAACGAAATAGCCAATGATTATAATTACTCCGTTATTCGCTTCTTTTATAGATTCTTGACTTGGTTGTGGACTCAGCTTTATGACGGTATTGAGGTGCATCACTTCGAGCAAGTCCGCGAATTAGCCACAACTCATGAACTTATTTATGTGCCTTGTCACCGAAGCCATGTTGACTATCTACTGCTGGGTTATGTTATTTTTGAGAAGGGCTTAAGCCTACCGTATGTGGCTGCTGGAAATAACCTAGACGTTCCCGTACTTGGCCCTATATTACGTAATGCCATTGCCTTCTATATCCGCCGTAGCTTTAAAGATAATGAGCTATACAAAGCGGTCCTGCGTGAATATCTACACACCCTAATCCAGCGCAATACGCCTATTGAGTACTTCATCGAAGGCGGTCGCTCTCGTTCAGGTCGCCTATTACCGCCTAAATTAGGCATGCTCTCGATGACCGTGCACAGTCATTTACGAGGCTCAAACAAGCCTATGGCCTTTATTCCAACCTATATTGGCTATGAGCGTATCATGGAAGGCGGTACTTATATTGGGGAGCTAAAAGGCAAACCAAAAGAATCAGAGTCGGTACTGGGCTTATTAAAAGTCAGCCGTAAAATTGAGCGTATCTTCGGTCACGTCCATCTAAGCTTTGGTACTCCATTGCTGATGGAGGACTTCATGGAGAAGTTTGACGTAGAGCCTAATAGCTTACCGGCCGATCGTACTGACACTCCCCTTAGTAAAAATGCCATGGCTATGGTCGACAACCTTGGCGTTAAAATCATGCAAAATATCAATAAAGCGGCGGTGGTTAACCCCATCGCGCTGCTATCCTTGGTATTACTGTCTACCCCGAAAGCTGCTCTAGATGAAGACAGCTGTCGTGAGCAATTGGCTCTTTATCAAAGAATAGCCCATGGTTCGCCGTATTCTGAAAGTACTATCATTACCGATATGTCGCCACAATCTATCATTGACTATGGCATTAAGCTGAAACTGGTAGAGCGTACGCCGCATATCCTAGGCGATATGATCAAAGTGTTACCGAAACAGATGGCTATCTTAAGTTACTTTAGAAACAATATTCTACATGTGTTTATCATGTCATCTTTCCTAGCTTCCCTAGTGTATAGGAATGGTCGTATCCAGCGCGAACACTTAGAAAGCATCGTCACTCAGCTTTATCCTTTCTTACAAAGTGAGTTGTTCTTATATCGTGCGGCTCGTAACTTGCCAGATATGATTGATGAAAAGTTGAATAACCTGATTGAACAAGGGATGGTGGTTGACTTAGGCAATGGTGTAATTGGCACCCCAGAGAAAAACAGTGAGCAATATCAGCAATTAGATATGCTAGCCACTCCGGTATCTCAGAGTCTTGAGCGTTACTTTATGTCTTTGGCATTATTAGCCCAACAAGGCTCAGGTAATTTAACGGCTGAACAGGTGGTCGACCTATGTCACTTATTGGGTCAACGTCTGTCTGTATTATATGCAGATGACATCCCTGACTTCTTTGACCGCGCTTTATTTACCAGCTTTTTAAACACCTTAATTCGCTTAGATTATGTACAAAATGATCCAGAAACGGGAGTACTGACCTTTGATGAGCGTATTAATAATATCGCACGCCATGCTCATTACATTCTAAATCCTGACATCATGCAGATTCTGCAACATGTGGCTACGTTAGATGAAGATGAGATTAACCATGCGATCAGTGAAATCAATAATAAAAAACTAAGCAAGTTTAGTCGTAAGCGTTAACATTTTTATTTTGTCTCGTCCTGAAATA
>NZ_DGDC01000020.1:96178-188034 GCF_002385225.1 Psychrobacter sp. UBA3962 | reverse complement strand
GATGGTCGGATGCTTACCTTTTTTCGTTAATATCTTTTAAAGTATTATTTTTTTTAATTAAATCGATAACTTCCTCTCTTAGCCTTTCTGTCAATTTTCCTTGCTTTAAATGTGTTCTGTTAGACATGAATAATTCTTGCATAACATCAACTGGTAAATAATTACAGTCAACTGATATTAATGTGCATCTCTTTAGTAATGGGAAACCTAAATCCTTACTAATAAAACTCTGACCTTCATAACCGTGAACCTGACCATTTAATGTGAAAATTAAGTTCTTATTACCTATATACTGGCGATCTTGCTCGTTATTAGTCTGTATTTTGAATACAGTAATATTTACTGGGATTTTAAAATAGCTATTATTGACATCAAGGTCGGTTTCTAATACTAGTGATATTGTGCGTTCCACATTATTATTAGTGTCATCATCAATTCTGTTTCGATTTCCTTTAATAACTTTATTATCAATCTTAAGGTCATATCTGGTATCGTAAACTAAGAACGGTAGAGGTAAATCGTAAAAATACTGATTGAAAGATCGGTATAAATCTGTTGATATATTACCTTTATTTCCATGAGCAGGCTGAAAAGAATATAACTGAATAATAGTACCCGACTCAAAGTTTCTATTCTTTAATCCTAAATCCAAACTTTCTGCCTTAAAGAAAGGTACCTTACCTTCAATAGTAAAATACTCATACCAAGTAGATCTATAATTTTCATCTTTTTCAGATTGTGTTAATGGATGCTTCCTAACTAATGTAAATCCAAACTTTGCAGAATCTTCATTAGCTCTTTTCGATCCAATTAATTGGTATTTCTTATCACCACAAAATACTACTGCTCCCGTTGAGCCCATATTATACTTACCTTGGGCGAATGGAATCTTAATCTTATTACCTCTATGTAATGACAATAATGTCTCCTCAAACTTCTCAGGCAACTGTCCCTCACCATTATCATATATTCTAATGTTAGGCTGTCCCATATCTCCTGTAGCAATGACTTGAATATCTTCTGCTATAGCCCTTCTCTCTTTATCTGTGAGATCATTCATATTACAGTCTTTAATACCATAGAACTTCTCAACAGCTTCATACATGGTTTTAGGGGCATCTTTAGATATAGGATTTACATCATACTCATAACACTTTTTCATTAAGCATGCGTCGATAGAGTTGGTAATTTTTTCAACTAGAGCAGGAATTGGATGATTCTGTTGATTTTCAAATGTTCCAAAATTATTTTTGTTACCACCGTATGGTTTCCAGTTTGCATTATTTTTCAAAATATCATCATTTAAAATTATTTGTTCTACTTCGGCTTCGTTTTTACAATTGAATAATTTAAAAAACAATTCTTTTACTTGTATATCCTTCATAACAATTTCCTTTTAAAATCTAAACCCTTCATTTGAATCTCTTACACCAGTTTTGTATGCTGCTTCAAGCAATTTCAACTCTTCTTTAATAGCTTTCAACATCTTATCTACATCAGAACTTGTATACTCATAGTTATTTGTATTAGAACAGTTTGATAACAATCTAATATCATTTATAACTCTTTCAACTCGCTTTGATGCTACACGCTCGAACCTATCTCTACGATCATTTTTCATAATAACAATTACTCCAATATTTTCATATAGAAAAATTATTCACTACATAATGGTATATATAGTTAATATATCATTTTTGTAGTAAATATCTATAAATAAATTCATATAATTTACATTTTTTAAAAAAATGTATATAAAACATGTTGGCAATAAAAAAGGTGAGCCACTAAGTGACTCACCTTTTATAAATTTCCAAATTTACGTTATTTTACGACTAGCGTAACCAAGCACGAGCGTTACGGAACATACGCATCCATGCGCCGTCCTCGCTCCAGTCTTCTGGCTTCCAACTGTGGTTGATCGCACGTAAGTTACGCTCAGGGTGTGGCATCATTAATGTCACACGACCGTCGGTACTACAAACACCGGTTACCCCACCAATAGAACCGTTCGGGTTCAACGGGTAAGTCTCAGTAGGCTTGCCTTGGCTGTCAACATAGCGCATCGCAATTTGACCGTGGTTTGCCATACCTTCAATATCTGTCTCATTTAAGGTCGCGAAACCTTCACCATGAGCCACCGCAATCGGCAAGATACTGTCTTGCATGCCTTTCAACAAGATAGACTTAGTGCGTTCAATCTTCACGTTCACAGTACGCGCTTCAAAACGAGCTGACTCGTTGTAAGTGAAACGTGGGAAGTTCTCGGCACCTGGAATTAAGTCTTTTAACTGTGCCATCATCTGACAACCGTTACACACGCCTAGACTAAAGGTATCTGGACGGGTAAAGAAGCGGACGAACTGCATACGTAATTCGTCATGGAACAAGATTGAGTTGGCCCAACCAGAGCCAGCGCCCAATACGTCACCATAACTAAAGCCACCACAAGCCACTAAGCCATTGAAGTCCCGTAAATCGATACGGCCTTCAAGCAGATCGCTCATATGCACGTCTACAGCATCAAAACCAGCGCGCTCAAATCCTGCCGCCATCTCTAACTGACCGTTAACGCCCTGCTCACGTAAGATAGCCACTTTTGGTTTATTAGGACGGCTCTCTAAATAAGGCTCCTCGACTTTTTGGTTTAAGTCAAAGTTGGCTTGAGCAATCAGACCATGATGGTTAGGATCCGCAATCAAGTCAAATTCTTGTTGCACACATTCCGGGTTATCACGGCGCTTAGCAATTTGATAACTTACTTGAGTCCAAGTTTGCTGTAGATCACTACGGTTAAATACTAGCGCATTATCACCTTGGTGTGATGGGGTGATAATAGTTAGTTTATCTTGGTTAGCACCGCCTACTGGCGTCTCAATAGTTTGACCCACAAGGCTTAGCATATCAGCGACATTATGCTCATCCGCCAATGCCATTACTGCTTCCACATGCTCAGGCAATACCTGAATAACAGCGCCTAATTCCTCGCTAAATAACTGACCCAATAGATTGTCATCGGTTAGATTTAGGTTGATTGCCAAACGGTTGGTGAATTGCATCTCTGCCACAGTCGCCAACAAGCCACCATCACCGATATCGTGATAAGCACTGATAACGCCTTGCTCATTACCCGCTTGAATAAAGTTAAAGAAGTTAATCAAGTCTTCTGGACTGGCTAAGTCTGGGCATTCATTGCCTAGCTGGCTTTGAGTTTGAGCTAGGATTGAACCACCCAAACGGAACTGACCTTTTGATAAATCCAAACGATACAATGCTGAATCTGCATTTTTAAGATCTGGGGTTAAGGTCTTGTTCACATCTTGTACTGGAGCAAAAGCAGTAACCACTAAGCTCATTGGGCTAACAACGGCCTTATCGCCGTCTTCATCTGTCCAGCCAGCACGCATAGACAATGAGTCTTTACCTACCGGAATAGCAATTCCTAAAGCTGGACATAACTCTTCACCGATGGCGTAAACCGCATCAAATAGAGCTTCATCTTCTTTGTCCTCACCACAAGCTGCCATCCAGTTTGCCGACAAGGTAATATCAGAAATCTTATCAATACGAGCCCCAGCAATGTTGGTAATGGCTTCGGCCACTGCCAAGCGTGCTGAAGCGGCTGGGTTAATCAGAGCCACAGGCGGACGCTCACCGACACTCATCGCTTCACCAGTATCTGACAGTAAACCAGAGCTAGTCACAGCGCAGTCTGCCACAGGCACTTGATAACGGCCCACATACTGATCTTGCGTGACCATACCGGTGATAGAACGGTCACCAATACTGATTAAGAAAGATTTACTGGCTACGGTTGGGTGACGTAACACATCATGCACCGCCTCTGCTAGCTCAGTCGCTGATAAATCTAATGCTCTCAGCTGTGGCTCACTACGCTCAAATGAACGTTTCATTTGTGGCGTACCACCCAGCAATACCTGCATTGGCATATCTACTGGTTGATCTTCCAATAAGTCGTCATCTACTTTTAACTGACGGATTGTGGTCGCTGTTCCCAAAATAGCGTACGGGCAACGCTCACGTTTACAGATAGCATCAAATAGTTCTTCGCTTTCTGGGCGAATGGCCAAGACATAACGCTCTTGCGCCTCATTTGACCAAATAGCCATAGGTGACATGCCTGCTTCTAGCGAAGGAATGCGGCGTAAATTTAAGTGAGCTCCCATGTCATGGTCATCCACCAGCTCAGGCATAGCATTCGATAAGCCACCTGCACCCACGTCATGGATAGACACGATTGGGTTACCATCTTTGCCAGAGTTACTGCTTTCAACATCATCACCGGCCAAAGACCAGCAGCGATCGATAACTTCCTGACAACGACGCTCCATCTCAGCGTTATCACGCTGTACAGAAGCGAAGTCTAAACCTTCGTCCAACTCACCACTATCTACAGAGGAAGCTGCACCCCCACCCAGACCAATTTGCATTGCTGGGCCACCTAGTACAATTAATAAATCACCTTCTTGGATGCCATTTTTCTCAACCAAGTTACGCTTGATGTTACCGTAACCACCGGCAATCATAATAGGCTTGTGGTAACCGCGCATCTCGCTACCATCTTGTTCTTTACTGGTATCCAATTGGAATGAGCGGAAGTAACCACATAAGTTAGGACGACCAAACTCGTTTGAGAAGTTAGCAGAACCTAAAGGTGCTTCGGTCATAATCTCTAAGCTTGAGGCCATACGATCGGGCTTACCGTAGTCTTTAGTGCTTACTTGACCTGACTGCTCCCACTTCTCTGGCATGTCTGGTAGATGTAGATGCGAGACGTTAAAGCCAGTCAAACCTGCTTTTGGCTTACCACCACGGCCGGTTGCCCCTTCATCACGAATCTCACCACCAGCGCCTGTTGAAGCACCGGCATAAGGAGCAATCGCTGTTGGGTGGTTATGAGTCTCAACTTTCATCAAGATATCGATGTTTTCGTTATGGAAGCCATACTGATGCATTTCAGTAGATAATGCGTCGTCCCCTAATGAGCCACCCAATTGTACGGTAGGTAGTGGATAGAAACGCTGAGCTTCAAAGCCTTCCATTACCGCAGCGTTGTCTTTATACGCTGATAAAATACCTTGAGGATTTTTCTCATGGGTGTTACGAATCATTTTAAACAATGATTTTGGCTGAACCTCACCATCAATGGTCCACTCTGAGTTGAAGATTTTATGACGGCAATGCTCTGAGTTGGCTTGAGCAAACATCATAAGCTCTACGTCAGTTGGGTTACGTTTTAACTCGTCAACGTAAGCAGTCATTAAATAATCGATATCTTCACTAGATAAAGCGAAACCAAACTCTTGGTTGGCAGCTTCCAATGCCGCACGCCCTTCCCCAATCACGTCAATATGATTTAGACGGGCTGGGCTGTGATCATCAAACAGCTGCTCTAGCTTAGCAAACTCATAAACCAAGCTTTGAGTCATGCGGTCATGCAAAATTTGCTCAGCTTCTTTTGGCAGTTTCGCAGGTAAATTGTCGCCCGTTAAGGTGAAAACGATGACGCGCTCAACACGCTCAACATCAAGATCACAGTTATTAAAGATATCTGTTGCCTTACTAGACCAAGGCGAAATCGTACCAAATCTAGGACTAACAATGACTTGGCACTGCCCTTGTGTCGCTGTAATTTGGTCTACTTCCTCGCCTTGATTTAATAAATCCAAGGCCTTTTTACGCTCTGCATCGTTAAGGTCACGCGATAGGACATACACTTGTTGAGTGTCAATGCCAGTCACTTTTAACGCCGCTTGGCTATTTAACTGCTCAATCAGTTGATTGGTTTTAAACTCGGTTAAAAAACGGTGTCCAGCGAGGGTCATCATAAGGCAATTTCCGCAGTATCTAAGAGGGAAGAAAAGTATTAAGAAAATAAACTTCAATATTATGTGAATGTGAAACGAGACAAAAAATGCTCAGTGTCACACTTATTTGGTTACTTTTGGAGGGATAACCACCCAATCGAGCAAAAAGCCGATTTAATTAGCCGCTATTATAGCAAGAACTTGGCTGAAACGTGGCATAGAACCACTATCTTTACCTCGCTTTTGCCAACTAAAAATAACTTTTCTACAGTTTTGATAATTCATTTTTATAAGTCACTGCCAAATCTGTGTTTATTAATCTTTTATTTCTCTCAATTATGATTTGGCAAAAAGATTTACTTACTAGAATTAACTAAAACGGCTGACTGTTTACAAACTGTCTTCATCTCTTACACTTTCAACGTGTTCATTTATTTCCCATCGACTTATTATGAAAGTCGACTATAAAAAATGCTTTCAACAGCATTCAATACAATAAATTCGAATCATTAAAAGGAAATAAAAATGAGTAAACAAGATCAGATAGATACTATTCGTGAGATCGTTAAAGATGTTAAATTTGCTATGATGACCACCATCACTAACGAAGGACACTTGCACGCCTGCCCGATGACCACCAGCGAAACCAGTCTTGGAGCTCGTGAAATCTGGTTCATTGGCGATAAAAGCACTGAGGCGGTTGCTAATATTAAAAACAATGCTCAAGTAAACCTTTCTTATGTTAGCCAAGACAGTAAAGATTACGTTTCTATCAATGGCGAGGCTAAATTAATTGATGACCAAGCCAAATTAGATGAATTGTGGTCGCCTATTTATAATGCTTTTTATGAGCATGGCAAAGAAGATGAAAATGTACAGTTAATTAAAGTAGTCCCAAATGGTGCTGAGTTCTGGCGTAGTGGTAGTGGCGTAGTCAATGCAGCAAAATTGGTCGCTGCTGCCCTGCAAGATGGTAAAGTGGCAGACAGTCTAGGTGAAAATGGCTCTGTTGAATTTGACTAATTTTTGACAAATGAAAGCCTAATTTAAAAAAGGGTTTCAGAACACTGAAATACTGTACTGATTATCAAACCCTTTACTCTAGCAAACTGCCTTTTAAGCTCATTAGAGTTAGCTTTAAAAATTAAATTAAAGTCACAATAAAAAACGCCCTACTGTCAAAGTTAGGGCGTTTTTTATTTAGTATTCGTTAGCATTAAATTAGTTCTGTTTTAGATAAGGCCAAGCCGCTCTCATATAGATCATCATCGACCATAGGGTTAACACCACAGCGGCAACCATTAAGATATAGCCAATCGTCTGTAAAGACTCAACGTTCAATAATAAGACGGTAATCGCTACCATCTGGAAAGTAGTTTTTAGTTTACCCACATAAGATACCGCCACACTGGTACGGGCTCCTAATTCTGCCATCCACTCACGTAACGCTGACACCGCAATTTCACGCGAGATAATCACAATGGCGGCGATCGACATAATGATATTCGGATGCCATTGAACCAAAACAATCAATGCTGCGGCGACCATGAGCTTATCTGCAACAGGGTCTAGAAATCGGCCAAATGCAGAAACAATATTCATCTTACGGGCCAAATAGCCATCTAACCAATCGGTAATGGCAGCAAGGACAAATAATAATGTTAACAACAAATGCCGGAACATACTGTCGCTAAAAGCATCCATGTTCATGCCAATGTTGGCAATGGCATTGTCCGAAATCATCGGAACCCCAATGCCCAGTGCAGGAGGCCAGTATGCAATTGCCACAAATAACGGAATCATAGCAATACGAGCTATGGTTAAATTGTTTGGCAGATTAAAAATACTGGCTTCTTTATTCGGCTGTAATGATGATTGAGTCATGATTGAGTCAAAGTTACTTATGTCAGAGTTACTCATAGAGAGCGTTTAATTTCAGCTAGCTTATCATTTATACCTAATTTTAGTAAGTCCTAATGAATTAGTTTGGAATATCAGAAATCTTAAAGGTTAGCGGCTTTATAAGACTGTAGACACCGTAAGTCATCAATTTACTATTAGACTCTTAAGCTGAATCTAAACTAGATTAAAATAAGCATCAAATCGCAGGACATCATTGTGCCAGCTTTCATCTGGACTGGACTGAGCAAACAACGGAGCGGATGCCGGTCTCTTTACCACCACTCTGCCACCTGGCACCACCGTATTTAAAGCTAGATTTAACAGCTTTTGCTCTTCCTCTAGATCTGGCGGCTGAGCTATGTGATGTAAGGCCTGCATGTGCTTGCCTACTTTGGCTCCTTTGCCTGTCGCCATATTCTCATAGCTATTTTCAGGGAACATAGGGTCTAAGTAAACCACATCATAAGCTGAAGTATTTAATGCTGGTCCTTTTTGCCTTGCAAAAGACAGCGTCTCCATAAACTGAGCAGAGTCTGCGCATATTACCTTTAATCTGGCCATTAATTTTTGCCAATTGGCTTGCTGTGACATCAGCTGCTGCTCATACATCAGCAGCAATGCCATTAAAGGATTACGCTCTAGCAAAGTTACTTGGGCTCCGGTGCTGGCAAGGATCAAGCTATCATGACCAAAGCCTGCAGTGGCATCAAGCACCTGGCTTTTATCAGTGAGCTTACAAGCCTGGAGCAATAACTCTGACTTTCGGCCCGCACTCACCACCCGGCGCTGTAAACTCTTCCAATCTGGCGCCACACTAATCTGATGGGTTAGCAGCGACAGCTGTAGCTTGTCATCAATAATAAATAGCGGAGTCTGGTACTGATCACTTAGCTGCTGACGCATCTTTTGGCTCAGCTTCTTATCAACAGCTGTCACTTGCAGTGTCAGCGACAAGTCACTCGCTTCAATCAACTGGTGTAATTTTTGAACAATAAGCACTACTTCAGCAGATACAGCCACTGAATGGACTACCGGAACATAAGTGACATCCGTTGTATGGCTCATTTTGTTATCGTAACCTTATCTATTGCTATCGAAAGTATCAGTCTGTATTAGCTGGCTCTAGCCTTGGATGGTATAGCCAAAAATCCAAGCCACCAAAAGCACGATGATACCAGTGATGATTCTAAGCCAAGCAAAAATAGTAAAGTCGCGACGACTCACCCAATCCACTAGCCAACGAATACATAGCAAGGCAACGATAAATGACACTACTATGCCCACAGCCAAAACCAGCCAATCTTCAGAGCTGGATAGCACCTCTTTGTGCTTCAGCAGATCGAGCAGACCGGCGCCGATAATAACGGGAATACCTAAGAAGAAGGAGAACTCAGCAGCCGCTTTACGAGACACTCCTAACCACAGTGCACCGATAATGGTAGATCCTGAGCGTGAGGTGCCTGGAATAAGGGCCAAACACTGAAACAAACCAATCAGTAGCGCATGTTTAAAGCTCACATCCTCTGCTTCTTCTGCGACAATCGGTTTCGGCTTACGCTCAACATAGAATATTAGCAGACCGCCAACTATGAGCATGATAGCCACAATATAAGGGTTAAATAAATATTGCTTAATTTGATCGGCCATCGTAAAGCCAACAATCATCACTGGGATGGTGGCTACAATGAGACTCAACCCCAACTGACGAGGGTTCCTGAGAGCATTAGGGCCTTCTGATTTACCGGTTATCAAGCCCATTAAGGCATGCCACAGGCGTCCCCAGTATTCATAGACCACAGCTAAGATAGCTCCCAGCTGAATAACCACAATAAATAGGTCTGCTTTTTCTTTAGTCCAAAAACCCATAAGGTCTGCAGATAAAATTAAATAACCGGTACTGGATATGGGTAAAAACTCGGTAATACCCTCTACAATACCCATGATTATTGCTTTAAATATGAGTAACAGATCCAAAGTAAAGTCTCGCTGTATTAAGATAAAATAATATTAGGATAAATGATTTTAAGTAGTATATGGCTTTGGCAGATAGTAAGTTGTCTATTCTTAGGCTTTACCCTGCTCTTTCAAGGTTTTCCACGCATCATTGCGTAAATATACTGGAAGAGCCTGCTCGGCAGGTACACCGCCCTGCTGTAAATACTGTGCGATACCCAGCTTAGCTAACGTAACGGCATCGGGTTGAATGTCAGCGTATAGGGGCTGTTGTTGCTGAGCCGTTAGTAATTCAGCCCCATTACCTGCAATAGGCCAAGCAAGCTCAGTGTTTTGGTCATAGTCTAGCAGCTGTTCATTCGTGCCCTCAGTTAGCTTCATTACCTGAGAAGTGTGATCCAGCTGATACTGGGCAAAATAAACCTGCTTCATACGGGCATCAAACGCCACATAAACTTGTTGCAACCCTTGCTCATCAAAAGCCGCTTGGGCTATGGCACTCAAGCTTGACACACCGACACAAGGTAAATCATGAGCTACCGATAAAGCCTGTACTACAGCGGTATTAATTCTAATACCACTAAAAGGACCTGGCCCACGATTAAAAATTAAAGCGGTTAAATCAGCAAGCTTTACCCCTGCTTTTTTTAAAGATGCATCAATCATTGGCAAGATAAGTTGGGTTTGTTCTCGTTTGCCGGGTTCAGTATGACAACTAAGTATTTGTAGATCTTCACTGACTACAGCTACTGAACATTGGTCAAAAACGGTATCGATTGCCAAAAACATGAGGGCCTCTTTGAAAGCTAAAATGCAACGTATATCTAATGCGGATGGCTGGATGTCAAAATAGACAGCTTATCATACCACTAGCAATCCCTTTGATAAATCAGTAGTTAAATCAATTTGGGCTTTCCCATTTAAAATTCACACAACAGTAACAATAAAAAAGCCAGAGCTGCTAATAAAAGCAATCTGGCTTTGATATCTATTGTTATTTTGCCAACAATTAGACTTATCTACTATAAGCTAACTGTCGATCAGCAATAAGTGAAGCTCTAGTTATTTGGGCTAAAGCTATTTGGGTAGAGAAGCCGAGATTTGACTTAGAATCTCATTAATTTCACTATTGGCTTCTTGCTCTTTTGCCAAGTCACCACTTGGAGTAAGCTGATTAACAATCTCTGGTAAAAGTTCGGCTAATCCTTGACGCACTTCCGTCTCGTCAGCGCCTGTCTGTTGACATACGTGTTCAATTTCTTGCTTATCAAATAATTTATTAATTTGATTGGGATCTAGATTTTGGTTTTGCTGCTGGGTGCTCATCCAAGATTGAGCTTCATTGCCAAAGCCCATATCCTTAACTTTATTGAGTGCCCCAGAAAGACCCCCATTGCGTTGGATCCAATTTAGGGCGATGGGCATCAAAGCAGCAACCAACATGGCTTTATTACTACCGCCTCTAGCACTGGCTTGACCTCTTCCTAACACGCTACCTAAGATGCTGCCCAAACCACCAGCGCCACTGGTTTGGCCACCCATCTGACCTCCTAGCATGCCACCAATAATATCATCAAGACCAAAACCATTACTTTGTGATTGGGTGTTGGTCTGGGCTGAGTTATTACTGCCTAGGATACTATCTAAGATGCCACCTAATCCTCCAGTAGAAGCAGATTGAGTACGCTGATTAGGGCTACGCTTTGTATCTTGTCCTTCTAGTGCCTGACGGGCTACCTGAGTAACTAAATTCCCTAGTAAACTCATAAAATTCTCCTTAATAACTTCAAAATGACCTGAATAATTTCAAAAGAGCAAACCACAAATATTTATATTTATTGCAGGTTCGCTTCATTTCAATGCAAACAAGCTTACCACCTAATCTAGTATTATTTCACAAACTATTTTTATGTGATTTGTTATTCAACTGTCAGTAGCCGTGCACGTTTAGCGCATTATTTTTCAGCTCAACTCCATCGACTCAGAACCTTTAGTTCACGCCAAGTATCAGCCTCGACTTGGTCTTTCCAAATCAGAACGGTTTCGCGCCGCTGCAGGGGCTGCTCAGTATCAAATATTAATTGCACACAGTGGCTAAAGCTTTGGGTAGAAATTAGTTTTGCTTGCCAAAGGATGGGTTGATGACTACCCTGAATGAGTAACTGCCAATGGGCGTTAACTTCGTCAATATTGCAGCCGGTAATGTGTGAGGGTTGCCCGCTTCTTGTGATCTCTATCAGAATACAAAGCAGTATTCCCTCCATAACCAAAGTCAATACCCCATAAAAAGGGAGGGATGAAGTACTGACTATCAGTAATAGCAGTAGCAAAAAGCCACAGCTATATAAACGCTGCCAGTAGCTAATTGCAGTAATCTCGATAACCAACTGCGTACTCATATCGACCGACAAGCGACAAAGAGTTGCCGATCGACTTTTAATCGATAAAAAATGAATTCGCTAATCAGATTTAAGATAAATCACCATGTTGTAGGGTTTTTAATTTTAAAACCAATTCAGCTACTTTAGGGTCATCTGGTGTATCTTGGTTCATAAAATAGTTTAATAGGTCTGGATCTTCATAGGTTAGTAGCTTAGCAAAAGTGGCTTGTTCATCATCATCCGCGGTCAAATAGTGCTGCTTAACATAAGGATCGATATAGAAATCCAGTTCTTTTAAACCGCGACGGGCCTGATAAATCACTCTGCGTTGCTCATTGGTCGGTTCGGGTTGTGTCATTTTAAAGTTACTCCTAAATATAATATAAACTACAATATAAATTAAAGTTAAAAATGTTGAGCCGAATTAAGCAACTAGCTATTAAGCTGCTGCCATAACGCCAGCCCTTGCATGGTCAAGCCCACATTGTGAGTGCGTACAATACTGGCCCCTTGCTGGAAAGCGAGTAAGGCTGCCGCCATACCCACCCCATCTCTGTCAGTGGCTTGATGCTCACTAAATGCAGGTAAGTCAGTACGGTTAAGAACCTCCCCTAAAAAACGTTTACGGGAGATGCCAAATAAAATAGGCAATTGTAATTGATGCAGCTCACTGAGTTGGTTTAATAAGGTTTTATGGTGATCGTAATTTTTGGCAAAGCCAAACCCAGGGTCAATAATAATATTGCTGGACTTTATACCCGCTTGTTGAGCACAGTTAATACGCTGCTTTAGTTCGGCAATTACTTCCTGCAACACGTTCTGATAACTGGCTTTGGCATTCATGGTCGTCGGTTCGCCACGCATGTGCATCAACACTACTGGAATATCTAACTTGGCAGCCATCTGCGGCGCGCCTGTACGCGTTAACGCTCTAACGTCATTCCAGATATCCGCCCCAGCTTGCACCGCTTGTTCTATAACTTTTGGCGAACTGGTATCAATAGAAAGCCACAACTCTTCACCAAACTGCTGACGAATCGCTTCTACCACAGGGACTACTCGAGAACATTCTTCATCCTCTGTAACAGGACTGGCATTTGGACGGGTAGATTCACCCCCAATATCAATAATGGTTGCCCCTTGTTGTAGCATCTGTTCGCAGTGAGCCAAAGCGTTCTCGACGCTATTAAACTTCCCACCATCTGAGAATGAGTCGGGCGTCACATTTAAGATACCCATAATCTGGGGTTGCGACAAATCCAGCTGCTTAGACTGTGCGGTTGTCGTTTTGGTCTCAATTGCTATCTTGGGAAAAGGGTGTAGTTGCATAGTAATAATTATTCTTTTTGGTCTTCAGGTTTAAAGTTGATAGTTAGGTCAGTTGGCAATCTTTTTATAATGACAGCTCTTGCCTTTGTAACTTACCCATTTTAGCAGATATAGAAAATTATAGTGGCGCAATAGAGATCTAGTATTTGCCGAAACTAGCACAAAAAAAGGCACCTTCAATTGAAGGTGCCTTTTGTATCAACTTTAATGGTATGAAGGTTTAAGTTTCATACGGTACTTACAATCTTACATAGCTGGTAACGGAGGAGGTGTAGGCCCTGAAGGTGAGTCAGTAGAGTCTGCCTCTTCTTTTTTAGGAGTCACATCCTTCTCTGGTTGATAATTACGGGGTTCACGAGGCTCATTGCCCGCTAAGATGTCTTGTAACTGATCTCTATCAATGGTTTCCCACTTCATCAAGGCATCAACCATCGCATGCATTTTATCTTTATTTGCTTCGATGATTTCACGGGCAATATCATACTGCTCTTCTAAGATACGACGAATCTCTTCATCTACCTTCTGCTGTGTTGCCTCAGAAATACTACGAGTCATCCCGCCAAAGTAGCCCTGTGACGTATCATCCTCTTCATAAACCATCACCCCTAGTGCATCAGACATACCGTACTTGGTAACCATCGCACGTGCCATTTTGGTAGCGCGCTCAAAGTCATTAGATGCGCCAGTGGTCTTTTGGTTTACAAATACTTCTTCTGCAATACGACCACCAAATAAGATAGCAATATCATTTAGCATTTTAGACTTATCTAAGCTAGTCTGGTCAAACTCAGGCAGCTGCCAAGTTACGCCCAATGCCCAACCCCGCGGCATGATAGTCACTTTATGCACAGGGTCAGTCCCTGGAAGCATCTCTGCTACTAACGCATGACCCGCTTCATGATAAGCAGTTGCACGGCGCTCTTCTTCACGTAACACCATTGACTTACGCTCAGGACCCATAAATAGCTTGTCTTTGGCATCTTCAAAGTCATTCATATCGACGCTGGTTTTATTACGACGCGCCGCAAATAAAGCTGCCTCGTTTACTAAGTTAGCCAACTGAGCACCACTAAATCCAGGCGTACCACGTGCTAACGCATTGACATCAACGCCAACCGTTGCAGGTAACTTACGCAAATGCACCTTTAAGATCTCTTCACGGCCTTTAATATCTGGTAAGCCAACATGCACTTGACGGTCAAAACGACCTGGACGTAGTAAAGCTTTATCTAGCACGTCTGCGCGGTTGGTTGCCGCAATAACGATAATACCGTCATTGCCCTCAAAACCATCCATCTCAACCAATAATTGGTTTAGGGTTTGCTCACGCTCATCATTGCCACCGCCCATGCCAGTACCACGGCTACGACCTACAGCATCAATCTCATCAATAAAGATAATACAAGGTGCATTTTTCTTAGCTTGTTCGAACATATCGCGGACACGAGAAGCACCCACACCGACGAACATTTCTACGAAGTCAGAGCCTGAGATTGAGAAGAAAGGTACTTTCGCTTCACCAGCAATCGCTTTAGCAAGTAATGTCTTACCCGTACCTGGCGGACCCACCATTAAAATACCGCGAGGAATGGTAGCACCAAGTTTGGTAAATTTGTCGGGATCTTTTAGAAAATCAACAACTTCAACAACTTCTTCTTTCGCTTCTTCAGCACCTGCGACATCATTAAAGTTAACTTTAATTTGGTCTTCGCCTAGCATTTTCGCTTTAGATTTACCAAAGCTCATAGGTCCGCCGGCTTTACCACCCGCGCCCCCTTGCATATTACGCATGAAGAATAAGAAAATACCGATAATAAGCAGAACAGGGAAACTTGCAATTAATAACTGCAACATAATGCTTTGGCGCTCAGGGGCGGCGCCCTGCACTTCAACATTATGCTTACGTAATGTAGGCATTAACTCATCGTCAGCCACGGCAGGGACAACGGTCTCAAATTCTGAGCCGTTAACTTTTTCACCGGTGATTTGTTCACCATCGATTTTGACGCTTTTAATTTGGTCCTCAGTGACTTGAGTTACAAACTCAGAGTAATTAAGCGCATCCGGCTCATTACTGCTATCAAAGTTGCTAAATACCAGCACTAATACGCCGATAACAACTAGCCACAATAAGGTATTTTTTACCATGTCGCTCACAAGCTATACCATCCCTTACTTATTGATGTATTCAAAATTCTGCCTAATCTTGCATTATAACATGAGACAAAAAAACAATTATGGCTCGTCACCGTGTTAATACACGCGTTGATTATTCTGTCATTAATTTTTTATAATATTTCTAATAGAGCTTAACGCCCTTAAAACCATGCCCTTAATAAAAAAACTATGATCTTAACGAACCACTGCTGATACTTCTCTTTATTAGGTCACTCTACTTATTTATCAAGGATAAAGCAGATAATAATATCTAAATTTTAGATTTACTTATTTAATCCATCTTTGCAATTATAGACTTTGTTCAGTCAGCCCAATTTCTATGTCCCTTATTACCAAGCATAAGTAGAGCAACTTTTCATAAAGAATATAAGGGTCATAATAAATAAAAAAACCATCATAAATAGAGAGTCACAAGTAATGTCTTAAAGCTAAGTGGTTAACTGTGATTATTAAGCTTTCTAAATAGCTTAAGTTACTTGGTGGCCACCCAAAACACCTCTTTTGAGCGAGGGCGAGAGGCGGCAGGCTTAATGGTACGCACTTTAGAGAATTGAGACTGTAATTGCTGACGTAACTGCTGCTCCCCTTCTCCTTGGAACACCTTCATTATTAAAGACCCACCTTTAGGAAGTACTCTAAGTGCAAAATCTACAGCCAGCTCACACAGATATATCATGCGAGGCTGATCTACTGCGGTATGGCCAGAAGTGTTGGGTGCCATATCTGATAACACCACATCCACTTGTCTATCACCCACTTCACTCATTAATTTATCAAACACTTCTTCTTCTCTAAAATCACCTTGAATGAAGGTCACATTCTCCAGCGCATCCATAGGTAAAATATCAGAAGCAATCAATATGCCACTATCCCCTACCAATCTACCAGCCACTTGTGACCAACTTCCTGGCGCACTACCCAAGTCTACAACTGTCATCCCTTTTTTAATTAGGTCAGTCTTTTCATTAATCTCTAATAGCTTGTAAGCAGCACGAGCACGATAGCCCTCTTTTTGAGCTAACTGCACGTAATGGTCGTCAAGATGCTCTTTCATCCAAGCTTTACTGCTTTTAGATAATTTCTTATTAGTGATGCGGGTTGCCAAAATATCCTCACTGTAACTGTATATATAAAATAGAGATGTGATAACTATTAATTAATAGCAAATTCTACCATTATTTAAACTATTAAGCTTATGGCCTGTTAAAACTTAGCCAACATTACAAACTCATCATGCAAGAGGCAACAACTTTCTTTATAATGCCCCTGTGAATCCAATTCGCTTTTGAAGCTTCATGCTTTAATAACTCGATAACTGTATAAAGAGTGAGCGTAAAGACTCCGTTTAGATAGCGTCATAGATTGACCCTATATGATATTTTTCTTTTCAAGGCTGGTTAAGTTAGGCCTAATAATTAATACTGAGACAATATGAGTACTGCAAAAAACAAACGTCCTGCATTGGACAACACTGAACTTCGCCGCCTTAAAGGCATTGGTCACGAGCTAAAGCCTGTCGTTACTATCGGCAATAAGGGGTTGACTGAGTCAGTAGTAGTAGAGTTAGACCGCGCTTTAAATGATCATGAACTTATTAAAATCAAAACGCCACCAGGTAGTAAAGAAGAGCGTGAAGTATTCAGCAGCGATCTTGCTGGAAAAACTGGTGCTCAGCTTATTCATAGCATCGGCCGCATGGCTCTATTATTACGCCGCAACCCCAATGCTAACCCTAAGTTGTCTAACTTAAGTCGTTATAGCGATTAATGGTTATTACAAGTCATTAAAAAATAGTTATTTAAAAAAAGGCCGCTAATTTAGCGGCCTTTATTGTTTTATTGACTCTCAATTACTTTTATAGACTCTTAATTAACTTAACAATTAAAAAAATCTCATTTATCTAAAGCGAATAATTTAGATGAATGAGATTTTTTGGTATGCCTTGCGATTCAGTCTTTAAAATAGCTTGTTGACTATTAATCGTTCATCGCTAAGTAAGTACCTTGGCTTGTCGCGTCTAAGTAACGACCATCGCGCCATACGCTGTAACCATTATGGCTGCTGTACGGGCTGAATTTTGACTGTCTGAAATCTGATACCCATTGTGAGCCATCATAAATTTGAATGTGACCATGTGGGTTTTTTGATGAGCGGTTAAATACAGCAACGTCACCGACTTGAGGTTGATAGTTGTCATTGCTAAGCTTAACAAAGCCCGCTTGTGCTAATGTGCCACGAGTAGCATATTGATAAGCTGATGCATTAGGAGTGAATTCATAGCCTGCAGCTTGTAAAGCTTGACGTACATAACGGGCGCATAGTCCAAGCGTTCTAGAATGAGCAGCACGGGCAGCACGAGCGGCGGCTAAAGCAGGAGGCGCTGAGCTGGTCAAACGACCAGAAGAGAAAGTTGAGTTATTTGCAGAGGTAGCAAAAGAAACTGAGTTACTGTATTTAGTTTCTAGTTGTCTAGCCAATTGGGCCAGTTCATCACTTTTTTGCTGTGCTTGATTGTTTAAATACTCAATGTTCTGAACACGTTCAGTGGTATTAGAAGTGATGTTAGAGAAATTGTTTACTACTTTATACGTTTTAACTGCTGAAGAGTTTGTGGCTGGTTCAAAAGTTTGTTGAACTGTTGCATTTACTTGTGTGGCACTTAGTCCCATTAACGACAAAATAATAAGTGACTTTTTCATAACATTCCCAGAATTAGTTTTGCAATGTACTATTCAACCTACCTGTCAAATAGCCTATTGATATTCATTTAAAAACAAACGACCTATCGAAACAGCCTATATTTAGACTTAGCAACCGTTTATGCTATCTATATACTCAGTGATAACTTCATCTATAAACCAAGTTTGAGGTCTGCCATGCAACACCCCTTAAAACCCAATCATTTAGCAAAGCGAATTGATCATCAAAAGTCTGCAGCGTCTTCCTTGCCTAAGTCTTTATCTGAAAAATGCTCTGAGCTGAATTTATTAACCCAAGAGATGAAAGCTTTAATAGGAAGAGGACTACCAGAAGAGATTCTAAAATCATTGTGGGTAGTCAAGTATGAAGAAGGTCAGTTGGTGCTTTCTGTGCAGTCTCAAACTGCAGCAAACCATCTTCGATACCAGTCAAACAACCTAATTAATATACTAAAAGAACAATCTCTTACATTCAGCGTACTAAAGAATATAGATGTAATCGTTACTTACCCTGCTTCGATTGACCACTTAAATGAAAATCAGAATTACTCAAATCTGCATTCAAATCAATCGAATTTAACTCTTAGTAAGGGCGGAAGCCATAATAAACGTGGCCTCACCGAAACAACGAAAAGAACTATAACACACACATTAGAGCATGTCATTAAAGATGAACGCCTGAAAGCTTCGCTGAAACGGCTAACAAAACCCAACTAAATCCTTTCTATAATGTTTTATTATGTAAACAAGCGTGGTGTTATTGGTAGACAATGTTTGGTTTTTAAAACTGGCTCCGTAAAAACAACCAGATTTCTCATTTAATCTATGACTAGTTTTTATTGATTGAGCCCTTCTAAGTATTGAAAATGTTTGGATTGTGCAAGTTTTCATTAATTTTTGATAAAAAAAAGCGAAACCTAGGTTTCGCTTTTTTTTATCTTTCCACAATGTTGCTTTAAACCAAAAAATAATTTAAAAAATGGCTAAAATATTTTCGTTTTCCACTTGATTTTTATATTTTATAGTCAATTGCAAAATCAGTTGTGTCATAAATTGTTACAATTTCAAAGTTTTCAGGGTCGCTATACACTGCTCTTATCAGTTTATTGTTCAAAGCATGCCCTGATTTGTAGGCTGAGAACTTGCCGATTAGGGGATATTTTGCCAAATATAAGTCGCCAATAGCGTCTAAAATCTTATGACGTACAAATTCTTCTTTATGACGAAGCCCTTCTTTATTAACTATACCTTTTTCATCAAGCACAATAGCGTTGTCTAAACTGCCCCCTAAAGCCAAGTTGTTATTCTGTAGGTGTTCAATATCGCGCATAAAGCCAAAGGTTCTGGCATTGCCCACATTGGCAATATAATTGTTAGTAGAAAACTCAAACAAGTAGTGCTGTGTGTCTTTAGGGATGCCTGGATGATCGAATTCAATTTGAAAGTCTAGACAAAAGCCTGGATAAGGCTCTAATTGCGCTGACTTGTCGCCCTCTTCTACTTTTACTGTCTTTAATATTTTCAAGAATTTCTTGGGGGCTGACTGCTCTTCAATTCCTGCCTGTAATATTAAGTCCACATAGTTTGCAGCGCTACCATCCATTATGGGTATCTCTGCATCCGAAACTTTAATAAGTACGTTGTCTATCCCAAGTCCTGCTAAAGCACTTAACAAGTGTTCTACAGTGCCAATCTTGACGCCATCTACTACTAAATTAGAGGACATGACGGTATCAGTAACTAAGAAGGCATCTGCAGCAATTAAAGGAGCATTGTCTATATCAGTGCGTAAGAAATGTATGCCACTATCGACATCAGCAGGCTCCAAAATTAAGGTGACATCCTGTCCACTGTGTAGACCCACACCGACTACTTTAATAGGCTGTTTTAAAGTGCGTTGTTTCATAAAGTTGATACTCTTATTACTTAACGGTTTTTAATTAATTTTTTTCACTTAATTGTTTTCTATTCAATTATTAGTTGCCTAGATTAGCACTGCCAATTCAATGAGAGAATTTTAACACAGTAGCTAGTGAAGATAGCTTATATAGGGTCATATTTACCTTAGTCCATAATAATTACACATAAAAAAAGCCAAGCTTAAGCTTGGCTTTTTACTATTACAGCTTTTTGTGCTATTTAAAACAACTAACTTAAAGCGATTAACGGTTCTGTTGACGCTTTAGATAATCTTGAATGCTGTTGGTCTTCGTAGCAGCAGGCTGTGAAGTCCCTGCAGTGCTCGCTGGACTGGCTGGTTGCTGCGGCTGAGGCTGTGATTTTTGCTGTGCATGGAAAGCACTGGTATGCGTTGAACGATCAACAGTATGAGCACTCGATGCAGAAGGCATTGGCTGAGGCGTCTCGCTATCATCTAAAGTTAAACCCGTAGCGATAACCGTCACATGCAAGTCTTCGCCTAGTTTTTCATCAATCACAGTACCAATGAAAATATTGGCTTCTTCAATATCGGTAATATCATTTACTACTTCAGTAATCTCGTTCAGCTCATCTAAGGTTACTGATTCAGAAGACACAACGTTTACGATTAGACCCTTAGCATTTTCTAAAAGTAAGTCATCTAATAATGGTGAGCGAATGGCTTTTTCAGTAGCCTGACGCGCACGGTCTTCACCACTGGCACGGCCAATACCCATCATTGCATGACCTTTGGCTGTCATTGCAGTGCGAATATCGTTAAAGTCAATATTGATCACACCTTCACTAGAAATTGTTTGAGCGATACCTTGCACCGCATGCATTAATACGTCATCTGCTTTTTTGAAGGCATCTTGCATAGAGATATTGCCATAAACTTTAAGCAGCTTGTCGTTAGGAATGGTAATGATAGAGTCGACAAAATTAGACAGCGCATCGATACCGGCTTTGGCTGCCTTAATACGCTTACCGCCTTCAAATTTAAAAGGAGTGGTAACCACGCCCACAGTTAAAATTTCCATTTCTTTAGCGATACGAGCAACCACAGGTGCAGCACCTGTACCAGTACCACCCCCCATACCCGCAGTGATAAACACCATGTCTGAGTCTTCAAGTAGCTTGCGGATAGCGTCTTCATCTTGTTCTGCAGCCTCACGACCCACTTCAGGGTTTGCGCCAGCACCAAGACCACGGTTAGTTTGTGCACCAAGTTGCAGCTTATTTTCAGCAGTTAGTCTATCTAAAGCTTGTTTATCGGTGTTTGCACAAACAAAAGTCACCCCTTTAACACCTTGTTGAACCATATGCTCAACAGCGTTACCGCCGCCGCCACCTACACCAAAAACTGTAAAGCGGGCTTGACCATTGTTTAAATCGT
Organism: Psychrobacter sp. UBA3962; assembly: GCF_002385225.1. Taxonomy (GTDB): domain Bacteria; phylum Pseudomonadota; class Gammaproteobacteria; order Pseudomonadales; family Moraxellaceae; genus Psychrobacter. The sequence continues at coordinate 166,448 of NZ_DGDC01000020.1, read as the reverse complement.
GGCCATTGCTAGCCATTGTGTACTTAGACATTATCACTCCTTGAGGCCATCTGCTTAGTTAGGTTACTTATTCATAAGTACTAACCAATAATGACTGTGAAATATGAAATTAATATAGTGAGAAATTATATTATGCTTTTGAAAAAATTACTCAAATTGTGTTTGAGGGTGCTAAATCTATTAGGCCTATTCACCTCTAATGCTTCTGGTGAACTTTTTTCACTGTGCTTAAACTGTTCGCTCTGACTGTATAACAAGGCACCATAAGCGGTCTGCAAGGCACGCTGTCCCACCCGCAAATTCAGCTCTTTAACCTTGTCATCATCACCAAAATGAGTATAAGCTGTAATGGCATCATGTGGATTACTCATAACCACAGGCATCTCAAGCAAACGCTTCGAGAAGCGTACCATTCCACGAATCTGACTACCGCCACCCGTTAGAATGACACCACGCTGCAGATAATCCATTAAGCCTTCATCAGCCAATTTTTGGAAAATAATCCGATAAATTTCGATATAGCGAGCTTCAATAATTTGAGCCAACTGTAACATGCTGATGGTTGCTTCATCAGCCATACCTACTCTTGCAAAAGTCTCAAACCTAGTAGGATCTACGTCACGAGTATCTACTGTTCCTCTCTGAATTTTCAGCTTTTCAGCTTCCATCATAGTGAGGTTCAACTCAGCAGAGATATCCATAGTTACCTTATTACCACCCTCGGCAATACAGTGAGTAAAAATAAGCTTGTTTTCGCGATACACACAGATACTAGTGCTACTGGCTCCAATATCTATTAAACAAACCCCTTGCTCACGTTCTTCAGGCATTAAACTATATTCAGCACTTGATACGGCATCGAACAACATGTGATCAATACTTATATCACACGCCTGAATTAACTTTTGGATATTCTGTCGACTGGCTACTGGCATCATCATTAAATGATACATGACAGTAACTTTGTTGGCGTACATGCCAATGGCATCATCTACCATCTGCTCTTGGTTGTCTAAAAAGATACCTTGTTGGCAATGATGCATAAGATAATGAGTATTAGGTAAAACACTAGCTTTGGCCAAACTTAGAGCCTTGACGATATGCTGAGTTTCTACCACACCTTGCTCGACATCGACTGCCCCAAAGCCATTATGGCTTAAAAGCTCAGGGGTTGATAAGGTCAACCAAACACTGTGAATACGGCAGTTAGCCATTTCTTCGGCTTGGATAATGGCTTGACGAATAGAGCTTTTTAGGCGATCAAAATGCTTAATCTGACCTTGCTGAAAATCTTCAGTAGGTACCTCACCAACGCCCTTAATACGTATATCTGTTGCAGAGACAACATTGCCCACCACGACATAAACTGCAGTGGCGCTTAAATGAATGACGGCGAGAAGATTTTCAGATTTACTCATAAAGTTTAAAGCATATATGTATGTACTGTGCGGGATAATTAGTATAAAACTATACTAATCACCCATAAATAAAACAGTAAGGTTAAGTTGGATTTCTCTCTAAATATCACTATGAGCCTATACAATATATTAGCTAATTACTAAGTTAAATAAACAATAGACCTTACTGTTTTTCATCTATTTTAGCCAATACATTTCAAGTTCAAGTTACTAAATAAAACCGCTTCAAATCATCTTTGAGGCGGCTTTAAATTAAAGTGGTATCTCACTTTCTTCAGCACTTGCTTCCTGCTCTGCTGTTTCCGATGGTTGTTCTACTGTACGATCAGGCTGCGATTTTTTATCTTCTACAACAGAAGCAGTGCTAGTCGTCTCTTCTACCTTTGCTTTCCAATCAATGACAAAGCCATTTTTATAACGTAGGTCAGCAGCAGCAATATTCTCTTTTTTATCTGCCAACTGGTTTTGTAAAAGTTGGCTCAAGTTCATAAGTTTTTGGGAGGTATGTTCGTTATCTACGATAATACGCATCCCGTTATTAAATTTAATAGCCCAAGTCATACGCGGCGTTAATACCAGATCTTCTACTTGCATCTCTAGCGGAGCAAACCACTGATTGACCTGCTGCATTTGCTGCATAATCAAAGTTGACTGATCGGCGTCTCCTTGCAACATGATCAGTCCGGGTTGCAACAGTTCAGACTCACTGACAGGTTTGTATACCTTACTTTGTGAATCAATTAGATGCTCACTGCCAAATCGTGCTATTGCTTCTCGCGGCAAAGCAGTGATAACAATACCTTCGCCCCACTTGCGCTCAATATCCACTTGGCTAATCCAATCCTGCTGCATCGCACTGTCTTTCAGCTCTGGAAGTATAGCGGTAAAGAAGCTACCTGCTTCTTTTTTTTCCATAACCTTATTTAAGGTTTCATACTGAGCGGCATCAAGATTCTTAGTATTCACAACCACTTTTGCAGGCTGCGAGTTATAAATCCTATTTGATACTACGAAAAAAATAGCAACAAATAAAACTACTGTAAGAGTAATCCACATGTTGGCGGATAGGTATTTACTTGGGTTCAGCGCAGTTTTATTCACAGAAGCAGCCGTAGTATCCATTTTTGTCTAATAACTCACAATTGTAACGTATTTGCTCAAGCAGCGATAGCAGCTAAGTTTGGTGAGCATGTATCAATTTATGACAGAATATGACACAACCAGTAATATGAGCCCTAAAATGGTCATTCATAACATCATAATGGCTCAAACCATCGCTCAAAACCTGTCTCACTGATAGAGTTGAAGTCCAGTACTGATTGATATCAACTACCCAACAGCTCCCTCTACCCTCTTATCAACTATAAGGTTTGAGCAAGAATGTGCCAACAAAGATCTTCAAAGTCCATACCACGTGCTTTGGCTGCCATAGGCACTAAGCTGTGGCTAGTCATTCCAGGCACTGTATTTATCTCTAATAACCAGAAATTACCCTCTTCATCCTGCATCGCGTCTACTCGGCCCCATCCTTCAGCGTTCACCGCTTTAAAGGCTGCTAGACTTAGCGCTTGCAAATGAGCTTCTTCTTCTTCTGATAAACCACAGGGGATATGGTACATCGTATCATTGCGATTGTACTTGGCCTCATAATCATAGAAGTTAGAAACATCGGCAGGCTGTAGGCGAATTACTGGATAAGCTTCATCATCGATAATCACGATAGTGAACTCACGGCCTGTAATCCATTTTTCCGCCATAACCACATCACCACACTCTGAAGCTACCTCATAAGCTTTCGGCAACTCATTTAGAGTGTTGACCTTACTCATACCAATACTTGAGCCCTCATGAACCGGCTTAACCATCAAAGGCAAACCCAAAGCACTAACTACTTGCTGCCAATCGGTGTCTTTATTTAACACGGCAAAAGGAGCGGTGGATAGCCCACAGCCTTGCCACAACTGCTTAGTGCGAACTTTGTCCATGCCAATAGCTGACGCTAGAACCCCTGAGCCTGTTTGCGGAATCTGTAACCAGTCAAGTAGCCCTTGAAGCTGACCGTCCTCTCCTCCACGACCATGTAACACGTTAAAGACACGATCGTAATTCTTCAGCTCAGTAACGTCCTGATCTTTTGGATCAAAATGAGTAGCATCCACACCTTGTGACTGTAAAGCTTTTAATACCGCACTGCCACTGTCTAAGGAAACGGCACGCTCGTTACTATTACCACCATAGACAACAGCAACTTTACCAAAAACACTAGGGTCCTTAGCAGCTGTATTGGCCTGAGAAGAAGCATTATTTACATTTGAGTTGGCAACAGATTGAGTCATAGTTATCGGCATCTTAAACAGTTAGGGTTATGGCAAATAAATAGGGTTGTAGCAAATAAAATCATTGTGAACTGCGAGACAGAGCGCACGCAGCCCACTTTTTAAATTGTATAGGTTAAATAGTATAGGGAAAATTAGCTTTAAAGCCTAATAATAATGGTTACAAATTAAATATAAAGATCGTTGGCAGCCAACTCTTGGCAGAGCTGACCGACATTACCAGCCCCTTGAGTGATTAATATATCACCCGCCTTTAACACGCGCTGCATGGCTGGTGCTAATTCTTCTTTATCAATCACCATGGGCTCTACCTCACCACGCAAACGAATACTACGAGCTAAGGACTTAGTATCGGCACCAACAATGGGCGTCTCCCCAGCACTATAAACATCCAGTAGCATCAGTTCATCTACTTGTGATAACACAGCCACAAAATCATCATAGCAGTCGCGAGTACGAGTATAACGGTGTGGCTGGAATAACATCACCAGACGGCGCTCAGGATAGCTTGCGCGGGCAGCTTTAATAGTGGCGGCAACCTCTACGGGGTGATGGCCATAATCATCAATTAACAGCACATCACCATCATCTTTTTTGACACAAGCTTGCTGCTCAAAGCGGCGACCTACCCCAGCAAATTTAGCCAAGGCTCGTTTAATGGCTTCATCATCAACGCCTTCATCGGTCGCCATCGTAATTGCCGCTAAGGCATTTAGCACGTTATGCTGACCGGGAATATTTAAGGTAAGCTGTAATGGCTCATGGTCTTTACGTAATACGGTAAAGTGGGTTTTGGTACCTTCCACACGCACATCTGTAGCTTGAACATTATTGTGTGGCTCAAACCCAAAAGTCAACACAGGGCGACCGATATCATCGATCATGGCGTACAACTCTTTGTCATCGCCACAGACCACTGCCAGACCATAAAATGGCATGTTTTGTAAAAACTGAATATAAGCAGCTTTCAGCTTATCAAAGCTATTGCCATAAGTTTCCATATGATCTTGGTCGATATTGGTGACAATGGCTGCCATTGGGTGAAGCGTTAAAAACGAGGCATCAGACTCATCGGCTTCTGCAATTAAATAACGGCTCTCCCCTAGTGACGCATTCTTACCAGAAGCATTTAATTTACCGCCGATCACATAAGTGGGGTCTAATCCCGCTTCAGTCATCATCATGGTCAACAAACTAGTGGTTGTGGTCTTACCATGAGCACCAGCAACGGCAATACCATGACGATAGCGCATTAATTCACCCAGCATATCTGCACGACGTACTACCGGAAGCTGAGCTTTCAGAGCTGCTTGAATTTCAGGGTTTTCACGATCAATCGCAGAAGACACCACGATGACATCCGCGTTTGCAATATTCTTAGAATCATGGCCAATAAAGACGTTGATCCCTAAGCTCTGTAATCTTTTTGTGACCGCACTTTCTTTGATATCTGAGCCACTTACCTCATAGCCTTGGTTTTTCATTACCTCGGCAATACCACACATCCCTGCCCCGCCAATGCCAATAAAATGAATGCATTTAATACGACGCATTTCAGGAATTTCAATCAATCTTTTACGCAGATGTGGCTTTGACATAAATATCTCTTTATTCTAATAAGTAAAACGAATTTCAAGCTGTGACTGTTCACAGACTAATTTTGTTTTTTTCGGCTAACTAAGGAAGGAGCAACTTATTTACTGATTTGATTCCAAATGAAGTCGGCCGTGATGGTCGTAGAGCCTGGATTGGCTAAAGCCTTACCTTTTTCCGCCATTTTTTTGCACTTTTCCCGATCCAGATCTAACAAGGTCTGTGCTAAATACTCTGGTGTTAGTTTACTCTGCGGAATCAGATAAGCCGCATCTTCAATAGCTAGAGAGCGTGCATTAGCGGTTTGATGGTCATCTACTGCATGAGGTAGAGGGACAAAAATAGCGGCTAGGCCCACATTTTGAACTTCAGTAACAGTCAAAGCCCCTGCTCGACACACTATCACATCAGCCCAAGAATAGGCATCGGCCATATTATCAATAAAAGGTTTAACCGTAACATCGTGCAGCGCTCTGTTTACTGGGCCATAACTGTTTTGGGTACTTGCTAAGTTATTGCGACCACACTGATGATAGACTGCAATCGGCTTGTCTATTTGTGTCAAAGCGGCAGGTACTGTGGTATTTAAAGCCTCTGCTCCCAATGAGCCGCCGACCACTAACAGCTTTAAAGGGCTATCATCATTGAGATCATAGCGCTCTTCTGGTCCAGGTATATTGCAGATAGCTTCACGCACTGGGTTACCCACAGTTTCAAGCTTAGGATTATCTGGGCTGTTGCTATCACCGAAAGTATTAGGAAAAGCTTGAAGTACTTTGGTAGCCAACTTCGCCAAGTAGCGATTACTCATACCAGCGATGGCGTTTTGCTCATGAATGATAAGAGGTGTACCGGTTGCTTTTGCTGCCAATCCCCCTGGCGCACTCACATAACCGCCAAAGCCCACCACAACATGGATGTTATTTCTTTTAATAATTCTGATGCTTGCTAACATGGCTTGAGACAAAGTAAGAGGCATTTTCAAAATTCTGCCAATCCCTTTACCGCGTAAGCCTTGCATGTCAATGGTATGAAACGTATAGCCTACCGGGCGAACCAAATCATTTTCCATGCCCTGTGGGGTACCAAGCCAGTGCACGATAGCGCCTCGCTTGGTCAGCTCTTCTGCTACAGCCAATGCTGGAAATACGTGTCCCCCTGTTCCTGCCGCCATCATCAATATGTTTGGAGCAACATTTGCGGCCTTAGTAGGCACGCTATCTTGATGCGTATTATTTACAGCAGGGGTCTCAGACACAGCAAAATCTCCTAGATTTTTGATATAAAATAGGTCTACATGAAGGTGAAAAAAATCATAGCATAAATAATAAGCTTAGGCGATGATGTGCTTTTTGTAAGGCTGCTTATTGTACAACAAACAATAAGGCTTTTACTAAGGATATCATGGCAATTTTCATCAGATTAAACCCTAGAAAAATAGCACAAAAAAACCAAGCCACGAACAAGTCGTAGCTTGGTAACATCTTTGGTCAATAGTCAGTGATATCTATGCTCGCTATTGGCTCAGTCATTACTGTAAAAAAGTACATACCACAACAACCTATCACTTTGTAACTAACCTGAACCAATAGCAAATGAACTAATAGCAAATCTTGGCTTAACTACCGACCTCTACGTTATAATCTGGTCCATCTAACTTTCAATGTATCAACTCTAACGGCGTTTTAGAGTACGAGTTTTACCTATAAAAGAAACGCCTTTATAGCCACGTAACTTTAAGGTATTACCATTTAACTCAGCTTTACCCGAGAAGGTCATACCAGTTTCTGGCTCAATGCCTTTACCACCCTCATACTTATTAGGATCTTTTGGGTCTGCTTTAAGATCCCAAAGTACGGTAGCTCCCGTTAGAGGCTTGTTTTTATACTTACCTTTACAGGTATCACAAACCGTCTTATTAGCTGCACGAGGGTCTAGCACTTCTACAATTTTTGCAGAAAGCTTACCATTACTCTCACTAAACTGGATCACCGCATCAGGCTTACCGCTATCGTTATAGGTAGTCCACTTGGTGTTATTTAATTGGTCTGCAGCACTGGCACTAAAACCAATAGCCAAGCCTGCCGTCAATAAAAGAGATTTTGAAAAAGTTTTCATAATAGCTCCAGTATTCATAATACTTCCTTGTATCAATATAATTAGAAACTCAATAAAACTAGTATTAATAACTGTTAAAAACTGGGCTGTATAAGGCTAAAGAACTAATCTAAGCTAAAAAACGTCTAAACTAAGAAACAGAAAAAAATCTTTTCTAAATAATTTAGCGGCTCCTCAGCTAGTCAATAACAGTTGGTAATAAAAGTAATCATAGTCAACTGTAGCAAAAAATCAATGTATTTGTCACTAAAGCTTTAATTAAATTGTTATATAAACTTAACTTTATATTGCCACATTCTTTCTATTACATTTTTTAAAGAGCAGTATCTGGCTTTATAAATTTATGACTTTACTTTGTTTTCAATAGCAATAATCAAGTCTGTGGCAATATCAGTACCGCATTGATCATTAATTTCACGAATACACGTGGGACTAGTGACGTTAATTTCAGTTATTTTGCCACCAATAACATCTAGGCCAACAAACATCAGTCCTTTTTCTTTAACAATAGGAGCCACTTTTTTTGCCACAGCCATTTCTGCTTCAGTAACAGGCATGGCTACCCCTTGACCACCAGCAGCCAAGTTACCGCGAGTTTCGCCTTTGGTTGGGATACGGGCCAAGCTAAATGGCACAATTTCACCATCAACGATTAAAATGCGTTTATCACCTTCTTTAATTTCGGGCAAATAGCGCTGAGCCATAATGGGCAATGTCTCAAGCTCTGTTAGCATCTCAAGAGTCGCGCCAATATTTGGGCTGTCGGCTGTTAATCTAAATATTCCTGTTCCGCCCATGCCATCTAGAGGCTTAACGATAACGTCTTGTTGTTCAGCAATAAACTCACGAATATGAGACTGCTTACTGGTCACAATGGTTGGACTCATTAAGTCACTAAACCAAGTGGCAAATAGCTTTTCATTACAGTCACGAATGGCTTGGGGATCGTTGACTACTAACACACCCGCTTTTTTGGCATGATCGAGCATATAAGTGCTATACAAAAAACGCATATTAAATGGAGGGTCCTTACGCATTAGCACCACATCATAATCGGTAATCGGCTGAGTTACTTTATCTTCTAAACTGTAAAAGTCCTGTGGATCACGGCGCACTGTCACTTTCTGAGCATCTACTTTAAGCTCACCTCTATCTAACCACATATCATGAATTTGGCAGTAGCCTAAACTATGGCCACGATCACTGGCAGACCACATCATGGCCAACGTTGAATCCTTTTTATAATTGACGGTTTCAATAGGATCCATGACCACTAATATATTAAGTGGTTTATTATTTGACTGTTGACTCATGATAATTTACTCCGCTTAAACTGCCTCTGACAGACAGATAGATACTTATAGTTATAATAAAGGTGAATATAATAAAGATAGTTATAATAAAGCTGCCAACCTAAGATTGACAGCTTGAGTATAAAAAATTGACAAAAAATGATAATAGCGATACAAAGTTCTGATCAGCTAACTCATTACTGGCTTAAACGCCGTATTGTTCGCGGTAATGACGCATTTTGGCCAACTGACTTGGCTCTCCATGTTTTGCCACATAATCAATGATGTCATCGATATCGACTAAGGCTTGGACAGGCACTTGTAGGCTTTCTGCCAACTCTTGAATAGCAGACTGTTCGTTTTGACCACGCTCTTTACGATCCAGTGCCACAATAATACCAGCCACTGTCGCACCCGCCGCACTCAGAATTTCTACCACCTCTCGCATTGCTGTCCCAGCAGTGATCACATCATCTAATACCCAGACAGCTTTTCCACTAACGTCAGCACCGACTAGGTTCCCGCCTTCACCATGGTCTTTGGCCTCTTTACGGTTATAACCCCAGCGCGCATTTATGCCATGATTGTTCCATAGAGCTTGAGCGGTTGCTGCCACAAAAGGGATACCTTTATAAGCAGCGCCAAAGATAACCAACTCATCACTCTGAGACTCTTTGACTTGCTCTGCCAAAGCTTGGGCATAACCATTAGCCAATAGTGATAGAGTTTCGCCAGTGGCCAATAAACCAGCATTAAAAAAGTACGGGCTGATACGACCAGATTTAAGAACATACTCACCAAACTTTAAAACATCATTAGATAAAGCCAGTTGAATGAAATCACTGCTACTAAATGTGCTAGTTGAAGGAGGGACTGCCATGAAGAATCCTATAGAACCAATAAAATTTATGTTAACTTTCAGCTCAACAAAGCCTCGCTAAGCCAAAAGCCCTGACCACGAAATCGATTAAATTAAGGCCGGTATTATAGCGGTTATAGTGCGTTAATGCAGGTATAGATAAAGGGGTTAAGACCAACCATTAATATAATAGCTACTGAGGTTGGGGTATCGAATAAATAATGAGGATTGAGAGGAAACGTTAATATAGATGGCTTGGCCTAAATTACCACTAGTCTCTCCCTTATTATTCACAGTAGAAGCTGACGAGTGCTTACTGGCATGAACCACATCAAAACCTAGATAGCTAGCAGCCACCACAACATGACCCTCAAACAATCTAATTTGTCGATACTGTTTTTCAAACTGGGGATGCTCATTACATTGGCTTAGAACGTAGCTGCGCATATGCTGGCATATCTGCTTCGCGGTTAAACTACGATTAATACTTTGACGTGGCTGGCACTGTTTTAGGATGTGTACAGCGGCACTACAGGCCAAAATATCCGTAGTTAAACTATCAACTTCATTATCGAAGCGCTCAGGATATAAGATAGCCTCCCAGCTAGGCGCAAATAAATCATTGATCATCTCTGGCATGGCTGCAAATAAGCTACTAATACTAGTATCGGTTATTGCCGGCTTAGTGCTAATTAATTTTTGAGAGTCACTACTCCTTTTATCACTATTACTTTTAAAGCCATAGCGAGTCAAAGTGGGGTATTTAGCACAAACCTGATAAATATCAGATAAATCCAATAAGGACATCTGAGTCAAAGGAGATAAAATCTTTGCCTCACTATTGGATTTAGGCTCAAAAAACTGATTGGGCAGATTAATTAAACCGCCCAACTGCAATAAATCTAAATGTGAAGCAAGCTCAGGGGAGGCAATGAGAGCCCACATTGAGGCTTCATCGACCTTTTTTTCTTTAGTAGAAACATTGTACATCGACAATAACTTACCCAAGCTTTGTTGATAACGAGGGGCAGGCTCGGGGATATCAGTCAGAGGGCGATCAGGATTTAAAGTCGCCATAGATGAATGAAAATTAGGATGTCTCATTCCGGAATACTCAATTTGATTTTGTAATAAAGACTGAGCGATTAAGTCTTCGTTATCAGTATATTTGAAACTGTCCGTTCGCAAGTTACCCTCTTTAATATTATATATATTTCCCGACTATAATACGTGCTTTTTAGACAATGGGATATTGGAAATTACAGCCCTTAGCGTCTATAAAAAAGTAAGCCGTTATCTCACTGCCCTCTACCTCTATTTAGATTGATTTTAAAATATAGCTATAGCCACTTTGCCAATCGGGAAATTGTAACCAGTCACGGGGAATATTACTATGCAGGCGCTTACCACTGAGGTTATGGCCATCGGTACCAGGTTTGGCAATCGGTGCAGTACTGTTTAATTGCTCAGCCAACCAAGTAGTTATTTCAAAGGAGGTCACAGGTGCATAGTCTGTGGCTAAGTATACCGGCTTTAAGCCATCACCCTCTTCTAGCATCAGCACTTGTATAATGATATTAACCAAATCACTATCCATAATTCGATTGGTCCAGTCATATAAAGGTATCGGCTCTTTTTGCTGCTCTCTTGCTTTACGCACCCGCATCAATCGCTGCTCGCCATAGATACCACTAGGACGGATAATCACCGCTCGCTCACCATAAGCTTGCTGTAATACCTGCTCTGCTTGCAGGATATATTGAGAAGCTTCTCTTTTGGGCAATTGTGGCTCAACGGTTTCATCTATCCACTGTCCTTCGTCTTGACCATAGACCCCAGTGGATGAAATAAACACTACCCTTGTTAATTGTGGCAGTTGGTTTTGTAACCTAGCAATGTGCTGCGCGATTCCCAAATAAGTGTTTTTATAATTCTCAGCATCATAGTTATTAGGGGCCACTATTATTGCAATATGAGTGAAGTCTTGAATCTGCTCTACAGTTAACTTTAGTGCATCAGCTTGAAGAAAATGGGCATGTTCATTTAAATCATAAGCTTGACGTTCCCTTCTTGCCAAGCCTGTCACTGGCTTTTGCGCTTTCGCTAGGGTGTTGGTGACTTTAAGTCCTATGTCACCTTGTCCGATGATCAAAAAGTTCGGACTCTTAGGGTTGGAAGAGTTTACTGATGAAACCTGACTCATTATTTTTATCCTTACTATAATATCTTGTTTTTCTACAATTCGGTTTTAACTGTATTAAAGGATAACACAATTAGAGGGCGTCATATTTTGACTATCACTTAAATTTATAACGGTTCTCGTAGCCAGTTAATCGTTTGGTCTAAAACCCGTTTATCGCTAAGCAAAGCCATATGGCCAATGCCATAGAACACTGCTTTGTGCTCCTCGGGCACATCCAAGCTATGATCGCCTATATGTTCACCCAAAGCCGAATGGATATTAACCAGCCCATCTCCTAGCAAATAATTTACTTTAGAAGTATCTCCTTCTTCACTTAAACTTGCCGCCAAAAAATATGCCGCTATATGCTCAGGCAAAGGCGTAAAGTGACGCTCACTATCTGGCAACACACTGCGTGTTGCAAGCGACTGCCAATCTTCATCGCGGATACTACCGTGACGCAAATCTATAATACCCGTACTGCGTATATCTCCGAGTTTACCTAAGGATCCGGCAAAAGGTAGTTTGCTAATGGTTTGCTGAACAGTGTTACCAATGCGCTCAAGTACCGCACCATGATGTGGTGTGCCCAAAGTAATTAACTTTTTGGTTTTCTCTACCCACTGCTGTTGGGCTTGTTCTCCATAATAAAGCGCACTACGCGATACCAAGCCGCCCATACTATGACCGATTAAAGTAATTTCACTAATGTCTGGATGGGCAGCGGTTAATTGCTGTAATAACGCTGAGAATTCACGGCCATTGGTTGAGATGCGTCGTCCGGTATTATAATTAAGATAAAGCACGCTAGTCTCAGGTTGCGCCTTTGCAATTCTCTGACCTAGCCCCTGCTCATTAGTCGGTTGCCAATTGATATAACCCATGCATAGACCATGCAAAATAATAACCACTTTTCCTGACAAAACTTGGGTTTGGCTCTCCTGATTTAATTTGGCTATAGGTTGGCCTTCACTTCTATAAAGCATCATTGGCAAGGCAAGCGGGTTGTTTTTATTCTCTAAATGATCGCCCATAACCCCGTTAAGAACATCAACCAATTGATGTAAACTATTTGGCAAGGGCTGCTTAGTTTTAGGACCCAGAAAATGGTTGGATTTATGCATAGCAAAAGCCAAGCCTTGACCCACCAACAAGGTGATGCCTCTGACCATGCCATAGACTCGACTGCTAATACTGTGACGCCAAAAGTCGCCATATTTATGGTTTAGCAGTCCAATAGGACGCAGGACGATTTCACGGTGTATCGCCTCGACAAGAGCGGTGGTCTCTACCACCCCAAGTATGCTAAGTTGACTTATTCCCGCTAAAAAGTCATAAACAGAGAGAGTCTCTGCTAGTAATGGCTCATTATCACTCTTAGCTTGGCTATTAGAGGGCATAGTTTGGGTCATAGTAATCACTTCCATATGGGTAGACTTTATACTACTACGTGTCACTGCCTATGCCTATCTTTAAAAAAGTAAGCAAAAGCATGCCTCCTAAAATGGAGACGTCGCTTTAAAAATAGGTCACATAGGCCAGCTGCACATCTTCACGACCATTAATTTTATCTTGGAGCTGATAACTGCCCTTTATCCGAATGGCTTTGTTTTTATCTAAGTCATATTGCGCGCCTAGACTCAAGACGGGCTGCCAATAGCTGGTTTTTACTTGGTCATTATCAGAGCTACCGTGATACCAATAAGGTACCTGAACCTCGCCTATTAATCGAGCGTTATGGTTCAACTGATAGCGGCATCCTAGGTTCACGCCAGCACCGACTCGGTAACCCTTACTTAGCCCCTTACCTACTTGTGCCAAGCCGTTACCAAAGGCATAACATAAATGTGGCGGCAATTGTCCTGAACCTGCTTCAGGATTACCAAAGGCGGCTGATATCCCTTTTTCATAGCCAAAGCTACCAACCAAGTGGCTACTGTCTGGATCTGAACTACGAGTATCATTGTTCATATGTGAGCCATCTTTGACTTGAATGGCCTGTAAGTTAACTCCCCAACTCGATAATAATGAATCGCCTTTTCGTGCGGTATTTATAGGATTAAAGGAACGTCCTCGAAGTATGGTCAGCTCTTGAAGCTCAAGCCGATTATGGTTGCCTTTGTCTTTTTCATCATCACCATAAGCTCTTATTTCGACGATGCCTGCCTCTAGATGGAAGTTCTGCGGATAGCCACTGGGACGATCTAGTGGGCCATTAAATCCCCCGCGATAAGCCAAGCTTAAATAACCGGTGTCATCTTGGGCGCCAGCACCCACGGTAATACGCTGCAATGAGTGAGCATTTAGGGGGTTATTATCAACTGGGGTTAATTGAGTGGGAACCAACTGATGATTGGCATCAATACTACTGCTAGGTAAACTCGTCAGTTGCGGGTTATTGAGCTTCGCCTGCGCTAAAGTAGCATCAGCAGGAAAATAGCTTTGTTGATTAATTAAGCCTTCTTTTTGCAGCAGACGAATTACATCTGAGGGAACCACAGCTAGAGTAAACTCGTCAAGCAAATTACCTTCAGGACGGACCACATCAATATAACGCAATATCTCCGAGGCACAGTTATCAAGCGTAAAGTAGTAAGGCAGCTCTAAGTCTTTGGTCTCATACACGTGACGCATAATTTGCTCAACTTCTGCATCCGTTAGCTTCAGCTCATAAGTCCAAACATCTCGGTTGTCTTGTTGTAGATAATCTGCCAACTTCTGTGGATAAGGCTCAATAGTAATATCGTTGGGATAGCCGCCAAATGCAGAATTAACAGCATACATTATAAAAGAGTCATCTGGGTTGCCAGCCACGGTATCATTAAGGGCATGAGCCTTATCAATGGCTTTGGGGTCAGCAAGGCTTGCTGCCGAATCAATCAACATTAGGGTATGACCAAAGGCTGAGACGGGGCGATCAGGATATTCCTCTGCGAAGACTACTGACAACTTTTTAGGATCAAGCTTTTGGAGCCAAGTGTCAAAATCAGGACAATCAAATTTTACCTGCTCTAACCCTAGCTGTTGTTTCAACCAATAAGTGCGCGCTGGAAAACGGCAGGCCACACTGTCATTACCATCTTTACCCTGCTCAATTGTGGCTGTAATAAAAGCCTCTAGCTCTGCTTGAGGATCGCTCTTCCCTTCCTTACTAATAAAGAAATCTGCATTGCTAATTTTACTTTTATAGGCTGATGACAGGCTTTGCCCCTGTTTCTTATGAGCCGTTTCTTGATAATAATGCAGTCGTAGCCAACTGGGATGAGTGGCCAGTTTTTTTTGTTTCGCCAAGGCGATTAGTTGCTGTTTTAATTGAGCCTGATCAGAATTAGCCGCCACTGCCGTATTAGCACTGATATTTGATTGAAGAGTGCTACTGTCAGTGTCTGTGCTTTGGGCAGCCTTGGGCTCTTGAGCATAAGCAGATACCCCTAAGCTCAAGCTGGCCATTACGCTAGCCGTGGCCAAATAATTGGCGGTTTTTTTCACGCCATACCAGGCTGTTTTTGGGATTACAGCAGATTTGTCAGATAACATGGTTTACCCTATTATTAATTGCGTATAATGAACAGGCTCAAGCTAATGTCGCCTAATGACTTTATAATAACACGCCCCCCACTTAAAGCCATTGACTACGACCTATATTAGACTGCTTAATACCGCTTATGACAGCAAATATAGCTGCCCCATTTCTTTCTTTTTATAAAATAATGACTTATGAAAAAAACACTTTTCAAATCTGAAACAGCTCCCAATCCTGAACCATTAGCTATCCAATCAGGGCGCTTAACCCAAGCGACTTGGCTGGCCTCTCCCAACTTTAATGCTCGTCCAGAAGAGACTGATATTAGTGCTATCGTAATTCACAATATCAGTTTGCCTCCTGATGAGTTTGAAAAGACAGATGCCAGTGGGCTGCATTATGTCAAAGCCTTTTTTACCAACACTCTGGACTGGGAAGCGCACCCCTACTTCAAAACCATTGAAGGTATGGAGGTGTCCGCTCACCTATTTATTGAGCGTAGTGGCGAAGTCACTCAGCTGGTAAACTTTGAAGACAGAGCTTGGCATGCCGGCCGCTCAAGTTATCTTGGCAATCCTGAATGCAATGACTATAGTATTGGAATTGAGCTAGAGGGCTCCGACCACCAACATTTTACTGAGCAACAATACACGGCTTTGGCCAATGTGATCGCTGCTATATATCAAGCGTACCCCAAGACACATCGCCATCTAACAGGACATAGTGATATTGCTCCAGGACGAAAAACTGATCCCGGTGATTTCTTTGAATGGGATAAGTTACGCGACCTAGTTAGCCAAATTACTGCTTAAACCTAAGGCCATGCCCCGCTTCTGGTAGATTAATTAGACAAATTTATTTGCTGTAATAGTCTCTGACACTGCAAAATAACTGGCAAATCAACCATCACCCCCTCAATGGCAAAAATACTGTCACCGGTTTGTTGATAATGCTCGATCACTTTTTTGGCAAAAGCCAGCTGACTCTCACTGGCTTTAAAAGCACGGTTAGCAATGTCTACCTGAAGCGGATGAATGCATAGCATCCCTGAAAACCCTAAATCAGACGCGTAGCCTGCGGTTGCCTCCATCGCCGCTATATCCTTAAAGTCAGCATAAATACTTTCTATCGGCGCTGAAAGATTATAAAGCTTACTTATCAGACGCATCTGAATCCGTAGTTGTATAAAAAAATCTTGCTCTGCTTTTGAGCCCGCTGTTAAATCAAGCTCATTACTGATGTCCAACCGGCCATAACTTAGGGCAACTAACCCCTCACTTTGAGCAATGGCGTCTAGCTGACTGATTCCTACAGCTGATTCTATCTGAGCCACTATCGGCAACTTTAATGACTGAAACACGGACTCAATTTGTGCAGCCTTAGTTACTTTGGGTAATACAATCCCCTCAATAACATCATAACTAGCCAATGACTCACATAGCACTAAATCCTCCGCTAGATGCACATTATTATTAAGTCGCAACCATAAACCACTAGCCCTTACGTTTTCATCTTTAGCAGTAGGCTTAATTTTATCGTTATTAGATTGTGTCACATACTGTGCAATATGATCTCGAGCTTGAGGCTTATCTGCTGACTCTACCGCATCTTCTAAATCGATAATGACGGCATCAGCCCCACTATTAACCGCTTTATCAAAACGCTCTGGCCTAGTCGCTGGAACAAAAAGCCAACTGCGGGGCATCCCCCAAAATCCACTCGACTTTTTAAGAGAGTTTTTATCTTGTTCATCCATCAGCATTGAGGGAGTTGTGTTAGTCATTATCCATTCCTTTGCTATTTAAGTAGTAGCTCTCAGCTTAAACCACAGATTATTTATTACAGTTATAAATTCATCTAAGCGCTACTTTCCATCACAATTTCACTAGCCAGTCCCGTTATCTTATCTAGATAATGCTATAATTTGCCAGTTTTTTTGAAACCTTAAAAACCACATTAAAAATATTTTAATATACACAGGTATTGAGATTACATGGCAAAAAGTAAACTGTTTCGCTCGAC
Source organism: Psychrobacter sp. UBA3962 (assembly GCF_002385225.1). Lineage (GTDB taxonomy): Bacteria > Pseudomonadota > Gammaproteobacteria > Pseudomonadales > Moraxellaceae > Psychrobacter. The sequence continues at coordinate 149,105 of NZ_DGDC01000020.1, read as the reverse complement.
TATGATTGTCAGCTCAATGACCATGCTCTCACGTATATTAGGCCTTGTACGTGATATGGTGTTAATGGGTGTGTTCGGAGCCGGCGGTCTGATGGATGCTTTCCTAGTCGCTTTCAAGATACCCAACTTCCTACGTCGCCTTTTTGCTGAAGGGGCCTTTAGCCAAGCATTCGTTCCTGTCTTGTCTGAGTACAAAGAGCGCTTCACCCTGCAAGAAGTACAGATTTTAATTAGCCGCACTTCAGGTGCCTTGCTAATGATTTTATCGATGCTAACGGTCGTGGTAATGTTAGCCTCCCCTTGGGTAATCACCTTATTTGCCCCAGGCTTTTCAGATGATCCTGAGAAGTTTAACACGGCAACTGAGCTGCTACGGTTAACTTTCCCCTACTTATTATTCATCTCGATGACCGCTTTTGCCGGCAGTATCTTGCAAAGCTATGGTCGTTTTGCTGCTCCTGCAGTGGCTCCCGTTCTACTTAACCTAAGTATGATTGCTGGGGCCTTAATTTTTGCACCTATGTTTGATAAACCTATTATGGCACTGGGTTACGCCGTTGCTATAGCAGGTCTATTACAGTTCTTTATTCAGCTACCCCAGCTTTATATGCAAAAACTGTTGGTTAAACCCAAAATCGATTTTCAGCACGAAGGGGTACGTCGTATCCTAAAGCTGATGTTGCCTGCCATTTTTGGAGTATCCGTTACCCAAATCAACCTACTGTTAAATACCGTTCTGGCCTCGTTAATGATAACCGGTTCAGTATCTTGGTTATATGCAGCAGAGCGTTTAACTGAGCTGCCTTTGGGTCTAATTGGGGTAGCAATCGGTACTGTCATCTTACCTAGCTTATCCACCAGTGAAGCCAAAAAAGATGATGTTAGCTTCCGTAAGACTTTAGACTGGGCAGCAAGATTAATTATTGTTGTGGGTATGCCTGCGGCTTGTGCGCTATTTGTGCTATCTGATGTACTAATGCAGACTTTATTTATGCGTGGAGAGTTCGCACTTCGAGACGCAAACATGAGTGGCTTTGCACTACGTAGCATGGCTGGAGGCATCTTGGGCTTTATGTTGATTAAGATTTTTGCTCCTGCTTTCTTTGCCCGTCAAGATACCAAAACTCCGGTTAAAATAGGTATAATTACCGTCATAGCCAACATGATATTTAGCTTAATCTTTGTCGGTATTTTCTACTACTTTAAGTTGCCACTACATGGTGGATTGGCTTTAGCCACCACTGCTGCTTCCTTCGTTAATGCTGGCTTATTGTACTATTTACTGCACAAGCGTGACTTATTTCGCTTCGGTCCGCAGTGGAAAAAACTGTTCGCTCAGTTTGGTATTTCCAGCGCAGTAATGGTGGTGGCATTATATATGATGCTTCCTTACTTCCCGACTCATGATACGCAGTGGCATCGTGTCTTTGCTTTACTGCTAATCTGTGCCGTGGGCGCAATCGTATACGCCGTAGTGTTATTGGCATCAGGCTTCCGTCCTCGTCAGCTAAAACACGGATAATTAAAGTCCTACTATTACCACAATAAAAAAACACCAGCTTATTTAGCTGGTGTTTTTTATTACTATTATGTTCCTAGATTTCCTCAGGCATTTCATCTTCTATAGCAGTGGCATTTCGTATAGCTCTTATCTCTTCAGATTCTTTAAACTCTCTTGCTTCTACTTCATCAAAAAACTCAACATCAGGGTTTAACTCCCAAACTTTCTGCTTAATTTCCTCCAATGTAACATTGAAGTACTCTTTTCGATAGTTGACTAAATTTAACCTTCTGTCAGCAAACTCTCGCTGGATTTGAGCTTCTAAGCTTGGTGCATCTTCACTAAAAATCATGGCATGTACATCAAAATAGAATGGCACACTTGCATCGCCCAGCTCTTTAACCCTATCCATTGGTTCAAGCCTTCTGGTCATTCCAATTTTATAGACATTTTCACCAAAAGAACCAATATTGGAAATGACATACACATAACCAAGTTTGGTCTGTTCTGCCATGGCTTTAACTCTATCATGCTTTCTTTGCATTTCCTTGAGCTCATCACCCAGTTTAGCAATTTCTGCTTGTAGTCTTTCAAGCTCAGGACCCTCAGAATGTAGTGCTTTTTCTTGCACCTTATCTAACAGAACCTCAAGCTTTTTCTCTTCTGCTAATGCTCTTTCAGCTTCTTTTCTAAGTTGCTCCTCCTCACGCTCTAATCTACGCAGTTCAGCCTGCTCTTCTTTTTCTATTTGACGTTTTTCTTTATACTCAAACGCCAAGCGTAGTTCATCAAGTTTTAGCTGCAAATAATAGGGAGATATAAAAATCTTATTGGTCTCATTCATTTTGTTAATAGCTTCGTACGCTTTAACAATTCGCTTTTCCATTCGCTCAATATTATTCCAAGATACGTTAGCAATTGCAGCATCACACTCATTATTGAAAGCCCTTGCTGTTAAACGAATTCCCCGATTTGTCATTTTCTGACCTTCAGCTCGGCTACCACTTACCTCCCATTCAATATTACAAGTAATGGCCGTCTTCTCTTTGATCATCTCTTTTTGCTTTGCTCGGACCTCTTTAATTTTGTCTCTAAATGCCTCTGATGTATCAAAATCAAAATGAGGTTCATACATGCCCATTTCTGCATACTTTAGAGTTTCATCATAAATAGCGATACGACTTAATAAATCGTCATATACTGATCTTTTTTGTTTATAGCTAAGTTGCAACTCTTCAATATCTTTAGTGGTTTTAGTAAGCTTTTCTTTAGCTTCATCTGCTGCTAAGTCAATATCTATCACTCTAGAATATCTATTTATAACTTCAGAATGTTGCTCTGAAAGTTCTGAATAATCAGCAACAACTGCCTGATATTTTTGATTTAATTCAGATAATTCTTTGACCTTTTTAGATAGTTGGTACGCTAAATATCCTACTATCAAAACTAATAATTGAGGCGCATATATTGCAATAGCTAGTATTCCTAAAACGGCTATGATTTTAATTACTAAATCTTTATTATTCATATCAGACTACCTTCAAAGTACTTCTACTTTTTATTCCTATAAACTTATTTCTAAGAAAACTATAACCTCATAAACCACCGAACTTTATAAAGTCGATTATAAAAATCTAACCTATAATTTATTAAATATTTCTTATAAAAGTTGGTATTGGCTTAGTATACATTCAAACTTCAAAGGTAGGTCAACAGCTATGTCTTTATCTCAGGCTGATTCTAATAATATTAAGTGTATAAAAGCGATAGGAATACCTAGACATAAAAAAACCACCGCAACTCGTATAAAGAGTGCGGTGGTTCTTTTGCTTAAACTTAAAGCAGAATACTTAAAGCAAAATAATCAAAAAAATTATTCAGCGTCAGTTTTCTTAGCCTTGCTACGGCCACCAAACGCGCCAAAGCGTTTGTTGAAGCTTGCAACACGACCTTCGTTAGAAGTTTTACGTTGTTCGCCAGTGTAGAAAGGATGTGAAGCGCTAGAAATATCTAGTGGGTAGTAAGGATATTCTTTACCTTCATACTCACGAGTAGCTTTAGTTTTAGCTGTTGAACGAGTTAAGAAGAACACGTCAGCGTTAGTGTCGTGGAATAATACTTCTTTGTACTCTGGATGGATATCTTTACGCATAATAAATTCTCTCTGTGTCCGATATACAGCTGGGCTGTACGTAACTGAGGCACTAAACGCATTAGTGGTTAGCCATCATATCACTGGCTCATTCCAGCACATAACACCAACCCCCTGCTATTCTAGCCTTCCTCAGCGGGAAGTTAAGGCGGTAATTTTACAGAGTTATAGAGCATGATGCAAGGTGATAATAAAGGTTAATTACCTTATCAATCATTAGCACCACGCCCTATAATTAGCTGAAAAACATTCTAGCCTATTAAGTTAAAACTGGCTTAGCTGTCTTTATTGGCCTGATTTTTACTAGAATCAGCTTCAGACTTTGATTCAACATTTTCTTCTGAAGAGTCATCACTTTCTGTATGAAAGTCATAGCTCTCTTGAGTTTCAGCGCCTTTGGTTGGATCCTTAGGCTCTTCACCGAATTGATCCGCAACTTCGTCGCTTACTTCCGTATCTTTAGCGTCATTACTCTCAGTCTTTTCGGCATTTTTATCCGATTTTTCATCAGACTTATCATTTCTATCTGATTTATCGTCTTTTTCAGTTTCAGTAGCTTTAGCACCATTAGTCAAAGCTTGTTTGGCCACGATAGGTTCCGGACCAAATGTAGCTTTTGCCACGCCAATAACCTGATCAATCAAATGACTGTTATAGTGCACCGTAGTGGCCACTGATACTAGGGGTAAAAACTTACCTATCCAGCTTAGGTTGATATTATCCATATCAAAGTTAAACTGCTCTGCTAGCTTGTCCACTTGTTGAGCATAGAACTGTACGTTTGGATTAACAATACCTAGACCTTTGGTTAGTTCGCTGCGTAGACCATTATTATCTGCACTGGCCACTAGACCTTTAGCCACACCAAGGCCGGCTAAAATTGTCTGCTTTTCTTGCATTTTACTAAGATCCGCACTGCCTAATACCGCATAGGCCATCTTAACGCCCTGCTTACCCGTTAATGGCTTATCATATACCGTAGCCAACTGATAAACTGTACGCAATGACACTAACAATAACCATAAAGTATCGGCCAACATACCTGGTAGACCGGCTAAGCCCGTTACCCCGCCCATTGTCGCTAAAGCTCGGTTTTGGTTGGCGATATCGCGCGCTAAGGCATTACGCTCTTGATCTGTTAACCCTTGAACCCCCTTGAAACGCTGCTCGCGAGGTAGGTCAATTTCACTCCAGGTAGCTGCTAATTTAGCCACTTGCGAAAATACACCATCAGAAGCTTTTTGGAAAATGCTGTCTGGTACCACTTTTTTGGCATACTTGCTGTAAGTGCTAAAACGAGTACCTAGCAACTGCTGTGAGGTTTTTAGAGTCTGTTGACTCAACAGGTTGTTAACATTTTTGTCTTTATACTCTGACAAATCGACCGCTTTGAATTGACTGGCTTTACCAGATTTAGCATTAAGACTATCTAGCAGTGCGCCAAAACGCTCTAGACCACTGCGAGCTACATGGCCTACAGCATCAACGCCATCAATGATTTTTTTACTGGTGTTAGACTTATTAGATTTGTTAGCCATAAAAAAATTTTCCTAAAAATTGAATAAATTAATGGGTTTAAATACTCTTTTCTTTGTTAGTTTATTAATATCTTTTAAATACTAAATATTATAAAAAACCCTGAAGATAAATTAACTATTACATTAATACTGTCTTTCATTTTATGTAATTAAGAGCAAGATATCAGTTTAAACAGTGTTATCGCGCTTTAGCACAATGTAAAATAGCCTACTGCTAACTTATTATCCGCCCCTTCAACTTATCTTATTGTCTTTATAATAAATAAATTTTGCGTTTTTCGCTAAAGATATCGAGCGTTTATGATTTACCACACTTTTGCTTTTCATAACTTGCCAGCTCACCAGCTCCTGCCCCATCTGATAGACTTCATTGAACAAGGTTGCCTGTCGCACTTGCCTTGGCATCCTTGCTGGCTTAATAACGAAGGGCAACAGGTTATCGGTCTATTGCCCAAAACCTCTTGGACTGTTTATAACACCTTAGATCCAGTTCCTCCTACCTTAAAAGCGTCTAACTTAAATATTGAGATATTAAAGACTTCTCGTCAAGAGTCTGACACTATTAACGCTCAATACAATCGCTATACCCTTGACTATCAAAGCTGGATTGAGGAGCTGACGCACTACTGCAATCAAAGCCTGATGCAGCAACAAAATTCTGAATTATCGCCCACTCCTTATGCTTCGAATACTGCTTATCACAGTGGCTTAATGGGGTTTATCGGCTATGATATTGGTGCCAGAGCCTTAGCGGCTAATCCAGAAATTGGAATGGCAAACCAGCCTTGTGCTTTTTTAGGACACTACGATGTGTATCTAAAACCTTGCGATACACAGGGATGGGAGGTACATACTGAAAGTTCTACGCCTCAGGCTGTTAAAGACGCTATTGTCTGCCACCTACAACAGTTTGACGAACAACTATTAGATTTGTTACAACACTCTATGTCACCCCCCGCTCTGCCATTAACCGCCTTATGGAGTGCAGAACAATACGCACAAGCTTTCAAGCAAACGCAGCAGTACTTATATCAAGGTGATAGTTATCAAATTAACCTGACTCAAAAATGGCAAGGCACATTGGCGACTTCAGCTGATTGCGCTCTATCAGCATATAACTTTGACCAAAACCCCTCTTTGGTAGATTATTTGCCTGATTTGCATCAAAACACCAGATCCCCCTTTGCTGGGTATTTAGCCCTGACTCACGACCCAGCTCATAATTCGCTATCTAAAATCACAGCCAACTCCGACCCTTCATTTCATCTCGAATTTGAGCTTCTAAGCTGCTCACCAGAGTTATTTGTGTTGTTTAATAAAACCGAAGTCCATGACCCAACACAGCCTAGCCAATCGCAAATTATTACTAAGCCGATTAAAGGCACTCTACCGCGAGGTGCTACTAAAGAACAAGATGAACAGCTGAAACAGCAGCTGGCTCAAAGTGAAAAAGACAAAGCTGAAAATGTGATGATTGTCGATTTATTACGTAATGATTTGGGAAAATATGCAGAAGTAGGTAGCGTTAAAGTGCCCAAACTATTTGCTATTGAAAGCTTTAGCAATGTGCATCATATGGTCAGCACCGTTACTGCCATTATCAAAGAAGAGCATCATCCGTTGACCGTCTTATTTAATAGCTTGCCTGCAGGGTCCATCACCGGCACCCCAAAGAAAAGAGCGGTTGAAATCATTAGTGAGTTAGAGGTTGCTCCCCGAGGGGCCTATTGCGGTACTTTGGGTTTCTTAAACTTTGATGGCACAGGTCAGTGGAACGTCCTTATTCGCTCGCTACAAGCAGACTCAGAAGGTCAAGTCTCGCTATGGGCAGGCGGCGGAATTACTGTAGGCTCAAACTGTGACTCTGAGTATCAAGAGTGCCATGATAAAGTCGGTAACCTCTTGGCTATCTTAGATCCTAAAGCTTAATGAACCAAAGCTTAATAAATCGTTGAATAAAAAAAGGTCAGAATTAATTCTGACCTTTTTATTTAACCCTTTTAGCAAAAAAACTTAAGCAGATACTCTTTGTTTTAGCGCATCAATCAGGCGTTTATTTTGTTCTGCCGTCCCTACGGTGATACGTAAGTAGTCACTGATTCTTGGCTGATTAAAATAACGAACAATCACCCCTTGCTCACGCAAAGCTTGGGCAATCTCACCAGCATCTCCCTGCTCTGGACGGGCAAACACAAAGTTCGCTTGCGAGGGTAGTACACTAAAACCTAACTCAGACAAATCACTGATTAGTTGCTGACGTAGCTCAATAACCTTTTGGCAAGTCTCATCAAAATAGGCCACATCTTTCACACTAGCCAATGCTCCAGCTTGCGCCAGACGATCTAGAGGATAGCTGTTAAAGCTGTTTTTCATGCGGGTTAGGGCTTCAATCAAAGATGGATTACCAAATGCCATACCCACGCGCAGACCGGCTAATGAGCGAGACTTTGAGAAAGTCTGAGTGACCAATAAGTTATCATGCTTATCGATCAAACTAATGGCTGACACCTCTGCCTGATCAGCAAAGTCAATATAAGCCTCATCAATGACCACCACAGCATTTGGGTGCTCAGTAGCCAATTTATCAATAGCTTCTAATGACAATAAGATGCCTGTAGGAGCATTGGGGTTGGCAATAATAATGCCTGAGCAAGGCTGACGGTAATCGTTAGTTTCGATACTAAAGTCTTCCCTCAGAGGTATACTCACCAACTCAACGCCAAAGGTATCTGCATAGACAGGATAAAAGCTATAGCTGATATCAGGCGATAGCAAAGGACGCTCTTTTAGGAAAAAGCTAGCGAACACCAAAGCCAATACTTCATCAGAGCCATTGCCTACAAACACTTGATTTACCTGTAACTTATAAGCTTCGGCTAAGGCCTGCTTTAAGTCATCAGATTCAGGAGCTGGGTACAAACGCAATTGATCCGCTTGATTGCTCAAAGCCTCTGAAATAGCTTCTGCCACTTTAGGTGAAGGCGGAAAAGGGTTTTCATTGGTATTTAGTTTGCATAGATTATCATGCTTGGGCTGCTCACCCGGCACATAAGGGTTCAAGTTACGGGCTTTGGTAGACCACAATCGAGTATCTAATTTAAATTCCATAGTCTTTATCACTTATTAATAGTCTTTATAACTTATTATTAGTATATGTAGAGTAATACAATAACTTATCTTATCACGCTGCTGGCTGGTAAACGATAACATTCATTGAAAAATAGCGAAGTTATCGTGTTCATACGTCAGCTAGTGTCGCTTACATTAAATAGCAGTACCTAGCAAGGAGCCTACTAATTTTAGGGCTCACTGCGATAACGGGCTGAGCGCGCGTGTGCTTCTAAGTCTTCTTGCATAGCTAGCGTATCTGCTACTCGGGCTAAGGGCTTAGAGCCTTCTTTTGTACAATAAATTAAAGAAGACTTCTTCTGGAAATCATAGACCCCCAATGGTGAAGAAAATCTCGCTGTCCCTGATGTGGGTAACACATGGTTGGGCCCAGCACAGTAGTCACCAATGGCCTCAGGGGTATGACGGCCCATAAAGATAGCACCGGCGTGACGAATATCGGCAATAAGCTCATCTGGATTGTCCAAAGACAGCTCCAAATGCTCAGGAGCGACGCGATTGATAACTTGTAACCCTTCCGCACGATCTTTCACTAAAATTAAAGCCCCTCGATTTTGCAACGACTGACGAGCAATATCTGCTTTTGGCAACTGTGCTAATGCTTTTTCAATGGCCTGCTCGACCGCTTGTAGTTGCTCTTCGCTGGTGGTGACAAAAATAGACTGTGCGACCGTGTCATGCTCAGCTTGGGACAATAAGTCCATTGCCAGCCAATCGGCATTATCCTCTTTTTCCCCTTCAGCATACACCAAAACTTCAGAAGGCCCAGCAATCATATCAATACCGACTTGACCAAATACCGCTCTTTTCGCCGCAGCCACATATTTGTTACCCGGTCCCGTAATCTTATCTACTTGCGGAATGGTATCGGTACCATAAGCCAAAGCAGCCACTGCTTGAGCACCGCCAATAGTGAATACTTTATCCACCCCTGACAGGTAAGCTGCAGCCAATACCAATGGGTTAAGCTCCCCTTTTGGCGCTGGCACCACCATAATGACTTCAGTGACTCCAGCGACTTTTGCTGGAATGGCATTCATTAACACTGAGGATGGATAAGAAGCTAACCCTCCAGGTACATAAATACCAACGCGATCTAAAGGCGTTACTTTCTGACCCAAACGGTTGCCTAGATCATCGGTATATTCCCAAGTTTCTTGCACCTGACGTTGGTGGAAGCTTTTAACACGGTCTGCAGCTGTGTCTAAGGCAGATTTAATAGACTCCTCTAGCGCATCGTAGGCGGCTTTAAGCTCATTTTGAGTCAGCACCAAGTCTTGCATAGAAGCTGCAGGGTGCGAATCAAACTTTTGCGTCAGCTTTAGTACTGCTTCATCTCCAGTTTGACGTACCTGATGGATAATAGCGTCCACAGCCTCTAGCAAATCTTTATCATTCACAGTTTCAAAAGCAAGCAACTCAGTTAGTTGTTGGTCAAAATTAGCATCGGCACTGGTCAAAATACGCATGGATGTCCTCGAGAGAATAACGGTAATAAAATATAATATTGAATGTTATGTCTAATATAAATTAAAGAATTGATTGCACAGCTCGGATAAAACTTGAAGGTTATATAGCATTAAAGGTTAATGGGTATATTATCAGTTTAACATGCAAACCAATCGATTTTATCAATTGACAGATTAAATATAAGTTATTTTTATCTTCATTTTTTATATTAACTCGCATAAAAAAACACCACATACCGTGGTGTTCTTTTATAAAGCAATTACTCGCCCACACTTTGTTTAAAGCTGTCTAAAATGGGCTGCAGTAAACTGTATTTACGTTTATAACTGACCTGATTCACAATTAATCGTGATGAAACGTCACAGATATGCTCTCTTGGCTCTAAGCCGTTAGCACGTAAGGTGTTACCGGTGTCTACCACATCAACAATTAAATCGCCCAAACCTACCAGTGGCGCCAATTCCATTGAGCCATAAAGCTTAATAATATCTACTTGCTGGCCTTGGCTGGCAAAATAAGCACGGGCAACGTTAACGTACTTAGTAGCAATACGTAGACGACGGTTGGGTAGCTCTGCCCCTTTGATCCCTGCTGTCATCAGTTTACATTGGGCAATCTTCAGATCAAGAAGCTCATATACGTGCTTCGCCCCATATTCTAATAATACATCTTTACCGGCTACACCGAAATCCGCTGCCCCATGTTCAACATAAGTCGGCACATCACTGGCGCGTAAAATCAATACGCGAACTTGTTCATGAGAGGTGGGAAAAATCAGTTTGCGTGATTTATCTGGATCTTCTAAAAGCTCGATACCAGCCGCTTTTAACAAAGGCAAAGTTTCTTTTAAAATGCGCCCTTTAGATAGTGCTAAAGTTAACCCGCTATAATCACTATCAGCTTGATTCAATAATTCATTGGTGTCTGTCATAGTAAAGAGTGTCTTAATTTGATGAAAGTGTGTTTGGTACCGATTATTACAGCATCAATTAATCGTCGTTAGCTTCTGACTCAGCATTATCTGTAGTAGGGTTTACTCGCTCAATTTTTACCCCAAGACCACGCAGTTTTTCTTCTACATTTTCATAACCACGGTCAATATGATAAATGCGATCAATCAAGGTCTCCCCTTCAGCTGCAGCAGCTGCCATAACCAGTGACATAGAAGCACGCAGGTCAGTGGCCATTACGGGAGCGGCATTAAACGCTTCTACTCCGCGGATGATAGCGGTGTGACCATCTACTTGGATGTCTGCCCCCATGCGCTTTAACTCCGGCACATGCATATAACGGTTTTCAAAGATGTTTTCACTAATGGTACTAGTCCCATCTGCCAGGCAGCAAACCGCCATTAACTGCGCTTGCATGTCTGTTGGGAAGCCTGGGTGAGGCTGAGTGCGAATATCTACCGGCTTAGGGCGACCCGTCATTTGAACTCGAATCCAATCATCCCCTGTGGTAACCACTGCACCCATCTCTTCAAACTTCTGTAGCACAGGGATTAGTAGTGAAGGATCGGTATTTTTGGTGGTCACATCGCCTTCAGTCATCAAGGCACCCGCTAAGTAAGACCCGGTCTCAATACGGTCAGCAACCACAGAATATTCACAACCTTTTAGGCTTTCTACGCCTTCGATAGTCAACGTTGAAGTGCCAATACCTTCAATTTTAGCGCCCATAGCCACTAGCATATTGGCCAAGTCGACAACCTCTGGCTCACGAGCACAGTTTTCTAATACTGTAGTACCTTTGGCTAAAGTAGCAGCGATAAGGACGTTTTCAGTGCCACCCACAGTCACCATATCAAAGCTAAATTCACAACCAATTAGGCGGCCACCTTCTGGCGCTTTAGCAATAACATAACCATTTTCTACTTTGATATCAGCTCCCATAGCTTCAAAGGCTTTTAAGTGCTGATCTACAGGACGTGAACCAATCGCACAACCGCCAGGTAGCGATACTTCAGCTTCGCCAAAACGTGCCAGTAATGGACCTAAAACTAAAATAGAGGCGCGCATGGTTTTTACTAACTCGTAAGGCGCAAAATAGTTTTCGATGGTGCTGGTATCACAAGTAACGACATTGCCATTCTTCTCGATAGTGATGCCTAGGCCCGCGATAAGCTTAACCAGCGTACGCACATCTTGCAAAGAGGGAACGTTATTCAATGTGGTGGGGGTCTCTGCCAAAATCATAGCAGCTAGAAGTGGAAGGGCGGCGTTTTTTGCCCCTGAAATAGTGACTTCGCCTGCAATGCGACTACGGCCGGTAATTAGAAATTGGTCCATTGAATACTGTCCTAAACTGAAATACGATTAAAATTTTATGAGGGCTAAGACTTCACTGCTAAATACAACTCTATTGTGGCTAGTCTTAAATGATGGGTCTTAGCTGACTGACCTTAGTTGCCTAACCTTAGTTGACTAACTCAGTCAAAATTATTGGTTGGCTTGCATCTGTTCCCATTCTTGCGGAGTCAAAGCCTGAATATTAAGGGCATGAATCTCACCACTGGCAATGATATCTCCTACCAAACCATAGACAGCTTGCTGGCGCTGAACCAAGCGTTTGCCTTCAAAACTGGCATCCACCACGCGCACATCAAACTTATTACCTTGATTGGCCGCTTGAATAAAGGCGTCTGGGAAATGTGGCTGTAAAAATGCGATTAAATCATCAGCGTTCATGCTCATGGAAACTACCTATAATTAGTATTGAAATGAGTAAAAATAAATAAGGGGACGGACTGGCAAAAAGTAACAGCGCTATTAGGGATAGTTTTAAGCCAGCAGCTACTTCCAACTACTTTAAGTTAACTAAGCTATTAATCTCTAAGCTATAGTTATTATCTATGCCAATGTATTTGGACATTAAGCTCACACAGCCCGTGTTAAGCTTTTGATTATAGCAAGTGTGGTGGATATTTGCCTAATAGATGTTTATTAATATCCTTTAGTTCATGCAAAGTTCATAATCTACTGTAGTTTTTGTTGCAGATAGTTAATGAGCTGAGGCCGGACTGAATTCACCCAAGTCAATGAGGTCGACATGGCAGCAATGCTGGTGGCATGGTTGGCTTTTTCGATTTCTTCAGTAACCACAGTCGCACCACCTTTAGTCAAGGCTTGCGCCATTTTTGTGGTATTACTAAGGTGGACCACCTTATCGTTTTCTGCTGTCATTAATAAATAATCAGGCTGCTTGCCACTACTTCCCGCCTTAAGTAAGCCATCAGGCATCACCTGCTCTGGACTTGCTGTTTCAGGAAACACACCTCTTGTAGAAAACTTTCTAAAGTCATAGCTGTAAGGGCCAGCAATGCCCACTACTGCTTTGATATCACTGGGCTGTAAACCATAAGGCTGTAAAAAGTCGGCATTAGAGACAGCAGCAACCGCATTAAACGCGCCTGCTGAGTGACCAATCACTGCCACCTTATTGGCATCAGCATAAAACTTATCAGCGTTATGATACGACCAAGCAATCGCTTGAGCTGTATCCTTCACAAAGGCAGGATAAATAAACTTTGGGGCTTTACGATAATTAATCACAGCGGTCACATAGCCTGCTTTGGCCAAGCTTTGACCGACAAAAGCATACTGCTCTTTATTGCCATTTTCCCACGAGCCACCATGGACAAAGATAACCAACGGATAATCTGCTTTGGGACTTTGGTTATTACGGATGGCTTTGGCTAGTGCTTTGGGATAATAAACATCTAGGTTTTGATCCACTTCACTGCCATAACTTAAGTCTTTAGTGACGCTAATTTCACCCTTGGGGCTAACCACATTTAATAACAGTAAACCTGGTGAGGCGTTAGCAGATACCGTTTGTAGTGACCATAAAGCCACACCAGTAACTGCTAATGAAGCTGTCCATCTTTTATATTTTTGCATAGTTTATTCAATATATGGGCTAGTCACCATAAGGACTAGGGTAAATGTTATCTGCGCTCTGCACCGGTGTCACAGGGGCACTCTGATTATTTAAGTTATTGCTTGTGTCATCAGTGGCTACTGCAGCAGGCTGATAGTCATTCACAGTCCCCTGTTGATCAACATACGACTGATCTACTACAGCCACACCTTGGACTGGCTCTTCAATATAACGCGGCGCTGGAGGCTCAAGATTGGTTTCTTGAATGATGTCATCCTCATTAATTACTGCCCCATTATTATCGATAAGCTCTGTTAACAGTACCAACTCTTTGATACCCACGGTGCTATTAATAATATTGATTAAATGCTCGCGTTGGGCTGGCGTCAATTTACCCATGACATAAACAATTCCGTCATCAGTCACCACTTTTACTTGGCTATTTTTGATGGCGTTATTGGCTAAGATCTTGGCATTAACCTTTGAGCTAATGTAAGTATCGTGAACGGTATAACTGGCGCCCTTGATGTTAGCCACTGTCAATTTATTATACAGTTGCTTGATATCTGGCATAGAAGACACAATAGTTTCTACTTGCTGTTTGGCCTCTTCATCTGGCACCTCACCGGTAAGTAACACTGTGCTATAAAAGCTGTGAATGCTAACACGACTAGTTTCAGAGAAGGTAGGGCTGATGCGGCTAATATTGACCTTTGCAGTATTTTCAATACTTTTATCCAAGATACGTTGGGCTAAGGTTCGATCTGTTGCCGCTACCCCAAAAGACTCTTCTGGAGACTTGATGGCTTGTAGCGAAACACAGCCACTCAATAAGCCAACGCTTAATGCCACGCCTAAGGTGATACGTTTCATAGATTTATTGCCCGGTAACCAAGAACTTGCCATTTTATAATGTCCTTATTTATAGCCTTACTAACACATTTTAGCTTTACAAAAGGTATATTATTTATCTAAAAAGCTTAGGATGGCCTATAACGATAGGGGTGTTTTTAAAAAACTTCAAAAGTAATCTCAAAAAATATGTTGCCTAGTTTACCTATATCAGCCCGTTCTACCTTACCTATTTGGTAACAAAACCCTAACACAATATGCAATATGCAATACACTATTTAAGAATAGCTTTTACCAAGCATTGGCGATAAAAGCACCTTGCACCCATTCAGGCTGTAAAAAGTCTTGAGCAGTCTTAGCTTGACCCATCTGATTAAAGGCGATGACATCGAACCGGCAATCAAGATCAGCATAACTAGGATTTTGTCGCAAAAAGAATCGAGCCGTTTTAATGAGCTTACGCTGTTTGGCATAGGTTATACTCATTACCGCATCTCCATAATGCGACACTTTACGCTTACGCACCTCAGCGAAGACTAAGGTGTCCCACGCTCGGCCCGGCTGTAACAATATTAAGTCTATTTCACCAACCTTGGGCTGTTGCCAGTTTGTGGCTATGATAGACAGCCCTTGCTGCTGCAAGAAATCGGCGGCTATTTTTTCATAACGCCCCCCTTGTCGCTGTTTTGGCGAACTGAGTAATAAGGGGTTAGGTGGCATAGAGTTGGCCTGTTTAAGTTTAAACCGGTTTAAGTAAGGTATCGAATTTAGGAAGTCCGTTACACTTCTCTATCTCAGCCCCCTCTATCCGCTCAGCATATTAAAGCGTATTAAAGACAATATTGTTGAAGATAAAGATAAGCGAACCAAGATATATTAGCACATCATGGTAAACTGGTAACACGCAACCTAGGTGTCTTTTTAAAATTTTAATTAAGGTGTTTTATGTCAGTGCAACATGACGCTCAGCAACCCTCGCAGTCTCAGCCTCAATATCAACCTCAAACTGGTGCTTCGGTAGCCAAAGCTTATCTATATATTGTGGCCACCCCTATTGGAAATATGGGCGATATCACTGCTCGTGCCATTGATACTCTAAAAAAGGTGGATATCATTGCCTGTGAAGACACTCGAACTTCTGGCAAATTGCTGTCCAACTTTGGCATTGACACCCAAACTTGGGCTTACCATGAACATAATAGTGAGGTTCAAACTCCGAAAATCATTGAAATGATTCAGCGCGGTCATTCCGTGGCGTTAATTAGTGACGCAGGCACTCCTTTAATTAGTGATCCAGGCTATCAGTTGGTTCAAGCCGCCCATGCTGCCAATGTCGCTGTCGTCCCCATCGTTGGCGCCAGTGCCGCTATTGGCGCCTTGAGTGTGGCCGGATTGCCCTCTGATAAGTTCAGCTTTGTGGGTTTCTTGCCTGCCAAAACCCATGGCCGAGTTAAGCAATTACAAGATTATGCTGAGCGTAGTGAAACCTTGATTTTTTATGAAGCCCCGCATCGTATCGTCGCCAGCTTAAAAGATATGGCCGAAGTTTTTGGGAAGAGCCGCCCAGCTACGCTGTGCCGCGAACTTACTAAGACCTTTGAGACGGTTAGGAAGTCAACGCTCGGTGAGCTGGTCGACTTTGTTGAATCAGACAGTAATCAGCAAAAAGGTGAGATCGTGTTGGTTGTGGGGGGTAATGTTACTGACGTTAATGAGGACTTAAATGTGCATGATTCTTTACTGCTGCGCTTACTTGAGGACTTGTCGGTAAAAAAAGCAGCCGCTTTGGCCTCTGATATTACTGGGGTTAAAAAGAATGCCTTATATCAAAGATTGCTTGAATTACAGCAAAACCAGCCGTAAAACCAACCCTAAGAGAACCATTTCTCAATGCTAAGCTAAACAGAGCATAAGTGATCTGCGGTGTCACACCGGCACCGCATCACGGTCTTTAAGCCAACCATAATGTGACCATAATAATAAACTTGCCGCGCTACGGTAGGGCGACCAAGGCTCAGTTAATAGTTTAAGCTGTTTTGGCGTTGGCCTTGCTTCCAACTGCAACAAATCCATAGCGCCTACCTTAATGGCCAAATCATCCACAGCCAACACATCGGCTCTACCTAAGCTAAACAGCAAATACATCTCTGCGGTCCAGTTACCAATACCCGTCACCGCGGTTAAGCTTTTAATGACTTCCCTATCCGGCAAATGTTGTAACGCCTCAAAATCAATATTGTGCTCAACTAAGGAGCGCAGATAACGAATCTTTTGGCGCGATAATCCTTGCTCACGCAGTGCCTCATCCTCCACATGCATGATGACATCGGGGCTTATTAATCCTGCTGTCTCAAGCCTATTCCAAATACTAGTGGCCGCCGCAACTGACAGCTGTTGACCCACCATGGCACGCATCAGTTGCTCAAATCCTCCAGGATTACGCCTTAAGTCTGGTACACCCACTTGCTGATAGACCTTTTCAAATCGGGGCTCTACTGTTATTAGCGCTTGAATATCAGACTGTAATTGAGTGGGAGTCTCAAGTGTCCGAATCGGCTGATTTTTCATACTGTCACTGCTGTGTTATTTGACCCATTAAAGAATATATTTAATATTTAATATTGAACTAGGCTGAATTATTTGGTCTGTTTTAAGAAGACCACATCCTGGTAGTCATAGCCGCCTTCCATTAAAGTGCCTTTATATTTGACTGTGCTTAAAGCATAAGGCTTATTGGGCACTTTATAGACCACATTATCGGCAGTAAGACACACTGAATAAGCGGTGGCACTATGAACTGGACTAGAGTACTTAGCCTCATCAGCATTTAATTTATAGTTAAACTGATACTCGGTTCCCTGACCTATCTCGCCTAGCCAAGACTGTAGATTGCTCTTTTTTTGTTGACGTAACGACTCTACTTGGACCGTAACTTGAGTATAGGTAGGCTTGAGCGTAACCACTCTATTTTTAATCTGCTTTAGCTCCTTGCTAAAACGACCATTACTGTCCTCAAACTCATCGTACTTTTTGGTCTTAGGATTTATATACAGTGAGCGGACTTCAACCAACTTTTCAGGGTTTTTGCTAGACAAATCATAATAATAAAGCTGAGGTAAGCGGCCACGTCCATCGTCATAGTGACGTAAGACAAACACTTTTTGCTCCGCTTTATCGTAGCCCAATATTTCAATTCGCTGACCCCCACCCACTGTAGCCAAAGCAGAGACAGATAACGCCATAACACTTGTCAATACAGCCGCTCTAGCCAGACTTTTATTAATGCTATAAACGGTATTCATAATGCTCTCCTTTCATCCCTTAACTCAAGATAAATAGCCCTGTAGCTGTTTACCCTATCCACTTACCCTATCAATCCAACCATACCTTGCCAACCCACCCTTAACCCTAGAACGGTCAAAATAACAAGCACCAACTGTCGAAATCTGGCCTGAGATAGGTATTGACGCAAGCGGATACCAATCATTAAGCTGGCTAGCGAAACCGTGGTCAATAAACCAATAAGTAACCAGTCTGCTTTAGGTAAGGCCATCAATGAGTCACGTAATACGATAATTTGAGCGACCTTCCCCAATAAGTAACACATATTACCTACTTTAGCGATGGTATTTTTATCATCACTACTGCCTAGCAAATACATCAGCAATATGGTTGACATGGCATTGGTAGACCCGCCTATTATGCCTGCAATAAGGCCGGTAACAATCAATACTGGGGTCGTGGCAGGTAGAATTATCCTTTTACCCAAAGCATTACTAATGACATAAAAGGCAATCACTGCCGCAAGTAACACTAAGATATAACTGCTGTCCACCCATAATAGCAATTTAACGCCAAGTAAGCTGCCCAGTAGACTCATTAATGCCAGCAGCCAATAATGCTTCAGATAATAGCAAAAATTCTCAGCAATACTACGCCCGCCCCCGATAAGCCAAGTCATCAGGTTGAGCACTAACGAAGGAAAGATAATTAGGATAATGGCGTGCTGCAAAGAATACATGCTCGCCAAAGCTGTGGTAGAAACCAGCGTCACTCCAATACCACTGATTCCATGTAGCAAAGAGGCAACGGTAAAAATGAAGGTTAATAATAGGTTTTCGGAGTTGAACATTTGATATCCACTGGCTATAAACTAAAGGTCAACTCATCTGATTAGAGGTTAACGTTTGGCGAACCCTTGCTTGTTTAGGTAGTCCATCACATGCGGACGTACTGGGGCTCCGAACACCTTTTTAACTTGATCCTTCCAATCCGGATGCGTCCCTTCCCCACGCTGCTCTACATAGTAGTCGACAACAGCTTGGTTAAAATCTTCAATCTGTGCTTCAGTCGCTGGCTGATACTGATTTTCAGACACTAAAACAGACAGTGGTAAACGCGGTTTGGTAGTGTCATTTTTGGGCGAATCACTAGGGTGTCCTAAGCACATCCCAAATAGCGGCACCACATGTTTTGGTGCCTTGATAACCTCACCTGCCCGCTCAATATCATTACGCATACTACCGATATAGACGCCACCTAAGCCCAATGATTCTGCGGCAGCCAATACGTTTTGAGCATATAAAGCCACATCCACTGCAGCAATGATTAATACCTCAATCCAATCAAGCTGAGCTGCTGGCTCTATTTGACTGTGCCGATGAGTGTCCATACAGAACACCAAATACTCAGGGGCTTCTAAAACATAAGGATGAGCCAGTTTTTTGCCCTCTGCAATCGCTTCATTGTACTGCTCTTCACTCATGCCATTTGAGATTTGATGGAACTTAATTCGCTGCTGGCGATCAGTAATACGCACCACACTCACTGACTGCATGTAATTAGAAGTTGACACTGCACGTCCTGCTTCCAAAACAGCTTCAAGCATTTCTACACTAATAGGCTCATCGGTGTAATCTCGGACGGAGCGGTGCTCTAGCATGGTCTTAATGGTAGCATTGGTGACCTGACTGATTTCAGCTTGAGTCTCTTTGGTTAATTTAGTCATATACGACCCTTTAGTTTACTCGTTTTACATCCGTTAAATAGCTTTCATTTAAATAGCTTTTAGCTAAATAGTCTGGCCAATAAGGGCCACCAATTTACGGGCAATTTCATCCTTACTGGCCTTGTCTAGTGCCTCAGGCTCCTGCTGATACTTGTCGGCGAAAAATACAGTCATCGCGTTTTCATCACTGGCAAAACCAATGTCTTTGCGTGACACGTCATTACAAGCGATCATGTCTAAGTCTTTCGAAGCTAACTTCCCTCGAGCATATTTTTCAACATCTTGGGTTTCAGCTGCAAAGCCCACAACGAACATATCTGGATAAGTGTGTGAAATGGTGGCCAAAATATCGGGGTTTTTCACCAAATCCAAAGTCATCTCATCTTGGGTCTTTTTAATCTTTTGTGGGGCGGCATCTCGGGTACGGTAGTCGGCGACGGCTGCGGTAGCAATAAAGATATCACAGCCTGCTTCCGCTGACTGACTGGCCGCTTGCAACATATCATTGGCAGATAATACATTAACGCGCTGTACGTCAAGCGGTGTGGTTAAATCGACCTTGCCTCCCGCAATCAACGTAACTTCCGCCCCTGCATCACGACAAGCGCGGGCCAAAGCAAAGCCCATTTTACCAGTTGAGTGATTGGATAAGAATCTTACAGGGTCTATGGCTTCTACTGTCGGCCCTGCAGTAATGGTTACTTTTTTACCAGTCAAACTCTGCGGAACCATTAACTTTGCTTTGAAGTTAAGCACTCGTCTTAACAAAATTTCTGGCTCTGGCAAGCGTCCTGCGCCTACATCACCACAAGCTTGGACCCCACTATCCGGCTCAATCATCTCATAACCCATATCGCTTAGGGTCTGTACATTTAACTGCACTGCAGGATGCGCCCACATTTGTTGGTTCATCGCCGGAGCGATCATGACTGGAGCGCTGGTTGCCAAACAGACGGTGGCCAACAAATCATCTGCCATGCCCATTGCCAATCGGGCTAAGGTATTAGCAGAGGCAGGCGTTATTAATACTAAATCAGCCCATTTAGCCAATTCAATATGGCCCATACCCGCTTCCGCTTCGGTATCGAGCAGCTCAGTATGCACCTCATTGCCGGTCAAGGCTTGAAGCGTTAACGGCGTAATAAATTGCTGTGCGCCTTGAGTCATAATTACTCGGACTTCAAAGCCTTCTTTAACCAATAAGCGGGCTAATAAAGCAGATTTGTAAGCAGCAATGCCACCAGTTATGGCAAGAATAACTTTGGTGATATTGGGGGCAACAGGTACAACTGGAGTAAATATTTGACTCATATCTGAGAACTACCTTAATGGATAATATGCAAAAAAATGAAGGCTATAGGCTATAAAGTGATGCGTAGTTTTGAAGCCTGCATTAAAAACGCTGAATAAAAAATGTGCTTATGGTAACAAGTTTCAATGTGTTGTGGATAGATTTAATACACCCATTTATAAAACATGTGCCCGGTATAACAACTATAAGGGCAAGTCTTTACGATACTGGACCACGTCCGTTTGACGGGCTAATTTATCATACAAGTAACGTGCGTTTTCATTATCCATATCGGTAACCCAATACACACGATTACAATTATGCACTTCAGCAAACTGATATACCTGTTCTATCAGCGCCCGCCCTATGCCCAAACCTCTAGCAGCACTATCCACATACAGGTCTTCAAGGTAGCAGCAATCTGTGGCATTCCAAGTGTTGGGGTGCAACACCACATGGGCAATACCAACGAGCTTAGCTCCATCAAATGCCCCAAACCCATAAATGGGGACATTACTGTCTAATATTCTTGACCAAGTAGCCTGAGTCACTTCTTCCGTCAATGACGTCTTATAAAAGCGTAAATAAGCTTGCCAGTACTTACACCAATCACCATAATCCGCTTCAGTGAGAGGCTTAACAGTTACTTCATTAGTTTTCATATAGAATAAATCCAAGTTATTAAGTGAGTATAAGAAGCGATAGCCATCCAGTAATAGCATCCAGTAACTGCCTAAATTTATAGCCTATGCTTCAATACAAATAATAGTTATTATTAAATAATAGATAAGATAAACTAAATTATTTCTATCTAAAAAAAGTATAATGCCACATATATCTTTACCAATTTTAACGCATTGATTAGATAAATACTGACTTATGATAGCCACCCAACAACACCCGTATTATTTCTATCTTGCTCTACTCGACTACAGGCTTAAATAATGGCAATAAAAGACTGGCACGAAGATAATCGACCAAGAGAAAAGCTGCTTAATCATGGTCCTGAACATTTAACGGATGCTGAAATATTGGCCATATTTCTACGGACCGGAACCAAAGACCAGTCAGCACTTGAGCTTGCCCGCAGTC
This sequence comes from Psychrobacter sp. UBA3962, assembly GCF_002385225.1. Taxonomy (GTDB): domain Bacteria; phylum Pseudomonadota; class Gammaproteobacteria; order Pseudomonadales; family Moraxellaceae; genus Psychrobacter. Next base: position 127,193 of record NZ_DGDC01000020.1, on the reverse strand, counting down.
TGATTACTCACTTTGGTAGCATCGCTGAATTATTAGCAGCACCAAAACAGTCCGTATTGGCCTGCCACGGTATCGGCCCATCAAAATATGCCCAACTCTTGGCTAGCTTAGAGATGGGCAAACGTTATTTGAGCAGTGAACTAAAAACGGGTAATAACCTCAATCGATCACAGGTGGTGAAAGACTATATCACCACCCAGCTACGCCGTGAGACCAAAGAAGTGTTTGCAGTACTTTGCCTAGACAATGGCTTAAATTTGTTAGACTTCAAAGTGCTTTTTGTGGGCGGTTTTACTTCTTGCTCAGTCTGTATTAAGCAAGTGCTACGCCATGGTCTGCAGCAAGGGGCCAGCCAGCTCATAGTGGCGCACAACCATCCCAATCAAAACGCCACCCCTTCCGCCGCAGATATTCATTTAACCGAAACCTTAAAGCAAGCCTGCCAAGCCATCGACTTAAGTTTGATTGACCATATAATAGTCGGACGCAATGACACCCTTTCTTTTGCAGAATCTGGCACTGCTCCCTTTTAATTAGTGTCAGTTATATTGACTGACTTCCCCGCCCCTATTTAATGCCAAAGAGCTTTATTCATTAAAGCCTTTAAAATAAATACCTACGTAATTAACCAATTGTAAAGATTATAGTCTTGATTATCTGCTTTCACCTGCTTACTCTGTAACCTACTATAGATATAACTGCCTTATTTAGTGTCCTTTATTTTAGTGGCTTTTGTCCTGTGGATTATAGGTTAAGTTTAGTAAGCTTTTTATTTATTGCTAATCAAAGAGCTCTAGCCCTAAACTAAAGCAATTGTATTTATAAAGAAGTGCAAATAATAAAATATAAGCTTCTGATTTTAACTTTTCATTTATTTTAATTTTTTAGGGTGCAAACTATGACTACCTTAACCTTAGTTGGCTTTTTTATTCTCGCCATACTATTGCAGCTGTTTGCTTTATTGTTGGTTTTTTTATATGGCTTAAGCCGTACTGTCGGTGCTGCACTACTAATCATTATTGCGGTTGTCGCTGGATTCATCGCACCCTGGTCACTTTTGCTCGGCGTCCCCTTAATTATAGGCAGTCTAGTGGTATTAATTACCCCTCTACGCAAGTCTATGATTAGTGATCCTGCCTATAAAATGTTAGCAGGCGCAATGCCTAGCATGAGTGATACTGAGCGTGAAGCACTAGACGCCGGTACCAGCTGGTGGGAAAAAGATTTGTTTATGGGAGCCCCAGACTGGGATAAATTCTCTAGCTACTCTCATCCGACTTTATCAGAAAAAGAGCAATCATTTATTGATAATGAAGTGGAGACGCTTTGTGCGATGTTAGATGAATGGCAAATTCATCATCATGATAAAGACTTATCACCCGAAGCTTGGCAATACATCAAAGACAACGGATTTTTGGGATTAATTATTCCTGAAAGCTATGGGGGTCGTGAGTTTAGCCCCTATGCTCAAAGCCGTATCATGAGTAAGATTGCGTCAAGAAGTTTAACCGCTGCTGTCAGCTGTATGGTACCAAACTCCCTAGGTCCAGGTGAGTTATTAATGCACTATGGTACTGAGGAACAAAAGCAGCGCTGGTTACCGGGCCTGGCTAATGGTACCGAAATTCCTTGCTTTGGTTTAACCGGTCCAGAAGCAGGTTCAGATGCTGGCGCTATTCCTGATACAGGGGTGGTCTGCTATGGCATGTATGAAGGCCGTAAAGTACTAGGCTTAAACATGAACTTCTCTAAGCGCTGGATTACTTTGGCACCCATTGCTACCGTCGTTGGCCTAGCGTTTAAACTTCATGACCCAGAAGGGTTATTGGGCGATAAAAATAAGACCGACTATGGCATCACTTGTGCCCTAATCCCTGCCAACTATGAAGGGGTTCATACCGGTGAGCGCCACAACCCTGGTTCACCTTTTATGAACGGAACGGTAGTGGGTAAAAACGTCTTTATCCCTCTAGACTTTATCATTGGTGGTATCGAAAAGGCTGGTAAAGGTTGGCGTATGCTAATGGAGTGTCTGGCTGTAGGTCGTGGTATCTCCTTACCTGCTCTATCTACTTCAGCTGGTGAAATGACTTATCTGACTGTGGGTGCTTTTGCCAAAGTACGTGAACAGTTCAAGATACCGGTTGGTAAGTTTGAAGGGGTACAAGAGTCCAGCAGTAATATTGCTAGCAGCACCTATATGTTAGAAGCTTTCCGTCACCTAGTGACTTGTGGTCTAGGTGAAGGCGGCACCCCTTCTGTGATGACCGCAATGGCCAAGTACTATGCCACAGAAACCATGCGCGACATAGTGAATGATGGCATGGATATTGTGGGGGGTCGGGCTATTCAGATGGGTCCCCGTAACTTCTTAGCCCTTCCTTATCAAGCCATTCCTGTCTCTATTACGGTAGAAGGGGCCAATATTCTGACCCGCTCTCTTATGATATTTGGTCAAGGAGCGATGCGCTGTCACCCTTATTTATTTGAAGAATTACAACTGCTACAAAGCGAAGATAAAAAAGAAGCCAAGAATAATTTTGATGAAATGTTCTTCAAACATCTGGGCTATACCTTTAACAGAGGGGCTAGATCGTTTGTGGCTGGGTATTTTGGAGGCAGTGGCAAAGCACCAAGTTTCGCTGATAGTTTTACCCGTCCTTACTACAAAAAGATTAACCGCTTAAGTGCCAACTTTGCGTTAACCGCAGATATGGCATTAGGTATCTTGGCTGGGGATTTGAAACGTCGAGAAATGCTGTCAGGGCGCTTGGCTGACATCCACGCTCACTTGTTTATTATGACCGCAATTTTAAGATTTTATGCCCAAGGCAGCCAATCTGAATCTGAGCGTTTACATGCTCGTTTGGCATTAGAGAAATCTTTGTATTTGATTCAAGAAGCCTTCTTTGAAATCTATGATAACTTCCCTAACCGTATGGCAGCAGGTCTAGTGAAACTGGTCTGTTTCCCAGGCGGTGACTTTACTGAGAAGCCTAGTGATGAGCTAAAACGTCAAGTGGGTGATTTAATCATGGCTGACGGTAAGGACAACCCCTTCCGTGAACAGTTGAAGTCAATGGTGTACTACACGACTGATCCTGAAGACAATACTGGCCGTATGGAAAACGCTTATCAAATGCTACTACAAGTTGAACCTTTATGGCAGAAGTTCAAAAAAGCTGAGCATAAAGGCAAGTTTGTAGGATTAACCTTTGAAGATCACGTGTTGACCGCTCTAAAAGATGGGGTAATTACTGAGGCTGAGTCAGAACAGCTTATTGAGTACAATGCGGTCCGCTTTGATTCGCTACTAACCGATGTGTTTGATGAACATTTGATTCATGCTCTACCTCGCGAGAATCCACATACTCTAGAAAATGCAGTCGGTAACTTAACTCCTTATGTAATTGAGGCGATTGAGAACCCTTCTACTGCTTCAACCAAAGAGCAATCCGATTTAGCAGAAGATACTGGGGATAGTAATAGCGCCCATGGTTATCAACCAGAGGGGGATGTGAAGACCGCCTCTGAGCAGCAAACTGTAGATGAGCAGGTTGACCAAGCGGATTTCGATGAAGCTCATAAGGACGACCCTCGTGTTCGTGATGCTGAGCTAACCTTAGAACAACGTATGGCTCAAAATCATGCTGATAAGCATCGCCACAATAAATAACTGGCAGATGAGTTAAGACTACAAAAAAAGACCGTCCCTTATGGCACGGTCTTTTTTATTAATCATTAGTTTCATTATTGCGAGCCACTCTGGCCCAATTTAACTTTCATATTAGACGTCATGATATTAAAAATTAGAGTAATTGCTACCTATGCCAACCCCTTCTTTTAATCCAAAAAAACCGTCTCAGCCCAATAGTTTTGTCAGTCTTTTTAAACGATTACTAAAAATCACTTTGGTATTGGTGGTAGGCTATCTGGCCTATATTTATTCTGCCGATATTCGTCAAGAATTGACGCGATATGTCTCCAACTCTATGAGATATAGTAAGCTTATGCAGCAAGCGCCGCCTGAGCCCAATAGTTTGCCTAGCCCCATTAAAGAGGCTCACCTAACCGATACTTGGGGAGCGGCTAGAAGCGGCGGCCGCAGTCACGAAGGGATAGATATTTTTGCTGCACGCCATACGCCCATTTATAGCACCACCCCAGGTATAGTCCGCAAAGTAGGTAACAATCAGTTGGGAGGCAATGTGGTTATGATACTGGGACCAGGCGGATTTAGTCACTATTATGCTCATCTGCAAGACTTTGCGAATATTCAGCCCGGAGACTGGGTCGAGACTGGCGATATCATTGGTTATGTGGGTGACAGCGGAAATGCCAAAGGCACCCCACCTCACGTACACTATGGAGTTTACACTCCGTCCGGCGCCGTTAACCCCTTCCCGTTACTGGCAAAATAATCCGCTAAAGTCGACTGTTATTTATTTTCATCTTCAGCCACAGGCGGTGCTTCACGCCCTAAAGTAGATAAATAAGCAATAATATCCTGTCTATCTTCAGCACTGGGTACGGGATCAGACAGCATTCTGGTGTCTGCCAGCACTGCTTCTGGATCCTCAATATAAGAGTCTAAGGTATCGGCATCCCATACCCAGTTTGCCTGCTCCATGGCTTCACTATATTTATAATCCTTCAGCTGTGCAGAGGGAGCCATATATACCCCAACCAATTGCGGTCCTTTTTTATTACTGCCAGGTCTTAAAGTGTGGCATTGACTACACAGCTCTTCATATAACTTCTCTCCATTTCTGGCATCACCCGATTCATATACCGGAGCCGTAACCTGCGCTCGGTGATCAGGCGGAGTGGGTGTACAACCACTACTCAACACTGCCATAAACGATATCAACAGTAGCCCACTTAATCTTTTGCCAAAAGAGGTAGCCACTAAGCTTGGAGCATTCATCTTTGCACCCTTAAAATTCAACATTCTCAACTCACTTTTATAGGTAGGGATTATGACTCTAAGTAAATTATTATTATAAATAATAAATATTAGGCACTAGATAGTAGTATCAGCTATTAAAATGACTGATTAACTGGAATATCCAGTTAATGCTGATACAAGTCCACTGGGGTTTTAAAAGGTCTATTAGGTAACTCTTGCACCAGTTTTGGCACTAAATAGCCTGGAAGCTGCTCTAGCATTTTCCAGTACAGCTCAACCGCCTGCTGCTTGGCCATATCGAAATGGGCTGCGCCTTCTACTTTATCCAATAGGTGTAAATAATAAGGCAACACTCCTGCTTCAAAAAGCCGTTCATTAAGCGCAACTTGGACAGCCACAGTATCATTTATGCCTGCCAGCAATACGGTTTGATTCAGTAAAGTAATGCCTTTTTGTTTCGCTTGCAGTAAGTACTGAGCGGTATTTTCATCTATCTCATTGGCATGATTGGTATGGACCACCATGACAATGCGGCAGCGACTGGCCTCTAAACGCGATAAAAGCTCTGAATCTAATCTTTCTGGAATGACAATAGGCAAACGAGTATGAATACGAATGGTGCTAATTTGAGGCAAAGCCTCTAAGGCTTCTAACCATAAAAATAGACGTCGATTTGAGACACTCAAGGGGTCTCCACCACTAAGTAGCACCTCACGAATTTCAGGATGCTGACTAATATACGCTTGAATAGCCTCCAGTTGTTCTGACTTAGGCAAATTAGCTTGATAATCAAAGTGTTGTCTAAAGCAATAACGACAATGAATAGCACAAGCACCAGTAACGGTCACTAGGGCACGAGAATGATATTTATGCAGTAAACCTTGAGTAGGATTTTGCTCATTTTCTGCTAAAGGGTCAGTCACATAGCCACTAACCTTGACTTGTTCAAGCTTATTGGGTAAAACTTGAAGTAATAAAGGGTCGTGAGCATCGCCCTTTTTCATCTTGGCAACAAAACCTCTAGGCACCCTTAAACCAAAACCTTCAGGAACATACAGCTCAGACTTTAGGTGCGTTAATTCCAAAATAGCTAGCAACTGATCGATATCTGTAATAACATCTGCTACTTGTGTTTGCCAAGTTATAACCTCATTACTGTCCCTACCTTTAGAACCCTCCTCCGAGTTAATCTCAGATGAGCCAGTAACTATTGGTGTAATAGGGATTTGCCTGTTTTTTTGTTTGGGTAAATGGTTTATCATGGGACTCAACATATTTGATTTTTTGTCATTAATTTGAAATGTATCAGGAGCAATATTGTGGCAAGTTTTTCAACTAACGAATTTAAAGCCGGTCTAAAAGTTATGTTCGATGGCCATCCCTGTGCCATTATTGATAACGAATTTGTTAAGCCAGGCAAGGGCCAGGCTTTTAACCGTGTCAAACTACGTAATTTGCGTACTGGTAAAGTATTAGAGCAAACCTTCAAATCGGGCGAAAGCTTGGAAGCGGCGGATGTTGTTGATACTGAAATGAACTACCTATATAACGACGGTGAGTTCTGGCATTTCATGCACCCTGAGACCTTTGAGCAATTACAAGCTGATGCTAATGCAATGGTCGATGCTAAGCAATGGTTAAAAGAAAATGGTAACGATTTATGTACCATCACTTTATTCAACGGTGTGCCCTTATCAGTAACTGCACCAAACTTTGTAGAACTTGAGATTGTCGAAACAGATCCAGGCGTACGTGGTGATACTTCAGGCGGTGGTGGTAAACCTGCTCGTCTAGAAACTGGGGCTGTGGTTCGTGTACCTTTATTCGTTCAGCAAAACGAAATCGTACGTGTTGATACACGTACTGGTGACTACCAAACTCGCGTAAGCCAGTAATTGTAGCCCACTAATCCCTTTTAAGGGGTTTTATGCTGCTAGCCAGTCTCAAAAGTTTTATTTGCCTTACTCTGAATCACTATTATACATTCAGTAGCGGTAGAATAAAGCTGGCGAGTCTGGCTATTTTTTTAGCCATTGAATATCCGCCTAATACCTCACCCACTTTTAGAAGTTACCTTTACTATGTCGTATCCGCTACTGCTCCTAATTCTAAGCCTAATTGTCATTGTGCCTACGGTGTTTATCATCAATGGGCGCTCAAAACAAAAGCTGTTGGGTAATAGTCAGCCTAGCCCCAAATATCTGGGCAATAGTAGCACGGCCAAAAATCAGCAGGCAGCCCAGGCTTCCGCAGAGCAGCTACAAATCGCTAATAATATCGACAAATATCGAAACCACCCTGCTCTACCCATTAGTTTTCGTCAATTGCTGGGCAAGATTCATAGTCAGTATCTGGTCCTAGTATCGGTAAAATTGGCCCCAGATCAGCGCTTTACTGTGGATAAGCTCGCCGGCTCTCGACTTGGCGAAATCCTTGAAGACTACCTAGCTTTAGACTCAGACTATGCTGAAAACACCATTATAGACAGCCAAAACAATTTAACTAGCCAAGACATTACCTATGGCCAACTCACCTCGATGCTTGAGTTTATGCAGCGGGTTCAAAGTGATGGGCAACAGCAGGTAGCTAGCAATATCCTAGCCAACCGTAGCTATTTGCAATCGGTGTATGGTGAGTTTCACCCTGAAGCACAGAATAGTAATAGCTTACATAATCTAAAAGCCCCTGATATAGAGCTTAGTGAGCTTCAGCAGCTGCCCACCTCAGATTTATTAATGGAGCGCGGTCGCAGCTACCTAGCAGATTGTGACTTAATCGCCCCTAGTGAATCATCTTTGGCAGACAATGCGGATTACTTTGGTACAGAGCTACTGATGCAATTGGGGCAGCTGACCTTCTCTGCAGAAAACACCATAGCCTATACTGAAGCTTTGTTAGCCAGTGAGATAAATCTATCTGCCTTTGATCAGATATTAACTAAAGCCTTACCTGGCCTATTGCGCAGTACTTTACAGAGCAATACTAATGATAAAAATGACCCCACGACTGTTATCTCTTCACACCAGCAAGCCTTGTTACAACAAAAAATTGCTCGAGTTCAGCAATTAATAGACGACTGTTTAAATCGATTAGAGAAAGCTGCAAGTCAACAGTATCAAAGCGGAACCATCTCGGCAGATACCCTTCAGTCTGTCAATAGCACCGTAAAGAGTAAATTGTCTCAAGCGCAGTACTTGTTAGACAGTGGTTTTTTTCAAATTATAAGGTCTTAGTAAGTGGCTATTTTTTAAGCGACACACTTTTAAACCACATAGTTTTAGGCCACATGTTTTTAGATTACGTATTGTTTATTACAGGGGCTACTTATGGCTTTTTATCAAACCACCCTCACCCTTCCTGCTTATGCTCGTGGCGTTCATATAATCACCCCTCATATTCAGAAAGCGCTTAATGAGCTTTTGCCTCAAGGCGCTAAAGCGGGCATGGTAAATTTATTTTTACAACACACTTCCGCCAGCTTAACCCTAAATGAGAATGCGGACCCTGATGTTCGCCTAGATACAGAAGACTGGTTAAATCAAATTGCCCCTGCGGATCAGCCCCAATATCGTCATACTTTGGAGGGATCGGATGATCTGCCGGCACATTTTAAAAGTATGATGCTCGGTGTTAGCCTTAATATCCCTTTGATCAATGGTCAGCTCGGATTGGGCACTTGGCAAGGCGTCTATTTATGTGAGCACCGCAATCACGCGAGCGGTCGCCGTTTGGTAATAACCGTCAACTTTTAATTAACTAAAAATATAGCCAAACAAGCTTACAGCCTACCACTCAGATAGAAATAACTAAATAACTCATACACATCTTAAACTGGGTTAATTGTGTACAGCTCTAGGCTGTGGTTAACTTTAGGAGCACTTATAAAGTTATCCCTAATAAGCAAAGAACTATCAATACGAAGAAATATGAATAAAATTTTTGGTATCAAAGCTTATTTTGTTTTATAAATTTTCTAGTTTTATAAAGAGGTAAAGTATGGCTCGCTCATTGTCTAGTAACACTCACCCAAAGCTGCTGTTATCTGGCCTTCTGCTTGGAGGACTAATGGGTTTAACGGCCTGCCAACCCTCGAGCGATGCTCAGGATGAGGCCAATAATCAGGCCACTGAAGCCTCAAACTCTGCTGAAACTTCCCAGTCTGCTGGCTTAAGTAACGACCCTAATAACACTCAATCGGTAGAAATAATAGATCAGCAAACCCCAGAAACAGAAGCTGAGCTTAATGAGACCGACTCTGTGCAGCCATCTGAGCTTGAAGAAGCCACACAGACAGAGTCCTCAACAAATACTGTGGAGGCAAGCCCCTCAAAAGGTGTGCCCCCTGCTTCAGAAATTCAGGTGACAGATGTTGAATACCAAGACAGCAAGGGACGAAGTATCCATGTGACTTTCCAAACCTCTGCTACGGCTACCTTACAAGCAGATTTAAGACTGCCCTCTGGTAAGCGTGTGTTACTGACAGCCCCCACTGGACAAGGCAATAATCCTACTTACCGTTCCACAGATGGCTCTATTGAATTGGTCACTCATGGCGGCGGCTCTAGCATTGATTTATTTTATGAGAATCAAAGGGCTAAATTTGATGCGGTTAACACAGAGTCTGAAATCCTTAAGCCGCAGTAGCTTAAAGCTTAAGTACAGCAGTCAAAGCCTATTGGTTGGTTAAGAAATTAGGGGTTAAAACTGAGGCTTCAAGCTAGGTATTGCTCGCAAATAGTCCTATAAACCAAACCCCTAAGGTCCAGACGGCTACCGCCAATAACACCAATACAATAAGGCCTAAAATATCCGGCACATGTAAGTAAAACCAAGATACTATTGGGTTTTGCCAAAATTTTGACTGCTGCTGCTTTTTTTGTAGAGATTCGTGCATAAAAGGACGGTCAATATGGGCCGCCTCTTGTATCCCATACTCTACTTGCATATGCTCCCGCACAATCTCCAAGGTCTTACGACTGGGCCGCAAAAAGATATCCATAACCGGGCCTGCAACCGGCACCACGCCTACGACTAGGTCAATTAAGGCCAGTCTAACCGCAGGCGTTAGTTTTTTGGCAGGTACTCCTAACTTTCTCCCTAACATAAAGGCATAGCTGGTTAGTAATAACCCTGCCACATCACCGGCAACAGGTATCGTAGATAAAGCAGCATCTGCTCCCACCCCTTGCTTGGTAAAGGGAATACGCACCAGAGAATCCATAGCATTGGCGAATTTGGCCAAACTGCGTTCCATTTCGATTACTTGTTGTCGAGTGAGCCCCTCTTTTATGAGGTTTTGTTCAAACTTCTGTTTGGCTTCTAGCGAAGTGTGGCTGTTTCTGGTTAAAGCAGTTTTGAAAGGTTTCGCCATGAGCGTATCTCATAAATAGAAAAATTAAGTTAGGCCGTTAAACTCTATCCAAAAACAGCTTAAAGCCACCACTAAAAACACATAGCGTCCTACCCAGACATTGGCCAAAAAAGCTTTGAAACAAGCCATAGGCACCCGAGTAGCACAGGCCCTATTTTGCTGAGCAAATAAAATAGCAACTAGCCCCAAAGCATAAACAGGAATTAAACCTAGGCTGGTGTCTGAGAAATAGTGATAAAAGACTACCCCCATCAGTAATAAAAACGCCGTTTGTAGTAAAGAGATAATCAACACATCATAACGACCAAATAATATCGCTGTGGATTTAACCCCAATTTTTAGATCATCCTCACGGTCAGCCATGGCGTACTGAGTGTCATAAGCCACTGTCCAACACATATAAGCGATAAACAACAACCAGCACCAGATATCTGGATAGCCTTGCACCGCAACATACGCCATAGGAATGGCCCAGCCAAAGGCGGCAGCCAAAAACACCTGCGGTAAATGGGTATAACGCTTCATAAACGGATAAATAAAGGCCAATATTACCGCCCCTATGGACCAGTAAAAGACCTCTATCGGTAGCCAAAACAATAAGCTGGCACTAATCAGAGATAAGACTAAAAAGGCACCCATCGCCTCTTTTGCTGACAGCCTGCCCTCAGCTAAAGGACGCCCTTTAGTGCGACTAACTGATCCATCTACCTTTCTATCTGCAAAATCATTGATGGCACAGCCCGCTGCCCGCATCAGTATCGCCCCTAACGCAAAAATTAGCAGTACCGACCAAGAAGGCAACACCCTTGGCAATGCCGTTACCTGAGTAGGAGCCTTAATTAAAGCATCGCCAAAAGCAGCTAAGAACACCGCCCAAAGCGTGGGCCATAACAATAGCTCAATGCCCACAGGCTTATCGAAGCGGGTCAAGTGAATATAGGCTTGAAGTTTATTTTTAAAATTGGAGTGAGTCATAGCAAGTCAGCAAAGCTATCAGTTACACCGAAGCGATCCGGTTTGTTAAAAAGGTTCATTAAAAGGGTTGGTCAAAAAAACAATAAATCGGGAGCGATAGCAAAGTTAAGCTCCCTAAAAAACAGTGCTTTTAATAAAGTTCAGTCTGCGGTTAAAAGTTCGACCAGCTGTGAAGGTGTATCCACCTGATAGGTTGGGGACTCTGTGCTAAGTACTTCGGCATTAGCAGCCCCATAATTCACAGCAATAGAGGTCATGTTTAACTGGTTTGCCATTCGTATGTCATGGATACTGTCGCCCACAAAGACTGCATCGGCCACCTGATACCCTGTCTCTTGTAGGATATCTCGTAGCATCTGTGGATTTGGTTTAGAGCCAGACTCATCTGCACAGCGGCTACTGACAAAATAATGACGGCTTTGTGAATAATCCATGACCCGATCAAGCCCTGCTCGCTTTTTACCGGTCGCTACTGCCAGCAGTTTCTGCTGTGCTCTGAGCTGCTGCAACATCGCCTCAATGCCCTCAAAAAACTGAGAGTGTGGCTGATTGGGCAAAGTGCTGGCATGAATATAATAGTCGGCATAGCTTTGCTGTATCGCTAAGTGCTGCTCTGCAGTGGCCTGGGGATACAAAGTCTGTATCCCGCGAAGAAGGCTCAAGCCAATGATAGACTTTACCTCTTCATCATTGGTGTAAAAACCATTGGCCTCGCCAGCAATGTGCATAGACTCCACAATTAAGCCTATCGAGTCCATTAAAGTGCCATCCCAATCGAAGATGATCAGCGACTTTTGCTTTAAGTTATGCCCAACATTAGCGGCAATTTCACTCATAGTATTCTCATTCTTCAACAACTAGGCTTAATCTAACTTAAAATCTGCAGGCAATAGCGACTGCATATCTTCAGGAAGTGGCGCTTTGATCTCTTCATAGTCAGGCACATCTAGTTTCCAGGCATGCAAACACAGGCGGCGCACATCAGATTTATCGTTAATATGATACTTATCGTCTCCTAAAATAGGGTGACCTAAGTAAGCCAAGTGAACGCGAATTTGATGGGTACGACCCGTATGTGGCATGGCTTCTATTAAGCTAATAGGCTCACCATTGATTTCAAAACGGGCCAATACTTTACAGCTTGTTTGACTAGACTTAGCCTCTGGGTTGCCTTTGTCTACTTTCACTCGACGCTCACCACTGGCAAGGGTGTAACGTAATAAAGGCGCATCAATACTGATATCGTTTAAGGCCGGTTGCCCTTTGACGATACATAGATAATGCTTCTGGATAGTCTTTTCACGCAGACGCTCTTGCAGAGCTTTTAGGGTCGAGCGCTTCTTGGCAATCATCAGTAAACCTGAAGTGTCTTTATCAATACGGTGCACCAACTCTAAGTACTTTTTATTGGTAGCATCTCGCATGGCTTCAATAACCCCAAAGTCTATGCCACTACCACCATGTACTGCCATACCTGAAGGCTTATTAAGCACAATAAGTCCTTCATCTTCAAAGACCACACGCTCAAGTAAGCTTTTGGCAAAGCCTTCACTAATCACTGGTTTTTCACGGGTAGCCAATCTCACAGGAGCAATGCGTACCACATCACCGCGCTCAAGGTTGTCATAAGGCTTACAGCGCTTATTATTGATACGCACTTCATCGGAGCGAATCATTTTATAAATATGAGCACGTGGCATGCCTTTTAGGCGCGCTAATAGGAAATTATCTACCCTTTGGCCATGCTGATTACGGGTCACTTCTAGGTGATTAACTTGACCAAAGTCTTTAATATCTTCATCAGCACTTTGGGGGCGCGACTTAGTTGAATGACGTTTTACCTGAGAGGCTTCAACGCCCACACTGGCCATTAGGCCCTCTAGGTCTTGCTCTATTTTTGGATTTTTATGGTTCATTTTTTCTGCAGTTTTCTCGTAATTTCGATTTGATTTTGACATATTTTGTTAGGTGTTTGGCAAAAGATTTGGTATAGTCTAACACGTTGACTTTGTGTCTCGTGTATTGTTATCAATAAAGGCCTATTTTTAGGGCTCTTTTATAATTTCACTCGATGACACCATTATTTGATCTGTAGTTGCAACAGCTTACCTGTATAGCAATGAGCATCTTGTCATGTATTCTGTAAAGAGTATAAAGTCAGCCCACAACGTTATTTTTATAAACAATGATTTTGGGTAAGTGGTTTAGAAGCTTACAACTTCCTTTTGCCGACTTGGCACCACACCCCATGTAAATTTAACATGTACACAATGCTCTAATACCTTAGAAATATAACAGCTTTGGCCAAAAGCCACTGCTAGTTAATAAAAGCCCAGTGCTCTAACGTAGCCGCTAGTCAGGCCGTGTAAACTTACAACTTACTCGGAACAATTCTAAGCTACCCCTTAGACCCGCTGGTAATAAGCATGAATATTTAAGACCAAATTCTGCCAATTGACGGTCAAATAACTGTAATGAAACACTTAATAGATTTTGCTTTTTGTCATGATGAAAAAGCCGTTATTTGCCAAGTACGCCCCGTCAAATTGAGCTATAAATTGATAATGAGATAAAACTTTAGGATTTTTAAATTTAATTGATTAAGTTTATATAATTAAGACAGACGATCTTTCTGGTCACTGACCCGTTGCTAATGACAATATAAGTTAGTAAGTCACACCAGTATGACATAAGGATGACCTTACACCTCTCCTTATCAGCATTAAATAGTTCAGCTCGGAACGCCTTAATTATGACTATTTTCAACCTTAAGCATTAACGTGGTAAGACAGTTTCTAGTTAACTGAAGCTGAAAAAGCAGCAAATACTGAATACAGACATCCAGTAATGATTGTGCCTTTCAAGAGCCCTTTAGCTTTAATATATCTTGAAAGCTCATCACAAGCTGCCAACTTAATGACAGCCAGAGGCTCAAACTGACTGCTACCTGCCTAATGTTTATATAAATAACCTCTAAAAAAGTTTGCTTACAAGCTCTTATCCTTGGTCTGCTTACTCATAAAATACCGTTAGTTTTACTGTCTTATCAGAAAAATGCGTTATTGAAATAGAAGGCTTATATTTTAGCTCTCTTCATGCTCAAGCTTATCTTCTAAGTATCAGCCATTGTGTGTCATGACCTAACTAGGACACAGCAATGAAACGCATACTTATTAACGCCACCCACAACGAAGAAGTTCGTGTTGCTCTATGTAAAGGCAACCATCTTTATGACTTCGATCTTGAAAACCGCACCCGCGAACAGAAGAAAGCCAACATCTATAAAGGTCACGTTACCCGCGTAGAACCTTCTTTAGAAGCAGTCTTTGTTGAGTATGGCTCAAAACGCCAAGGCTTCTTACCTGTACGTGAAATCGCTAGCGAATACCTATCAGGTAACCCTCGCGAAGAGAATATCCGTAAGCTAATCAAAGAAGGCGATGAGCTTATCGTTCAAGTCGAAAAAGAAGAGCGCGGTAATAAAGGCGCCGCCCTATCGACTTATGTATCTTTGGCCGGTCGCTACTTAGTATTGATGCCAAACAACCCTAAAGGCGGCGGTATCTCACGTCAAATCTCAGGCAAGTTACGCGAAGACATGAAGCGTATGCTGGGTAATTTAGACCTACCAAAAGGCATGAGCGTTATCGTACGTACTGCCGGTATCGGCAAGACTCAGGAAGATTTACAGCACGATTTAAACCATCTGCTTAACATCTGGAATGCCATCCAAGATCAAAACAAAAAATACGCCTCCCCTCGCCTAGTGCATCAAGAAGCTGGTGTGGTAACTCGTGCTGTGCGCGACTACCTACGCGATGATATCGCTGAGATTTGGATTGATAATGAAGAAGCTTTCATTGAGGCTGAGACCTTTATAAAAGCAGTGATGCCAACTCAAATTGATAAGCTACGCAAATACACCGACTTTGAACCTATGTTTTCAAGCTTCAATGTTGAGCGCCAAATTGAGACTGCTTATCAGCGTGAAGTGCGCCTACCTTCTGGCGGATCAATTGTTATTGACCAAACAGAAGCTTTGGTCTCTATCGATATTAACTCGGCCAAATCTACCAAAGGTGCCGACGTTGCAGAAACTGCTTATCACACTAACTTAGAAGCAGCCGATGAGATTGCGCGTCAATTACGCCTACGTGATATGGGCGGCCTGATTGTTATCGACTTTATTGATATGAACGATAGCAAACATCAAAAGGATGTGGAAAAACGCTTGGTTGAAGCCACTAAATACGACCGTGCCCGTGTCCAATTTGGCGAAATTTCACGCTTTGGCTTAATGGAAATGAGCCGTCAACGTCTGCGTCCTTCTCTAGAAGAATCGACCGGTTATATCTGCCCACGTTGTCATGGCAATGGCATGATTCGTGACCTGCGCTCTTTGTCTCTGTCAATTATGCGTCAAATCGAACAGACTGCACTAAAAGAGCGTCATGGTGAGGTACAAGCCGAAGTACCTACCGATATTGCTGCATTTTTATTAAACGAAAAACGCGAAAGCTTAGTATACTTAGAGCAAGACAGTGGTACCCGTATCACTATTTTGCCTCATGCCCACCTTGAGTCACCTAACTTTAATCTACACTTTAACCATCACGGCTTTGCTCCAGCAAGCTATGAGCGTGTGACCGATACTCAGCAGCAAGAGACCAGTGGTCTTGGTTATGAAGTAGATTGGCAGACGGCTGAAGCAGAACGTCCAGAGCAGCAGCCTACTCGCCAGCCCCGCCAACCTAGTGCGGATCAGACGAAAAAAGTAGCCGGCAAGCCTACTGCAACTGAGCCAGTAGCTAGTCCCGCACAAGCGCCAGCCAGCCAACAACAAGCCCAAGTAGAACAGGCCAAACCTGCTGCTGTGGCTTGGTTATCTAACCTGTTTGCACCAACACCACAAGCGCAAATGTCAGCCACTGTGAGCAGTGCTGATGCCGCTCAAGCCATTGAAGCTATCGTCAATACCGGTGCTCAAAGCCGTGGCGCTTTTGGTCAAGTAAGCACAGCCCCTGTTACGGCGGCTCCACAATCTGCCGCTGTGGTAACAGAACCTGCGCCGCAGACTGGGACAGAAAGTCAAGAAGACAACGACAGCGAAAGTGATAATGACAAAGATCGTCGTCGTTCACGCAACAATAGAAATCGTAACAAATATGACAAGCGCGCTAAGTCAGAGAGCCGTCGTCGCCATCCTGAAAAAGAGGAGCAAAAGTCGACTCAGCAGACAGAAAAATCGGGTGCCCAGACATCTGCCCCAAGTCAGTCCAATGACACAAGTGCTAAAGAGTTGCCAAAACGTGAGCCTAATAGCAGACGTGAGTCACGAGGTCCAATTGAGCGTGGTGAGACCAAACAGCCACACAGCAAATCTTCTAGCAGCAGCCAAGATCAGCGCGCTAAGCATGAAGATAAAAACAAAGGCGCTGATAAGAACGGTGCCCGTACTCAAAGTGAGCGTCAAGTAGATCCTAATGAAGTGAACTTAAGAGTGACCGAAGCGGAAGTAACGCTGAAGAAGCCAGAAGTGGTTCATATCTCATTGGATGATACAAAAGCCGAGCAAACTAATGAAGCCAAGTTTGAAAAGTCTGATAAACCAGATGCCACAGCTTCTGCTAAATCGGACGACAAACCTGCTGCTAAAGCACAACCAAAAACGACTACTGCAGAAAAAAATGTAGAGAAAGCGCTTAAAGCTGAATCAGAGCACCAAAAATCTGAGCAGACTGAAGCGCAGCCGACCCAAGCTGAAGAGCAAAAGCCTGCTAAGTCAGAAGGCACTGAAAAAGCAGCTGAAGCGAAACAGGCCGATGATACCGCGGCTGCTAAAGCTGAAAAATTGGCCGAAGAACCGGCAAAAGAGAAAGTTGAAACGGCTAAGCCAAAAACCAAACCAGTCGCAACGAAACCCGCTCAAGAAAATGAGCCTGAAAGCGACAATGGTAGCTTAAGCTTCGACACAAGTGAGTTGTTTGCGGATCGTTATGTGGCCGCGCAGAAGTTTGGTCAAGCCAGCAATGACCCTCGCTTAATCAAAGCTTCTTTAATGAAGCAAAGTGAAGAAGTGGCTGACACTGAGCAGCCTCAAGCGACACCAGCAGCAGTCATTACTGGTACCGTTGGTCAGTTTATTCATACTCATCTGGCTCAGCCCAGCATGCGTTTGGCCAAAGATGGGGTTATTACCTGTTTCTTAGCTGCTTTAAATGCACACAAAGAAACCTCAGGGAGTCACTCCAAGCCTGCTGCTAAGCGTAAGTCAGCTAAGAAAAACAATGCTAATGCGGCACAAGCCTTTAGCTTTGTAAACTATGGCTATCAGTCATTGTCTCCTAGCTATTTAGAGCGCTTTGCTCAGATGACCTCTGCTGTGGCTGCTCATAATGTTGAGCAAGGCAAGACAGAGGTTGAGCCAAGCCCTATTGGGGCCAGAGCGTCGAATGACCCCCGCGGTCAACACCCTGACTATACTGCACCGAAGGCTGATACCGCTCCTGATGTAGAGGCAGAAGAAGCTTCAATAGCTGAGGCTAAGCCTGCTACTACCGAAGCAGACCACGAGTCGACTACAGAAGCGAAAACTGCAGCAGAAGCAGTAAAGCAGACTGACAGCTCGACCTCTAAGGCATCAATGGCAAGCCTACTGACCCTAAATGTGGGTGGCTTTATTAACCAAGTGCTAGGACAAGAAGGCTTAGATATTATTCAGTCTGGTCACACAGAGGCGGCTTTTTTAAAAGCCATGAGTCAACCTTCAGATCAGCTGTTATCGGCGGCTCGAAGATTAACTTCTGGCACCCCTGAGCAGCAAGTCGCTCAGGGCTTAGAGCAACCTGCTGCAGCTTTGGTCAATGAACCCCAAGCCAATGAGGTGAGTGAAGAGAGCTCTGAGGTGTTGCAGGAAACTAAGTCTGAAACTCAAGAGAACGCAACGGGTGCTTCGAATAAGACCAGTATCGAGACTTATAAGAGCATGATTGAAAACATCTCTGAGCAGCTGCTACCCCAGACTGGTCTATTAAATCTGACCTCTCCTAAGGTGCCTAAAGCTCGTAGTCGTAAGACCAAAGAAGAGCCCAAAAAGCAGACTCAATCAGACAATAAGTCTAGCAATAACAATGACAGCCAATAGCGCGTCCAATAAGTAAACTTTAAGATATAAAAAAAGGCCACTTGTCATAAGTGGCCTTTTTTACGTCTTGGTTTTATGAATAAAGTTTGTATTTAATCAATGGTCATAAAGTCAGCTTAATGGGCAGTCGAACCAGAACGTGCTTTTTTGATTAGAGTCACAATAAGTAATACCACCAAACCAATAGCAAAACCGATAACCCCATTTAAAAGGTTAGCAGACAAGCCTTCAAATACTCCCGTTAAGTCGGCAAGGTCTTCTACTGCATGTTCTAAGCTATTCACACCATGAACGATAATACCGCCACCCACTAAGAACATCGCTAGCGTACCTACGATAGTTAATACTTTCATCAACTTAGGCGCTGCAGATAATAAAAACCGGCCTATTTTTTGAGTAGTATTACTGGCCCCTGGCTTTTGCATCATATGCAGGCCTATGTCATCAATTTTAACAATAAAACCAACTAGGCCGTAAATACCAATAGTAACTGCAATTGCGATAACTGAAAGTGCTAAACTCTTATCTACCAAACTTGCGGCAGTCATAGTCCCTAAACTAATCACCACAATTTCAGCGGATAAGATAAAATCGGTACGGATGGCTCCTTTTACCTTTTGTTTCTCCATGGCTACTAGGTCCACACTTTCATCAGCATTTGCCGCTACTCGTGCTTGATGCTCTTCATCATCGGGTAAAAGTCTCGGCCAAAACTTATGAACCACTTTTTCAGCGCCTTCATAAGATAAAAACAAGCCTCCGACCATAAGTAACGGCGTAATAAGCCAAGGCGCAAAAAAACTAATTAACAGTGCGGCGGGTACAAGGATTAGTTTATTTACAAAAGAGCCTTTTGCCACTGCCCAGACTACAGGCAGCTCACGACTGGGCTTAACCCCACTTACCTGCTCAGCATTTAGCGCCAGATCATCACCCAATACCCCAACCGTCTTTTTGGCGGCGACTTTGGTCATAGTTGCTACATCGTCCATAATCAGACTAATATCATCGAGTAACAGTAATAGACTACCACCTGCCATAAAATCTCCTTAGCTATTCGCCACTTAGCTTACTGTCTCACAAAATGTGAATAATAGCCGCTAATAAAACCATAGTTAAAACTACAGTTAAAGCAGCCGTCACAGTAAACCAATTGCGATATAAAATTTAGTATTTATTTAATTAATGCCGTTAGTTTATCTCGTAATTTAACTAAAATCATATTACGATTGTAAGCAGAGCGAGTTTTTTATGGGTTTATTGCAACTGCCTCTACTTTTACTAGGGGTGAGGGGAGTTTAAAGCTGTTAGCTTTAAGCCTTATAGAGCCCCCTCTTAAACTTAATATAATCTCTAGATTGATAAAGAAGACCCCTACTGCCTTAAAATAGACAAGGATTGACTATGACATCACTTTCATTATTTAAACGCCCTTTACTGCTCACCTCATTGACTGCCTTAACTTTGTCCGCACTCAACGGATGTAGCACACAGCAAGATATTTCCAACGCCAATGAGCCCAGTAGCGACGTTATTCAAAACTCTCAGATGCTTGAGGTCACACCGGTAATCTTGGTTGAATCCAATAGCGCTTATAGCAAAATGGCAGCGCCAGCCAGTATTCAAGCTCCGTCTCCAATGCCCTCAATTAGACCCCCTGTTTCTAGCTCTGAAAACTATGCTGAGATAGAACGCAATGCTGTCCATGCCACTCATGAGCAAGCTTTTGCCACCTTAAGTATTGATACCGATACTGGCAGCTATGCCAACGTCCGCCGCTTTTTAAATAATGGCAGTCTACCCCCGACCGACGCCGTCAGGGTAGAAGAGTTAATCAATTATTTTAATTATGACTTTAAAAACGCTGCCAAACAAAGTGGCTCCCCATTTTTAGTCAGCACTGAGGTGGTTAACTCACCCTGGCATCCGAGCAATCGTATTGTCAAAGTCGGCATCAAAGCAGATGATGTTGTGACCAATAACCAAAATCAGCCTGCTGCCAACTTAGTGTTTTTAGTGGATGTTTCAGGCTCAATGAATAGCAGTGATAAGCTGCAGCTGGCGAAATCTAGCCTTAAAATACTGGCTAAAGAGCTGCGCGCGCAAGATACCATTACTCTAGTAACTTATGCGGGGAACACTGGGGTTGTGCTGCCAGCAACCCCAGGCAATCAAACTCAAAAAATTCTCAATGCCATTGATAACTTATCCGCTAGTGGCTCAACCAATGGCGAAGCGGCTATTAAACTGGCTTATCAACAAGCGCAAGAAAACTTCAAGAAAAACGGCATTAACCGTATCTTAATGCTTACTGATGGTGACTTTAATGTGGGGGTATCTAATGTCAAAGATATGCTAGATATTATCCGCAGCAATCGCGATAAAGGCATCTCTTTATCTACTTTAGGTTTTGGTCAAGGCAATTACAATGATCACATGATGGAGCAAGTTGCAGATAACGGCAATGGCAACTACAGTTATATTGACTCGCTATCAGAAGCTAAAAAAGTATTGATTGATGAGATGTCTTCTACCTTTAATACCGTGGCCAAAGACGTTAAAATTCAACTTGAATTTAACCCAGCTGCGGTCTCTGAATGGCGCTTGATTGGTTATGAAAATAGACTACTGGCCAAAGAAGACTTTAATAACGATAAGGTGGATGCTGGAGAGCTTGGTGCTGGTAAGTCTGTCGTGGCACTATTTGAAGTGACCCCAGTAGGCCAAAAAGGACTGCTCGATGCCAGTCGCTATCAAAAAACAGCGTTGACTAATAAAAATAACAGCGAGCTTGGCTTTTTAAAAATTCGCTATAAAGCACCTCAGTCAGAGACTTCAAAGTTACTGACTTTTCCTATTGCTAATAAAGTCAGTAACGCTTCAGCAGACACTAAGTTTGCAATGGCTGTCGCAGGCTATGGGCAACTGCTGACTAATAGTAAGTATGTCAATGATCTAACCTATGACCAAGTGGCACAATTGGCCAAACCTGGACTAAACAGCGCCTTAGATAAAACCAATAGCCGAGCTGAGTTTATAAAACTGGTCGAATTGGCCAATGACTTACAATAGCTAAACTTTTATAATCTTTTATACCTTTTTATAAAAATGATGAGCTGACCTGATTCACAGCGTCAGCTCTACTTTTGAGACCTGCTATGCAAACCCAAAAAGTGCAAACCCAAAAAATGTCCTATCAACAACCCTTAAAAAATCTATTACCGGCCTTCGCCTTACCTATGGCAGTCGCTTCTACAATATTACTCACTGGCTGTAATGAGCAGGCGGATAGTGACGCCAATACTCAGTCAGAGGTCGTTGAAACCTCAGAGCAGAGTACCGTATCTGATGTAGAGACCAGTGTGTCTACTGATACTGAAAATGTAGATACTGGCGAGATGGTCTCTACTCGCGACCAGCCCTTGTCCATTGACTGGAGCCGTATCGATTCAGGTCAAAAACCCATTGCTCCCGAAGAGTTCAACTATCCTTTTGAGCTAGACGGTGAGTCAGTAAAGTCACAAGCCAAATTCTCAGACATTACTCCAGAGCAAGCCCAGCATACCTTAACAGTGGGTATGGCCAGTAATGAGCCCCTAGAGAAACTACTGGATCAATTGGGTGACAGTTATTTGTCCCATAAATTCTCTGAAAGTGAGGCAAAGCTAATCGTTTACACCACCCCAAACGTCAAACCCAGCCAGCATGACTATGTCATTGCTCATGAGTTTGCGCGTGGCTTAACCCTGCCTATCGAGATTATCCCGCAGCCTAAAGCTGAGGATGTAAAATCGACCCAGCCCGCTACTAAATAGGTGAGTCTCATGAATTTATCTTGGGTGATTAACCCATTAAGTCACTTGCCTACTCTCTATCTTTTTTAATAAAAAAAGACAGCATATTAATGCTGTCTTTTCTATTTTCTTTTTAGTTAAACTGTGAGCGGTAACTTCAAATAAGAGCCAAAACTCAGTTTTAAACTGCTGCAATAATTGTTATTTCAACCAGTAAGTCAGGACTGGCTAAGGCAGACTCTCCACAAGCACGAGCGGGAGGAACAACGTCGCTAAACCACTTCTCCCATACCGCATTCATGGCGTCGAAGTCAGACATATCTTTAAGCCAAACTGTGGCGGACAATATTTTTGACTTGTCACTCCCTACTTCTTCTAGTAAAGCTTTAACTTTTTCTAGAGTAGTTAAGGTTTGTGCCGAAATATCCTCATCCGCATTGCCTACTTGACCACTTAGATAGATGGTCTCATTGTGAATGACAATCTGACTCATACGCTGATCGCTATGTAATTTTTGCATATTCCGTCTCTTTTTTACGAATTTTGAAACCAGTGAAGTTTTATCAACTTCACTGGCTTTGGTTCACAGTTAAAAACAATTAACGACCAAAACGCTCAGCACTAAATGGGGTAGCATCAATATATAATGGCTTATTATTGATCATCTCTTCTACTAAGCGGCCTGTGGCTGGGCCTAAGGTAAAGCCTTGATGCGCATGACCAAAAGCAAACCACAGCTTTTCATGTCTTGGTGCAGGACCAATAACCGGCTTCATATCGGCCATACAAGGTCTTGAACCACACCAAGCTTCTGATTCAACCGCTTCTTCTAGTGGCAATACATCTTTGGCAATTTTTAATACCGCTTCAAGCTGACCAAAATTCTTTGGAGCATTCAAAGTGGTCATTTCAGCACCCGTGGTAATGCGAATGCCTTGCTCCATCGGGCCCATTAGATAGCCTTTTTCGGCATCAAACAAGCTATGACCGATACGGTTGCCTTCACTAACTTTGAAATGTTGATGGTAACCACGCATTGGGAACAGTGGGAAGTTATAGCCTAAAGGAGCGGTCAGTTCTGTTGACCAAGGACCGGCGGCAATCACCACATGGCTACTGTTATAAGTGGCCAACTCACCCTCGCTAGTTTCAACGGTTACTTGCCAGCTTTTGTCTTCCATCTGCTCAATGTTTTTGACAGCGCCTTGCTTGATTTCACCCTGCATAGCCTCGAAGCTTTTGGCATAGGTTTTTACCAAACGACTTGGGTTTTTTACCTGCCAAGAGTTCTGCCAGTGGATACCACCGATGAATTGGTCAAAATTAACATTTGGCTCAAATTCTTTTAACTCTTCAGGGGTTAGTAGCTTGTACTGAACCCCTTTAGTAGCAGCTCTTTCAGCCAATTTAATGGCTTCATCGTATTTTTTCTGGGTGCGGTAAATCTCAAACCAGCCACCTTTACGCACTAAATCATCAGCGCCTGACGCTTGAATCATGACGTCATGTTCACTGGTGCAATGCTCAATTAAAGTGGCCCACTCATCTTCAATTTTGGTTAATTTCTTGGGCACTGAGTTGGTCCAATACTGATACAACGCGCTTTGATAGTTAAACAAAGCAGACCAACGATAACGGATGTCAGTGCTGGTGTTCGGCAGTACTCTAAAAATCTCGCCCATTTCACGTGGGAAAGCTTTTGGATATACCGCCTCTCTTTGAATTAAACCTGCGTTACCATACGAGGTTTCTTCACCTGGAGCTTTTTTATCAATTACTAAAACTTTGGAGTTGTTTTTTTGTAGGTGCCATGCAATTGAGGTGCCTACCATACCCGAGCCAATCACAATAACGTCGTATTGCATAAAAGTTCCTTAAAGTTAGACCCACGAAATAAAATGCGAGACTAATAAGTTAAATTATTCAATAAAAAAGCACGCCCCATGAGATTTGATTGATGAGTCGTGCACTGTATTATGATACCGCTTTTATTAGGGCAACGTGGCACTAATTTGATTGAGTTTTTAAATCATTTTTAGCTTTACGTTTTATTATATATTAAGTAGCTAGCGAGTCATGTCATCGATTCCCATAAAAAAAGCCATCACTAGTCAATGATGGCTTTTCGCTAAATAACACAAGCTAGCTTATTCAAGAAAAGTAGTAAGTCTGCCTCTAAGAACAGGGGCTAAAAACTAAGCCTCAATAAGCGCTAAGAACTCTTCTTCTAATACCACACGTACCCCTAAGCTTTCGGCCTTAGTCAGCTTTGATCCGGCTTTTTCACCCGCCAATAGAGCAGAGGTTTTAGCGGATACGCTTCCTGAGACTTTAGCCCCCAAAGCCTGTAACCGAGCTTTGGCATCATCGCGTGACATGCCGCTTTCCACTAGAGTACCGGTAATCACCCAAGTTTGACCCTCTAAAGGCAAATTATCAGAGACGACTTGCTCAACCTTATCCCAATGCACGCCGGCCTGCTGCAAGGCTTCGATAACTTCCACGTTGTGCTCCGCACGGAAAAAGTTATAAATCAGCTCCGCGGTTATGGTGCCGATGTCTGGCACAGCCTCTAAGTCTTCAATGCTGGCTTCCATCAAAGGAGGCAGATCGCCAAAATGCTGGGCCAAGTTCTGCGCTGTGGTCTCTCCCACCCCTTTAATGCCTATCGCGTATATAAAGCGCGACAAAGTAGTGTTCTTACTCTCTTCAATGGCAGTCAACATATTATTAACTGATTTCTCGCCCAACTTCTCGAAGTTAACCAGCTCTGCTTTATGCTCCTGCAAATGGTAAATATCAGCCACAGTTTTGACAATGCCATGTTCAAAGAAGCTGATCAACCAGCGCTCGCCTAGCCCCTCAATATCCATTGCTTTGCGCGACACAAAGTGAATAAGGGCCTCTTGCTGCTGAGCCGGACAGAACAGCTCTCCTGTACAACGTGCTAAAGCCTCTCCTTCAGGTAATACCACCGGAGAGTCGCAAACCGGACAATTGGCAGGCAAAGTAACTGACTCAGTATCTTCAGGGCGCAGCTCATGCCAGACCCGAGTAACTTTGGGAATCACATCACCAGCTCGGTGCACACTGACCGTGTCTCCAACCCGCACATCTAGACGCTGAATCTCACCGATATTATGCAAGGTGACATTACTGACGGTTACCCCGCCCACTTGCACCGGTTCCAGCTTACCAACGGGGGTAATCTGCCCAGTACGACCCACTTGCCACTCAATGGCATTGAGTTTGGTAATGGCTGTTTCTGCGGGAAACTTATACGCTGTTGCCCAACGAGGCTCGCGAGACAGATGACCTAGCTGACTTTGTAGCTGTAAATCATCCACCTTGATGACCATGCCATCGATTTCAAACGGCAAACTACTGCGGGTTTCAATCACTGACTCATAGTAAGATTGAACTTGATCCACACTGTTAACTACTTTTACTTCACTAACGGTAAACCCAATCTCTTTTAGCCAGGCCAAAGCTGCAGATTGCTGAGTAATGTGTTCCGGCAATCCTTGGTTTACTGAGTAAGCATAAAAAGCTAAGGGGCGGTTGGCCGCCACCGCAGGATCAAGCTGACGTAAACTGCCGGCAGCAGCATTACGCGGGTTAGCAAAAACTTTACCCTCAGATTGCTTTGCTTCTCGGTTCAAACGCTCAAATCCGGCTTTAGGCATCAGCACTTCACCGCGAACCTCAAGCACATCAATATCAAAAGCCGCTTCTAATACCAGCGGAATATTATTGATGGTTCTCACGTTTTGGGTAATGTCCTCTCCGGTCTGACCATCACCTCGAGTGACGCCCCTCACAAAATGTCCGTTGTGATATTTCAGGGAAACCGCTAGACCATCTAGCTTCAACTCCACCTCGTAACTGGGGTTTTTATCCTTATCACTAAGTCTGTCATTCACCCGGCGCATAAATTCTGTCAAGTCGTCTTTATTAAAGACGTTGCCTAGTGATAGCATAGGTATATCGTGCTTCACTTGGGAAAAAGACGGTAAAGGATCATCGCCCACGCTTGCGGTAGGACTGTCTGATTGAGTTAAATCCGGATAGCGCTCCTCAAGCTCAATAAGGCTCAAGCGTAATTGGTCATACTCATTATCGCTTATGGTAGGCGCATCCATAACATAATAAGCATTGTTATGTTTGCGTACTTCGGTAATTAAAGCACGCATCTTAGCGACAATTTCTTGTTGCTCTATATTAAGTTTTTTATTGGCATTCATTTGAGTAGCCTAATTTTTATTGAAAGTGATTTTTTATCATTGGAAGCGTCTTACTTAAGACACTTATTGGTTTAATTTTTTTGGGTTATTATGATAACAATTTTCAGATACCGATGCCTAAGTAAACTCAATTTAGCTGGTATTCAACGCAGAAAATGATAGTCTAATACATACTGCTGAGTCAGAAGCAAATAACAAGCCAGCCCTAAAATAGTGGTAAAGTTAATTTCAAGGATTTCATTTAACCCCTTCAATAAAAAGGATTTTATTATGTTCAACATCAGTGAACGCGGCCAAGAATTTTACCAGCGCACCAAAGACTTCATCGAAACCGAAATCGAACCTATCGAAGCTGAACTTATCCAGCAAAGCCATCAAGCAAACAATCATGGTGACTGGACCCAATGGCAGTGGCCTGAGCAATACTATGCCTTACGTCAAAAAGCAAAAGACGCAGGCCTATGGAATATGTTCCTGCCTGACGATACTTTGGGGGCAGGCTTATCAGTTACTGATTACGCCCCTATTGCTGAGCTGACGGGTCGTAGCCTTATTGCCCCCAATATTTTCAACTGTAACGCCCCTGACAGCGGTAATATGGAGCTGTTATGGCGCTTTGGTAATGCCGAACAAAAAGAGCGTTTTTTACAGCCCCTACTAGACGGTAAAACCCGCTCGGTATTTTGTATGACTGAGCCGAGTGTCGCCTCAAGTGATGCCACCAATATGGAAGCGACTGCCATTGTGGAAGGCGATGAGATTGTGCTTAATGGCCGCAAATGGTGGTCTTCTGGCTTAGGCGACCCTGACGTTGATTTCATTATCTTCATGGCTCATACCCCAAACGAAAACTTGGGCCGTCATCAACAGCACTCGATGGTTCTGGTGCCTATTGATACCCCAGGCATAAAAATCGAACGTATGTTACAGGTATTTGGCGATTACGATGCTCCTCACGGTCATGGTGAAGTGGTATTTGACAATGTTCGTGTGCCTGTGGGTAATATTATCGGAGGTCCTGGGATGGGCTTTATGATCGCCCAAGGCCGCCTAGGTCCAGGCCGAATTCACCATTGTATGCGTTGTATTGGTGCCGCTGAAAAAGCACTGGAATTAGCCATTCATCGGGGTATGAGCCGTAGAGCTTTTGGTAAATCGCTATTAATGCTGGGCGGCAACTTGGAACGTATAGCTGAAGCTCGTATTAAAATTGATCAGGCCCGCTTGCTTACCTTAAATGCCGCTCACAAAATGGACAGTCAAGGTGTTATGGAAGCCCTAACTGAGATCTCAGCGATTAAAGTGGTTGCCCCAAATGTGCTGCAAGAAGTGGTCGATATGGCCATGCAAATACATGGAGGCATGGGCGTCAGTCAAGATACTGTGCTACCGGCATTTTATGCTCAGGCGCGTAGCTTACGCTTAGCGGATGGACCGGATGAAGTGCATAAAGGCATGATTGCTAAGCTTGAACTAAAAAGAAACGGTTATACCCGTCCTAAATCAAAAAAATAACCGTTACCCAATCGTTTTTTTATCACAACTTATATTGGCTATATAAAAGGGATTTTTATGAGCACGCCTCAGCAATCTAATCAATCTTCCATAGACCGCTCGGCTAGCACTATCGAAAACAGTGCGGTGATAGACCAGCCCAATCAGGTCAGAGAGAGTGAAGCTTTGGATGCACAAGCAGTCACCCAGTGGTTGCAGTCGCAAAACATTGACGTTCAAGGCACTCCAGAGGTCACTCAGTTTTCTGGAGGGGCCTCAAACTGGACCTACTGCTTACACTATGATAATACCGACTTAATCCTACGTCGTCCTCCTGCCGGCACTAAGGCCAAATCAGCCCATGATATGGTTCGCGAATTTAACATTCAACAAGCGTTAAAAGACGACTACCCTTACGTGCCTAATATGATAGCGTTGTGTACGGATGACTCCGTAATCGGCTGTGACTTCTATGTTATGGAGCGTTTGGTTGGTATTATTCCTCGGGCCAACTTACCCAAGCAGTTAACCCTTGATAGCTCGCAAGTTCGTAACTTATGTACCAATGTGTTAGATGCTCTGATTGAGCTGCATCAAGTCGACTATCAACAAAACCCAGCCTTAAGCGCTATTGGCAAAGGCGAAGGCTACTGCCAACGTCAAGTCATGGGCTGGGAGAAGCGTTATAAAAAAGCCAAGACACCAAATGTTCCTAGCTTTTATCTGGTGCGTCAATGGCTAAAACGCAATTTGCCTAAAGACAGCCGTACCTGTGTCATACACAATGACTGGCGCTTTGATAACGTGGTGTTAGACCCAGAGAACCCGACTTCAGTTATTGGAGTACTGGATTGGGAAATGGCCACCTTAGGCGATCCTTTGATGGACTTAGGCAGTGCCCTTGCTTACTGGGTCCAAAAAGATGACAACTTCATCATGCGTCAATCCCGCCGTCAACCCACTCATTTAGACGGGATGATGACCCGTGAGCAAGTCGTGGACTATTATCTCACTAAAATGGGGATGACCACAGACAACTGGGCATTTTACGAAGTATTCGGTTTGTTCCGTTTGGCCGGTATCGCCCAGCAAATCTACTACCGTTATTACAATAAGCAAACCGATAATCCTGCGTTTAAGAACTTTTGGATTATCACCCATGCGCTACATGCTCGGGCTCTCAAGCTCATTGCTCAGCAAGAAGCAGGACGTGCTGTTGATAGTGGTAAACTGCCCAAGCCAGTACACTCTATTGCCAAGCGCTTGGTAAAACACTAATTGATTTTTCTTTAATTCGAAATCGATAAACGGCCGATAATAATAATTACTGCAATCTGCCTTCATTCACTATAAAAGGACATTATGACTACTTTGCTATTTGCTAGGCATGGACAAGCCTCTTTTGGTCAAAAAAACTATGACAAATTGTCTTCGCTTGGGGCTCAGCAAGCCACTTTATTAGGGCAGCATTATGCCAACACCCAGCGTAAGATTGACGCCATTGTCACCGGCAGCTTGGTTCGCCAACAGGACTCTGCCACTCATTTTATGAGCGCTTACACCCCTCAAGAGTCTTCAACCTTAATCTCCGCAGACCCTACGGTTATTGAAGAGTTAAATGAGTTCAATCACAAAGACGTGTTTATAAAGCTGGATCCTAGCTTTGCCTCAGAAGCTGGCATAATGCAGGCTGTGGCTCAGGCCCCTGTCCCTAAGGCTCGTCTGGCTGAACTATTTAATGACGCCATGATTCGCTGGCATTCAGGACAGCATGATGAGGATTATTTAGAAAGTTGGCCACAGTTTAATCTGCGGGCACAGCAAGCTTTACAGAAATTAATGGCTCATGCTGAGCAACAGCAAGCTAAGAACGTCCTAGTTTTTACTTCCGGGGGCGTCATAGCCGCCATTACTGCCGGCTTGCTAAATCAAAGCAATGATAATCCAAGTATGACCGCCTACCAGATAAATCGCAGCTTGATTAATACCGGAGTGACCTCGGTAGTGTTAAAAGGCGATACGCCCAGGTTACTATCATTAAATGAGCATAGTCATCTGTATCATCAAGGCCAAAGCTTAGTGTCATGGCATTAACTACTATAAGGATTACTAAAATTGTCGTTTCAGCTAATAAGGATACTTATGAAGAACTCACGACTTCACAACCTACAAAAAGAACTGCTTGATGGGGTGCAAACCAAACTTGCCGAGACCAAATCGTTACTACAAAATCAGGACTTAACCAAGCTAGTACAAGGCAAAACAGGCAAAGGCAAGACGATCCTAATAACCGGAGCCAGCTCGGGTATCGGTGCCGGTATGGCTCGCACCTTTGCTAAGCTTGGCTACAACCTAGCCATTTGTGCTCGGCGCACTGACCGACTACAAGCTTTAAAAGATGAAATACTGGCTGAAAACCCTGATATTCGTGTTGAGCTGGCTGAACTTGATGTCAGTGAGTATGAGGCCGTATTCACTACGTTTAAGGCATTCCAGCAGCAATTCGATTGTATTGATCGAATTATCGTCAATGCCGGCGTCGGTGAAGGTCGCCGTGTAGGAACCGGTCGCTTTCATATCAACCAACGTACCGCTGAAATTAATTTCATTTCGGCCTTGGCCCAATGTGAAGCGGCTATGGAAATCTTCCGAGAACAAAACGCTGGGCATTTGGTAGTTATCTCAAGCATGTCAGCCATGCGGGGTATGCCAAAGCATCTAACTGTATATGCTGCGAGTAAAGCTGGTTTGGCTCATCTAGCCGAAGGCATTCGCGCCGAGATGATTGCAGACAATCTGCCCATTAAGATCACTACTATTTATCCTGGCTATATCCGTACAGAGATTAACGAAGGAGCACCAAAACTGCCCTTTGAAGTAGATGAAGCAACCGGTAGTAATGCTTTGGTTGCTGCCATTGAATCAGGCGTTGAGGAAGCCTGTGTGCCTACCCTACCTTGGCTGGTACTGGGTAAAGCGATGAAACATTTGCCCTTACACTTAGTTAACAAGTTAGGCTAGCTACTACTAGGTTATACTAACTAGATTATATGAACTAGGTTTTATAAAAAAAGCCGTAGCTTG
>NZ_DGDC01000020.1:0-96111 GCF_002385225.1 Psychrobacter sp. UBA3962 | reverse complement strand
CAAGCTACGGCTTTTTTTATTCACTCTAAATCTATCTAAAGACACTAACGCGCTTCACGCATGGCTGCTTGATATTCTTGCACCTCTGTACGCAGCTGCTGTCTACGTTCCCGAGTCAATATTTCGTTATTTTCGTCCAATATCAAAGCATTTAAGTCATTAGAAATCAGATTTACCACACTCATCATAGTGTCAAAACCTTGAGTGGCTTTTGGATGTGGCAAGGATAAGAACAGCACCAAACCACTATATCTAGAGGTGGGTAATAGGTTTAAATCAAAAGGAGTAATAACACCGTTTTGATCAACGCCCATCATACTGAACCATAAAATACCTGAACCATCTTTGTTTTCATAACGATGGAACATATTCATCGCCCCATACTTTAGCCCATACTGCGATACTAAAGAAAGGATGGTTTTACCCTCAATAAATTCATAGTTATTCTTAGGTATCAAGGTGATATTAATATTTTCTTGAGCATGATTTAGAGGGCTATTTTGATCTTGATCAGCCGCTGCCAATAAATGATGATCTAGCATAGGGCTGTTATCTGCAAACTCTGTTTCCTCAGCCGTCTCAATTACTGGCATCAACTTTTCAGTAGCAGAAGCCAAAGTTGAGAACACATCGTCCTCGCCATCATCAATCTGTAATCCGGCCAATTCCATATCTGTCAGGGTTTGTTTTTCAATAGCTGAATCTTGGGCAGAAGCTGTATTTAAGGGATTGCTGAAAGGGGTTACTTTCGAGGCGGTGCTGGCTGGCTCATAGTCATTATCAGACTCATATTGAGGCTGCTGTTCGTAATCTTCTATCGTTGCTGCTTGAGGAGTTTGTGTTGCACCAAATGAACCACTAGCTACCGGGACCTTACTGTCTTCATGAATAACGGGCTGCAGCTTTTCACGATCGGGAGTAATGATGGTCTCACTTTCTTCTATCTGTACTGGATCTGACGGTTCGACTAAGTTGCGTTCATGACGAGGAATAATAGGAATACCATTTTTGTCTCGGATAATGGCTTGAGAGTTGGCATTGTCTTTGCGGGCTAAAATTCCGCGAATGATCATATAAAGACCTACCACCATAATTACAACAGCGATGATTATTAAAATATAGTCTACGGTGGTCATGATTTACGCGTCCTGAAAGTAAGATAGAAAAAACGAGATTAGTCTATCACGCTTACCGTCGCTCGTCATCAATAACGACGGGGAATAGTTAACTATTTAAGTTAATGCTACAAGCGTTAATGACAAGAAAAATAGTAGGGTTTAAAAAAATATTAATCAGTGTATTTATTAAAGCTCAATCCTTTATTGTAACGTGATAAGGACTTATAAATCTATTTTGCCAATGTAACCAGAGACTACACAAACCTTATAACTTATCACCTATAACTAACCTATAAACAGTAACTACCACTGTTATAAGGCCACTTAATTAAACCGAAGGGTCTAGGTAATGCTCAGCTTCTTCTAAACTGACGCTCACTAGGGAGGAGATACCCGGCTGCGGCATAGTCACCCCTTTTAACTCATCTGCAATTTGCATCGCCAGTTTATTATGGCTAATAAAGATAAATTGTACCTCATCTGCTAAATCTGAAATTAGGTTGGTAAACCTCATGACGTTGGCATCATCAAGTGGGGCATCCACTTCATCTAACACACAAAACGGAGCGGGATGTTGCTTAAAAATAGCAAATATTAAGCTTAGTGCAGTGAGTGTTTTCTCACCCCCAGACAATACCGCCAGTCGGCTGTTTTTCTTACCTTTAGGCTGAGCCATTAATTCTAGGCCTGCGCGCCACTGCTCGTTTTGAGCCAAGCCTTCTTCTTTAATCAAGGTCAAGCTTGCTTGACCCCCACCGAATACTTTGGTGAACAAATTGGTTAACGACTCATTGACCGCATCCAAAGTTTGTAAGAACAAGATCTTGGTCTTGGCATCGATAGAGGCAATAGCATCGGTTAAGGTCGCCATACTCGCTGTGATATCCACTATCTGCTTTTCAAGCGGCAGCAGACGTTCATCAACAGCGGCTAATTCTGCTGCTGCGGCTAGGTTTACAGGTCCCATATTATCCAGCTTGCGGCTGAGCTCAGTCTCATCGGTTTGTAGCTTTTGCACTTTCGCATCCGACAAGCTACGACCGTGGGTCAGATACTCAGTCAACACCCGCTCAGCACTAAGCTCACTATTGACCTGCTTCAGTCGTTCACCAGCTTCATTAATACGCTCGTTGGCAATGGCTACTTGTGTCACCGTCTCTGCCAACTGCTGCTGCTGTTGCTGCAATTGTTGCTCAGTGTCATCCTGCTGCTTTTTTAAGCTATCGGCTTCAGTTTGCAGCGTATTGATAATGGCGTTGCGCTCTTCTAATGCGGTTTGTAATTGGTGATGACTATCCCTAGCTTGTTTTAAACTAGACTCTAACTTGGGCTGCTGACTCTCTGTCTTTTGCTGCTCTTGTTGTAGTCGCTGCTGCGCTTGTTGCAACTGCTTTAGCTCTATTGAAAGCTGCTGTAGTTGCTGCTGACTGTGTTTGTCTGCGAGCTCTGCTTTATTCAGCTCCAACTGCAGCTGACGTAAAGTATTCGCCTCCTGTCGCTCTTGCTCGCTGATAGATTGACGCTGCTGTTCTATCTGCTGTAGCTTATCTTTTACTGTAACCAATTTAGGCTCAATGGCCTGTAACTCCTCATTGCCCTGCTTAATACTAATTGCAAGCTGTGACTGCTGCTGTTGCAGTTGTTGATAATCCTCATCTAACTGCTCACGCTGCTTAGTGAGTCGCTGCTGCTCACCTTGTTGTCGGTCTTGCTTAGCCTGTAGCTCCACTTGCTGCTGCTTTAGACTATGTAAGTTATGAGTTAGCGCCGATAACTGTGCGGTTAATTCTTCTACAAATACCGAACTTTGTTCTTTTTTTAATTGGCTGGTTTTGACTGCTTTGCTAACCGTTTCTATCTGCTCTTCGAGGTCATTTAACTTATCCTCTAAGGTAGCTAAGCGTTGTTGCTGCTGCAAACGTACGCTCAAAAACTGGGTGTTTTGTGACTCATTGCTCAGCTTAGATAAGTGAATGGCACCAAAGTGCCCCATGACCCAACCAGATGCAGTAAGAATTAACGCAGACTGAGGAAGCTGTACAATCAAGGTTGCCGCCGTCTGCAGTATTTCTTGCTCAGAGCTGTCTTGCTCCGAGCTGTCCTGTGAAGCGTCGGGCGAGTAGAGATAACACTGCTGCCATAAACTCAATTTAGGGGCGACAATCAACTCTGATAAAGGAATCAGCTGTGACCCTATGCTCTTAGGCTGATTTGCTACTACAGCACCCGCGAAAAGCACACTATTGTGTGGCTGCTGTGCAGAAGCTTTAGTTTTATGGCGATTAGGGTTACTGCTATCTTTATTAGTGGTCTCGTTAGCGACTAAGTCAGCATCTGGAGAAGTTAAACCAGACAGAAGCTGGTACCACTCACCCACCTCTGCCTTATTTTCAGCCAAGGTAATATCCATAACTCGACTGTCTAGCCAAAAGGCTAGCCAACGATCCAACACAGAGGCATGCTGCTCTCCAGCTGAAGTTAATCGAATCTGCTGATGCAGTACCGGTAGCTTACTCAAGGTTGCCACTGCAGTGTTTTTCCCCTGTGGATTGGCATTACCCTGCTGTGTCTTATCGTCTTTTGTATTGTTCTTTTTGGGATGGACTATGCTGTGCAGCGTCTCATACTCAGCTATTAAACTCGCATGCTGCTTTTCTAATTGTGCCAACTGAGTTTGCTGAGTGGTTAGCTGTTGCGACAGCTCATTTAAGGCGGGCTGCTCAGTCTCTAAGCTTTCAGTCACTGTTTCTTGCTGCTTCATCAGTCCCGATAGCTTGGTCTTAAGCTCAGCCAAAGCTTGTACAGGACTGTCTTGCAAGTTATCACTGTCTTTATCAGAACTGGAGTCTGAGGGCGCTAATCCCCATTTTACAGCCTCTTGCTGCCACAAACTTTGCTGTGATTGCCACTTGGATAAGTCTTGCTTCACTCGGCTGTTAGCCTGATTATCAAGAGCCAGTTGCTGCTCATAGTGGCGTTTTTGTTTTTCTAACTCAATGACTTCCGAATTCACCTCATCCCAAGTGGCTTGCAGCGGTGCATAGGCTTGTTGGGTTTGCTGTTGTCGCTGTTCTAGCTCAGTAATTTTAGGGGTTATTAACCCTATAACCTCAGCTTGCTGCTGCTGTTCCTTTTTTGCTTCTGCCAGTGAATTTTCAGTTCTTTTTTGACGCTCTATATTGGCCTGTTGACGCCCATCCAGTTGGTTAATATTAGCTTGTAGCGTATGTAATTGATGCTCTACTTGCTGACGCTGCATATCCTGTATATGCAACTTGTCGCGGGCTTCATCTTTTAGCCATTGTTCTTCAGCCAAGCGGTCACTTAATTTACCAAACTTGGTTTTCAATTGGCTGTACTGCTGCTGCAAAGTGGTCACCGATATAGTCAGTGACGCTTCACTAGACTTATGCTGCATTTGTAACGACTTGGCATGGCATAGTTGATGAATGGCCAACTGCTCTTTAACTGTCGCTAATTGCTCCTGAATTTGCTGATATTGATGGGCACTTTCTGCTTGCTTCACCAGCTTTTTCTTCTGACGACTAAGCTCAGCCTCAATATCATTAAGACGTTCTAAGTTTTCTTGGGTTTTTTGCAGCTTTTTTTGGGTTTCTTCACGGCGGGCTTGATAACGCGATACCCCTGCGGCCTCTTCAATAAACTCTCGCAGCTGTTGCGGGCTTGAATCAACAATACGCCCAATCATCCCTTGCTGAATCACAGAGTAACTGCGCGGGCCCAGTCCCGTTCCTAAGAACACATCCACCACATCACGGCGGCGACAACGCGTCCCGTTGATAAAGTAGTCAGATTTGCCCTCGACATTAATTTGGCGTCGCACTGACAACTCATGGTACAAGTTTAGTTCGTGGCGGATACCCGTTTGCTCATCTTGGGTATGCTCAAAAGTTAGCTCGACACTGGCGACACTTTTCGCAGCCTTATCTTGAGTGCCTGCAAAAATTACGTCACTCATTGCTCCGCCCCTAAGCTGCTTAGCGGAAGACTCACCGAGCACCCAACGAATGGCATCAATTACATTGGACTTCCCACAGCCATTAGGACCGACAATGGCGGTAATGCCATGCCGAAAAGTAAAGGTAGTAGGGTTGGCGAAAGATTTAAATCCTGCCAGCTTAAGAGATTTTAGACGCATGAAGGCCGCATGAGGTTAAAGGTTAGAGGGATTAACAGAAATAATTGCAAGCAATAAAATGGCGTATTTTACCTGAAATTGAGTGATTTTACAGTCTCAGCTCTTTTTAGCCAAAATATACAAATCGTAAATAAGCTTTATTTGAATTGACTATCTAAAGTGCCTATATTGTCAGAATAGATTATCAAACTAGATTGGACGCAATAAAACCTATTTAGTTTTTACAGCGAAATCTATTTCAGCCAAGTCCGTCCATTTCAACTAACTTAATTTAAATCAAGTAACGCA
Source organism: Psychrobacter sp. UBA3962 (assembly GCF_002385225.1). GTDB lineage: Bacteria > Pseudomonadota > Gammaproteobacteria > Pseudomonadales > Moraxellaceae > Psychrobacter. The sequence continues at coordinate 90,546 of NZ_DGDC01000020.1, read as the reverse complement.
AGAAGGCCTTATGTCTCAATACGACCCACAGCAATTACAACAAAAATTTGAACGTTGGAGTGAGCTATACCAAGAACAATTGCAAGCCCAGCAGCGCTTTCAAGAAGCGGAAGCTTTATATGCTGAGTTACAAGCGTATTATCAAAGCCCCCAGTGGATGGCTGACCATGAGGCGGATCTTCAGCTCGAATACTCGGGAGATGTACATTCAATCTTTAGTGAAGACGCTCTATGGAATATGATATCCGATCGTAATGAGTTAGCAATACAGTGGATGCGCCTAGGTTTAGACGCCTTAGACAATAAATAACAGTCGCAAAAAACCTAATTAAAAACAGCGCATCAGTTGGGCTTAACTATTGGGTTTAAGGATTCATAGAGCTACTAGATAATATTCATCCCTGATAAGCCAGACCATAACAACTGACTTCCTGCTACTAATAACAATATCCCAAAGCCTTTTTTTAAGGTAGCTGCCGGTAACTGATGGGCCCACTTAGCGCCAAGCTTGGCGGTAATAAAGCTGGCAAATGAGATACAGATAAAGCCAATAACGTGAACGAATCCAACGGCGCCTTCTGGCAATTCAGCCACATTTTGACCGAACCAAGCGAACCCCGCAGCCCCCGCTAAAGCAATAGGCAACCCACAAGCCGCCGAAGTTCCAACCGCTTGACGCATAGGCAAGCCGGCCCAAGTCAAGAATGGTACCGTTAAGCTACCCCCACCAATACCAAAAACAGCCGAGGCCATACCAATACCAGATCCAGCCCCTACTTGTACCGGTGCTGAAGGCAGCGGCTTACCTAGGTTTTCTTTATTGGGTAAAAACAGCATTTTGAAAGCAACCAGTAGCGCCCCTGCCCCAATCAAGGCTTGTAGCATTAAACCATGGATTTGTTCAGCCACTGCAGCCCCCAATATACTGCCCACGACCAAGCCAATGGCCATGTTTTTCCAAACATCCCATCGCACTCCACCGCGTTTATTGTGGGCAGTCAGGGAGCTAATTGAAGTCACAATGATAGTGGCCAAAGAGGTTCCCACTGCTAAATGTGCGATAATCTCTGGAGAGTAACCGTAGGCAGTAAAAATCCAGACCAATGCAGGGACAATAATCATGCCACCACCGACCCCAAATAAACCGGCACATACTCCTGCAAAAGCCCCAGCAGCCAAGAACCAAACTATCATCATAATGTAACTTCTCTGCTATATAAAAAAATAATTCTCACAGTATAACAAAAGCATTTACCTAAATTTGAACAATCTATAGGCTTGCCAGATCTACGCTGCCTTTAGCTATTGGTTGCATTCGGCGTATAATCAGCTTATCAATCAACAGACAAAACATTCCTCTAGGGACCCTCTGGATTGCCCTGCTATTTAAAACCCAGTTTATATTATTTGGTAATCATACTCATTTTTTTATAAGCTCAATCTAGGCTTCGCTATGTACTCCTACACTCCTCAGACCTCTCAGCCTATTCCTCATAAACATCTAGCCGTATGTGGCTCAACCAATAATGAGCTTATGCAAAGCTTGGCGCAGCAGGAGATAGACAGCAGTCAGCCTTACTTACTAACGGCTAGCCAACAAACAGCCGGACGAGGTCAGAGAGCCCGTACTTGGCAATCCCCCATTGGTAATATTTATCTGTCGTTATATCATCCCTTGTCAGTGCCGATATCCGGCTTACTGTCTTTAGTAGTCGGCTTCCATCTCACTCGCCTGCCCATCATTCAACAAATAAACCGTCAACGTCATGCGGCAAATCTTCCTCCTATTGGGGTGAAGTGGGCCAATGATATTGGTTACTATGCTACAAATCATACGATAGAGAAAAACTCTGAGGGTAATAGCTTTAGAAAATTGGCCGGTATTTTAATTGAGCCGGTAGCGGTGGATAACAAAATTACCGGGGTTGTTGTGGGAGTTGGAATAAATATTGAGGCCGCTCCTGTACTAGGCGATGCTACCCAAGAAAGCATGGGGTATCAAGCGGTCAGCTTGACCCAAATTATAGATGAAACTGCTCAAGCCCAAATGACTCTTAATGCTAAAAACGAGAAGGCACAAAATCAGACTGCTCACAACCAAGCTGGGCCATCTACTCTGGACCTTCCTTATCCTAAAGCAGATGATTTATACCTACCTGTTAGCACCACAATTTTACGCGCCATCCATCAATTCACTAGCTTTAAACACCAAGCTTATAGCTTACCGAGCTTCATTGAGGACTATCAATCGGTTAATGTGTTAGCAGGTCGTCAGGTACAAATCACCCAGCAACCTTTGAAGGACATCAATCAATCAGATTTAGAGACTGCAAAACCCGTGGTTTTACAAGGAGAGGTGATGGGTTTAAACGAAGATGGGAGTTTACAGCTTAAAACGGATTTAGAAGATAAGATTGTTAAAATATACACGGGTACCATTCGCATAATCTAAGAGGCTTCATAGGCAGGGACCGATTATTAAAATCGTAAATTAGAAATGGGTTCTATTCATTATCGGCCAGTTGGCAGTGGGCCTCTACTGGCTGATAATACCACTCAATCTGCCTATCAAATCCCACCTCTAACAAGCTGGCCAATATCTTCCCAGTAAGCCCCCAAACCACCTCACCGTCTACTCTCCAGCAGGGTGTCTTGATGTGGACGGTTTGACCTCCCATAGTATAAGGCAACACATAATCACAAGTGGGCTCAGTGATTATCTTCTCAAAATCTCCCCAAAATATTCGGGCAATCTCCCCAAGCTCAGGAACATAAGTCACCGGTGGTTCGACCAGGGCGACAATCGGTCTCACTTCTAGTCCTTTTTTAGAAATCTGGGTGGGCAACTGGCCGATAATTTGTGCCTTACTGGGCGGCAATGCGGTCTCTTCACAGGCTTCACGTAAAGCGGTAACCACATTATTACCATCGCCTGCATCATGCTTTCCTCCGGCGAAAGAAACCTCACCGGCATGACTGCTTAAGTGTGCCGCCCTTCGCGTCAACAATATCTTGGGCTGAGGCTCATTAGTAATAAGTACCAATACCGCGGCATCAGCATTTGGGGTAGTGATCAGATGATCTAATATGGCTTTGACTCGACCAATTTCTCCTTGTCGTTCAAGCTTTTGGCTATCTGTCCTACAATCCGCTACGCTATTTTGAAACATGGCCTGTTGTACTCGCTGCGCCATTTGCCTTAGCTCAGGGTGAGTAATGTACTCCGGCAACACCACAGCCAACTCTTCAAATCGAGGAGAGTGACTATTTTGGTATTTCATTCTTATCGCCGATGTCATTTTAGTAGAGGTTTTCATAATACCTTTTTTATCATTTTCAAATAGTTAACAGACTAAGGTTAGACTAACGTATTGCCTTTAAGTATGCTATCTTGATGACTTGCACGTTTCAGTTCTTTTGTATTATTAATGATATCGAGCGTATCATAATATAGCTATAGCCCACTTACTAAAATTAAAAAATCACAATATACAATAATAAGGACAGCCCTATGGCGTACTGTTTACAATGCGGCCACCAAGCGGAACATAAGATTCCTGATGGAGATAATAAACCCCGCTTGGTTTGTCCCAATTGTCATTATATTCACTACGAAAACCCCAAGGTTATCTGTGGTGCCATCGTCATCCATGAAGACAAAGTACTGCTTTGTCGCCGTGCGATCGAACCTAGATATGGCTATTGGACCTTGCCTGCAGGCTTTATGGAAATCGGCGAAACCATGGCACAAGGGGCAGCGCGTGAGACGGTAGAAGAAGCCGATGCTGTGGCCATCAATCCTCATCTTTATTGCTTGTATGACATTCCGCATATTGGCCAAATTTATGTGCTGTATCTGGCTGAGCTACAGGAAGGTAAATATGATGTCGGTCCCGAAAGTTTAGAGTGTGCATTATTTGAAGAAGCAGATATTCCATGGGATGACATTGCCTTCGAAGCGGTCAAACGTACCTTGAAACATTATTTTAATGACCGTAAAACCACGGATGATCCTGCAAAGTTCCCGATTCATGAAGAGACCATTCCTAAAGATAAGGGTATTAAACGCTATTAGATTAAGTACTCTTGGGTGTTCGCCGCAGTTTCTTTCCACCTTATCTGGACCAAAGTCCCATGCCACTTCCCCTGCGTTATTGCTCAGTACTCTGCTCTATTGAAATCAATAGGGTGTTGAGCATTTTCAAGACAGTAGCTGTAGTTGGCCTCTTTGCAGTCAGTAGCAGCTTGTCTCAAGCTCAACCTAACACTGACCATAAAACCATCTATAAGACTGTGGGTAAATTTGGTGAAATTAAATACTCTCAATTTGCCCCTGAATCAAATACTAAAACAGAAACAATTCAAATGCGAAGTGATGGTAGACCCAGCCAGCCTGGACTTTTTGCTCCGCTTGCTACGGAGCCAAATAAAGTCAGCTCAAAAACGGTCAGCGATTCAACTAGCAACAGCTCAACAAACAATCCCACTGCTACCAAGCCCTCCGACCCCAATGCAGCCACTCCCTCGCAATGCCAAAAGCTCAGAAACAATCTGTCTAATTTACAACTCGGTGGTGAAATCTATGAATCTAAGTCAGATGGCGCACACCGTTATTTAACTCCTTCCGAGGTAGCCGTTAAAGTCGAGAGTACTCAAAAGCTGTTGGCCCAATACTGCCGCTGATAAGCCAACAACGCTCATAAAAATTAGCGCGCTATAAACGACAAGGTCTCGTATTCAGCTAGGCTAGGGTTTGCTGTTTAAATATCTCACCCACTTTTTGTGGCATATCACTGGCTTGCACCGCCCAGGCTCCTTTAATGCGCTGTAAATTATCGCCTGCCATGGCGTGCAACATTACTGCTTGTTGTAAGCTTCGAGTACTTTTGGCTAAAGTAGACTGTGCCAGTAAGCCTGCCGCCAGACCTGATAACACATCCCCCATGCCAGCAGTGGCCATGCCAGGATTGCCTGCTGCACAGACATAGGTTTGCTCATTACTAATTACCAGAGAGCCTGCTCCTTTTAGCAACCAACTGCCTTGATATTTACGCTGCAAGCTGGACACGGCAGCCAGCCTATCTGCTTCAACTTCGCTTGCCTCAGTGTTTAATAGTCTCGCAGCTTCCCCACTATGCGGTGTGTACCAGACTTCATGCAGCTTAGCATGCGCTATTAACTGCTCAATTAGCTGTACATCTTTATCAGCCAGGGTCGCCAAATGATACAAGCCGTCGGCATCAATAATTAAATCCTTACCTTGCTCTACCGCGTGCTGCAGATACTCTTGAAACAAGCGAAGGCTTAACTCATCTCGGCCTAAGCCCATACCTATAGCGATGACCTCACTTTGTTCAATTAACGCTTTTACCGCTTTAGTATTGTGTAAGTCCAAACTCATGGCATTTGGGACACTACCAATCAGACTGCCGTGAAAGGCGGTATGACAGGCTACTGTTAGTTTGCCCACCCCAGTAGCGAAGGCGGTCTTTGCAGATAAAATAGTGGCGCCCCCCATTCCTTGGGAGCCATCGACTTGATTACCGCCTATGATTAAAGCATGGCCGAAGCTGCCTTTATGAGTATTATTTTCACGCTCAATTAAGGGCGTAGCTTGATACTGTAGCCAAGCGACAGGGGTTTGATTAAGAACAGTTGGTATCAGTCGTATATCCACGATTTGACCACAATAATCCATCGCATCTTTGATATGCAGCCCTAGTTTTCGGGCAACTAGACAAAGAGTAAAATCAGATTTAACCGCACTGCCCGAAAAAACCTGTCCGGTGCCAGCCAGCACCCCACTTGGAATGTCGACACTAACGATCGTTAACCTATCTGACCGATAGCGCTTATGCTCATCAATTATAGCAATGGCCTCTGCATAATCATTCGCCGGTGCTCGGTCCAAACCAATACCAAATAAAGCATCGATATATAGATCTGCATCAGTCGTATCGGCTTTATACTGTCCTTCAGCAAAGGGATAAACAACCACTCCGTCTTGTAAGGCTTGATTTTTTGCTAAGGTGGCATCGGCCGTTGATGCTTGCCCTACCTCGATAACAGATACCTTAGCCCCCAACTGATTCAAGTAATGCCCTACCAACCACCCATCACCGCCATTATTGCCACTACCTACCCAGACACAAGCCTTCAATGCCATAGGCTCTACAGCAGGTCTGCCTTGTTCATCGAGTTTAGGATATGCTGTTGCGACAATATTTTGGTTCACCCAATGCGCAATTTGCCAAGCCGCTTGCTGCATTAATGAATAACTCACATTGCCACTATCAAACCACATTTTCTCTATGGCATAGACTTGTTGTGGGGTGTACAAAGCAACGGGCTGTCTATCTTGCTGCTCATTTTCTTGGTCTAGAGTATGACGTAGTGACATCTGTTAATTACTCCTATTATGAGTAGGACCTAGCCAAGAGAAGAGGGTTTTGGCGTAGGTTTTATATTTGTCTAATAATAGCTTATCATACTCCTTTATATAAGCTTCGAGTCCTCTGTCTATGCCAGATTCTACCCCTCCAGATTCATCCGCTTCTCCATCCCTTAACCCCAACCCTTTTAATGATGCTCAAGATGTCAAAAACTGGATACGTGAGCAGGCATTGGCATTAGGGTTTGCTGACTGTGGTTTTATCGGTATCAATCACCCCGTTTTCTCGCAGCAAATGCAAGGGTTACGGGACTGGCTTGCAGCAGGACATTATGGTCAGCTTAACTTCATGGAATTAAACCATGATAAGCGGGCCAATCCTGGTCTATTGGTAGAAGGCTCGCGCACCATTATCTCAGTACGCATGGACTATCTAGAGGCCACTCCCAAACCGCGGTGTATAGAAGACGATCATCGTCCCAATCATGCCATTATTGCTCGCTACGCGCGAGGGCGTGATTATCATAAAACCATGCGTTCGCGTCTAAAACAATTGGCTCAAAAAATTGAAACTATGCTACCGCAGTGGCAACACTTAGATGTTAATGCAGACCAACCTTTTGTGTTTCGGCCTTTTAGTGATTCAGCCCCTATTTTTGAACGTCCCTTAGCTGATGTTGCAGGATTAGGGTGGACGGGCAAACATACCCTATTGCTTAACAAGCAATCCGGCTCATTTTTTGTGTTGGGAGAGTTGTTTTTAAGTCTGGCATTGCCAGATGATAGCCCTGTAACTGCTCACTGTGGCAGCTGCAGTGCCTGTATTGATATCTGCCCTACTAAGGCCATCATTGGCCCCTACAAGCTCAAAGCAGACGCTTGTATCTCCTATTTAACGATTGAGCACGACGGCGTTATTGACGAAAAATATAGAAGGGCGATTGGCAATCGAGTTTTTGGCTGTGATGACTGTCAGTTGATATGCCCTTGGAACCGCTATGCCAAGCTTAGCTCCATCGATGACTTTTTAGCGCGCCATAACTTAGACGACAGCTTGCTTATTGAACTATGGCAGTGGTCAGAACAAATGTTCTTGGATAAAACTCAGGGCAGCCCCATACGCCGGACTGGCTACGTCAATTTCCTACGTAACCTAGCCATAGGCATCGGCAATGCTCCTTACACTGCTGACAATATAACTGCCCTTGAATCGAGATTGGGCACACTTGGCGATATGTTAGATGAGCACATTCGTTGGGCGATTACAGAGCAACAAGCCAAAGCCAATTAAGACCACAATAAAATTAGCTTAAAAAAAGCACCTATCCAAATTAGATAGGTGCTCTTTTATTCTAGCTATTTTTAAGTGCTATCACTTTTAAATGATTTGCCTTAAAAATTATGGCTTAGGAATACGAAGTACTTGGCCTGGATAGATTTTATCTGGGCTAGAAAGCATTGGCTTGTTTGCTTCAAAAATCTTGTTGTACTCATTGGCTGAGCCATAAACTTCCTGAGCAATCTTAGATAAAGAATCACCAGATTTTACAGTGTACATAGTTGACTCAGGAGCATCTTGTTTAATATCGATATTATCGATAACTTTTGCTACGTTCTGAACATTACCAATGGCGATAATTGCCTTTTCGCGATCAGCTTGAGTTTCAGCATTACCGCTGATCTCTGCAGTATCTGTAGTCGCATTGTACTTAACTTTTAGGTTAGTAATGTTAAGATTCTGCTGTTGAATGCGCTTTAATAAAAGGTTAGCAACTGACTGCGCTGATGGCTCACCTGCTGCTGGTGCTTTATTGGCATCTGCCTGTGATTCTGTTTCTTTTTTTGCATCATCACGATGAAAAATCTTGTCGCCGATATCCTTTGCAAAACTAAAAATTCCCATGAATTTCTCCTATAAATTATTGTTGATATATAAGCCACATATAATTTTAATATCTACTATTATTATTCAAAGTAACTTTTACTAAGTTTTGTACCAAGTCTTTTGTTTACGTTAGTAACCCACTTAATAAACAGCTCAATGCATGACTTACTTATAGTTGTTAGTTGTGTTATCCACTTTTTAAGTATACTGATTACCCAGGTTATTTATTACTATACGAATGTAGATAATTGTTAAGTTTTATTGCTTTGCAAATTATCAAACCTTCTCACTACCTGATAAAGCCTTAAATAAAAAAAAGACCATAAATAAATTTATGGTCTTTTTTAAGGCAATCAAAATAAGGCTTAAGATTCAAGTTTTGACTTGATGTAATCTACCGCTTTTTGTACTGTGGTTAACTCATTTGAGTCATCGTCAGGAATAGTGATATCGAAATCATTTTCGAAAGTCATTACCAGCTCTACTACGTCTAAAGAGTCAGCGCCTAAGTCATTGATGAATGAAGAATCATTATTAATATCATCAATATCAACGTCTAGTTGCTCAGCAACTGCCGATTTTACTTTTAATTCAATTTCTTCGCTCATAGGAATCTCCATCCTTATTTTTAGTTTAAAAACGCTTTGTTTAATTTGAAACAATTTTGTAGAACTAAAGTCTAGATTGAAGTCTAAAACACGGCAATGTCAGTCCCAATCTAGCTTTTATTAATTCTGACACAGCCATTAACCAAAATTTTCATTCATTGGATATGGCTTACCTGCTCATTACCTTAATTCAACTTAGGTTCTGTGTACACTTGTTTTCTGTATCTGCTGTGTATAATAGCAAAAGCCATAGACTAATTCTAATAATTTAGCCCATTACATGTACATACCACCATTAACAGGGATCACCGCACCAGTTACATAGCTGGCCTCATCACTGGCTAGATAAGAGACGGCTGCAGCTACGTCTTCTGGCTGCCCTAAACGTCCTACTGGTACTGCATCAAGCATAGAGTTAAGTAAACGCTCATCTAGCTCATCGGTCATGTCTGTCTCAATTAGGCCAGGCGCCACACAATTAACGGTTACTTGTCTTGAGCCAATTTCACGGGCCAAAGTACGGCTGAAGCCTTCTACCCCTGCTTTGGTTGCCGCATAGTTAGCTTGACCAGCATTCCCCATTTCAGCTACTACGGAGGTAATATTAATGATACGACCTTTGCGAGCCTTCATCATGCCTCTCATAGCACGCTTGCTCATGCGATAAATGGCGGTTAAGTTGGTATCTACCACCTTATCCCAGTCTTCATCTTTCATACGAATCAATAAGCCATCTTGTGAGATACCGGCATTATTTACTAGGACCTGGACACTGCCATAAACGCTTTCAATTTCTTCAAACAGCTTTTCAATCTGCTCTTGATTGGTCACATCCAAAACACGACCAATGCCTCCTGCATCATGCAGATACTCATCGATTGACTGTGCCCCTTGAGGGGTGGTCGCCGTTCCAATGACGAAATGGCCTTGCTTAGCAAAACGTTTGGCAATCGCCTTGCCAATACCACGACTGGCTCCCGTCACTAAAGTAATTGTACGACTCATGGCTATTCCTCATTCAACTTCTCAAATAGTTTAGCGAGACGCTCCGGCTTATCAGTAGGATAGGTGATGATGGGGGTCTCTTGTCTTTTTGCCAAGTTACTCAATACCGTGCCAGCTCCACACTCAATAATCATATTGATATGCTTGTCGGCGAACTTCTGCATGGTCTGCGTCCATAGTACAGGATTACTTAGCTGTTCAGTCAATGCCTTTTTAATAGTAGCTATTGTTTTCTCTTGCGCAGCATGCCTATTTTGAATCACAGGAGTCTCAGGCAATTGAAACTCACACTGAGCAAGTTTTTCAGCCAAGGCATCAGTAGCCGGCTGCATTAAGGCACAATGCGAGGGTACGCTGACTTTAAGTGGCACCATTCGCTTACCCATACATTGAATATGTTGGCTAAAAATGTCAACGCCTTCTGTGTTACCTGCCACCACTACTTGACCAGGACTATTGAAATTGGCGGCACTAACAATTGCTCCCTCATTGTTGCTTTCGACTTGCTCACAAACACTGAGGACTTGGCTGTTTTCCAATCCAAGGACAGCCGCCATTTTGGTATCCACCCCTATCACAGCTTGCTGCATATACTGGCCACGATCATGGACCAATTTGATGGCATCTGCAAACTTGAGACAGCCAGCGGCACAAAGAGCACTGTACTCACCTAATGAATGACCTGCAAAATATAAAGGCTCAAACTGTACATTTTCTTTAAGAATACGCCAAATAGCTATACTGGCAGCTAATAAGGCAGGCTGAGTGTTTTCAGTTTTTGCCAGCTCTTCTTCATCCTGACACACTGCCCATAAATCAAAACCTAACGCTTCACTGGCTTCACTAAAAGTTTGCTTTACGATTGGATATTCTTCGCTTAGCTCATTTAGCATACCTACAGTTTGCGAACCTTGGCCAGGGAATACAACCGCGATACGAAGTGGCTTATCTGGTTGACCTTGTTTTCTAACTGCTTGCGACGATTTAAATGACATTTTCAGCCTTCTTGTGCCTAAACATACTCATAAAAAAAGAGCCAAGCGCCACTAATGATATAGAGGTCATTAGTAAGGCTTAGCTCTTGTATTAAACCACAATCATTATGAATGATTGTAACTTAGTCTTCTTGGCTCGCTTTAAACAACTGACGGCCACGGTAGAAACCATCTTTAGTCATGTGATGACGACGATGTTTTTCACCAGTAGTAGCGTCGATGCTTAGCTCAGCAACTTCCATATGGTGGTGTGAACGACGCATATCACGGCGTGAGCGGCTTTTACGACTTTTTTGAACAGCCATGGGTCTTGCTCCTATTCTAAAATATGCTGTATTGATGAGGGCCCTGTATTTTATATAAACTTGGTCATAAAATACAATATGCTCACTTAGCAAAATGAGTTCTCTATTGACCTCAATAAGAGCAACTCTTATTAAAAATCAAATAGGTTTAAAATCTGGGAATAATAAACGAGGGATTATACTCGCTTTAGACAATAAAATAAAGGGGTAATACTTTACCAAGTTTAATCCGCCTAATAAATCGTTATAAAAACCGATTCAAAGCGCGGTTATAACTTTCCTTTTAAAGCTTCTAAAGCTGCAAATGGATTTTCAGGCTCTTCCTCAATAATTTCACCCACTTGCTCAACTGCCATTTCACAATCATCATGTTTGGCAGAAAGCGGGATGTCTAATAAAAGCTCGTCTTCCACTAACTTTTTCAAAGGCAGTAATCTATCCCCTTTCTTGTTCTCTGGCTGATCGGCTAACAACTCTTCTAATAAAAGATAGTCATCTGCCTCATCAACCAAACCTTGCTGATCCTCATATTGTAGCAATATCAGCTCAGCATCATGCGTGATATCGATACTCATAGGCGTCAAACAACGCTGACAGGTCAACCAGATATCGCCAGTAAACTGCATTAACAAAGTAAGCAGCTGACCTCGCTTCATCAGCTCACATCTTAACTCGATGGGAGTGTCTTGATACGCTTCAGGAACGGTATCAACCAGTCTGCTCATCATGCGTGGTGTAATAGTACCAGACCATACATAACCGGCATCTTCCCACTTTTCCAAGTTAACATGGTTGGGTAACTGTTGGGCGCTTTTTTCTGTATTGCTATTGGTTATAGGGTTACTCAATTTAGAATCCGTCAAGTTAGTGGACATATTATCCTGGTTGTATTTTGTCATACTTCTCTCTCATTTAAAACTGATATCGATTTGGCAGCTAACGAAAAGGAGCTGAAGGACTCCTAACCGCCTTTTACCCTGCCAAACCTAGCGTACCTGTCATGGGGCATTTTTTTATTTATGACAATAACTGACGATAACTACTATAGGGTTGTCAGTATTAAATTAATTGATAGAATGGCATATCCTTTAATCTTTTATCTGAGGGCTTGGGGACACAATTACCACCCCTCTGCCTTTTTCTCTGATAGTTACCTAGGAATATCTCATATTCTATGTCTGTTATTTATTTTTCTAAGTTGCCCCTCTTTAAGCTGGCGCATCATCTAACCCATCAAGTTGTGGCGCCTCTGTCTCTACCTAACTCCCCTGACTCCCGTTCTACTTCTCTTGATTTGCAGGCGTTTAGACAACAATGGCAGCAGTTACAACAGCTCACCCCTAATGACCCTAATCAGTCAATACCCTCCTCTGCTGAATCTATAGAGGCCCTTCAAGTGGATTGGCTAATAGACTTATTCAATACTTTGTTTACAGCCAAAAATGTTAGGTTGGTACGCGGAGAAAGTGAACCTGAATACTTTCCAGCTACTGAAACTGCTCCGGCCCGTATTGAATTTGCGCATGGCTTTTTTCAAAGTGCTTTGCATGAAATAAGTCACTGGAGCTTGGCAGGTAAGCATCGCCGTACCCTACCTGACTTTGGCTACTGGTATGCTCCTGATGGGCGTACAGAGGCTCAACAGCAAGCTTTTGAACAAGTTGAAATAAAGCCTCAGGCTATTGAATGCTTATTGAGCCTGATGTGTGGCAGAAACTTCAGAGTTTCTCAAGATAACTTACATGCTGACTTTGACACCAGTCAAAGCACTTTTGAGCAAGACGTTTACAATCAAGCCAAATTCTATATCGATGCACCACAAAACTTACCCACTGATGCAAAAACGCTGTTAACAGTTTTAGCTTTTGTGTGTCATGATACTATAGACAGTTAGAACGATAGAAAACCATGTGATAACACAGTTGCTTGCAGCTACTAACGGGTGTTGAGACCCACTAATACTAATTAATAATAGAAACTATCTAATAATAAAACCGCTTCTAGAATATTGATAAAGCATTAATAAAAGTAAAAACAGGGAGGCATCTTATGCAAACTTTATATATTCATCCAGAAAACCCACAGCCCAGACTAATTAGCCAGGTTGTAGACGCTTTAAATCACGACCAGCTCATTGTTTATCCCACTGACACCAGTTATGCCTTTGGCTGTAAAATCGGCTCCAAGAACGCCATTGAGAAGCTAAGACTGATAAGACAACTTGATGATAAGCATCAGTTCACCCTTTTATGCCGCGACTTAAGCGAGATCGCCACTTATGCCACAGTGGACAACCAACAGTTCAAGCTTTTAAAAGCAGCCACTCCAGCTCCCATAACTTTTATCTTAGATGCCACAAAAGATGTGCCCAAAAAGCTATCTCATCCAAAGAAAAAGACCATAGGTATTAGAGTGCCCTCTAACCCCATCTCTCAAATGATACTTGAAGGCATGGGTGAGCCCATCTTAACCAGCTCTTTAATCCTACCTGACATGCCATTGGCTCTAGATGACCCTTTTGATATCGAAGATAAGCTGGGTAATAATATTGACATCATGATTAATGCAGGGATATTGACTACCAAGCTAACCACCATTGTCGATATGACCACCTTCCCACCAGAACTGATCCGTCAAGGGGCTGGTGATGCAAGTCAGTTGATTGATCCATAGATATCTAGAGCCTCGCTATATAAACCTAATACATAGCTTAAATAGCTAAATTCAACCCAATATAAATGGCGGATTAATTTAATTAATCCGCCATTTAATTTTCTACCGAGGCCACGAGCATTTAAAGTAGACATAAGAAAACCTCAGCAACTGTATAAATCATGAAATACAAAATTTATACCGCTACTGAGGTTTCTTAATACTGATACTAGGTTCAGTAAAATAACTAATAAAAATTAGTCACGGTCTACTAGTTCAACATAGGCCATTGGTGCATTGTCACCATCACGGTTGCCACATTTGATGATACGGATGTATCCACCTGGGCGCGCTTGATAACGTGGTGCTAGTGTACCAAATAACTTACCAACCATATCTTTGTTACGCATACGGCTGAATGCTAAACGGCGGTTAGCAACTGAATCTTCTTTTGCCAAAGTAATTAAAGGCTCAGCTACACGGCGAAGCTCTTTAGCTTTAGGTAATGTTGTTTTGATCAGTTCATGCTCAAACAGAGAGTTTGTCATGTTCTGGAACATTGCCTTACGATGGCTGCCGGTGCGACCCAGCTTAACTCCACTCTTACGATGTCGCATGGTCAAATATCCTTAATAGTTTAACGGCTACGGTAAGAAAAACGGTCATCAACACGTAGATCCGCTGGCGGCCAGTTTTCTAGGCGCATATCCAGTTCAAGACCTTTAGACGCTAATACGTCTTTAATTTCGGTTAATGATTTCTTACCAAGGTTTGGTGTTTTAAGCAGTTCAGTTTCTGAACGCTGAACCAAATCGCCGATATAGTAAATGTTTTCAGCTTTTAAACAGTTGGCTGAGCGAACCGTTAGTTCAAGGTCATCTACTGGGCGTAATAGCACAGGATCAACCTCTTCTTTCTCTTTCACAGGCTCTGGCGCTTCTTCTGCTTCTAAATCTACAAAAATAGAGATTTGTTGCTGCAAAATAGTTGCTGCTTTGCGAATTGCTTCTTCAGGATCGATCGTACCATTGGTTTCTAATTCAATGATTAGACGGTCTAAATCCGTACGCTGTTCAACACGAGCGTTTTCAACTTGGTAAGCCACACGTGAAACTGGGCTAAAGCTAGCATCCAATTTCAAGCGACCAATGGCCTTCGTATCACCATCTTCACGGCGAAGGTTAGCAGGCTCATAACCACGGCCCATAACCACACGTAAGCGCATTTTTAGATGACCACGGTCACCTAGCGTACCTAGAACCAAGTCAGGGTTAACAATATCAACGTTATGTGGCAGTTCGATATCCGCCGCAGTGATAATGCCTGGACCTTTTTTGTCTAGCGTTAAAAACACTTCATTTTGATCGTGCATAGTAATTGCAAGACCTTTTAGATTTAACAATAAATCTAAAACGTCTTCTTGCAGACCTTCAAGGGTTGAATATTCGTGATCTACCCCTTCAATTTCTGCTTCAATTACCGCTGCACCAGGTAACGAAGATAAAAGAATGCGACGAAGGGCATTACCTAAGGTATGCCCAAAGCCGCGTTCTAACGGCTCGAGCGTGACTTTTGCGTTGGTTTCATCAACCGCATCCACATTAATGGCATTAGGGGTCAGAAACTCAGTAGCATTTAGCATCATATTGTCACCTCGATTAGTTAATCAAATTATTGTTAGCGATTATTTAGAATACAATTCAACGATTAAGCTTTCGGTGATTTCTGCAGGTAGATCAATACGATCTGGAGCTTGCTTAAATGTACCTTGCATTTTGCTATGATCAACGTCTAACCACTCAGGGATACCACGTTGGGTAGCAAGTTCAATAGCATTCTTAATACGTAACTGTTCTTTCGCTTTTTCATGAATAGCGATTACATCGCCATCTTGAACTTGGATAGATGGAATGTTCACACGAACAAACTCATCACGACCAGCTTTTTTCAGCATAATCGCACGGTGGCTTACTAACTGACGTGCTTCAGCACGAGTTGAGCCAAAGCCCATACGATATACTACGTTGTCTAAACGACGCTCTAGCATTTGCAATAGGTGTTCACCAGTTGCGCCACGAGCACGGGCAGATTCTTTATAGTAGTTAGCGAATTGACGCTCTAAAACGCCATACATACGCTTAACTTTTTGCTTCTCACGCAACTGTAGCGAGTATTCAGAAGCTTTATTGCGAGTGTTGCCATGTTGGCCAGGTACGCGACCTGCTTTTTTAGTTTTAACGTCATAAGGCTTAACACCTGATTTTAATTGTAAATCAGTACCTTCACGACGCGACAACTTTAATTTTGGACCTATATAACGGGCCATGCTTGTGTCTCCTTGAGTTACGTCTTAATAGTAACTTGTAACGGTAATTTCGTCTTAATACACACACCGTATAATTTGCTATAAATTAAGCAAAAAATACGGTAACAATAGTTTATACGCGACGCTTTTTAGGCGGACGGCAACCGTTGTGTGGGATTGGGGTTACATCAGATATGCTGTTAATTTTATAACCTAATGCACCTAAAGCTCTTACCGCAGACTCACGACCCGGTCCTGGACCTTTAACCAGAACATCGACATTTTTTACACCATAAGTTTCTTGGGCTGCTTTACCAGCAACTTCAGCTGCAACCTGGGCTGCGAATGGTGTAGATTTACGTGAACCACGGAAGCCTTGTCCACCTGAGGTGGCCCAAGCCAATGCATTACCTTGACGATCAGTAATCGTTACAATGGTGTTATTAAAAGACGCATGAATGTGGGCTACGCCCTCGGATACCGAACGACGTGCCGTTTTTTTACGACCACGGGTGTCTTTTGCCATCTTTTAGCTTCCTAAGTTAATTATCTTTTAATTGAACGAATCGGACCCTTACGAGTACGAGCGTTGTTCTTCGTGTTTTGACCTCTTACAGGTAAGTTACGACGATGGCGGATGCCACGGTAACAACCTAAGTCGACCAAACGCTTGATATTCATTGAAACTTCACGACGTAGGTCACCCTCTGTCATGTAGTTACCAACTTCTGCACGGATAGCATCAAGCTGTGCGTCATCTAATTGACTTACTTTTGTAGTAGGTTCGATACCAACTGCTTCTAAGATCTTCTGAGCAGTAGTACGACCAATACCAAAGATATAAGTCAATGAAATCACTGCATGCTTGTTATCCGGGATGTTGACGCCGGCAATACGAGCCATTGATTTCTCTCCAGTTATGAAAAATGAGTCTTTATTATATAAAAATATTTTCAGACTTATGTTTCAGATTTTGCCATTCACTTTATTTTGTGTTTGGTAGTTTGATTTGACACCAAAAAACCAAATAAAAGTAAGTAAACGACGGCAAGTGGCGGATGATAGCTCATCCGCCCTAAATTTTCAAGTTTAATTCGTCATCTGTATTATAAATTACTTTAAAATACAAATCTTAACAATTAACCTTGACGCTGTTTATGACGTGGCTCTGCTTTACAGATAACGTGTACTTTACCTTTACGGCGAACTACTTTACAGCTACCACAAATTTTCTTAACAGATGCTTGAACTTTCATAATTTTCTCCTATTGAACAGATCTATTCAAAAGCTTTAAATATAGGTTAAAACTATCTGATTAGAGTCTGATCATGATACTGATGTGTCATTAAGTGAGCCTGTAGCTGGGAAATGAAATCCATAACCACGACTACCATAATTAAAAGTGATGTACCACCTAGGTGGAATGGTATGCCAAATGAAGACTGTAGTAGCATCGGCATTAAACAGATTGCGGTCATATAAATCGCCCCAATAAAGGTAAGACGGTTTAACACGTGATCTAGATAACGCTGAGTTTGTAAACCAGGTCTAATTCCTGGAATATAAGCCCCACTACGCTTCAAGTTCTCTGCCACTTCTCTTGGGCTAAACACTAGCGCTGTATAGAAGTAACAGAAGAAAATAATCATTGCACCAAATAAAACCAAATATAATGGCTGACCTGGTGCCAGAACCAATGATAGGGTTTGTAAAAATTGCTGCCACGCACTAGGATCGGCAGAGTTACCTACCCATTGTCCTAAACTTGCTGGAAACATCAACAAAGCACTGGCGAAAATAGCTGGGATAACCCCGGCCATATTAATCTTCAAAGGCAAGTGAGATTGTTGATTTGCATAAATTTTACGACCCAGTTGCTGCTTTTGGGCATAGTTTACAGGGATACGACGTTGTGCTCTTTCAATAAACACAATGCCCGCTGTCACTGCAATACCTAATACCGCAAATACCAACAGTACAATCAGACTTTGAGGATCGTTTTTCACCATCTCAAAGGACTGACCTAACATACTAGGTACACTGGCCACAATGCTCGCAAAAATAAGCATTGAAATACCATTGCCCACACCGCGTTCTGTAATTTGCTCACCAAGCCACATCAAGAACATGGCGCCTGCTACAAGGGAGCTTACAGCAGGTATATAAAATGTTAATCCTGAAGACAATGTCAGGTTTTGACTGATTAATCCAGTGCACATAAAAATGGCTTGGATAGATGCCAAAAAGAGAGTCCCCTGCCGCGTATATTTATTCAATTTACGACGACCAGACTCTCCTTCTTTCTTCAAAGCTTCTAATGAAGGCAATACGGCCGACATCATCTGTACGATAATAGAAGCTGAGATATATGGCATGATTCCTAAAGCCATAATAGACATTCTCTCTAACGCACCCCCTGAGAACATGTTGAACATGCTTAAGATGGTGTTTTCGTTACGAGAGAATAGATCTGCTAGGCTAACTGGATTAATACCAGGAACTGGAATATGTGAACCTAAACGGTAAACAACCAGCGCCCCCATCAAAAACAACAAGCGACTCCATAGCTCATCATACTTACGAATAAAGACAAGCGGATTCATCGGAATTGCAGAGGTAGGCACAGATTGCTTCGCCATTTAAATTACTCCTGAGTTTCCTCAACTGTGCCACCAGCAGCTTCAATAGCAGCTTTAGCACCTTTGGTCACTTTAACACCTTTAAATGTATAAGCTTTAGTAATCTCGCCAGATAAAATGATACGCGCACGTTTCATATCACGACGGATAATATTTGCTTCTTTTAAAGTTTCAATGCTTACTACATCGCCATCAATCTTGTTAAGTTCAGAAAGACGTACTTCTGCAGTAGTTAGACCCATTTGACTGGTAAAGCCAAACTTAGGCACACGGCGGTATAAAGGCATTTGACCGCCTTCGAAACCAGCACTGATGCTTGAGCCTGAACGTGACTTCTGACCTTTAACACCACGGCCACCAGTTTTACCTAGGCCAGAACCAATACCACGACCTTTACGAAGTGCGGTTTTTTTGGCGCCTACGGCTGGCGATAATTCGTTTAATTTAAGTCCCATTACGCTTCCTCCACTTTAACCATGTAATTGATGCGATTCACCATTCCACGGGTTGAAGGCGTGTCTTCAACTTCAACTGTATGTCCAATACGGCGTAAACCAAGGCCCATAAGACAAGCTTTATGGCTCTTGAGGCGATGGGCACCAGATTTAATTTGAGTAACTTTCATTTTTTTCATCGTAACTCACCTACTTTAATATCTAAATAATGGTTAGCCCAAGATTTCGTCTACAGATTTACCACGTTTTGCAGCCGCCTTTTCAGGAGACGACATATCACGTAAACCATTGAATGTTGCACGTACTACGTTTGTTGGGTTTGTTGAACCGTAACATTTAGTTAATACGTCTTCTACACCAGCTGATTCTAGTACGGCACGAACTGCACCACCGGCAATTACACCAGTACCTTCGTTAGCTGGCTGCATGTATACTTTACTTGCACCATGACGGGCAACAATTGGATGCTGTAAAGTAACGCCGTCAAGATCAACAGTGATCATGTTGCGCTTAGCAGCTTCAAGTGCTTTTTGGATAGCAGCTGGAACTTCGCGAGCTTTACCACGTCCAAAACCTACACGGCCGTTACCATCACCAACAACAGTTAATGCTGTGAATGAGAAAATACGACCACCTTTTACAACTTTAGATACACGATCAACAGAAACTAATTTTTCTACTAAACCGTCATTTTGCTCTACTTTAGCCATGATTAAAACTCCAATCCATTTTCACGAGCGGCGTCAGCTAATGCTTTAACACGGCCGTGGTATTTGAAACCACTACGGTCAAAAGCAACTTTAGTGATACCAGCAGATTTTCCACGTTCAGCGATAAGTTTACCAACAGCAGTAGCTGCTTCAACGTTACCAGTAGCGCCAGAGCGTAAAGTGCTATCAAGCGTAGATGCTTGTGCCAATACTTCTCCGCCAGTTGGAGAAATGATCTGAGCATAAATATGGCGTGGGGTACGGTTAACAACTAAACGATGCACACCTAGATGACGGATGTGGGCACGTGTTTTCTTAGCTCGACGTAAGCGAGCAGCTCTTTTATCAAACATGTCATTTCACCTTATTTTTTCTTAGCTTCTTTACGAACCACATGCTCGTCACTATAACGGATACCTTTACCTTTATATGGCTCAGGCGGACGATAACCACGGATTTTCGCAGCAGCTTGACCTAATGCCTGCTTATCGTTTGATTTTAAAACGATTTCAGTTTGGCTTGGGGTTTCAGCAGTTACACCTTCTGGAAGTGTATATTCGATTGGGTGAGAGTAACCAACGTTTAAAGTTACTTTGTTACCTGCTACTTGGGCACGGTAACCAACACCAATCAACTGAAGTTTTCTTTCAAAACCTTCAGAAACACCTACTACTAGGTTGTTCACTAATGAACGCATAGTACCAGTGTGCATCCAACCTTCTTTAGAGTCAGAAACAGGTGATAAGATCAGTTGATCATCTTCTTGTTTTAGCTCGACCAAATCATGCAGGTGTAAAGACATAGTACCTTTACTGCCTTTAACTTCAACCTGCTGACCGTTCAAAGTAACACTTACACCCTTAGGCAGTGCTACTGGGGCTTTAGCCACACGAGACATAGGAGTATTCCTTAATAACAGATAAATAACGAATGATTATGAAAAAATTAACAGGCACTAGGCCTGTTAATTTAAATAATCAGCTCTATATTACTTAAGCTTTAAACTATTTTGAGTAACTAGGGGCCTAAATAAAGGCGCCCATTATACCCTATTAATAGAATTTAAAAAAGTTAAATAATACAAAATATGATTTAAGCAACAAATGCGATGATTTCACCACCGATGCCAGCGGCACGAGCAGCACGATCGCTCATAATACCTTTGCTGGTTGAAACAATCGCAACACCTAAACCTTGCTGTACCGATGGGATTGCGTCTTTACCGCGGTATTGACGTAAACCTGGACGGCTGTAGCGTTTAATTACTTCAATAACAGGCTTGCCTTCGAAGTATTTTAATTCGATTTCTAAAGTTGCTTTACCATTGCCTTCTTCAGTTACTTCAGCAGATGCGATGTAACCTTCTTCTACTAATAAGTCAGCAATTGACTTACGTAGCTTTGAGCTTGGCATAGCAACAGAAACCTTACGTGCCATTTGTGCGTTACGGATACGGGTTAGCATATCAGCAACTGTATCTTGCATACTCATAGTATTACTCCCTTACCAACTAGCTTTACGAACGCCTGGAACATCACCTTGCATTACGCGTTCGCGTAAAATGTTACGTGATAAACCAAACTTACGGAAGTAACCATGAGGACGGCCAGTTACACCACAACGGTTACGTAGTCTAACTGGAGACGAGTTACGTGGCAGTGATTGAAGCTCAAGAATGGCGTCCATTCTCTCTTCATCACTTGCGTTCATGTCACTAATGATTGCTTTAAGATTTGCACGCTTCTCAGCATACTTAGCAACCATTTTCTCGCGTTTTAATTCGCGATTAATCATGCTCTTTTTTGCCATAATGCTTTATTCCTATTTGAATGGGAAGCCGAATGCTTTAAGCAGTGCGCGACCCTGCTCGTCATCCTGAGCAGATGTCGTGATAGTGATATCAAGCCCACGAAGGCGATCAATTTTATCATAATCAACTTCTGGGAAAACGATTTGCTCTTTAATACCTAACGAGTAGTTACCACGACCATCGAAAGCTTTTGGTGAAAAGCCACGGAAGTCACGGATACGTGGGATAGCAATAGCAATGAGACGATCTAAAAACTCATACATTTGCTCGCCACGAAGTGTCACTTTACAGCCAATTGGCCATTCTTCACGAATTTTAAAGCCAGCGACAGATTTACGAGCTTTAGTGATTACCGGCTTCTGACCTGCAATTGCAGTCATGTCCGCTACGGCACCTTCTAAAAGCTTCTTGTCTTGTGAAGCACCGCCAACACCCATGTTAAGAGTAATTTTGGTGATCTTTGGTACTTGCATGACGTTTTCCAAGCCTAGTTCTTCTTTGATCTGTTGCTTGTACTGGTCATTGTATAGTGATTTTAATCTAGCCATTGCTATTACACCCTTAGTGTTTTACGCAGTCGCCACTACTTCACCGTTTGAACGATAGACGCGTTGTTTTTTGCCGTCTTCGTCAAACTGATAAGTAATACGATCAGCTTTTTGGGTTTGCGCATTAAAAATTGCGACGTTAGAAATATGTAAAAATGCTTCTTGCTTAACGATACCACCTTCAGCACCAGTTGCCGCATTTGGCTTTTGGTGTTTGGTGACGATGTTAATACCTTCCACTTTGATACGGTCATTTTTTACCGCTAGCACAATGCCTTGTTTGCCTTTATCTTTACCAGCAATAACAATAACACTGTCGCCTTTACGTAATTTAGCCATGGGTTACCTCTACAGTACTTCTGGTGCTAGTGATACAATCTTCATAAATTGATCACCACGTAGTTCACGAGTTACCGGCCCAAAGATACGAGTGGCAATCGGGGCTTTATTCTGGTTAAGCAATACAGCAGCGTTGTCATCAAAACGTAGTACTGAACCATCTGGACGACGTACACCTTTTTTGGTACGTACAACCACAGCATTCATTACATCGCCTTTCTTAACACGACCACGTGGAATTGCTTCTTTAACAGATACTTTAATGATGTCGCCTACAGAGGCATAACGACGATGTGAACCGCCTAGTACCTTAATACACTGTACACGTCGTGCACCACTATTATCTGCAACTTCCAGAATTGTTTCAGTCTGAATCATCGCGTTACTCCAATAATATACAATAGGCAATAACAATACTGGTGAATTTACTTCATGCAATTATAAAAATCACATGAAGTATTCACTAATCTGGTATGTCGCCATAAAGGGGACGTATTTTACCAGTAATTAATGCCAATTGCAATTTGCTTATATTTTTTCCGCTGTTTCCACAACGTCAACTAGTTTCCAAGACTTAGTCTTAGAGATTGGGCGTGTTTCAATGATACGAACCACGTCACCTTCTTTACAGACATTGTTTTCGTCGTGGGCTTTAATTTTTGTAGAACGACGGATCTGTTTGCCATATAGTGGGTGACGAACTTTACGCTCGATTAGCACTGTAATTGACTTATCCATCTTGTTACTGACAACCTTACCAGTAACAATACCTACACCTTCGGTTTGTTGAATATCGTTACTCATTAGGCGCCTCTTTGTTTCTCATTAATCAAAGTCTTAATTTGAGCAATCGCACGGCGATTTGCTTTGACTTCGTGTGTGCTACCTAGTTGACCGGTGGCTTTCGCCATACGAAGACGGAAAGCATCAAGTTGCTTCTCATCTAGTAATCCAGTCAGCTCTTCTACTGATTTGTCTCGTAATTCACTGATCTTCATTACATTATCGTCCGCTTAACAATGGTAGTTTTGAAGGGAAGCTTAGCTGCGGCTAGCGTGAACGCTTCGCGGGCTAACTCTTCTGAAACCCCTTCGATCTCATATAGCATTTTACCTGGTTTGATTTCGCATACCCAGTACTCTACAGGACCTTTACCTTTACCCATACGAACTTCTAATGGTTTGTTGGTAATTGGTTTGTCTGGGAATACACGAATCCAGATTTTACCACCACGCTTAACCTTACGAGTAATAGTACGACGTGCGGCTTCAATTTGGCGAGCAGTCATACGACCACGACCAACTGATTTTAAGCCAAACTGACCAAATGCAACAGTGCTACCACGATGTGCTAAACCCGTGTTACGCCCTTTATGCATTTTACGAAATTTGGTACGTTTTGGTTGTAACATAGCTTAACCTCTATCTGTGTTTGCTCTGTCTGAATTGCGACGGTTTCCACGGCCGCGGCGTTTTGGCGCACGAGTCTTATCTTCTTTAGGAGGATTATAAACGCTATCCATACCATCTAGAATTTCACCACGGAAAATCCATACTTTAACACCGATGGTTCCGTAAGTAGTCTCTGCACGAACTGATGCATAATCGATATCGGCACGTAGAGTGTGTAAAGGTACACGACCTTCACGATACCACTCAGTACGAGCGATCTCAGCACCACCTAAACGACCAGACAGTTCAACTTTAATACCTTGAGCGCCAGAACGCATGCTGTTTTGTACTGCGCGCTTCATAGCACGACGGAACATAACACGACGTTCTAGTTGGCTAGCGATACCTTCAGCAACTAGACGAGCATCTAAATCTGGAGAAGTAATTTCTTCGATATTAACCTGAGCTGGTACGCCCATCATTTTAGTTAATTCTTTCTGTAACTTCTCAATATCTTCGCCTTTCTTACCAATAACGATACCTGGGCGAGCCGTTGAAATTGTGATTTTAGCAGCGCCAGTAGGACGCTCAATCATAATGTGGCTAACCATAGCATTGTCTAACTTCTTACGAAGATAGTCACGTACTTGTAGATCGTTAAGTAGGTATTCAGAATATTGTTTTGGGTCTGCATACCAGTTAGCGTTGTGTTTTTTTACAACACCAAGACGAATTCCGATTGGATGTACTTTTTGTCCCATGAATTATTCTCCTACCTTAACAGTGATGTGACAGGTACGTTTACTGATACGATCAGCACGACCCTTTGCACGTGGTAGGATACGCTTTAGCGTGATGCCTTCATCCACATAGATAGTTGATACTTTAAGCGTATCGATATCTAAACCGTGGTTGTGTTCAGCATTAGCGATAGCAGACTCAAGACATTTCTTAACGAATACTGCGCCTTTTTTATTGCTGAACGCAAGGATATCCAAAGCACGCTCAATAGACTTACCACGAACTTCATCTGCGACAAGTCGAACTTTCTGTGCCGAAATGGCGGCACCGCGTAATTTTGCAGTTACTTCCATAGTGAGCACCTTATTTTTTTGCTTTCTTGTCAAAGCCATGACCGCGATATGTGCGAGTCGGGGCAAATTCACCTAGTTTATGGCCAACCATTTGCTCACTAATGATAACCGGTACGTGTGTACGACCATTATGAACAGAAATTGTTAGACCAACCATTTGTGGCAGAATCATCGAGCGACGTGACCAAGTTTTGATTGGCTTGCGTGAGTTAGACTCAACAGCTTTTTCTACTTTGGCAAACAGATGCGCATCAATGAATGGACCTTTTTTCAATGAACGAGGCATGAAATTTTCCTTTATTTCTTCTTGGCGCGACGGCGACGGATGATCATACTGTCAGTACGCTTATTGTGACGCGTTTTAAGACCTTTGGTCTTCTGACCCCATGGCGTAGTTGGATGTTTACCCATTGTGCGACCTTCACCACCACCGTGTGGGTGATCAATCGGGTTCATCGCAGTACCACGTGTCTGTGGACGAACGCCACGCCAACGTGCTGCACCTGCTTTACCAAGTGATTTTAGGTTATTTTCAGAGTTAGAGTTTTCACCAATAACTGCACGGCAATTTACGTGTACACGGCGAGTTTCGCCAGAGCGTAAACGGATAATTGCATAAATACCATCTTTACCTAGTAGTTGAACTGAAGCACCAGCTGAACGAGCTAATTGCGCGCCTTTACCGATTTTTAGTTCAATATTACTAATAGTAGTACCTACAGGAATATTTTTAAGTGGTAAGCAGTTACCTGGACGAATTGGTGATGACTCACCTGACATTACAGTATCGCCAACTTTAAGTTTCTTAGGAGCGATGATATAACGACGCTCACCATCAGAGTACTTAAGTAAAGCAATATGAGCAGTACGGTTTGGATCGTATTCGATACGCTCTACCGTTGCTGGAATATTGTCTTTCGTACGCTTGAAGTCGATAATACGATAGTGTTGCTTATGTCCACCACCAATATGACGTGACGTAATGCGACCATTATTATTACGACCACCTGATCTACCTTGTGCTTCAACAAGTGGGGCATGCGGACGACCTTTGTAAAGGTGTGGATGCACCACTTTTTCAACAAAACGGCGACCTGGTGATGTTGGCTTTGCTTTTACGATAGGCATGATTTGTATCCTTATTCGTTGTTCGCTGTTTCGCTAGTAGAAGCTGCATTGTCTGCAATCTCTTCACCAGCATCAGCCATTTGTACATCTTGACCAGCTTTTAAAGTCACATAGGCTTTTTTATAGTCATTACGACGACCTACAGTGCGACCAAAGCGCTTTGTCTTACCTTTAACATTTAAGGTGTTTACCTTAGTAACTTCCACACCTTCAAACATTAACTCGACTGCTTTTTTGATTTCACGCTTAGTGGCATTGTTATCAACTTTGAAAACCTGCACACCTAGCGAGTCACCTAACAGCTGAGATTTCTCTGAGAACACAGGCCCTTTTAAGACCTGATAAAGTCTTGCGTTATTCATGCTAGTGCTTCCTCAAATTGTTTCGCTGCGTCAACAGACATGATGACTTTATCAAACGCAATCAAGCTAACAGGATCCACTTCGTTAGTACCAAGTACATTCACATGTGGAATGTTGCGGGCAGCTAAGTATAGATTCTCATCAACTTCATTGGTCACGATTAATGCACGTGGTGCATTAAGTTCTTCCAATTTGCTAATTAGTTCTTTTGTCTTTGGAGCTGAAACAGTAATGTCTTCAACTAAAATTAGACGATCTTGGCGAACTAGTTCGGCTAAGATACACTGCATCGCACCACGATACATTTTACGGTTCACTTTCTGTGACCAGTCTTGTGGCTTAGCAGCGAACGCTCGACCACCACTGCGCCAGATAGGGCTACGAATTGAGCCTGCACGAGCACGTCCAGTACCTTTTTGACGCCATGGTTTTTTACCACCGCCAGAAACTTCAGCACGAGTCTTTTGTGCGCGGGTACCTTGACGTGCGCCTGCTAAATAAGCAGTGACGACTTGGTGAACGAGGGCTTCGTTGAATTCACGACCAAATGCCGTGTCAGACAGCTCAACCGCTGCGCCTGTAACAGTTTTTAAATTCACGTTAATCCCCTTGCTTAGGCTTTGATTGACGGACGTACGATGACATCGCCACCATTGGCACCTGGAATGGCACCTTTAATGACTAGAAGACCTTTTTCAGCGTCTACTGACACGATTTCAAGTCCTTGAACGGTAACACGTTTGTTACCCATTTGCCCTGGCATTTTCTTACCTTTGAAAACTTTACCTGGGCTTTGGTTCTGACCTGTAGAACCCAATACGCGGTGCGATACTGAGTTACCGTGAGTAGCATCTTGCATACTAAAGTTATGACGTTTTACGCCACCTTGGAAGCCTTTACCTTTACTTTGACCTGTAACATCCACAAGTTGCCCTGCTTCAAATAGGTCAGCAGCAATTTCGCTACCCGCTTCACGTCCTTCAAGTTCTTCTTCTGTAACACGGAATTCCCATGTACCACGGCCAGCTTTAACGCCAGCTTTAGCAAAGTGACCTTTTTGTGCTGCAGTTACGCGGCTGTCACGACGCTCACCAGTGGTTACTTGGATGGCTTGATAGCCGTCAGTGTCATTGGTTTTGATTTGAGTAATGCGGTTTGCATCGACCTCAACAACCGTTACAGGGATAGAAGCGCCTGTTTCAGTGAAGACACGGGTCATGCCGCATTTCTTACCGACTAAACCGATCGCCATGTTAAACCTCTTTATATCTTCAATTAATAGTTTGGGGTAATATCTAAAAGTCGCGTTTTATTAATCATTACGCTTAAATATACGCGCTTTTGATTAACCCAATGCGATTTGAACGTCTACACCAGCAGCCAAGTCCAATTTCATCAATGCGTCAACTGTTTTGTCAGTTGGTTGCACGATGTCAAGCATACGCTTATGAGTACGAATCTCGTACTGATCTCGCGCGTCTTTGTTGACGTGTGGCGAGGTTAGGACGTTGAAACGCTCGATGCGAGTAGGCAACGGTACAGGACCACAAACTTGCGCACCAGTGCGCTTTGCGGTATCGACAATCTCTTGTGCCGACTGATCGATCAATCTATGATCAAAAGATTTTAGTCGGATACGGATTCTCTGGTTAGCCATGCCAGCAAGCTCCTAATAAGTGGTTTTATCATCATTGCTGCCCTAATGGCAGGTCTTGAATGATAAATAGCCGTTATATAAATGATTCATTTTTTGGTTAAATCGTGAGGTTAATCACATCCAACAATTCAAAAAACAAAATAAGTTTAATCCTTGCCCACCATTTCCATATAGGAAGGTAGCAAAGAAGAATGAAATTAGTGCCGAAAACGATGCTTCAGCTGTATTAACGTCAAGCTTTACAAGTGTTTACAGTCTAATACGCTGCCGTATTTGATCACACTTACTTGAAACGCTCATATAAATTCAGTGGGTTGTATTATACACAGTTGACAATCGATTGCAAGGGTATTTGTTACTTTTAATGACCGTAAACAGGGGGTAATCTGTCGATTTTACATTTTAATAACAGTTACCCCTCCCTCGCCTATTTCGCCTAAATTATCAGTCTAAAACGATATCGTATTGCTCTTGGGTATACAGATTTTCCACTTCAAAAGTAATCACTCTGCCCAGCAAATATTCTAAGTCAGCAACGGTATCTGCTTCAGAAGACAACAGCAAATCAATGACCGACGCATGAGCCACTACTGTAAATTTCTTCGGCGAATTATAAGTACGGGCACAGCGCATTATCTCGCGGAAAATCTCAAAGCAGACAGTCTCAGCGGTTTTGATAAAACCCTTACCCTCACACGTCTTACAGGGCTCACAAAGCTGCTGCTCTAACGATTCACGAGTACGTTTACGAGTCATCTCAACTAAGCCAAGCTCGCTGACCTGAGTGATTTTGGTCTTAGCATAGTCTTGAGCCAGCTGATGCTGTAAGCTTTCTAGGACATCATCTTTATGCTCTTGCTCTAGCATATCGATAAAATCAAGAATGATGATGCCACCTAGATTACGCAACCTAAGCTGTCTAGCGATAGCGTGAGTGGCTTCTAAGTTGGTTTTGTAGACGGTGTCTTCAAGCGAGCGACCCCCGACAAATGAGCCGGTATTGACATCGATGGTGGTCATCGCTTCAGTTTGATCAATAATCAAGTAGCCGCCTGACTTTAAATCCACTCGACGCTTTAGCGCATCTCTTAAGTCCTCCTCTACCCGATGCACATCGAATAAAGGTTGCTCTCCCATATACGGCAGAATACGCGGATAAATGAAGGGCACGAACTCTTTAGCAAACTGACGCACTTCGTTATACATGCCTTCGTGATCAACGATAACTTTTTCGGTATCGGGGTGTACCAAGTCTCGAATCGAGCGCAGCGGTAGAGACAACTCTTGATAAATGAGCACCGCTGCCTGACCACTGCCTGCGGAAGCGTCTTTACGCGCTTGAATGGTTCGCCACAGTTGTACTAAGTAATAAATATCCTCTTCAAGCTTAGCAACAGGCACACGTTCTGCCGCAGTACGAGCAATTAAGCCTCCCGTTAAATTTACGGTTTGCATCAACTGGGCTAGCTCAGTCTTTAAGCGGTGGCGCTCCTCTTCATTATCAATACGCTGAGAGATGCCAATATGCTCACTAGATGGCAAATAAACCAAATAACGAGACGGCAATGAGATATTAGTAGTTAGGCGCGCGCCTTTGGTTCCTAACTGATCTTTGGTCACTTGTACCAATATTTTTTGGCCTTCATGAAGCCGGTACTGGATTAATTCATGACGGGGTGGCTCAATCACTTGGCGCTCTTTAACCACCGTAGGCGACTTTTCTACTTGAGTGATCGCATTTCCTACTTTATCTGGCGAGTCATTATCTAATAGAGAATTGTCGTGCAAGTCACTTTGAAAATTGGACGTTTCATCCGCTAAGACGGATTGCTTTTCTCGAAGACTATCAGGCTCCCCTTCTACTATTGAGGCACTGATTAATCCAGTCTCTAATGATGAGATATCACTGTCGGCCTTAGAGGTGTTTTCGGCAATATGCTCAGAGCGGTCCACTGGTATGCTGGTTAAAACCGTAGGCTCTTGTCGACTAGGGGGACGCGGCGGTGCCGAAGTTTTATCTTCTACTACCGTTGGCCGAGGTAAACGGCGCATATCATTGACATGTAAGAAGGCGGTACGAGACTGTCCAATCTCTACAAATGCCGCTTGCATGCCGGGTAGAACCCGTACCACAGTGCCCAAGTAAATATTGCCCACCAAGCCAAGCTTATTATGCCGCTCAATATAAACCTCACTGACGACACCATTATCTAAAACAGCAACTCGAGATTCCATTGGGCTAACATTAATGAGTAGCTCTTCTGACATAGCAGACCTTTTATCTTATTATTGATTAAATATGTTTTAGTAAAGACAAGTAATTATAGCGAGATATTTTTTCTTTTATAGCAGCTTTAATTTTAGAGTCACTTTGTCTTCAAAATAAATTACGAAAATATCTTTTTATAAGCTCCAGTGTACCACTGACTCTGAAAAATTGTTATCTAGTCTACTCTCGGCCAGCTAGCCGCTTCTCAATATTTTTAATCGCCGCCAAAGTCTGTGACAAAGGAAGGCCAACGACATTGGTGTAACTGCCGTTGATACGCTCTACCAAAGCTGCGCCTTTACCTTGAATGGCATAGCCGCCCGCTTTATCAGCAGGCTCACCGCTGGCCCAATAAGCTTCCATAGCAGGCTCGTCTAATTCAATAAAAGTAACTTCGGTCTTCTCTAAAATATTTTTGCTATAAAGACGATTAGCCTGGTTATCGAAAACGGTTAGCTGTACAGCCGTCCAAACCGCATGCTGTGTATTAGACATCTTTTGCCACATAGCAAAGGCATCCGCCTTATCCGTTGGTTTCACTAAAATAGACAGACCGTCAGCAAGCACCCCAATAGTATCTGAGGTAATCACTAAATAATGATCCTCACCTGCCTCATAGCAGCCCGTTAGGTTCTGTCCTGCTGCCGTGGCTTTGGCTTGCACCATTCGTACAATATAATCCTGCGGGGTCTCGTTAGGTAGCACACTTTCATCCACTTCAACCGATTGGGTAACAAAGTCGATGTCTGCCAAGGCCAATAATTGTTGACGACGCGGAGAGGTAGAAGCCAGAATAATTTTCATTATATGCTCAAAGTATCAGAGGTGAAGGAGGTTTTATTAAAATATAGACTAGGCTGTGTAGACAAAAGTAGCTGGCGTGGTTTTAGTATTTTTTTATAAAATGATTCAAGGACATATAGACCAGCGGCCAAGTAATAATACTGACTATCAAGCTAAATAAGGCACTGGTAAAAAATATATTCTGAGTGAGATATTGTACCAACCATAAAGTCAGCTGAAAAACTATCAAGGCGACCGTAGCCACTGCCCAAACAATAGACAAATTCAACTGTTTAATATACTGCCCCATAAACCTAACGGAGAAGGCCATCACTACAGCCGCAAAGGCTTGTTGACCCAAGCGCGTGTCCAATAGTAAGTCTGAGATGATACCAATGGCAAAGGCGGTCACTACTCCCACATAATTTGGCTTATATATTAACCAAAAAATAAGCACCATAATAAGTGCCATAGGACGCAGCAAAGAAGCTTCTAAGCTCATGGGGTAGATATTAATAACAGAAGCTACTACAAAACTTGCAATAACCACTATTAAAGACTGGAAAGGGCTTAAAGGAGTTTTGATCATAATAGCAGCAGCGCCTTTTAAGAAGCCTCAATAGATAAGCTTAGGCAATGACTATTTATGAGGGTCATCCGGGTTATGAGGGTCATCAGGATTATTGGGGTTATGAGAGAACTGGGGATAGAAAAGTGACCGGTAAGCCTGTTACCCTCCTCTGACAATCGGGGCCATAATATTCGGCGCTCTAAATTGTGCTTTAACAACAGACTCAGCAACATCACTGTGCCACTCACTTAGACTCAATAGAACGACTAGGGGGAACATAGGGAATCTGAGTGAGCTCTAAAGAGCCTGCAAATCTATCATCTCTAAAGTTTGGCGCATGCTCACTGTCCTGCATAATTAACACATAGGAGCTGTTCACAAAATCTGCTGCCGGGGTCACATCAATATTCATGAAGTTTTCATTTTGTTCAGGACTAATATATTCCACACGGCCCACACGGTAGCCGGCTGGAAAGCGGCCCCCTAAGCCAGAGGAGATTAGCTCATCGCCAACGCGAATGTCTGAAGTTTTGAATATATAATCAAGTTTCAGAGTGCTGGGCGTTCCTTCACCAGTAACAATAGCACGCTGCCCTGTTCTTCTGACAGTAACTGAGACAGACTGTAGCTCATCAGTAATCAATAACAAGCGGCTGGTATTTGGATAGACATTAATGATTTGACCTAAGATACCATTTTCATCAATGGCAGTTTGGCCAACCTGTACCCCATCTTTACTGCCTTTATTCAATACTACAATTTGCTTTAAGGGGTTGGTATCGGTACCAATTACTTGGGCCAAATTTAATTCATACTGATCTGGCTTGGTAGTAGATAAGATTCCTTGCAAACGTGCGTTTTGAGCCAGCACATAATCTTGCTGTTGCAGCTTAGCTTGCGCATGTAACAACTGCGCATGCAACTGTACATTTTCGCGTCGTAACGCCTCTTTGCTCATTAACGTCCCATCTGCCCAGTGACTAACAAAGGTTGGCAGTACCGACATTTGATAAATAGGCTGCATCGCTGAATGGCTGGTATCCCGTATAGGATTAAACCAGTCAGGATTTTTACTGTCCAATAACATCAAAACCATAGCGACCAATAATACGGCCGCTGTTTTTCTTAAGGTAAGATTGTACTGAGCAAATAGGGTCGTTGGCATAGTGAACTTACAAACTTATAGATTATACAAAAATCATATTTAAACTTTTGTTATGGATAAAGTCTAAAGCAGCACCACCACCACGACTAACGCAGGTTAGCGGATCTTCAGCTACAGTAACTGGTAGCCCCGTCTCTTTTGACAGTAATTTATCAAAATTACGTAGCAATGCCCCGCCACCAGTCAATACAATACCACGCTCGGCGATATCTGATGATAATTCAGGAGGCGTTTGCTCAAGCGCCGTTTTAACCGCACTAACGATACCGGTTAAAGAGTCACTTAAAGCTTTTTGGATTTCTTCAGAAGTAACGGTTAGGGTTTTTGGCACCCCTTCTGCCATACTACGACCACGAACTTCAACTTCAAGCTTAGCGTCTTCATCAATAGCAGACCCTACGCTTTGCTTAATACGCTCAGCGGTGGTTTCCCCAATCACGCAGCCATGATTACGGCGCACATGAGTGATGATTGCTTCATCAAAGATATCACCGCCAATACGGATTGAGTCTGCATAGACACAACCTGATAATGAAATAACCGCAATCTCTGTGGTACCACCGCCGATATCCACCACCATTGACCCGCTGGCCTCATGGACTGGCAAATCTGCACCAATAGCAGCAGCCATAGGCTCTTCTAATAAGAAAACTTTATTGGCTCCCGCTGAGGATACCGCCTCACGAATAGCACGACGCTCAACTAAAGTAGACTTGCAAGGCACGCAAACCACAACGTTTGGCTGGGCCAAGAAGCGTCTGGCTTTCACTTTACTGATGAAGTGCTTCAGCATTTTTTGAGTGACCTCAAAATCTGCAATGACCCCATCTTTTAAAGGACGAATTGCGGTAATATTATCGGGAGTACGACCTAGCATTTGCTTTGCATCAATGCCGACAGCAGCCACCGTTGGGTTCTGAGTACGGTTACTACGCAGAGCCACAACAGTAGGCTCATCGAGAACCACACCCTTTCCAGGCGCATAAATCAATGTATTGGCAGTACCAAGGTCAATGGCGATGTTGTTAGATAGAAATCCAAACGGGTTCATGTATCGTGTTCCAGCGTATTGCGAGTTAAAGAGTAGCGTCATCATCTCATGCATTTAATAAGCAGAGACTGGCTCTCAAAAAAGAGTCTAATATTTTAAAAAATATTTTAAGATTTTGTCGAATAGAAATGACACACTTTAACCAAAGTAAAGCATGACGACAAGAATAAACCTTGAAAATTTATTCAAATATTCAGGTGGTGCAAATTATAGCGGTTAATTATAGATAAATCATGTAAATATCATATTTTTCATATAACTCTGCCGTATTAAATTGCAACATCTCATGTCAAACTCATTATTTACTCAATAACGGGCTCTATTGATAGGGCTTTGCTGTTATTGTGACTTCTTTGAATAAATTAATGAGACCAATATTTATAATATTAACAACCAATCGCATATCAAGGTAACCACTGAAAATAAGTGTCAGTTGCATTATAATAGCCCGATACCATAAAAACAGTTTGATAAACTTCTATTATCTTAATTTTTGCTGACTTTTCTATTTACTGTCTTTACTCATTTTTCTATTAACCGATTTTAAAAAGGATGCTTTGTCTCATGACTACCGATAGCACATCAAATTCGCAGACGCCTAACCGCGACAATCAAATCTGTACCACTGATATTTTGGAAGTAGCCAAGCTTTCTCGCCTTGCGGTAGATGAAGAAGCGGCACAAACCTTCGCTGAGGACATCGCTAAAATCTTAGACATGATGCAAACCCTTTCAAGCGTAGATACTGATAATGTAGCGCCCCTATCTAATGTGCACGAAGCTGCTCAAGAATTACGTGCGGATATTCCCAATGCTGATATTGACCGTGAGTTGAATCAATCTGTGGCCCCAGCAGTCGAACAAGGCTTATATCTGGTACCGCAAGTTATTGAATAACCCTTATCTATTACGTTGCAGTTTCTTTGGCTTCATTAAAAACTATCTTCTTTGTTAAAAATTAAAGAAAACCAACCTGACTTAAAACCAAGTAGGATGAAAAACAAATAACGACTGAAAGCGTAAATTTATAAAAATGCTTATAAAGTTGTAGCCGAGGATAGTAGCCAAAAAAACATTTTTACCCTTTTTTTTAAATAACCTTCTTACTTTTAATAACTTTTACCTTTAATAACCCTTATCTTTAATAATAATGGACACCCAATATGTCTGACCTACATCACCTATCTGTTGCTCAGCTTGCTGATGGTCTAAAAAACCAGCAGTTTAGCAGTGTAGAACTGACCGATCATTTTCTAAAACGTATCAATAAGCTCGATGAGAAAATCAACAGCTTTATCACTGTTGATGAAGAAGGCGCTCGCCAAGCAGCCAAAGCTGCGGATGAAAAACGCAGCGCAGGCGATACTTCAGCGCTACTGGGTCTACCTATGGCCCATAAAGACCTATTTTGTACCAAGGGCTTACTCACCACTTCTGGCTCAAAAATGCTACACAACTTTGTGTCGCCCTATGATGCCACTATCGTCTCAAATATCCGTGAAGCCGGCGCTGTGTGCTTAGGGAAGCTGAACATGGATGAGTTCGCCATGGGCTCAGACAATGAAAGCTCTTACTATGGCGCTGTACACAACCCATGGGATACCAGTCGGGTTCCTGGCGGCTCATCTGGCGGCTCTGCGGCAGCTGTGGCAGCCGGTTTTGTTCCATTTGCTACAGGTAGTGACACTGGGGGCTCAATTCGCCAGCCGGCCTCATTCTGCGGCTTAACGGGTATGAAGCCTACTTACGGCAGCGTATCTCGCTTTGGTATGATTGCTTATGCCTCAAGTTTAGATCAAGCCGGTACTTTTGGGCGCTCGGCAGAAGACTGCGCTTACTTGCTACAGCCTATGACTGGTCACGACCCTCGTGATGCTACTTCCATCAAACGCGAAGTCCCTGATTACATTGCCGATATGCACAGCGCTGTTAAAAAAGCTGATACTGACAAACCGTTTGCGGGTCTACGCATTGGGGTGGCAAAAGAATACTTTGGTCAAGGCTTAGATACTGAAGTAGATAGCAATGTTCGCAATGCGCTTAAACAGTATGAGGACTTAGGTGCGACTATTGTTGAGGTTAACATTACCGACCCTGCTATCACTCTAGCAACTTATTATATGCTAGCCCCTGCAGAAGCTTCTTCCAACTTATCTCGCTTTGACGGGGTACGTTTTGGCTATCGCTGTGAAGAGCCAAAAGACTTAGCAGATCTATATACCCGTTCACGCTCGGAAGGATTTGGTGATGAAGTACAACGCCGTATCTTGATGGGAACTTATGCGCTATCTGCCGGCTACTATGATGCTTACTACACTAAGGCCCAAAAAGTACGCCGCTTAATCTTAGAAGATTTCAAAAAAGCTTTTGATAAGTGTGATGTGATTGCAAGTCCAACCGCCCCTACCGCGGCCTATAAGCTTGATACCGCTTTAGATCCAGTGACCATGTATTTAGGTGACGTCTACACCATCGGGGTCAACCTAGCGGGTCTACCAGCCATCAGTATGCCTGCCGGCTTCACCGAATCAGGTCTGCCTGTGGGTCTACAATTAATTGGCAATCACTGGGATGACAGTAAGCTACTATCGACCGCTCATATCTTCCAGCAACACACCGACTATCACACTAAGCTATCTGCTACTGCACAGGAGAGCATCTAATGACTGCTATCACTGAAAGTAACACCACCCACCAGCCCGTTCGCAAAGAGTTATTGATTGACGGCTATGAAGTGGTCATTGGTATTGAAATTCACTGCCAGCTAAATACCGAAAGTAAAATTTTCTCAAGCTCATCAACCAAATTTGGTAATGAGCCAAACACCCAAGCCAGTATCGTTGACTTAGGCTTACCTGGCGTGCTTCCTGTATTAAACGCAGGCTTGATTGAGCGTGCGTTAAAGTTCGGTATCGGGGTGAATGCAGAGCTGGGTATGCTAAATACCTTTGATCGTAAAAACTACTTTTATCCTGACTTACCAAAAGGCTATCAAATTACCCAGATGGAAAACCCCATCGTTGGTAAAGGCTATATCGATGTCATCGTTAATGAAGGTGAGAAAAACGAATATGGCAAACGCATTGGTATTACCCGCGGTCATTTAGAAGAAGACGCTGGTAAATCAGTGCACGATGCAGTACCGGGTATGACTGGGATTGACTTAAACCGTGCGGGCACACCACTAATTGAGATTGTGTCTGAACCAGACATGCGCTCCTCAAAAGAAGCGGTGGCTTATATCAAAGCCATTCACCAGTTAGTCACTTGGTTAGATATCTCTGATGCCATCATGGCGGAAGGCTCATTCCGCTGTGACTGTAACGTCTCTGTGCGTCAGCCAGGCGAAGAGTTTGGTACTCGTACTGAGCTTAAGAACCTAAACTCTTTCCGCAATATCGAAAACGCCATTAACCGTGAAATCGAGCGTCAAATCGACATCATCGAAGACGGTGGCAAGGTAGTTCAAGCCACTATGCTTTATGATCCAGAAGCGGACGAAACTCGTATCATGCGCACCAAAGAAGATGCGGATGATTACCGCTACTTCCCCGATCCAGATCTATTGCCAGTGCGTCTAGAGCAAGAGACTGTTGATGCTATTCGTGCCAGTATGCCAGAATTGCCTGTGGTACGCCGTGAGCGTTTCGGTACTGAGCTTGGCTTATCAGAATATGATGCCCGTGTCTTAACCGGTAGCCGTGAGTTGGCTGACTACTTTGAAACCGTACTTGAAGCAGTTGGTAAAGAGCATGCCAAATTGACTGCCAACTGGATTATGGGTGATTTACTTGGTGCGTTAAATAAAGAAGACAAAACCATCATCGACTCCCCTATCAGCGAAGTACAACTGGCGGGCTTGTTAAAGCGCTTAAACGACAACACCTTGTCAGGTAAGTTAGCAAAACAAGTATTTACTGCCTTATATGATGGTGAAGGTGGCGATGATGCAGACGCAGCAGACAAAATCATCGAAGCCAAAGGTCTGAAGCAAGAAACGGATACGGGCGCTATTAAAGCCATGGTGGAAGAAGTTATCGCCAATAATCAAGCGATGGTTGACGAGTACAAAGGCGGTAAAGAAAAAGCCTTTAACGGTCTGGTTGGTCAAGTGATGAAAGCCAGCCGTGGTAAAGCCAACCCGCAGCAGGTGAACCAGATCTTGAAAGAGATTTTGGGATAAAATGGTGATTAACCACTTGCATTAATATTAATAATGAGTAAAATAGTTTGTCCATCGGGGCGTAGCGCAGTCTGGTAGCGCACTACACTGGGGGTGTAGGGGTCGCAGGTTCAAATCCTGCCGTTCCGACCAAACATTTAAAAGACCTGCCATATTTAATATGGCAGGTCTTTTTTTATGCGCTTAACTATTTGATTTGACTCATTTATTAGTAAATTCGATCGTCTTATTAACTCTGCATTAATCAACAAGGTAAGAGTCATTTTGTTGAATTACGGTATATTTGTTGGTATAGCTGTTGGTATTGAAAAAGACGATACCAACACCTTTAGCTATAAACAATGCTATTTATCCCTATATCCAAAATATCAGGATCATAACTTGTGTCCCTAAATTGAACTAACCTTGGATTACCCCGTGTCGGCTTCACCAAAATACTGTTATCGAACACTTCATAAGATAATAGCTGTCCAATAGTTATATTAAATCCTTTCTTATCCCCATCAAAAATAATACGCTTATTAGTCACTATAAGCTTTCCTGAACTGACAGCAACAGGCTCTCGATCTGATTTATAAGTACCCCGAGACTGCCCTACCCTAAAACTGACTCCCTTGGCTACCCTGAAGCTCACCCCAGCCGAACCCCCTTGGTAACGCCCTCTCACAGCTCTTTCTTCAATTAGATCTGCAAAATAACTAAAATGAGCCACCTCGCCTTTTTTTAAAATGATATTGGTGTGACAAGTGGGCAAAATCCCACTCTGTATTTGCCTTAATACTCTGTGCTTATCTAGTACCTCTAATTCCGCTGAAATTTCGTCAGACGGAATATTAAATAACTTTTGTATGCGATGTAACGCTTCATGCTCTTGTTGAGTCACAATCTCATCAGACACAACATGCTCATAAGCCTTCTTATAAGCTTTAATAAAACCTTGTAACTGCTGTTTATCGGTAAGCTCTGCCTCCATCAACAGCTTTTTAATTTTTTGTTCTTCCTCCTGGTTTATTTCTCCATCACTCGCCATTAGCATTAGCTGTTTGTAAGTCTCTGACTTGACTCTTCTTTGCTCAAAGAAAGAACGCTTTTTATTAACCTCAGTCTCTTTGTTAGGGATTTTATCTGGCTTTAAACTTGGTGGTTTTAGCTGCTGTAAATCCATATTAAACAAAGGCTTTGCTGTTAGAGCTTTAATCTGATCATCTTCTATCTTTGGGGCAGACTTACCTTGTTTAATAGATAAGTAAATAATCGTAATAGATAAAATTAGCCCAGCAAGTAATCCTGCTACAGAATCATCTGGAGTACTCTCTTCAGGAAGAAAAGCACCGATAATTATCGTAGAAACCATAAAAACTAAAGAAGATAAGCCCAAAATCTTTAGTCTACTTGGAGGGTTATTAATATCGGCCACAAAAGGAAAGTAAGCAGGACGTATTAACCAAAATACCAACACAAGAGGCATTATCAAAAATAAGATAAGGTAAACGTTGAAAATAAAAGCCATATTCCCACCCCTCACTCGACTAAACAACTATTACTGTTAAAACTTTCTTATTTTAATATTAAGTTATCACACTATAACAAGTTCAAGCATCAGATTAATATACAGCAATATGTTGTCGAGATGAGTAGCTCTCACTTATTCCCCTCTCTGGGTATGGCTTTATTATATAATATTGATATAATTAATATATATTCTAATATATCTTATTTTGATGATTTAATTATTAGTTATAGGGTGAGTCATATGAATAAAACTTTGCTTACAGCCTTTTGCCTAATGTTAGTATCAGCCAGCCTACCTGCCCATGCCGCCAAAGTTAAATGCTCTGATTTTAAGTCTCAAAAAGAAGCTCAGGCTTATTTTGATGCAAAGAAACCTGGGTATAAAGGACTTGATCGGGACAATGATGGTATTGCTTGCGAAGCACTTAAATAACAGATAGTTGCCTTCGATAGCTTTGAATGCATAAATAAATAACCCACTCAGTGCGAGTGGGTTATTTGATTATATAGGGTTAAACAAACCTATTAATGAGTTGATTTATTGTCAACTTTACCCCTGTCAGTAACTGTTATAATAGGCTTTAACAGCAAATATTTTTAATATGCTCTATATTTTAATACTTACTTTTTAGAACAGGCTGGCAGTCAATGACTGTCTTGCCTGCTTTTTTTCATCTTATTATTTAGTGAGTTTTTATGTCAAAAGATACTAAAGCCCCAATTACTGACCCTGCCATTGATACCGCTACCTTATTAATTAAGTGTAAAGACCAAGCTGGTATCGTCCAAGCTGTTTCTGAGTTTATTCATCGCTATGGCGCGAATATTATTACCTTAGATCAGTATTCAACCGCCCATGAAGGGGGGCAATACTTCATGCGTCTAGAATTTGCATTGGCAGGTCTTAGTGAAATTATTGATAACTTTGAAGCCAGCTTTGAGCACACGGTTGCTAAGCGTTATGAAATGGAATGGCGCCTACATAACAATGCAATTAAAACCAAAGTGGGTATTTTGGTGTCTAAATTTGATCATGCCTTACTCGACTTGTTATGGCGTCATCAACGTGGTCTATTAGACTGTGATATTACCTGTGTAGTGAGCAACCACAATGATCTACGCCAAGCGGTCGAAAACTTTGGCATTCCTTTTCATCATGTTCCTGTTACTAAAGACACTAAGGCAGAAGCTGAGGAAAAAATCCA
Organism: Psychrobacter sp. UBA3962; assembly: GCF_002385225.1. Taxonomy (GTDB): domain Bacteria; phylum Pseudomonadota; class Gammaproteobacteria; order Pseudomonadales; family Moraxellaceae; genus Psychrobacter. Next base: position 49,527 of record NZ_DGDC01000020.1, on the reverse strand, counting down.
TCAAATTATGGCCGGTAATGATCTTTTAGTATTGGCTCGTTATATGCAAATCTTATCAGAAGACTTTGTCAGCCGTTGGCCAATGAAAATTATTAATATCCACCATTCGTTCTTGCCTGCATTCGTTGGTGCTGACCCCTACCGTCAGGCCTTCGATAAAGGCGTTAAGTTAATCGGTGCTACAGCTCACTACGTGACTGCTGACTTAGATCAAGGGCCTATTATTGAGCAAGATGTGCACCGTGTAACCCACCGTCAAGGGGTAACTGAGCTACGCGCTATTGGCCGTGATGTTGAACGCAATGTCTTAGCACGCGCTGTCAACTGGCATGTGCAAAACCGGGTTATTGTGGCCGGTAATAAGACCGTTGTATTTAACTGATATTAATAAAAGAATAGCTAAAAAAGTGGGTGGCGTTTTCCAACGCCACCCACTTTTTTATTGTCTAATTTTTTTTAATTATCTTTATTGCTTATCTTATTCCTTATTAATAAAACGACTGCCTTCAGCCGGCTCAATTAATAGCCTTACGCCCATTTCAGAGATTTCACAAACATACACTCCTTCTCCAACGACTCCTATGGCTCGTTGCTGGGTCTTTTGCAAAATATAATTAGAGAAAGCTTGATCTAGTAACTCTGCTACTTTGGGCTTGGCTTCTGATGGTGACAGCTCAGGATTTAACGCCAACATGGAAGCTGTCACTAACTGCGATAATTTAGCACCCGATTTTTCTAACTGTTCATTGGAGGGCATGGTGTAAATTAACGCTTCTAACACTCCAGACTCATTCACCTCACCGGTAAGGCTTATGTGATGCGGATAATCTATAATAAAAGCATCACCTGAGTCTCCTTCTACTACTTCTGTCAGGGTCATAGTCGCAAATTCAGTATTGGCCAGTAACTCATTGACCTTATTGCCATAATCTTCAATCTTAATGTCAAAGTTTGGCTTTTTAATCAACTTGGCAGCTTGCCCATGATTCGGGGTCTGAGTATTACCAATAGGCACCACATCTTCTGTATTAGTTACAGCCGCTTTAGGTTCGGCCTTTTCCGACTCTGCATTACAGCCTACGATTAAAAGTAGGCAGGCAGCTAGGGCACTCATTATTGGCTTTTTCATGGCTTATCCCAATTATTATATTTCATCTATACAAATAGCTATTTTAACCGTTATAAACCAAATTTATTAGTTCAAAAAAAGCCCATAAATCATAATGATCTATGGGCTTTTATCAGATTAATTATTGATATTAACGAACCGCATTACCCCACGTAGGCACAACCATTTGCATTAATGGTTTTAACAGTTTTACATTACAAGCAAAGATAGAACCGGTTTGCATTGAGTTATGAGCGCCATGATGATCCACAACCACACCACGCGCTTCATTAACGATTAGCTCACCAGCGGCGATATCCCAAGGCTTAAGCTTCATCTCAAAATAACCATCAAAACGACCTGCGGCTACGTAAGCTAAGTCTAAAGCGGCTGAGCCTAAACGACGTACTTGGCCGCCTTCTTCAGCAATTTTTTGTAGCGTAGCAAAGTGCTCTTTGGCATATGAAACAACTTTATCACCTTCTTGACGCTCAAGAGGATGACCGGTAGTGAATAAGCCACCTTCAATCGTTTTTCGTTGGCTCACTTGCAAGCGGCGCTGATTTAAACGAGCGCCTTTACCACGGCTGGCAGAAAACATCTCATCACGCACAGGGTCATAAATCACACCATGCTGGGTAACCCCATTATGCTGTACTGCGATAGAGATACAAAAGTGGGGAACCCCGTGCACAAAGTTTTGTGTGCCATCCAAGGGATCAATAATCCAGCACCACTCTGAGTCACTGCCCTGACCTTCTTGCAGGCCAAACTCTTCCCCTAAAAAAGAGTGATTTGGGTAGTTGTACTTCAACGTTTCAATCGTCAACTCTTCACTAAAGCGGTCAATCTTAGTGACAAGACCTTCAAGACCTTTTGATTCGGTATCGAATTCGATTTTATGACGGTTGTGATGCGCTTTTAATAGTTCCGCACCGACTTTTTCAGCAGCACGTGCTGCTATTACGACCATTGGTTCCATAATTTTCCTATTTGCTCTATTAAAGCGGTTGAAAACTTAGCTGAAATTTTCAGCCAAGGTTAATTGATATATTGATATAAGTGTCGTCACTTAAAAGATTGACTTATTGTACTGTGAATAAGCTGCGCAATTGCGAGGTGACGCCCGCCACATCTAAGCCACAATCTGCCAATTGCTCATCATGACTACCATGAGCGATAAACTCATCAGCAATACCAATATTTTTGATATCAAGCTGCTGCTTCATACCTGAAATATGGTTTAATAAGTATTCATTGACAGCACTGCCTGCACCGCCCATCACCACGTGCTCTTCAAGAGTGACAATATGGGTATAGCCCTTAGCGATTAACTCATCGATAAGCTGGGTGTCCAGTGGTTTTACCCAGCGCATGTTGACCACGCTAATTTCTACAGGACCTTCAAGATCAGTATCTGCCATTAGCGCCTTTGCGGCAGCATCTGCAGTGGCAACCATTGGGCCAAAGGCCAATAGAGCCAGTTTATAAGGGTTACTATTTGAAACGCTATCTTGGGATTGATAAACCGCTTCTACCACAGCTTTACCCACCTCATAGCTTTGCGCAGGCTTGGTAATTTCGACACCAGGGCCTGTACCACGAGGATAACGTACGGCTGTCGCGCCTTTATATTCATAACAAGTGTTTAATAAGTGATAACACTCATTTTCATCTTTAGGCGTGGCAATCACTAAGTTTGGTACACAACGCATATAAGCCAAATCAAACACGCCAGCATGGGTGGCCCCATCTTCACCAACTAGACCTGCCCTATCAATCCCGAACGTCACATCCAAATTTTGTAAAGCAACGTCATGAATCAGCTGATCATAACCACGCTGCAGGAAAGTTGAGTAAATAGCAACGATAGGTTTTACATCTAATGTGGCCATGCCGGCCGCTAATGTCACTGCATGCTGTTCGGCGATTGCTACGTCATAGAACTGCTCAGGATATTGCTTAGCAAATTCAGTCATGCCTGAGCCCTCTTCCATAGCAGGAGTAATGGCAATTAACTTATTATCGACAGCGGCTTTATCACAAAGAAACTCGCCGAATACTTGCGAATACTTTTTCTTAGGGGCAGCAGGCTGAACGGCAGTGGTAGACTCATTGCTCTGCTGTGGTTGTGGCAGTTTACTAATGGCATGGTAGGTGACCGGATCGCCTTCGGCAGGAATAAAACCTTTGCCTTTGGTAGTGTATACGTGAACTAACACTGGGCCAGAAACGTTTTTGGCACGTTCTAGTACTCTCAGTAGCTCTGGTAAGTCATGGCCATCAAAGGGACCAAAATAACTAAAACCAATGGCTTTAAATAGGTTATCTGCTACTTTTGGGATATCACGTAAAGCACTATGGCGAGCCCGGCGCTCAGACAAAGGCATCTCAGGTCGATGGGTCAGCTTTGGCTTACCCTTCGCTGTAATATCTACTTGATAACCCGATTCCCACAGCATTGCTAGGTGACGTGAAAAGCCGCCAATTGAGCATGAAATTGACATGTCATTGTCGTTAAGCACGACCAGTAAATCAGCATCTTGTTGCACCGCATCATTTAGAGCTTCAAAGGCCATACCACCCGTCATGGCACCATCGCCAATAACACAAGCCACTTTGGCATCTGATTTTAAATGACGTAAAGCTAAGCTCATGCCAAGACCGGCAGAGATAGAGGTTGACGAGTGTCCCACCCCAAAAGTGTCGTATTCTGATTCTTGACGCTCAGGGAAGGCAGTAAGGCCTTGTTTTGAGCGGATGCTCGATAAACGGTCACGACGACCGGTCAACACTTTATGAGCATAGGCTTGATGACCCACGTCCCATACTAACTTGTCGTTAGGAGTATCCAATAAGTAATGTAAAGCTACCGTTAGTTCAACCACCCCTAAGTTGGCACCAAAATGTCCGCCACTTTGGCCTGCAGAATAAAGCAGGTACTCACGCAGCTCATCAGCTAGGGTCAGCAATTGCTCCTGGCTTAAGGGCTTTAAATCAGCAGGTGAATCTATTGTGTCTAATAACGGAGTAGTAGGCCGTGAAGTAGGAATTTCACTAAAAAGACGCATGGCTGCTGGCTTATTAGCCGCAACCTCAGAAACCGCCACATCAGCACTGCTATTTACCGAAGGTGAGTCCATTTGATGCGAGGGCGCAGGCTTGGGCTTAGTTGAATTAGAATATTGCTGCATAGACCTTAAAAAACCTACTAATCTTAGTATATAGACGCTGTGTATCAAGCCACTAGCACTGGCTTAATATCATCTTTTGCTCATATCAAGGTAAAACTTTACCAAAACCATAAGCGAAGCATCAGTATGGGTGAATATGGGTAAAAATAATGTGTCTGTCTTTTGACAACTGCCCAGTTTAACTGCTGAACATTGCTAAGTTATCAGACCTATGCATCTTCTGCACAGATTAAACCCGTTCCAGTATTCTTTATTGCAGCAGTCATTATCTTCTGGTGACAACTGAGTATTTTCGCCTAAGGCTACTAGGTACTGTTCTGTTGCCACTTGATATTTAGTGAACTGCCGTCATTTACTTCCCTATGATAAGTTATAATGGCCATAATACGCCATACTGTCTTAACCAAAGAATTATATTATAGTGAACGCTAGGCCCATTTAGGCAAGGTTATCCTATCTCAGGTACCCAAGCCCAGGTCAAGCAAACACTGTATCGGGATTAAGAGTATGGCATAATACCATTTTTTTTCATTTAACGCTTTATTCATCGGACTCGCTATGTGAAATTTCTATGTATTTCACTAAGGTCTATGAAGTATGGCCGGCTAATAAATGCCACCGACGCTTAGTTTGTATTGATATACCAACCTAAATCCCACCCTTATTCACGAATATGACTCCTTAGGTCTGTAATGTCTCAACAATTTTCAGAAACCAAAACACACTCTCCTTATAAGTTTGTTAGTAAGGCAAAACTTCCCACAGTTCATGGAGAGTTTGATATCCATGTCTTTGAAAACGAGGAGAATCAAGAGCACGTGATGCTGACTTGTGGTCTGCCTTTAGACCCCACGGCAAAAAAAACAGCTGAGCAAACAGCGCCGTTAGTTCGTATCCATTCAGAGTGTTTAACTGGCGACGCTTTTTCCTCATTGAAGTGTGATTGTGGGCCACAGCTTAATGCGACAATGCAAGCCATACAGCAAGAAGGTTGTGGCGCTATTTTGTATTTGCGTCAAGAAGGTCGAGGCATTGGTCTGACCAATAAAATTCGTGCTTACGCCTTACAAGACCAAGGCCATGACACTCTAGATGCCAACTTGATTTTGGGTTTACCGGCAGACGCCCGCACTTACGAGATGTGCAAACCTATGTTAGACCATGTGGGAATTAGTAAGCTACGCCTGTTGACCAATAACCCTGATAAGCTAAGTTATTTAGAGGACTTAGGCTTTGAGGTGGTAGAGCGCATTCCTTTGGTCGTTGGTCTTAATCCTTTTAATGTGGATTATTTGGCCACCAAGCGTGAGCGTATGGGACATCATTTGGCCAATGACATCTCCTCTTTGGTCTTCAAACCCACCTCAGACCAATAACTTTGGCCTTCTCTATTTTACCCACTGAACTCATCTTTTAACGGAGTACGGCATGACTATTTCTTCTATCGGAACCCCTAATCTTTCACAAAATACTTCTGATAAAAGCAGCACCCCTACTGCGCATGATGTTCAGCGGGTACGTGATTTTTTAGTTCAATTACAAGCGGATATCTGCCAAGCCTTGGAACAGCAAGAGGCTGAAGGCGCTGGCACAGCAACGTTCACTCCCGATGACTGGAAGCGCCCTGAAGGGGGCGGTGGCCGTTCATGTGTTATGGCAGACGGTAAAGTTATTGAAAAAGCAGGGGTAATGTTTAGCCACATCCACATTAGCAACTTACCTGCGACTGCCACTGCGCGTCACCCTGACATTGCGGGCCGTAAAGCCCAAGCTTTGGGGGTGTCTTTAGTGGTGCACCCTCGTAACCCTAATGTGCCGACCAGTCATGCCAACGTGCGTTTGTTTGTGGCCGAAAAAGAAGGCGAAGATCCTATTTGGTGGTTTGGCGGGGGTTTTGATTTGACTCCTTTTTATCCAGTATTAGAAGACTGTGTGCACTGGCATCAGGTTTGTCATGACCTATCTGCTCCATTTGGGGATGAGATTTATCCTGAATTCAAAAAGTGGTGTGACGATTATTTCTATTTGCGCCACCGCAATGAGCAGCGGGGCGTGGGCGGTCTGTTTTATGATGATGTGAATACCTCAAGTCGTGGCTGGGACTTTGAGACCTGCTTTAAACACATGCAAGCGGTCGGTGAAGGCTATCTACAGGCGGTATTGCCTATTTTTAATAAACGCAAAGACTTGCCTTATACCGAACAGCAACGAGAATTCCAACTATATCGCCGTGGCCGTTATGTGGAATATAACCTAGTTTATGATCGGGGTACTTTATTTGGTTTACAAAGTAATGGCCGTATCGAGTCCATCTTGGTCAGCCTTCCTCCGCTAACCGGATGGCATTATCGCTATGAGCCTGAGCCAGGTACTCCTGAGTATGAGCTAACTGATTTTTATCTAAAACCACGTGACTGGCTTAATTTAGAAGCGCCTTAATGATAAGGATAATTACTTTAAGTAGTAACAAGATAGCCACATTACTATTGTGACATTTAAAATATTTTTGGTAATATGACCAAATAACCCCTGTGGTGTTAATGATAAACATCTGTTTTTTAACCATTTTGGTCTTTGAATCATTTGCACCTATTAATTTTTTGACCTACTAACTTTCTTATAAGTATAAAAGCAAGGATAATGCTATGAAAATTCAATCACTGTTTTTAACAGCCGCCCTCCCCCTAACTTTGACCTTAGCGGCCTGTTCAGGAGGCTCAAATCCAGACGTTAGCGCCCGCCAGGACGTAATGAAAGACTGGAAAGATGCCATGGGTGTTATGGGCGGTATGGCAGAAGCACCAGATACTTTTGATCTGGCCAAGTTCCAAGAAAACGCTCAGTTCTTAGCAGAGTCTGCTAATAAGCCATGGACTCATTTTAATGATCAAAATCAATTGGGCGGGGCTACTGAAGCAGTTTGGTCAAATCCTGATGAATTCAAAGCGGAAGCTGAAAACTTTCAACAAGTTACTGCTGAATTAAACACAGCTGCACAAAATGCCACTACTCTAGATGAAATCCTACCTGCTTTAAAACCTGTGGGTGACGGCTGTCAGTCTTGCCACGAAGACTTCAAAAAACCAAACGATTAATGCTTATATCGATTCTAGTAAAAGAGCCCTGAAAATATCAGGGCTTTTTTTGTTTTGGGAGACCACATTTTTTATTAAAATCATTACTGCGGCGGTGCTTGGTTTGGCTTAGCTTGAAGTTCAGGTTGAGATTGGCTTTGAGCATTGGCTGCAGACTTCTCAGTTTGACTTTGCAGATGGAAAATATGGTTGGCTAACGCTTTGGCAGAGACATCACTAAAATCCAAAGTACGTATTGGGAAAGGAATATTAATGCCTGCAGCATCTAGGTTTGATTTTATTTGCACAATGACTTCGTGAATTGAGGCGACTTTATTGGCCTGCGTCCCATCATCGATATACCAACGCACTTTTAAATCAATACTAGAGCCCCCAAACTCTGTAGCCACCACAGAGGGTTCAGCCAGTTTCGACACTGTCTCAGACTGTTTTAATGCTTTGAGTATTTCCGCTTTGGCTTCATTAATATCATTTTCATAGCCGATACCTATGGTTAGCTCCAGTCGGCGACGCTTATAAGCGGTATTCACCGTTAACGCACTGGTATAGAGTTGCGAGTTGGGGATCACCACTTGCCGGCCGTCATAAGTTCGAATGGTGGTCGCACGCACCTTAATGTCCTCAACAGTCCCTTCATACTCCCCTGAGACAATCTGATCCCCTATACGAAAGGGCTCAGACAACAGCAATAAGATCCCCGATAATAGGTTCTGAAAAATGTCTTTGAACGCAAAGCCGATCGCCACCGAGCCAATACCCAACGCGCCCACTAATTTAGCGGGCGTAAAGCCCGGTATGGCGATTACCATGGCCACCATTAATCCCACGAAGATAATCAATGCCCCGCCAATTCGCTGAAACACCCGGATCAAATTACGGTGGGTGTGCGTCTTGGATAACAGCTTAGTCACCAGCTTTTTGAATAAAATCGACAGCAGCCAAAATAGCAACAGCACCGATAAAGCAACCATAAAATAAGGCAGCCGTACCATAAAATCATGCATCATTTGATTGGCTGCAGAGGCTATGGTCTGGTATTCATTAATCTTATCACTGACATTATCGACATTAAGCTGTGGCATGGTACTCCTATTTTTCTATTTGCGGACTTACTCTAATTGTAGCTTTATTTTTTAAGCTATTTTTAGTTGATTCTTTAGGCCTTTGGTTAATTTTAAGTTTAAAAAAGCTGGCTCTACTTTTAGTAAAGCCAGCTTCAGTATCACATCTTAAATAAGCAGTGACTGCTTTAACTGTCTTATTAGGCCATCAAATCAGCTTGTACCACTTCAATCCAGTAGCCATCGACATCTTTGATAAACACCACGTTTTTCATTTTGCCTTCATCAGGGCGCTTTTTGAACTCTACGTTATTTTTATCAAACCACTCTACTGCCGCCTGTAAATCTGGCACACTAAAGCAGATATGACCAAAACCTTGAGGTTCAGCATTACCGTCATGATAGATGCGACCCTCTTGTGTCTCGGTACCATAGTTGTGAGTCAACTCTAAAATACCACGCTGACGGAAAGTATAAATGGCCAGATCTTTGTCTTCTGGTAAATTAGCAATCTCTTCTTCGGTCAGCTTAGCTAAGAAATATAAATCAAATTCCATTTCAGGGAATTTTTTTACGGTCAAAAGCGTCATGCCCAGTACACCCGTATAAAACTTAAGCGATTCTTTGGGATCTTTAACACGTAACATGGTATGGTTAAAAGTATAGCCAGTAGTGGCAGCAGCGATAGGTTCTACGCCTTCGACCACAACTGAGCTTTTTGGTTGGTCAATATAATCAACAGACATTATTATTTCCTTCGGTTATCAAGTACAGCAATGAAAAAAATAGCTTCTTAAATAAATAGCTGGTTAGAAAAGACATGGCATGGCATAAAAAAACTGACTTAATATAAGCCACTGTCTCTTATTGTCTTTATGGCTCTTATTTATCACAATTCAACCATACCCTCGACGGGCTACATCGGTAAAAACTCAACTTCACCAGTGTCTAAGTTATATTCTGCTCCTACAATTAACAACTCACCACTGCGATTCATATCCTCAAGCAGGCGCGACGCGTGCTTTAATTGACTCACAGACATACGCACATTGGCACTGATTGAGCTATCAATCAGCTTCTGCTTATCTATTTCACCGCCTTTGGCTGTGGCAAGCTCATGTAAGTTATAGACACTGGGGCGAATGCGATCAACAATGGATTGTAAATTGGTGGTGTAATTTTGCTCTGGATTCATCAAGGCTTCGACACAAGCGGTGACCGCCCCACAATGTGAGTGACCCAGCACCACGACAAGACGCGTTCCAAACTTCTCAACCGCAAATTCAATCGAGCCAATCTGAGAGGGGGCTACCACATTACCCGCCACTCGAATAACGAATAAATCGCCTAAGCCCTGATCAAACACAATCTCCACTGGCACCCGCGCATCTGAACAGCCTAGAATAATGGCGAAAGGATCTTGCTCTGAAATTAATTCATGGCGGGCAGGTACAGGATGATCGGGGTCGGTTAAGCTTTTTACGTAGCGGGCATTGCCTACTTTTAACCATTGTAAGGCCTCTTCCCCTGTTTTAGGTCTATCCCCTGAGTTTCTTGATGGCATAATAATAATCTCATGACAATTTACAATAATATGGACCCTAATTTTAGCATAGGTCTAACGGTTTCTTAGCCCTTATTGTCTTTATCCTGTAGAGCACCGCACTCAACACCAATTCACTCTGTTTAGAGCAAACTTTAGGCAACATAAAGCCCTCACAGGGAGTAATGCCAGTCAGTTAAACAAGAGACTTAGCGGAGATATGGTTTTTTAAAACCAGAGAACTCCATAAACAGGGGTTTCTAGAAAAAACGAATTTCAGAATTTCGCTATAAAATCTCTTAACTGACTGGCATTACTCACAGGGAGGGCTTTATTAATAACAGCAAATAACTTTTTGGGTTTAAAACGAGTTAAACTTCTAAATAATCCAAAATACCTTTTGCCGCTTCACGGCCTTCCCAAATGGCGGTTACCACCAAGTCAGAACCACGGACCATATCCCCACCGGCGAATACTTTAGGGTTACTGGTTTGGAATTTAAACTTTTGCTCTTCAGCGGCTAGGACGCGGCCTGATTCATCAGTAGTAATTTCACTGGTCTCGAACCAATCTGCTGGGCTTGGACGGAAGCCAAAGGCCATAATCACCACATCACACTCAATAATTTCTTCAGAGTTTGGGATAGGCTCAGGACGCTGACGACCTCGGTTGTCTGGTTTGCCTAGTTGGGTAGTCACCACTTTCACCCCAGTGACTTGACCATTTAGACCCACAATTTGAGTCGGCTGACGGTTGAATAAAAATTCAACGCCCTCTTCTTTAGCATTTTTTACTTCGCGTAGCGAGCCTGGCATGTTGGCTTCATTACGGCGATAAGCACACACCACTCGCTCCGCCCCTTGACGAATCGCAGTACGGTTACAATCCATCGCCGTATCACCTCCACCAAGTACCACTACCTTTTTGTCTTTTAGGTTAATATATTCTGCAGGGTTTTCTTCCCAGTCATTGCAGCGATTGACATTGGCAATTAGGTAATCTAGCGCATCATATACGCCGTTCAGCTCTTCACCTGGGTAGCCACCGCGCATATAGGTATAAGTACCCATGCCCATAAACACCGCGTCGTATTCTTCAAGCAGCTGATCAACAGTGACGTCAGTGCCGATTTCAGTGTTTAAGCTAAACTCAATACCCATACCTTCAAAGACCGTACGGCGATTGCGCATCACTTGTTTTTCCATCTTAAACTCTGGAATACCAAAGGTCAGTAATCCGCCAATTTCCGGACGTTTATCAAACACAACTGGCTTCACGCCTGCACGAACTAAAATATCAGCACAGCCAAGACCGGCGGGGCCAGCACCAATAATGGCCACTTTTTTGTCCGTCCACTGCACATCACTCATGTCTGGGCGCCAACCTAAAGCAAAGGCAGTATCGTTAATGTACTTTTCAACATTACCAATGGTCACGGCGCCAAAGCCGTCGTTTAAAGTACAGGCCCCTTCACATAATCTGTCCTGTGGACAAACACGGCCACACACTTCAGGCAAGGTATTGGTGCGGTGGCACAGCTCTGCGGCTTGGAAGATTTGACCTTCTGTTGCCATTTTTAACCAGTTTGGAATGTAGTTATGTACCGGACATTTCCATTCACAATAAGGGTTACCACATTCTAAGCAGCGATGGGCTTGTTGCGCGGCTTCTTGAGATTCAAAGGGGGTATAAATCTCCACAAATTCAGTTGAACGGGTAACGATGTCTTTTTTCTCAGGTTCGCGACGAGGCACATCTAAAAACTGAAAGTTATTATTAATACGCTTCATTAGGGTTTTGTCTCCTTAAGTTGGTATCACGTTTAGGACAATTAGGGCCAAAATAAAGGCTGCTCTGAATCATCTACCAAACGCAAAACCTGCCGCACGAAGGGGGTAATTACCTTCATTTGGACAAAATATACTGGGTAAAAGTTAAACAATTACCGGTTAAATGGCTGTGATCTCAAATTACCGAGACCACAGCATACGACTTGGCATAGATTTATTGTGGATCAGCTGTAGTGCTATGGAGCAATGATGCCATATTGGCTGCTTTAGGTTTCACTAAGAAGACTTTACGAACATAGTGTTCGAAGTCAGCTAGGATTTGACGACCCCAAGCACTGCCTGTTTTTTCCACATGGGTTTCAATGATCTGTTTCAGATAAATGCGGTGCTCTTCAGTTTGCTCGCTTGAGATGCGATGCAAGTCGATAAGCTCGTGGTTACAACGATCAAAGAAAGTGTTATCCAAGTCTAGAACGAAAGCAAAACCACCTGTCATACCTGCGCCAAAGTTTAATCCCGTCTTACCCAGTACCGTCACTACGCCGCCAGTCATATATTCACAACAGTGATCACCCACCCCTTCTACAACCGCATGAGCGCCTGAGTTACGAACCGCAAAACGCTCGCCTGCAGTGCCTGAGGCGTATAACTTGCCTCCCGTTGCCCCATACAAACAAGTGTTACCGATAATGGCGGTATTTTGCGAGGCAAAAGTTGACCCTTTTGGCGGATAAATCACAATCTCACCACCCGCCATACCTTTACCCACATAGTCGTTGGCATCACCTTCGAGCTCGATATTTAGGCCGCCGGCATTCCATACGCCCAAGCTTTGACCCGCTGTCCCTGCCAAATGCAGCTTAATAGGACTGTCTGACATACCTAAGTTGCCCCAGACCTGAGCGATCTCACCTGAGATACGGGCGCCAATAGAACGGTCGCAGTTGCCCACTTGATAGCTAAAGGTGCCGCCTTGACCTTGGCGAATAGGAACAATCATGTCTTCGATCATTTTTTCGGCCAACAGCCCTTTATCAAACGGCTCGTTACGCTCTACTTGGCAAGTTTGTGGCTTGCCTTCTGCCGCAGGATGACTGTGCAATAAGGGCGATAAATCTAGATTACGCTGCTTTTGGGTAGTGCCTTCAAGCACTTCTAATAAGTCAGTACGACCTACCAGCTCTTCCATAGAGCGCACCCCTAAGAAAGCAAGCCACTCACGGGTTTCGGTTGCCACAAACTTAAAGAAGTTAATTAGCATCTCCGCTTCACCGATGAAATGATCATCACGTAAACGCGCTTGCTGAGTAGCCACCCCAGTTGGACAGTTGTTTAGGTGACAAATACGTAGGTACTTACAACCCACAGCAATCATAGGCGTGGTGCCAAAGCCAAAGCTTTCCGCCCCTAAGATGGCCGCTTTTACCACATCTAGACCGGTTTTTAGGCCGCCATCGGTTTGCATACGCACTTTGTCACGCAAGCCATTTACCCGTAGTGATTGATGGGCTTCTGCCAAGCCTAGCTCCCAAGGTGATCCGGCGTGGTGAATAGAAGACAATGGCGAGGCTGCAGTACCACCATCATAGCCAGAAATGGTAATTAAGTCGGCATACGCCTTGGCAACCCCAGTCGCAATGGTGCCCACGCCAGGACGTGACACCAACTTCACTGACACTAACGCATCAGGATTAACTTGCTTTAAATCAAAAATCAGCTGTGCCAAATCTTCAATTGAATAAATGTCATGATGCGGTGGGGGTGAAATTAGCGTCACTCCTGGCACCGAGTAACGCAAGCGAGCAATCAGTGAGTTCACTTTACCGCCAGGCAACTGACCTCCTTCACCCGGTTTTGCCCCCTGTGCCACTTTAATCTGTAAAACCTGGGCTGAGCGTAAGTAGGCAGGTGTGACCCCAAATCGACCTGAGGCAATCTGTTTGATTTTTGAGTTACGCATTGTGCCGTAACGCACAGGGTCTTCACCGCCCTCACCAGAGTTTGAACGGCCACCAATGGTATTCATCGCCATCGCAATCGCTTCATGAGCCTCAGGCGATAAAGCCCCTAAAGACATCCCCGCAGAGTCGAATCTAGGTAGAATATGTTCAATATCTTCTACCTCATCTACTGGAATGCTATTACCCGATTTTAACTGCAATAAATCACGTAACGTGGCCACAGGACGCGTATTAACTAGGTTGGCATACTCACGATAGTTCTCGTAATCACCAGTACGAACCGCCTTATGCAAGGTGTTAATCACGTCAGGGTTAAATGCATGATACTCTTTGTTAAACACAAACTTCAGCATACCCCCTTGATCCAGTGGCGTACGGCGACTAAAGGCATTCTTAGCCAGTAAAGCTTGGTCTAAAGCCAAGTCCTCAAAAGTTGCGCCCTTGATTCGGCTTTGTACGCCTTTGAAGCAAAGCTCCACAATCTCATCAGATAAACCAACGGCTTCAAACAACTGAGCGCCGCGGTAAGAGACAATGGTAGAAATGCCCATTTTTGATAAGATTTTTAGCAAACCTTTGTCTAAACCTTTGCGGAAATTAGCTCGCGCTTGTAACGGATCACCTAATAATTCGCCTGAAGACACTAAGTCTGAAATAACATCATAAGCCAAATAAGGATAAACACAGGTCGCCCCAAAGCCAATCAATACTGCTACTTGATGGGAATCACGAGCAATACCTGTTTCAATAATTAAGTTGGCATCGGTACGCAGACCTTTTTCAATCAGGTAATGATGCACCGCCCCGGTTACTAAAATAGCGTTGGCGGGCAACTTGCCTTTTTCAATCCCTTTATCCGATAAGATAATAAGCGTTTTATTATCTAAAATGGCTTGCTCTACTTGCTCACAAATCTGCTTAATGGCTGTATCTAAGCTTAGCGATTCATCGTAATTAATATCGATGCGCTGGCTAACGAAATCAGGATCCTCTAGCGCTTCGATCTGCTGCATCTTACTAGGCGACAATACCGGTGACGACAAGATAATACGATGAGCATCACGCGGAGTTGGGTTAAAGATATTGGTCTCTGCCCCTAAGCAGGTCTGTAGAGACATCACGATGGACTCTCGTAAAGGGTCAATCGGTGGGTTGGTCACTTGAGCAAACTGCTGACGGAAAAAGTCGGCCACATTACGTACTTGCTTCGATAGCACAGCCATAGGGGTGTCATCGCCCATTGAACCCACAGGCTCTTGACCATTTTCGGCATTGGGACGAATAATTTCAGTACGCTCTTCGTTGGTGATGTTAAACATCTTTTGTAGCGCTTTAAGAGGTTCGCCGCGCACGCCTTGCTCAAGCAGTTTTTCTTCAATTTGCTCATTTTCACGAATACGAGTGGCTTCTTCCCGTAGCCATTTGCGATAAGGATGTGCTTTTTTCAAGCGATTACTAATCACCTGATCGTCTAATACCTCCCCATTTAAGGTATCAATAACCAACATTTGACCCGGTCCAACACGGCCTTTGGCAATCACATCATCAGGATCATAATCCCATACGCCAATCTCTGAAGCGACGGTAATATAGCCATTTTTGGTGGTAACCCAACGTGACGGACGTAAGCCGTTTCGATCTAGCATACACACCGCATAGCGACCATCTTGAATCACCAGACCGGCCGGACCATCCCAAGGTTCCATGTGCTGCGAGTAAAACTCATAAAAAGCACGTAAGTCCATATCCATGCTGTCTACGTTTTGCCAAGCTGGTGGCACTAAAATTGACATGGCGTGGAATAAAGTCATGCCCCCTGAGATAAGTACTTCAAGCATGTTGTCTAAGCTTGAAGAGTCCGAGCCTGTACGGTTTACCAATGGATGCAGCTGAGTAATTTCTGGTAATTTTGGTGTTTCAAGTTTTGGGGTACGAGCCACAGACCAGTTACGGTTGGCTGTAATGGTGTTCAGCTCACCGTTGTGTGCCAAATAACGGAACGGCTGAGCCAATGGCCAGCGTGGTAGAGTGTTGGTTGAGAAGCGCTGATGGAACACCACAATGTGTGAGTGTAGACGGCTGTCTTGCAAATCGCTATAAAAAGCTGGCAAGTCTGATGGCATCACCAGACCTTTATAAATGACCGTCTCACAATTAAGGGAAGTCACATAAAACAGCTCATCTTCAGTCAGCGCCAGCTCTGCTTTTTTGCGCGCAACGTACAACTTACGATTGAAGTCTTCGGCACTTAAGTCGCTTGGAGCGTTAACGAAAATTTGTTTAAACTGAGGTAGAGTCTCACGAGCGATTTCACCCACTATCGATAAATCTACGGGCACATCGCGCCAACCGGCCACTGTTAAGCCTTGAGCCGCCACTTCTTTATCAAGTACTTGTTGGCTGTGCGCTGCAAGTGTCTCATCAAGATTTAAAAACACCATACCCACAGCGAAGTTTTCAGTAAGCTCAAGTCCAATCTCTGAAGCCACCGTGTGAAAAAAATCAACCGGCTTGGCCAGTAATAAACCACAGCCATCTCCAGTCTTACCATCAGCAGCAACGCCGCCGCGGTGAGTCATGCAACTTAAACTATGGATTGCTGTTTTTACTAAATGATGGCTAGGTTTGCCTTCAATGTGAGCAACTAGGCCAAAGCCACAGTTGTCTTTGAAATCTTCAGGAGAGGCTAAATAAGTAGGATGGTCTTGAGGGGAAGGTTTTGAATGGGATTGAGGAGGTTGGCTATCGGGGTAATTATTTTGGGCGGCACAATGGGCTATAAAATTCTGTGTCATGGCATGTCCTTTAATCAGGTGATAAATAATTCTCATCACCTATGAATGTTCGAGATAGGCACAGCTATAGGGATAGATAGAACAGCTGTGTTAGGAAGTGAGCCAAAAAAATAGAGAGTTCGAATAGACATCTCACTTTATATATTAATGACTGTGACGCTTTGTGAGCTCAGTGTTTAACAACAATATATTGTTTAAACATTAATACCCTACCTAATAATGCCGACAAAGCTGGGATAATATTTAACACTTTATCGACCTTACAAGGTACCTATTCATCATCTAATAAAGCGTCGTAAATAATGACTGAATAATGACTGGATTAATGCAATAAAATAGCGACAAATATTCATGTTAGCCGGCAGCAAACAGAACCTGTTCGATTGCATTACCAAACGTCATATAAACCATATTAGAGAAACATGGTTATAAAATCCAGTGAAATTTAACAACTGTTTTCATTTTTTCGTGACATTTTATTTTTGTACAAACCCTTATCAACTAATAGGTTTTTGAATTTTTAGTATTTAGAAAAACTATTCTACCGACTTAGATTGTATAATTTTACTACCCGCATCATAGTCAAAAATAGTTTTCATGCCTTATTATTAAAGGGTGAGAAAAGATAACAACTCAATCAAGCTCCTCTAAAACCAATACTTGCTTAGTGCTAATGACAGGCATAAAAAAAGACACCTTTATTAAAGTGTCTTTTTTCTATATCCCAATAATCAGCGGTCAAATAATTATTCAGATTTTTGTTCAATAAGCTGTTTAATGCTATCACCTTCGCCACTATTGGCAGGTTTTTGATTGTTCTTATTAGCTTCTGCTGGCTTTTTCTCTTGCGGCTTAGTCGGCTCAGCGGGAGGCTGTGGCTTACTGGCTTCTGCTTTCGGTTTGGTAGGCTCTTTTGGCTGAGCGGGGGCAGCATTTTCAGAGCCCGAGCTTGGTGTAACCACTGTGCGCTCTTCTTGAACAGATAACGTCTCGCTAGTATCGCTTGAGTCTCTAATGGCAGTATTAGTAGCTTGTGACTGGTTTGGTTGAGAGGAGCTACTGTTACCTTGATTCTCAGAGCGCGTATTACTTTGTTGAGTAGGCTGTGTGTCACTAGCACGGCGACGAGGCGCCAACTCACGCTTAGTGGGCTGTAATTTTACTTGTCGGGTTCTATTTCTAGATAAGTCTTTCACCGGACCTGTCAATTCATAGTTCTCAATGACATCTAAATAATCTGAAATCTCTTCAGGAATGACTTTAACATTGGCAGGCAAGCCGAAATCCACGCTATCTGCAGCATTTGTCGCTTGTTGCTTATTAACCATTACATCATACATCAACAAATAACGGGGCTGATTATTAGAATCACGATAGCGGAAATAGGCAAATTTCTGTCGGTCATCCCGTGAATCTAAATAATCAGTAATGATTTCATGCTCGGACACATCCATAACCTGAACAGTCCATTTACCCTTATTTTTCTTAAGATACTTAGAGTCTTTGAATTCCTCAGGATAATCACGCAAATCTCTAACCAAAGCATCAAATGAGATGGGCTTAACATCGCCACTTAACTCATTAAGTTGGTCAATATGCTTCACCTGATCAATATTGGAAGCCAACACTTCAGCGGGAGCCTCTTTTTCAGCTTCTGTCTCTTGCTCAAAAATAGGCGCCGAACTAAACATCCACAAAGCCAGAGCTGCTGCACCTGTTAATAAAGCCATGATAAGCCAAGCGCTGGCCACCAAGCGCCCTTTATTCTTTGGCGACTTATCAAGATGATTGGTAGAAGAGCCTTGAGTGATTGCCATAGAGCAAATCCAGTAAATAGAAAATTATTAAAAAGAGGGTTATTAAAAAGAGTTATTAAAAATAGGTAATCAAACTGCAGGATAGGAAGCTATTATAATGTCTCAGTAAGGACTGCCTCAAGCAGTGACTGATCAAAGTCAGCCGTAACTACCGCCTCACCCACTGATTTTAACAAAATCAATCGAATTTGTCCTGACTTAACTTTCTTATCGTGCTGCATTAAATCTAAAGCGATCTGGGTGTCAATGACTGGTGGTTTAATTGGCAGTTGAGCTGATTGCAGAACCTTACTAATACGTTGAACGTCTGCCTCGCTAATCCAGCCCATTTTCTGTGACAGTTGCGCCGCTTGTACCATGCCAGCCGCCACGGCCTCACCATGTAGCCACTTGCCATACCCTTCATGGGTTTCAATCACATGACCAAAGGTATGACCAAAGTTTAATAAGGCTCTTTTGCCTGATTCACGCTCATCTTGAGCGACAATATCTGCTTTATATTGACAGCACCTAGCGACTGCTTCAGCCAACACAACTTTGTCCAAAGACATGAGCGCCGACATATTGTCTTCGAGCCAAGTTAAGAAGTCAGCATCCATGATCAACGCATATTTGATAACCTCTGCCATACCCGCTGACAACTCACGCTGTGGTAGAGTGGTTAAGGTGTGCATATCGGCTAGGACCATTTGTGGCTGCCAAAACGCCCCAATCATATTTTTACCTTTGGGGTGGTTAATGCCTGTCTTACCGCCCACACTAGAGTCCACTTGTGACAATAAGGTGGTTGGGATTTGAATGAAATTCACCCCACGCATAAAGGAGGCGGCAGCGAAACCGGTCATATCGCCTACAACCCCTCCACCAAGAGCAATCAAAGTGACATCACGGCTACAATGATTGTCCATTAAAGCATCATAAATTTGATCGATGTATTGCTGGGTCTTATATTGTTCGCCATCGGGCAACACCATAGTTAATACTTCAAAGTCGGCTTGTAGCCCTTCGACCAAAGCTTGCAGATACAGCTTTTCTACCGTGGTATTGGTAACTACCATTACCTGCTTGCCCTTAATATAAGGAGCTACCTCTTTGGCCAAATCACACTGACTGGTAATAACGATCGGATAATCATGACTTTGGGTATGTACGGTTAAATTAGCTTTCATCTGTCTTCCCTATCTACTGTCTACTGTTAGCTACTACTGGCCACTTTTGGCGATTACAAGGGTCAAAGGGGGTCTCTCATTTGCGGCAACGACCTGCTAGCATGATAGCGTTATATGGTCACACAAAATGCTCAGGATATTTCTCTTTTAAAGCTTCCATGATTTTCTTTAGCATATATCTAGGATAACCCTCCCCAGTTTCTACCACGACATCGGCAACTTCAAGATATAGAGGATCACGGACTTCAAACAAAGATTGCAATACTGCTCGAGGATTAGGATTGTTTAATAAGGGGCGCGACTTATCTTTAGAAGTTCTTTTTAATTGCACATCGACATTGGCTCTAAGGTAAATGGTGATGCCTTGCTTCTTCAAGTTTTCACGATTTTGTGGCTGTGTTACGACCCCACCACCCGTCGCCAATACAATATTGGGCAACTCAGTCAGCTCAGCAATAGCTCGTATTTCGCGCTCTCTAAACCCGGCCTCACCTTCCTTTTCGAAAATCCAAGGAATATCCGCACCCGTTTGTTCGCAAATATAATAATCACTGTCTATGAAAGTGCGTCCTAAATGCTTTGCTAACAACTTTCCAATCGTGGTCTTCCCCGCTCCCATAGGGCCCACAATAAATAATGACGGCAATGTCGATTGCATTATTATCTCTCACATAAATACACAGATTATACAGGCATTTTTGTCGTTAGTCCTGCTTAGGTGACTAATCCGATTAAACTAAAAACAGTGCTTAATAAAAATAACTCTTTAAACTTCTGATTAACTGGCTTATTAAAGCTATTTTTAAAAACTAGGCGCCAATTATAATGAATCACCCATGAATGTAATAATAGCAACCCAGTTTTGACATAACTAGCGATCTGTCACTATTCCGCTAAACCTATCTGCACCTAGAGCTTGCCATTTGTTTTACCGTATCGTTCAATGAGTCAAAACTTTATCTGCAATCAATGTTGGGGTAACAAAAATTAGCAGTTCCTGCTTATCATTGCGGCGCATGTCCTTCTTAAATAATCGTCCTAGATAAGGTAAATCGCCAAAAAATGGTACCTTCTCAACATTATTAAATACCTGATTGCGATAGATACCTCCCAAAACCATGGTTTCTCCATCAGCAACATTCACCTGAGTACTCAGTCTATCGGTATCAATAAGAATAACCCCATTCCCTACTGGGTTTGGGCGACCATTTTCGATATTCAGTTGTAGTGATATCCTTCCTTCTGGAGTAATGTTTGGGGTAACCTCTAAGCTTAGCAAGGCCTCCTCAAATTGGGTAGTGGTCCCCCCTCCTTCAGATTCACTTTGATACGGAATTTTTGTTCCTGAAGAGACCCGAGCGGTTTGTTTATCCAAAGTCAGTATTTTAGGGGTTGAAATGACCTCACCACGGCCTTCTGCCTGCATCGCGGATAATTCTAAATCAATCATCAAATCCGACATACTCAATATGCCAAACGCAATACTGCCGGCAGGATTGGCAATTCCCAAATCGACATTAAGGTTATCAGGTCGACTCACACCATAATCAGGATTACTGACTGGCCTCCCTTTAAAGGTGGTATTGCGTAAGCTAAATTTCTTTAGATCAGCTAGAGTTTGATCACTGCCACCCACCAACAGAGTGTCGTTATTGGCCACTCCATTTGATAATATTCCCCACTTAACTCCCAGCTCTTTACTAAAGTTATCTGTGGCACTGACGATTCTCACCTCAATCATAACTTGTTGCACTGGAATATCAATCTTCGCAATTAAGGCTCTAATATTATCAATGCTGGTCGCCGTGTCTTTTATGATTAAAGTATTGGTGCGGATATCGACCGCCATCACCCCGCGATTCGAGAGTAAATTAGTGGTCATCTTATTAGCAATAAGCTCAGGTTGCTGACTGTCTTCACTACCCCTACTATTCATACGCTTATTGTTGATAACCGCATTACCACTGGTCTTTTCGATTAGAGCATAAACTTCACTGGCCTTGGCATAATTAAGCCGAATATATTCATTGCGTAAGGGCATCAATGCCACTTTTTGTTGCTGTGCTTGTAATAAGGTGGTTTGCTGCTTGGCTAATTCTGCTAAGGGAGCAACTAAGATAACATTACCATTTACCTGCTTACCAAGATGTTTACTGGTTAAGATGATATCTAAGGCTTGATCTACCGGAACATTAATTAAGTTCAGCATCAGGGTGCCTGTGACTGTTTCACTGGCGACAATATTGGTATCCATAAATTGCGCAAGCAAATGAAGCACACTGCGTACTTCAACATTTTGAAAGTCGATAGAAATAGGGGCACCACTATATTTAGTAATGGGGGCACTAAATTGGACTAAGCTTTTAGCAGGTTGCAAGTTTATTGTTATTTTATTTCCCACCTGATAGCTTTGGTATTCAAAGTCTTGGCCTAACTCAATAGTTAACCCACCATACTTGCCCTTATTTTTACTATAAATAGATCGAAGCAAACGCTCCGAGGAATTCTGCTGGTAGATTAATCCTGGCTCGATTTGAGTTTTTGGTAGCTTCAAAATAACTTTATTACCTTGACGCTCAATAGCTGCTATTTGATCGGCTGTCTTCAACACAATCTCTACTCTTTCAGCCTTATCGCCTAAAGGTTGATAATGAATAGCCTCACGGCTTAAATAGCTTTTAGGTTTTATATTATCTTCATTGGCGCTCATATCTGCAGTTACAGCAGATATATCAATTAGCCCTTCTGAATAGTGGAGGTTGGCATGAGCTAGATTACTTAAGGCTATCAGCATCGATAACAAGGTACTGACAACGATATGATAAGTCGCTCGTCTATTGTAAATTACTGGTCTAAAACAGTTTGTGGCAGACATTATCACTACTGACCAGAGCCACTTCAAAGTCGAGACATTAGATATCATTGGCCATTCCTAAGGGGTGATGTAGGAGCTATTAAAGCTAACCTGTTTTCGGAGCGCCCTGCTCTAAGGTCTTCAAGCTGCTCAGTGAAATTAATCTGAGTGGGGGTTATTTCTACGACCTTGATATTATCTTGTCCCAATGTCTGGCCTACTTCGACACGCCTTACTATCCCATCAGCATCTTCAACTAAGCCATAACTCCCTCCTATTCCAGTTATCCTACCTCGGTATTGGAAGCTACTCAGGGGATGTTGCCACTGTTTATCGGGCTGTGTGGGCAGAGACTCACTCCAGTTACTGTCCGGCTTAGCGGCTGGAGGTGATTGCGGAGTTATAAAATTAGGTAAGCTAAAGGGACTGCGCTGGGCGTTGGGCTGATAGAGGTTGGCTTTTGTCTCAGTAGTGTCTGCCTTTGGTTCTTCGGGAATATAAAAAGCAGATGCGACCTTTTCTTTTTGTGTTTTACTAAAGGTGTCAGGTTTTAAACGATAAGCTTTGATTTGCAGAGTCAGGGCCAAACTTGGAGATTTCGCTTGTTGCAAACTATTGGCTGCTAAAGCTTTTACTGAAAAATCATGCCAGGTAACCAACCGTGGTAAAGCAGATACACGGCCTAGAAATTCGCCTATTTGATGATAATTACCCGAAACTATCAGAGTCAGCGGCTGTTCGTGATAAAAGTCTAGTTCCTGCTCTGCCTCAAGCTTCAAATCCTCAATGATGACTCCGCTACTAAGTCCTAACTCATTTAATTGCTGTGTCAAAGACATACCTTCTACACTGGGCATTAGAGACGATAGCGTGTCAAGCTGTTGCTGAGTATCCTCACCTTGTTCAATCTCAGTGCTTAACTGATTGGCCTGAGCTTGGATACTTTGGTACGTCCCCGTTAATACTTGCTGCTTATTTTCTTCTGCTTCAATCTGCTGCAATTGATTGCTAATAGGTAATAAATAGCAGGCTAAACTGGCCAGTAGCACCGCCATTGCTACTAAACATCCCTTTACTGCAAAAGGCCAACTGCCATAATTTTGGCTATCTAAACTTTGCAGTTCATAATACCAATGCCGTAAATCCAAGCGCTTTACCTTAGTTAAAGCTGGCTGCTGAGGCATCTGTAGAGCGCTCATGATCCGGCCTCTTTACTAGCTGCTTCGTTGCTAGAGTTGTTTGGTACAGAATCATTATGCTTAGCTTCCTTCTCAAACAAGATAGCCACCACTTCAAAGTCGAAGTGGTGGCTATCAGCCCTTGAGTCTATAAGAGATGCACCAATCTGCTGATCAACACTGCTCTGATTGTGATCACTGTGATAAGGCGTAGCTTGTGTCACTGATTCTGGTTTTTTTATATGTTTAACTTGTGCTTGTTGTATGGCTGGATTTTGCTGTAAGTAAGCCACAAACTTTGAGACTGCACTAGACTCCCTACTCTTGCCGCGAAACACCATTGAGCCTTGTTGACTCTCAATATTTGTCAGAGACATCGTTGTTGGAATAACTGAAGTCAGCTCTGACCACAGCTGCACTAAGCTGTTGCGATGATGAGCCAGGCGCTCTGTTTCTATAAACTGTGCGACGATCTTTTGTTGGCGTTGCTTCTCTGACTGATCCTTATCTATGGCAATCTGTAATTGTGCGTTTTTATCAATCAATACTTTATTGGCCAAAATAAGAGTATGGTTTATTTGCTGCAAATAGCCCCAAACAGCTGCCGCCATCAATAAGGTAATAGCTAAACTTAAAACCAAAGCCATTATGAATTGATTATTTTTTTGCTGCCGACGCTGCTCCCGCCACGGCAACAAGTTAAGCTTAGGCATCAGTAGCCAACCCTTTGGCAGCGCATGCCTAAGCCGCAGGCGGTCATTAACTGAGGGGCATCGTTCAACAGCTGTTCAGTATCAATAGCGGCCGATATATTCATAGCCTTAAACGGGTTGGCTAAGGTAACCGGCAAAGACAGTTGCTGTTGTAGCTTACTGTCCAACTGAGGCAGTACACTCCCTTTGCCACATAATATGACGTGTTCAATCTCAGAACTTATCTCAGTTTTTGCATACTGCTCAAAAGCCACAGTTAGGTGTGCCATTAAAGTGTCAATAAAGGGCTGAAAGAGGAGCTGATCATAATCAATGAGCGACTTTGGGTTTAATTTGGCCTGCTCAGCCTCTTCACTGACTAGGCCATAGTGTGTAGCAATGGCACTGGTCAAATGACTGTCACCAAACAACTGTTGCAACTGATAAACAAATTGCCCTTGCTGAGCAATATAAACCGTGGTTCGACTTTGACCTATAACGACCAATGCTATCGTAGTTGGATAATTAATACTTCCGCTAAGCATAAGTTGCAAAGCACGCTCGATAGCCTGTGCCTCAACCTCTACTATCTTTGGTTTTAGTCCAGCAAATATTAAAGTATCGCGATACTGTTCGACGTATTCTGTGCGCGCCACTATTAACAAAACTTCATTGCAGCCAACCTCATCCTTGGCTGCTCCTAATACCTCAAAGTCTAAACTCACCTCATTCAAGGGATAAGGAATATACTGGTCGGCATCGACTCGTATTTGAGCTTCAATGTCTTGTTCATCAAGATCGTTAGGCAAATTAATGTAGCGAGTGATAACCAGATCTGTTGCTAGAGCCATTGCTGCATGCTTGGTTTGACACGAACTACGAGCAACAAGAGTGGCAATACGTTGACCCATATGCTCGGTGTCTATAATCTGGTTGTCTACAACCTCCCCCTCCTCTAGTGCCACCATGCCATAGGCTAACAAATGGTACTGCTGCTTTTTGAAACTTAATTCTACAACGCTTAAAGTACTGGCATTAACCGATATTGCTAGTAATGATTTTGATTGGGCAAAAGATAGCCGCAAGAGACACATCCTTGATTTTGTACGCTAATAATAAGCTTAGTTGTTACCGACTAGCGTTGGTTTCAATAAATTAATTCTCTCTAATTTGATTTACCACCCTATTTATTTAACCACCCTTTGTCAATACAATAATTAATTTAAATTAATTATTCTATTAAGATATACATAATAAATTATTTTCAACTGTTCCCAATAGTTGAGGTGATAACTTTAAATTTACGCTAAACTATGATGTCTCTAGCTTTTCTACACCTTCCTCTGTGTTTTATTATAAAATAGAACTTTTTATCACTTAAAACTTAGCGCATTACTTTGTTTTGTGGTTAGAACTATAAGATAACGCTCAATTACTTTATAATTTGCTTTATAATTGTAGTTATATGCGTGTTATATGTGCTTTTTATGCATAGCAAGAAATCACTATCCTGACCTCTCTTGAATTTAATCGGCTATAGCAGTCAACCTAGGTTACTGTTTTGATTGATTTTTAAGGCAGAGACTGTAATTTCTACTGTGCCTAATATTTCCGTTTCTAATTAATAGAGTCACTATGTCTCAATCGTCTGCTAACTCTCGTCTTATCCATTATATTGTTTCCATATTGTTGGCCATCCTTGCCTTGGCTCTCATATTGGTATTGGCACTGCCTATTGGATTTTATGGGATGGCCATGTATATCTCGCCAAACCTACCCGATATTTCAGATATCAAGACCTCAAATCTGGAAATGCCTTTGCAAATTTATAGCAAAGACGACAAGTTAATTGGTCAATACGGTAACCGTATGTCATTGCCAGTGACCTATGATGAGATTCCCCAAGATTTTATTAATGCTTTTTTAGCGGCTGAAGACTCCTCATTCTATGAGCACAGCGGCATTAGTATTAAAGGTTTGGGTCGGGCGGTAACCGAAATTATTACTGAGGATGAAGGGCAAACCGGTGGCTCAACCATTACCATGCAAGTGGCAAAGAACTATTTCTTAAGTCCTGAGCGCACTTTCAGCCGTAAGCTAACTGAACTATATTTGGCCCGTAACATTGAAGAAGAATTAACCAAGCAAGAAATCCTAACCTTATATGTCAATAAGATTTATATGGGAGAAGGCGCTTATGGTATCCGGGCCGCTGCCAAGAAATATTTTAGTAAGTCCTTAGAAAACCTAACCATCGCTGAAATGGCCACACTGGCTGGCCTGCCTAAAGCTCCTTCACAAAATAACCCTGTCTCTAATCCTGACGTCGCGCTAGAACGTCGTAATTGGATTTTAGGGCGTATGTTAGAGTTGGGTCATATTACTAAAGCGGAGCATGACAAAGCGATTCAGCAGCCACTTGGCGTCCATCTATATAAAGAAAAGCTCGATGTGAATATGCCTTATTTGGCTGAAATGACCCGTCGTACTTTAGTGGATCGCTATGGAGAAGAAGTGGTCAACGCCGGTTGGCGCGTTAAGCTGACCGTAGATAGTGTAGACCAAAGAGCAGCAGACACAGCCATCAAAAAAGGTTTGATCGGCTATGACCGTCGCCACGGTTGGCGAGGTGCTGAGGCCAATGGTGAGCCTTTGGCTAATTTCAAAACTTATTCCAACATGGTTCCAGCCAAAGTTACTGAGGTGAGTGGTCGTAGCTTCAAAGCTGAGTTACAAAACGGTGAAGTGGTTACCATTCCTTGGTCAGGCATGAGCTGGGCCAAAGAATATCTAGATGCCAACCGTATTAGAAGATATCCCAACAGCGCCTCAGATATCGTCAAAAAGGATGATATCGTGCGTTTAATAGCCAATGAAAATAACACCTCTTGGCGCTTAACTCAGGTTCCTGATGTGCAAGGGAGCTTGATAGCCTTAGATCCTGAAACCGGAGCCATTGAAGCTCTAGTGGGTGGGTTTGACTATCAGCACAGTAAATTTAACCGGGCCACACAAGGCTGGCGTCAGCCTGGTTCAACCATTAAGCCACTTAACTATGCTGCAGCATTAGAAAAAGGCTATCGCCCTGACAGCATGATTTCTGATGGTCCCTTACGTATTGGCGATTGGAGTCCTAAAAACTCTGACGGTCGCTTCTATGGCGACATGACTATAAGACGGGGACTTATTTTATCGCGTAACTTGGTTTCTATTCGTTTACTGCAAGCGGTAGGTACTGAAGAAGCGCGTCAGTTATTAGATCAGTTTGGTCTTGATAAGGATAAGCTGCCTACTACCCTATCTTTGGCATTGGGCGCTGGACAAGCCACCCCTTTACAAATGGCGACTGCTTACGCCGCTTTTGCTAACGGTGGCCACCGCGTACAGCCTTACTTTATTGATCAAGTTTACGATTATGAAAACAACCTATTATATTTAGCCAATCCTCAACGTGCCTGTGCTTTGTGCTACAACAATGAGCTTAAAGAGCTAAATGAAAAACAGCTTGAAGATTTTGAGAAACAAGCTGAGGCCAATGCTGAGCAGCGCGAAAAAGCAGTTAAAGCCTTGCAAGAAGATCCAGAGCTAATCACAGCCAGTGAAACGTCAGAGTCAGAAGAACCTGAAGTGGTTGCCCAAGATTCTGACTCAGAAGAAGCCAAGCCGGATCCTAAAAAATCGTTGCAGACTGCTATTGAATCTATACGCTACGATGCAGGTCCTGAATCAGATCGCTTGAAACCTGTACCGTTGACTTATCAAGCAGCAGACCAAGCGCCTCGTATCTTAAAGCCCGCTGTGGCTTATGAGATGGCAGGTATGCTTCGTGCCGTCATTCAAAGCGGGACAGCAACCCGAGCCAAAGCCTTAGGTCGCTCTGATATTGGCGGTAAAACAGGGACAACTAACGAGATGAAGGATGCCTGGTTCGCAGGATTCCATCCCACTCAAGTATCAGTAGTATGGTTAGGTTTTGACCAGCCTTCAACCTTAGGTAGAGGGGAATATGGCGGTGTGGCTGCCTTGCCTATTTGGGTAGAATATATGCGCAGCGCCCTAAAATCTGTCCCTTATCAATGGGTCAGCGTTAACAACGTGGCAAAATCTGAAATTAAGAAGCAAGAAGTGGTTAACTTATCAGATGATGATAAACAAGGCGAAAAAGACTACAGCAGTCAAATTACCAACCAGAAAGTAATCGGCAATGCAGGCATGACGCCGCCTAGAGCCGCTTTGACTGAAAGAAAGCCACCAGAGCCTGTTGAGCCCCCACCTTCTACTGAACCAAAATCAGAAAAACCGGTAGAGAAGAAGCCAGCACCAGCTAGGAAGCCCGAGAAAGTAGAGCAGAAAGCTCCTGAGAAGAAGGAAACTGCTAAAGCAGAGTAAAACTCCTCACATCGGCTCTAGTGAGGGATTAGGTAACTGCAAGCTACCCTTGCTATTTATACAGTATGCCACCACCAATAAGATTACCCTACCCAAAAGCGCTATGAAAGATAGCGCTTTTATTTTTGCAGTTTATTAAGCAGCAAAGCACAGTTTTTGACTGCCTTTGCTATTTTAACCCGTCAAAGTGATCATAAAATTATCTACTATTTTATGTATTGCTTTGACCTCATCAGCACTAGGTTTGCGACCTAGCCAGCAGGAGAAAACATGACAACTCAAAATCCAATAAGTGCAGAAGCTACTTCACAGCAACAGGATATTGTAGTAACTGCCCTTTATAAATTTACCCGCTTTAATGATTATGAAGATTACCGTGAGCCATTGCGCCAGTTGATGTTAGATCAAGAGGTACGTGGCACGCTATTACTGGCCTCTGAAGGTATTAATGGCACCATATCTGGTAGCCGTGAAGGGATTGATGCCGTACTAGACTATATTCAACAGATACCAGCCATCGGCCAGCTAGAATACAAAGAGTCTTTTACCGATACCCAGCCTTTTTTCCGTACCAAAGTTAAGCTAAAAAAAGAAATCGTTACCATGGGTGTAGAAGGTATTGACCCTTTACAATCCGTTGGCCGTTACGTGAAGCCTAGCGAGTGGAATGACTTAATTAGCGATCCAGAGGTACTGTTAATCGACACCCGTAATGATTATGAAGTTCAAATCGGTACCTTCAAAAATGCGGTAAACCCAAAAACAGAAACCTTCCGTGAGTTTCCAGAATACGTAAAAAATGAGCTGGACCCCACTAAGCATAAAAAAGTGGCAATGTTCTGTACTGGGGGTATTCGCTGTGAGAAATCGACCGCGTATTTGCGTGAGCAGGGCTTCGATGAGGTCTATCATTTAGAAGGCGGTATTTTAAAGTACTTAGAAGAAGTGCCTGCTGAGCAATCTATGTGGGAAGGCGACTGCTTCGTTTTTGACAATCGCGTGGCCGTGAATCATAGCCTTGAAAAAAGTGATTATGACCAATGCTACGCTTGCCGTATGCCGATTACCGAAGAAGATAAGCAGCATCCTGCCTATGTAAAAGGCGAGTCTTGCCCTCATTGTATCGATAAAGCCACTGAAGAGCAGCGAGCTAGATTCCGTGAGCGTCAACGTCAAATCCAGTTGGCCAAAGAGCGTGGTGAAGCCCACATTGGCGCTGAAGTAAATGACGTTATTGAAACTCGCAAACAGCAGAAGCTACAAGCAAAGCTTGAGCAGCAGCAACAAGACTAGTCTCTTCTAAGTGAGTAAATTTTAATCGAGTAAATACTGTTATAGCAAAAGGCCCAACACTTAAAGTGTTGGGCCTTTTCTTTTAATATGCTTGTGGTCTTTATTTAACTTAAGCAAGTAGCCAATGGCTTAAGTCCTACTCCTCAACCCACTCGCCATTACGCCAGTAAATACCCCAACGCGTCGCCTTGCCCGTCTTCAAGCTTTCCGAGCCAATATACTGCTCCTTTTGCTTACGCGACCAACGTAGAATCGTTGGGTTGCCCTCTGGGTCTTCATCTGGACCTTTGAACAAGTACTGGAACTTGTCTTCCATTTGATCTTGGATACTACGCAGCTCAGCCAATTTCGGGGGTCTGGTCTCCCGTACTTTCGGGAACTTAGACGCTGCTAGGAACAAGCCCGCCGCGCCCTCACGTAAGATGAAGTGGTCATCATGCTTGGTCGATCTTAACTGTGGCATGTCGATTGGGTCCATACGCGGTGGCGCAGGCTCGCCATTTTTCAACACTTTACGCGTGTTGTCACATTTGTTACAGGCAAAGTAAGGACCAAAGCGACCGGTCTTTAGCTCCATTTGACCATCACATTTATTACAATCAATGGTCGGTGCATCAGACCCTGGTACTTCAAACTTACCTTCTTCTAGCAGATAGCCGTCACAATCTGGGTTATTCCCGCAAATATGTAGTTTTAAGCCACCATCGACAATATAGCCATCCATTGCGGTGCTACATTTAGGACAGCGTTTTTTCTCCATCAACTCTTTGACTTCAGCAGTCTCATCAATCTCACTGTCGTCTAAGTTAGCAAAGGCCTCAACAGGCATTAAGTTTTTGGTGCCTTTACAGCGTTCTTTAGGGGGCAAGTTATAACCAGTACAGCCTAAGAACACCCCAGTTGAACCATTACGCAGCTGCATCGGTCGATCACATAGGTCACAGTGCACATCAGGCACATCTGTTGGATCATTAGGACGCATACCGTCTTTTTCTTTGGCATGTTCAAGTTTGTTTTTGAAATCACCATAGAAATCGTCAAGAACCGCTTTCCAATCTTGGTCCCCTTGCGCCACGTGGTCTAGCTCATCTTCAAGACCTGCAGTAAAGGTGTAGTCCATCAGCTCTGGGAAACTTTCAGTCAGACGGTCGGTGACAATATCACCCATTTTCTCAGCATATAGGCGCTTGTTCTCTAATCTGACGTAACCCCGGTCTTGAATGGTCGAGATAATTGAAGCATAGGTAGAGGGACGGCCAATGCCCTTTTTCTCAAGCTCTTTAACCAAGCTGGCTTCTGTGTAACGTGCTGGCGGCTTGGTGAAATGCTGACTGGGGTCCAGCTTGATCAGATTCAGCTCATCACCCTGTTTAACATCAGGTAGTAAGGTATCATCTGTTTTCGCGGGTGGCATAACCTTGGTATAGCCATCAAAAGTCATGGTACGACCACGGGCTTTTAGCTCCACGTTACCCGCTTCAACCAATAAATTAACTGACTTATATTTGGCCGGTAACATCTGACAAGCCACAAACTGACGCCAGATCAACTCATAAAGACGAATGGCATCACGCTCAACGCCTTTCAACTGAGTCGATTTTAGATTGGCATTGGTCGGACGAATCGCTTCGTGAGCCTCTTGGGCATTCTGCTTGCTGCCATAAAAGTTGGGCTTCTCTGGCAAATACTTTTTGCCATAGCTGTCTTCGATAAAGCCGCGAACTCCCGCTAAGGCATCAGCTGATAAGAAGGTAGAGTCGGTACGCATATAAGTAATGTGACCAGCTTCATACAGGCGCTGTGCTAACATCATGGTTTTCTTGACTGGAAAGCCCAGGCGAGTACTGGCTGCTTGCTGCAAGGTCGAGGTAATAAATGGCGCACCTGGTTTGGACTGAGTGGGTTTTTCTTCACGCTCTTTAACCACATATTTGGCGGGTTTAAGAACCTCAAGTACCGCGTCAGTTTGCTGTTTATTCTCAAGCTTAAGCGTCTTGCCATTTTGTTTAACCGCTTCTAGACGAATAGGTGTGTCTTCGGCCACATTGGCATTGTCACTACCTTTCATAGTGGTGTCGGCATGAATTTGCCAATATTCTTCTGGAATAAAGGCACGAATCTCACGCTCACGCTCTACCACAAGACGAGTCGCTACCGACTGTACTCGTCCTGCAGATAGACCACGGGCAATTTTTTGCCACAATAAAGGAGACACCATAAAGCCCACCACACGGTCTAAAAAGCGGCGAGCTTGCTGAGCATTAACTCGGTCAATATCTAGCTTACCTGGCTCTTTAAACGCGTTTTGGATGGCAGATTTGGTAATCTCGTTAAACACCACTCTTTGGTATTTGCTGTCATCACCGCCAATCACTTCACGTAAGTGCCAAGCAATGGCTTCCCCTTCTCTATCTAAATCCGTCGCCAGATAAATCTTATCTGCATCTTTGGCCAGGGCTTTTAATTCTTTAATAACTTTGGTTTTGCTAGGCAAGACTTCATACACTGCTTTCCAGCCATGCTCTGGGTCGATGCCCATTCTGCGTACCAAGGCTTGCTGTGCTTTTTCTTCTTTGGTTAAGTCTTCATCCGCTTTGGTGGCTTTTTTCTTGGCACCGCTGCTGGTTGGCAAATCACGCACATGACCAATACTTGAGCGGACAATAAAGTCGTCACCCAAGTATTTATTGATGGTTTTCGCTTTTGCAGGAGACTCCACAATAACCAGTGACTTACCTTTGGCACTGGCTGAAGAGGTCGATGCTGTTTTTTTACCGGTGGTTTTAGCCATTGATATCACAATCCTAAGTAATCTTTTTTATAAATTATATTTGTTATGTATGGGTTATAAGCAAGGCAGCGACTATTAAATAAGGCTGAATGCCAAAAGTTGCTTTGACGTTACACTGCTAACGGTTGCGCTGTCAACCGAGTTTTTCAAGAGCAGCAGGCTACTATTGTACAAATTAAGACAATTTTGAGCCTTTTAACCGTCTTTACTGACCAGCTTTTGTGCCCAACTCTGCATGGTCGACTTTAAAGCGGATAGCTCAGGCTCAATTTGTTGTATCTTAAAATTTGGATTGGTAGCGGGTTGCACATAACTGCCGTCCTGCCAAAACACTACCAGACTATTGGCTTTAAGATAGACCCCCTTAACCAAGGGCGCCATACTAGGAGGTAGATTTAGGGGTTCGCCTTGCAAACGCTGAGCGATCCGCTGTTTAGAGGTCGAATGTGACTCATCTATAGAGGAGGATTGAGAATTTACATCTGAACCTTGAGCTTGAGCATTCTCAAACTTCAACACCCCATCAACCACTTGATAGTGGGTTTCAGGAAATTTCATATCATCCATGATAAGAGAGTACTGTCCGATCATCCCTTTTCCAAACTCATTATTGCGGCCGCGAACCCAATCGGGACAGGCAACAACTTTAGGGTTTAACTCCAACCTTCTCGCAGTCATACGCAGTTTATCTAAACGCATATCAACAACACTGGGCTTTAGTGCCATAATTGTGCCCAATACAAACATACCAATAGCGATGGCTATCCAGGTACCCATAGTTTCCCCGTAATTTTGACTCGCTGTCAGTCATAACAGCAATCAACAGTTATAGAATAAATAGGGCGCTAGTTTAGTAGGTTTTTATGGTTATTCATACCATGTTGAGCCATCACCTGCTTTTTTTAATGCATTTTCCTGATCATTGCTGCTGTTTGCCAACTTCTCTAAAGTAGCAGGTATCGTACTGTCTGCCAATACCTCTTCGTATTTACTCGCCACTTTTGGCATCAAAGCATCCATTACGGGCTGCCACTGGGCTTGCACATCACGATAGCGCTTCTGATTAAAATCAAAAATACTCAGGCCTTGTTCCGCTAACTGTGGGTATAAACTTCTTTCACTGAGCCAAGCCAAGGGGGGCTGACCTATTTCAGCAAAGAACCCCTGTAAAGTTTGGTTGGTGCTACTCTGAGGACGGACGCGATTGGCTAATAAATGAATATCCACCTTGCCTTTACGAATACGCTTGATGTCTTGAATAGACTTTAAAAACTGCTTGGTACTGTCAGCATCGAAGATAGAAGGCAACACTGGAATTAAAATGGCTTTGGCCTCACTAATTAAAGACTCAGCATGATCAGCGGTTAACGAGCCCGGCGCATCAATAATTAACCAATCTTTTTTACCTAACTTTTTGGCCGCTTTTTTGGGAAGTTCACCAATCTCTTCTTCATCTCGCCAATCTACAGCATAAATTTTTGCGGCGGTGTCTGGGCGCTGTTTTAACCAACGCAAGCTAGATTTCTGGGGATCAGCATCTGCTAACGCTACGGTTTGGCCTTGATTGGCTAAAGCGGCGGCCAAAGTGATTGCCACTGAGGTTTTACCACACCCTCCTTTTTGATTTGCCACTAATACTGTCTTCATAGTTATGCCCATTATTATTTAAAAATTAGGTTATCCTTCCTATACTACTTATATATACGTGATTTAACGTAAATTCAATATTTAACTATTAACTTTGTTGCTTAAATGAGTCACCATACATAATAACAGAAGAAAAGTATTCTATAAGCACCTAACCCAAGGTATTTATTAATATTTTTAAAAAGCTATCTAATAGTTTTTAATCTATAGAAGCGCTTTAGGAAGTGTTTATTTCTTACCTTGTTACTTCCTACCTTGGCATTTTTACTCAGGAGCAACCCACATGAATATAATGCGAATAACTTTAGCCGGTGGTGTGTTAAGCACTGCCCTCGCCCTGCTGTCCGGATGTGCCACTACTCAAGCCCTGTCTCCTGAGCAATGTCAAGCTGGTAACTGGTCGGAGATTGGCTATGCCGATGGCATTGTAGGCCGTTCAGGAGCGCATTTTGCAAAACATATAGAGAGCTGCACGCCCGTGCCAGGGAGTGCCCCCAATCGCGTGTTATGGGAAGAGGGGCGACAACAAGGCCTGAAACAATTCTGTACCGAATTAAATGCCTATAAGCTGGGTCGTGAGGGCTACGCTTGGCAACCGGTGTGCCCATTACAGGACATTGAAAAACTAGAAGAGGCTTATAATCAAGGCCGTTATTACTATCTACGCCAACGAGATATGGAGTATCTAAGTACTCCCTACCCTTGGGGATATGGCCGTTATGGTTACGGTCCTTATGGCTGGCACAGTCCTTTATGGCGTCCTCCAGTTTGGTAGCACTGAAGATTGGTAGTATTGAAGATTAAAACTAAAAAGACCTTTCGGCTCATGCCAAAAGGTCTTTTTTTAGTAATGGATTTGCTTAATTCAGTGAGCTTTATGAGTGTAATTATCGGCGGTATCAGTCAGCGCTATCTAAGTTAAGCTTTCTATCCACTCGGTACACTGAAAACGTACCCAACCCCATTAATATCGTCATGGTTGCTCCCAGTTTGAATACCGGATTGACTGGAAATAGATTCAGTAAAAGTCCACCAAAAATACCCACACAGAACATCAGTGAGCCTTGTAAGGCACTGGCCATACCAGCACGATGCTTCTGAAAGGCTAAGGCAATCGCTGAAGCATTAGGCTGAGTTAACCCTAAACCTGAAATACAAAAGAAGATACAGATCAGCACCAAGGGCAACCAAGCTTCTGAGCCATAAACCACACCTAAAAATAGCAAACAACTCGCGGCTATCGTCTGTAGTGTGGCCCCAAAACGCAGCAGTGAAATAAGACGAAAGCGGTTGGTCAAAAACTGATTTACTTGGGTTAATAAAATAAATCCAGCGGCATTTATTCCAAATATAAGGCTAAATTGACTTTCTGTCAGCCCATAACCATCCATCAGTAACTCTGGCGCAGCATTGATATAGACGAACATGGAACCCATCAACAGTCCAGCGCCCACAGCAGGATAGCCAAAAGATGGATCTTTCAACAAATCTAGATATTGAGCCAATATGGTATTTAAGGGGCGAATGCTGCGGTTTTCTTCCGTTAAAGTCTCTTTAAAAAAGAACTTGGTCAGCAGTAGGTTTAACACCCCAAAAGCGGCTAAAAACCAAAAAATAGCATGCCAGTCAAAAAACCTTAAAAAAGCAGCGCCCAAGGACGGAGCTAAAATAGGCGCCAATCCCATGACCAGCACCATAATTGAGAAGGCTTTTGCCATTTGACGCGGTGGCATAGTATCCCGAATGGCAGCCCGGGTAACCACGGCACCAACACAAGCTCCCAAGGCTTGCAGCGTACGGGCAGCAAACAACACATATTGACTGTCTGTGGTGGCACATATTAGTGAGGCGATAACATATAACGTCATACCAAAGTAAAGGGGCTTTACTCGGCCAACACGGTCACTTAATGGCCCGTAAATAAGCTGACCGAAAACTAACCCCACAAAATACGCCGGCACCGAGTTTGAAATCTGAGCGGTACTCACCCCAAAATCTTTGGCCAT
Organism: Psychrobacter sp. UBA3962; assembly: GCF_002385225.1. Taxonomy (GTDB): domain Bacteria; phylum Pseudomonadota; class Gammaproteobacteria; order Pseudomonadales; family Moraxellaceae; genus Psychrobacter. The sequence continues at coordinate 13,144 of NZ_DGDC01000020.1, read as the reverse complement.
TGTTGGCAAGGCTGGTAGATACATATCTATCGATAACGGACCAATAGCCACAATGAGCCCTAGCATCATAATCCAAGCGACCGGCATGGGCTGCTTATCAACAGGAGTCGTTTGTTTGTTTGACATAAAATATATAGAGACCCAATAAGATTAAAAGCCAGTCTCCCCGAAAAGAAACTGGCTGTTTTAAATCAGGTTAGAGTAACTAACCATGGTTATTCATTAAAAAAGAGGAGTTAATAAGCTAAGCGTACTCTTATATAAGGGTTAGTCAATCAAAATTACGCAAGCTTACTCAACTATAAAACAATAAGGTTAGTGGTGGTTTTTTAGTGGCTACTAACAATAAAAATCCACACACTATACTGGCTAGCTAAACTGACGCTTTAAAAACTGAACGCCACTGTCCTTGGCTTTTTTAATCGCCAGCTTACGGTTTTTACCGCCGCCCATAAGCTTAAGTTGCCACATCTTCTCTTGATACAAAGCACCAAAGCTTTGTTTGGTCATATGGTTTATGACTCGCTTACTGGCCAATACCGCATCTGGCGAACGGCTGGCAATCTCTTCAGCCAAGGCTTGGGCTTTCTCATAAGGACTATCATCTACATGGCTGACTAAATGTAACTGCTCGGCTTCTTTTGCTGATATCAAGCGGGCGGTCATGGTCAGCTCTTTTAGGGTATCTACCGGCAAAACGTGGAAAGCAGATTGAGTCAATCCCATGTCAGGCACTAAGCCCCACTTGGCCTCCATAATGGCAAACTGACAGTCCGGTGTGGTAATACGAAAGTCACACGCCAAGGCCAATTGCATGCCCGCCCCAATGCAGTAACCATGCGTGGTAATAATGACCGGCATGGGGACTTCACGCCATATCAAACACACTCTTTGGAAGATACTTTGGGTAGGTTTTAGCAGCTCATACAATCCCATAATGGCGTTTTTTGGATTATTTAAATCGCCTAAGTCAATGCCCGCACAGAAAGTATCGCCCTCTCCATTAATAATAACAGCCCTTATGGCTCGGTCTTTTTTTAGAGCTTTGGCGACATTGATCAGCTCTGCCATCATTTGCAGACTCATCGCATTTTTTTTATCTGGACGATTTAAGGTCACAGTCAAAATATCATTGGTCTCACTTAACGTAATTGTGTGGTAAATCTTAGTTAGTAGGGAGGACATAGCTTTTCTCTTTTGGCTTAATTAGTGAGGTGGGTTCCGTTAACTGGCAATAAATTTAGATCATTTTCCAAGTCATGTCATTTTCACTTAAATTTTTCTCATCACTGTCTTGCATTTGTTTGGTTATATAAGCATCTAAATCTAAGGCTTGCAACACTTTTAAGCTAGAAACCAGCGCTGTATAGTATTCCTCTAACATATTGAACTGTGCTGGCGTAGTATGCTGCACGTTTAGCAAACACTTGTCCTCTAGATCTTGGCTGGCTTGACGGATTTGGGGCACACCAGAGTAGCGACTTGCGCCCAGTATCCGATGAGCGATTTGTGCCAATTGCTCTCTGTCTCTATTGTCCCAAGCCTTTTGTAAATCTACTAGCTCATCTTTTACAGAATCCTGCATCATCAGCAGTAATTGCTTGGCCAAGTCAGCCTTGTTCGCCGATCGCATCAAAGCATCTCGCCAATCTACTACTGGCATCTCGCCACTGTCTGTCCTAGAAGCCGCCGCATCCTCTTGCTTTTGTTTCAACGCACCATCAGATTGCGCCGATTTACTTTGTTTTAAGGCACTTGAGACCGGCTCTCCGCCTCGCCCTAGCCAGCGCTGTAGAATTTGTAGCAGCTGCGGGCGACTGATAGGTTTGCCCACATAATCATCGATACCAGCGGCTATCAGCTTGTCTTTGCCGTCCGCTAAACCATGCGCTGTTAACGCAATAATGGGCAAGCGTTTGGTATAGTTTGAATGCTCTTTTTGAGCCTCTTCCTCTAATTGACGTATTTTTTTAGCGGCTTCATCGCCAGACATTCTAGGCATTTGAACATCCATAAATACCAAATCAATTTTAGTATTTTTACTGTCTTTTTCTGAGTTAGAGTTGGCTTCACCTTCTATCTGGGACAGCTCTGAATAATGGTAGGTATCATACATAATCTGCTTACTGATTATGTCTACTGCATCATAGCCACTATTGGCGGTAATAACCTTAATTCCTAACTCACTAAGTAACGCGTCAAGCACCAACAAGTTTGGTAGATGATCATCCACCGCCAGTATCGTTATTCCCTGCCAAGTTGGCGGAGCGACCATAGTTGAGACATTGGTGGTCCGTGTGTCTAGCATACTATATAGCTGACGCTTATCTAGAGGCTGATAAAGTCCGGTCGCCTTATAACGCTCCAATAAGGTCGCATCTAAAGCCACTTGATAACCATAAATGGCTAACTTTCCTTGGTAGTGCAACCTAATTTGCTTTAACAGGGCAGCCCTATCTTCCCTGGCCTCACTATCTCCCCCATCGATAACCACCCAATTCCAACGATTACCGCCTTCTTTTAGCTTCTCTAAAGCCCCTGCCAACGAGCGGGCTATGGTCACCTTCATATTCAATGGACGAGTAGCCGCCATAAATACTTGGATACTTGGGGCATGGTTTATCCATACCAACATCTCAAAAGGCTTATCTTCGACTGTCGATGACTGGGCAAAAGGACGCAGTACAGGTAGCCTTATTTGGTCTTCATCTTCCATATCCTCATGAGTCGCTCCAAACTCGATATCATCGGGCAGGTCTACTTCTATATGAGCTGGAATTGTGAACCAAAAAGTGGCTCCGGTACGAACTGGCCCCGTATTGGCATTGGTATGCAAGGTGGAGTCCGCCAATAACCCCTGACCATTTATATTGACCTTATCATTATCATAAAAACCAATACTGCCGCCCATTAGTTTGGTCAACTGCTTAGAAATGACCAATCCTAAACCGGTACCGCCATACTGCCTAGTAATCGAAGGATCGCCTTGGCTGAAACTTTGAAATAGTTGACTCTTAGCACTATCGGACAATCCTTGGCCTGAGTCTTGAATGGCAATGTGAATCATGCTGCCACTGTGCGGATTACTGTCTCTTGAAATTTGACCCTTTCCAGCACTTTTAGCAGTGTCTGAGTCTCTCTCAATCACCGTGGCCTCTTCAATCTCATCAATGCCCACTCGGACCACAACTTCACCCACATCGGTAAATTTAATGGCGTTACCTACCAAGTTGGTCAGTACTTGCTTAACTCTCAAGGCATCACCAATGATGGTGCTGGGCACATCGTTATAGTACATAACCGCCATCCGCAGCCCTTTTTCAGCAGCCAACGGCGACAACATATCCATCACGTCATAAATGGCTGAGTACAAACTAAATTCATGCTTATCTAGCACCAGTTTACCGGCTTCAATTTTTGAGAAGTCTAAAACATCATTGACTAGAGCCAATAAGTGGGCAGAAGATTTACGGATGGTCTGCACATATAAGTCTTGCTCGGCAGTTAGATTCCCATGCCGCGCCAGAAGGTTAATAAAGCCATCAATACTATTTAAAGGGGTGCGTAACTCATGGCTAATATTGGCTAAGAAGGCAGACTTGGCTTGGCTACTAGAGATGGCCTGGTCACGGGCTTCTCGAATAAAGATGTTTTGCATCTCCATTTCATCAAAAGCATCGCGTAGATCGTCTTCGGTCTGGTCAGAGTGATCCTTTAGCTCCTGAAAGTCTCCATATAGCCGTCTAAAAGTCTTGAGCAAATCCTGTTGTAATAAATTTAATTCACCCGTGGATTCGATGTTTACCGGCAAATACATGTTTTCTGGAGTGATTTGCTGTAAATGCAGTCGTAAGTCATAAATAGGCGCAATCCAGCTCTTAGCATAAGTATTCAGGCTTAGTAGCAGCATAAGCAAGGTAAATAGACCGGTAATCCCCAATCCCAACCAAACCTTTAGCTGAGCTATGGTCAACGGCTCATTGTCCATATCAACGAACAACCAATACTTTGTGCCCTCATAGCTTCCCAGTAGGTAACCGTAGGCTGTCCCAATCTCGGTGGGAATACCTGACACAAACTCTTGTTGATCAACAGCCGTTGTATCAACTAATTTTTGTGGACTAACCTTAATCCAAGTCTCAATATTTTGGTCCCCGGAAGAAGCCAAAGCCTTACCATTTTCATCAACAATAGCCACCCGCTGGATGTGCTGATTATTATTCATTGACGATAAGATATAGCTAATTCGCTTTTGTATATCATCTAAAGACTTAAGGTTTCTTTCTAGCTCCTCACTGCCAATGCTACCGTCAACACCTTGAAGTTCTTCAGGCAATGACATATTGGCCACTTGAGAGCTTGAATCTTGGGTAACTTCATCGTTGCCACTGATTGTCGAGGCAGATTCGCTTTGCTCCAAACTTTCGGGTAAGGCCTCGCTGGGTAAGCTGTCTTGAGCCTCATTTTGGTTGTTTAGGATCACAGGCAGTAGCTGCTTTACCATGGGCTCATAGCGTATTAATGCTGCTGTGGCCAAAGTGCGCTGCTCAGACTTAATGGCTTTACTCGATTCTCTTTCTACCAAATAAGCCCCTACGGCTGCCAATATAACAATGGGCAAAAACACCAGTAAGATGAGCTGTGCATACGCACTACTAAAATCAATTATTTTTTTTCGCATGAGAAATAGACTTTATTTAAAGGCATTAAGGCCACAATAGATTAGAGCCAAATAAAAGCAAATAAACGCTCAGCTATATATAAGCCGAAGCCACAATAAGTGTAACAGGTTTTAACGTATTGCAGATAACCTGATAGGGCTCAAAATGGTATAATCTTTTACATTTATACTTCTTATAATACTATTGATAACTTGTACTGAGGCTCTTTATGTCAAATTCGACTCAAACCCCTGTGAACTTCTTCGATCAAGTCACAACCTTGTCAAACTGCGTAGGCAACACCCCTTTGGTATCTCTACAGCGTTTACCTCAGCTTGAAGGCGTTGACACTCAGGTACAAGTTTTGGCTAAGTTAGAAGGCAACAACCCAGCCAGCTCAGTTAAGGATCGTCCAGCCTTTAACATGATTCATCAAGCCGAAAAGCGAGGCCAAATCAAACCAGGTGATACGCTAATTGAGGCCACCAGTGGCAATACTGGCATTGCCTTGGCTATGGTCGCGGCCATGCGCGGCTACAATATGATTCTGTTAATGCCCACCAACTCTACCCAAGAGCGCAAAGATGCTATGGCCGCTTATGGAGCCACTTTAATTGAAGTAGATGAAGGTATTGAGGCGGCTCGTGATCAGGCTTTACAGCTACAAGCTGAAGGCAAAGGCATTGTGCTAAATCAGTTCGCCAATCCTGATAACAGTGCCGCCCATTACGAGACAACAGGTCCTGAGTTATGGCGTCAGACTGGCGGTCGTATCACTCACTTCATCAGCTCCATGGGTACAACAGGAACCATCTCTGGGACTGGTAAATACTTAAAAGAGCAAAACCCCGACATACAAGTTATTGGTCTGCAGCCTGATGATGAGTCCTCTATTGCTGGTATTCGCCGCTGGCCTGAAGAGTACAAACCAGAGATTTATGATCCAGCTGTTATTGACCGTACTATGGACATTAGCCAATATACGGCAGAGGTTTATATGCGTAAATTGGCCCGTACTGAAGGTATTTTAGCAGGCGTCTCTTCAGGAGCCGCCGCTTGGGCCGCTATTCAAGTGGCCAAAGAGATCAAAGATACACAGCCAGACGCGGTCATCGCCTTTATCGTTTGCGATCGTGGTGATAGATATCTATCTACCGGCTTATTCACTGCTGAATAATCGCTTTGCAACGATATAAAAAATAAGAAAGTTAATAGCACTAGCAGCGAGCTTGCCGTTGCCATTTACTTTCGATACTGAGTTATTAATCCTAAAAACACAGCAGATACGCTATGACTGATTTTTCAAAACAACCTGTCTTGGTATTCGACATTGAAACCATCGGCGATATTGACGGCGCGCGTCGGGTTTATCCTCAGTTGGTTAACCTTAATGATGAGGATGCGCTGACCGCTTTAACCAGTCTACGTATTCAAGAGTCTGGGGATGACTTTATGCGTCTCCCGCTACATAAGATTGTGTGTATCTCTGTGTTTTATTTGAAAGACGGTCAGCTCTCCCTATTTTCTCTAACGGCTGAAACGCTTAGTGAAAAAGAAATTATATCTACCTTCTTCCGTGCTTTTAAAGACCTTAATACTTTACCGCAATTGGTCAGTTGGAACGGGTCAGGATTTGACATCCCAGTATTGATTTACCGAGCAATGTTATACGATCTAAGCGTTCCTTTACTGTTTGAAGAAGGCAACCGCATTACTGCCATGCGCTATGATAATTACGTTAATCGCTTTCATACTCGGCATTTGGATTTAATGGATCGATTCAGTCAGTATGGCAGCAGTCGCCGTGAAGCCATGACCATCGTGGCTAATTTATATGGTTTGCCTGGTAAGCGTGAGCTTGATGGCAGTCAAGTTGGCAATATGGTGGCACAGCAGCAGTGGCACGAGCTTGCCATTTACTGCGAGTCAGATGTCCTCAATACTTGGCTAATCTACCTACGTTGGATGCGTTTGACAGGCAGCCTCTCTTCAGCTGACTTTGACACTTGGCAAGATCAAACTCGCGACTTTTTGCAAAACAAACTTGAAGAGGATAACAGTATTCGGCATCAGGACTTTTTAGCGTATTGGCCGGTCTCTCATTAATCACTTTCAAGAGGCATAGCTAAAACACTCCTCCCTGTACCACTTCTATTTCACTGATTTAATCCCAAATTCCGATACCTTAATAGATTTACTCCGTCTTTTAATCAGTTTTAAAGCAGTTATTGCTAACGCTTCAGTCTCGGCCAAGGGCTTTATGTGTTAAAATCTCACTCATATTTACTCTTAATTTCTGGCACATTTAACAAACAGGCAGGTTTATGCAGCCCACCGATAATACAAACAACACCCCTTCTCCAACTGACAGTCACACTGACAATGCTTCTTTAGCGGCAGCCCCAAGCAAGAAGCTTTCTAAGCCCAGCTCAAGAGTGCGCCGCCGCTTAAAAGACGCTGCGCCGCTCCCTTTTAAAATTGATGGCTTATCTCATGATGGTCGAGGTGTGGCTATTTATGGCAATGAGTTTGGTGTTGACCAAGGTCATATTGAAGAAAAACATGGCAAAAAAGTATTTGTCAGCTTTGCCTTGCCTAACGAATCCGTTACTGTACGCCTAACCAATAGCCGTAAAAGCTTCGAAGAAGGAGATGCGGTTGAGCTGATTGAAAATGCTCACCCAGAACGTCAAACCCCTCCTTGTCCACACTTTGGGGTATGTGGTGGTTGTAGCCTACAACATTGGCAGCCTGATGGTCAGATAGCCTTTAAACAAACTGTGCTGGCAGAACTGTTACAACACCAAGCCGACGTTCAACCTGACAATTGGCTAGAGCCTGTGGTGGCAGACCGTTTAGGCTATCGCACCAAAGCGCGTATGGGGGTTCGTTATGTGGCCAAAAAGGATACGGCTTTAGTAGGCTTTCGTGAGCGTAACAGTAACTTCCTGGCTGAGTTAAATGAGTGTCATATTCTAGATGAGCGTATTGGCTTTGAGCTTGAGAACTTAAAGACTTTGATCAGCTCACTTGAAGCACGCTCACATATTGCTCAAATTGAGCTAGCAATGGGCGAAGCGATATCAGAACTGGCAGATGGCGACCAGCCTGTGGCCCTTATTTTGCGTCACCTTGAACCACTATCTGAATCTGATATCGAGAAGCTAAAAACCTTCTTTAAAGCCCGTAACTGGCAGCTTTACTTGCAATCAAAAGGCCCAGACAGTATCGAGCGTATTGCCTTACATGACACCGATGACTTAACGCAGCAGTTTGGTCGTTTGTATTATCAACTGCCTGAATTTAACTTAACTTATGAGTTTATTCCCACCGACTTTACTCAAGTAAACTTATCGGTCAACCGCAAGATGACCAAATTGGCCTGTGACCTCCTAGACTTAAAGCCTGGTGAGCGTGTACTGGATTTATTTAGTGGTCTGGGGAATTTCAGCTTACCTTTAGCCCGCTTAGTTGGGGGTGAAGACGGCACTCAAGGTCTGGCCATTGGGGTGGAAGGCTCAGACGCCATGACAGCCCGCGCTGCAGATAATGCCAAGCGTAACGGCATCAGCAATACTGAATTTTATAATCAAGATTTGACCCAAGACTTTAGTGAGCAGCCGTGGGCGCAGCAAGGCTTTGATGCCATTTTAATTGACCCGCCTCGCTCAGGAGCCTGGGAGGTGATGCAGTATCTACCTCGCTTTAATGCCTCACGCATTGTCTATGTCTCTTGTAACCCTGCCACGCTGGCTCGTGACACTAAAGCTTTGATTGAACAAGGCTACCGTCTAACAGATGCTGGCGTTATGGATATGTTCTGTCACACCGGTCACGTTGAGTCCATTGCCCGCTTTGAAAAAGTGGAGTCGGATTAATTCAAAACGGATTAACTGTAAACTATAGCGAGCCTATTGACCCTTACATTCTCTAAGCCTTAGGTCTTCATATGAAATATAAGGGTTAAGTCAGCTCACTATGGTATAAAAGGATTTTGATTACTTACTATACAATACTTATAAAATATAATTGATAGGACCAAGGTTTACTTTGGTTCACAACTGTTCACAGAGCGGAACTTGAAATATTTTTAATAGATAAGATAATAATAAACCATAGTTAAGTAATAACATACAGCATAATATAAGACCCGGTTTAAGCTGTTAACTTAAACCTGTCTAACTTATGTTAAGGGAGGAATACTTGGTAAAAGTTCGCGAAGGGTTACCCCTTATTGATGGTCAAACAACAACTGAAGACAGTGCCTCCCTAGCTGCGCAAATGATTGCTCAGCAGCAACATGGTTATTATAAACCGGGCGCTGGTGACTCCTTTAATTTGCTGAATGAAGATTTAAAGAAACAACTGGCCATCTCCAAGCTCACCACTGCTATGGACCGCTCTATTGAAGCGGATTTCCTGCCTCTTAATGATGCCGCATTGGTTGAGCGGGTGAAACTTGATACCTTAACCTACTCTCACAATACTGTCTCTACTTCCGATTCTGATAATAAATCCAGCCCTACCGATGAGCCAGACAAAGATAAGGTCTTAGCGGAAAATACCATTATTGACTTACCCGCTTGGCTAAAAGCGGTTTCTAATCGGGTGAATATTCCTGAGCTACCAGATTTAGCAAAAGCCTGTGAAATGGTGGGTAGAAAGTCTAGCTTAGAGACTGAGGACAATCGTTCTAGTGCCTATATGACTGGCATTGGTATGACCGATATTCTTACTTATCTATACCAAGATGAAGATGCGTTAACAGCTGCTATGCTGTATCGTGCGGCGCGTACCAATCTGATTTCTAATGAGCGTATCGAAGAAGCCTTCGGCAGTGAAGTGGCTAAACTGGTTAAAGATGCCTTAGCTCTGGGTCAGTTATCTGAAACCATCGAGAGCAACAAACGATTAGAAGACCATTTCGCTAATAATCAGCGCGAGCAGCTGTCAAATATTTACAGCATGCTGATCTCTATGACCAATGACGTACGTGTGGTGCTGATCAAGCTGGCGGAGCGTACCTTCGCCATGCGCGAGCTCTCTTACGCCAGTGAAGAGCGTAGGCAGCGTGTGGCCCGTGAAGTCATGACTATTTATGCCCCTTTAGCGCACCGTTTGGGTATTGCTCAGATTAAATGGGAATTAGAAGATCTGGCATTTCGCTATCTGGCCCCTGATCGCTATAAAGAAATTGCCAAACTGTTGTCCGAAAAGCGTAGTGAGCGAGAAGAATATATCGAGCGGGTACAAGCCCAACTCGAAGCAGCGTTGGCAGACGCCGGCATTAAAGGGGAAGTCTCTGGGCGGGTTAAGCACATCTACTCTATCTACCGCAAGATGAAGCTAAAGGGCTTATCATTTGATCAGCTATATGACATTCGAGCTCTGCGGGTATTGGTCGATACCCAAGCTGAGTGTTATCACACTTTAGGTCTTGTCCATGGTATGTGGCGTCATATTCCAGAACAATTTGACGACTATATCACCAACCCTAAAGCCAATGGCTATCGCTCATTACATACTGCAGTTATTGCTGAAAATAAATCTTTAGAAATTCAGATTCGTACCCATCAGATGCACTTTGAAGCTGAGCTGGGTATGTGTGCTCACGTTAATTACAAAGAAGGTGGTAAAAACAAGCAGGACACTTACCTTAATCAGAAAATTAACTCTTTACGCCAGTTATTATTGGCAGGCAGTGATAGCACCAATAAAAACTTATCACCCGAAGGCATCATTGATGAGTTTGATTTAGAAGAAGACGAAGAACAACTGGTAGACTTTGGCGAATTAGAGCACATCTACGTGTTTAGCCGTGATGGAGACATTACCGAGCTGCCTAAAGGTGCCACTGTTTTAGACTTTGCTTACTATGTGCATACTCAAGTAGGCAACCGGGCTCAAGCAGCGCGCGTAAACCAACGTTATGTCCCCCTCACCTATCAATTAAAAACTGGGGAACAGGTTGAAATTATCACCAAATCATCGCGGGAACCCAACCGGGATTGGTTGGTGCCTTCCTTGGGCTACATTCAAACTTCACGTGCCCGCTCAAAACTACGTCAATGGTTTAATAAGCAAGACCGAGATAAAAACTTAGAGATCGGTAAACAGATGCTAGCAAAAGAGTTGGGCCGCTTATCGGTCCATCCTAATAGCATTAATTTAAAAGACTACGTTAAACATTTTAATGTGAACTCTGCCGACGATATCTTAGTAGGTTTAGTCACCGGTGAAATCGGCCTTCATCAGCTGACAGGGCATATCTCTCGAGAGCTTGATCTAGTCACTGATAAGGAAGAGCAAGAATATACCCCAAGCGTGCATCCCAAAGTCACAGGGAAACTCGACGCTTATAAGATTAATATTGATGGCCTAGATAATATAGAAACTCGGTTTGCCAATTGCTGTCAGCCAGTCTACGGTGAGCCTATCGCAGGTTTTATTACTCAAAGTAGTGGGGTCTCGATTCATAATCGAGGCTGTGCAGAGTACAACCGCTTAATTGAACGGGAACCTGAACGTGAAATTTCGGCCTCTTGGGTCTCACAGCAGACCAGTTATCAGCCTGTTGAAATCATTATTGAGGCTTATGACAGAAGAGGCTTACTTCGCGACCTAACCCAAGTTATCGATAAAGAAGATGTTAACATTCGCGGCGTAGATACCAATAGTGACGATGATAATGTGGCCCACCTTAAGTTTCGCCTCGAGGTGACCGGTTTATCACAGTTATCAAAATTGCTGGCTAAGCTTGAACAGCAACCGGGTATCTTACATGCAAGAAGAGCTGTCTAATTATGCCTGAGTTACCTGAAGTCGAAACCACTAAGACCAGTTTAAAGCCGCTACTTAATAAAAAAATAGCGACTGTTGAGGTCTTTCAGCCCAAGCTACGTTGGCAGGTCCCCGAGGATATTGATAGCCTGCAAGGCTATGTGTTAGATAATATTCAGCGCCGAGCGAAGTATTTAATTTTGCATTTTAAAAGAAATATGCAATCTGGCATAACTGAAGCCACTATCACGCAGCCACCAACTAAGGCCTTAATCATTCATTTGGGCATGTCAGGTAGTTTGCAGCAATTCCCTACGGGCACAGACAAGCGTAAGCATGACCATCTGATTATGCAGTACGACAGTGATCATGCCTCAGAAACCTCCATTCAGCTACACTACCATGACCCCCGCCGTTTTGGGGCTATTTTGTGGTTAGACGATTATGAACAAAAGCTGTTGGCTCACTTGGGAGCAGAGCCGTTAGATGCAGAGTTCTCAGGAGACTATTTATACGATAAAATCCATCGTATCTCTGAAAACAAAGCTCGCAATAAACTCAATAAACCACCCTTAAAGCCAATCAGCCGCCCGATTAAAGCGGTAATAATGGATCAAGTGGTTGTGGTAGGAGTGGGCAATATTTATGCTACTGAAAGTCTGTTTATGTCAGGTATTCATCCCAGTACGCCTGCCCATAAGCTAACTAGATCCCAGTTATCTGAGCTTGCGGATCATATTCGAGCAATCCTTAAAAGAGCCATCACCCAAGGGGGTTCGACTTTAAAAGACTTTACTGTGGCCAGCGGCATAACGGGTTATTTCCAGCAGACCTTATTGGTATATGGCAAACACAAAATGCCCTGCCCTACCTGCGACACTCCTATTGAGAAGGTAACCATCACTGGTCGCGCCAGTACTTTCTGTCCGAATTGTCAGCCTCAACCTAACTCGTAACGCATAATAATGAATAGAGAATAAGCATAAAATTTAGCAAATAAAAAAGAGACTACCTTAGATAGTCTCTTTTTTTATTTTCTTTTAGCTAATACAGTTACTATATTGCGATTTACGGCTTTAAGTAGTTGCTGTATTAATAGTTACTATATTAAGAGTTACTTGCTTAGCTTTTGGCTAATTTCACGAAGCAATAAAACTTCTTCTGATGGGGTCTCTTCAACCACTTCTTCCACATCGCTGTTACGACGCATTTTGTTCATACCTTTCACCATCATGAAGATAATAAAGGCTAAGATTAAGAAGTTGATAAGTACAGTAATGAAGCTACCGTAAGCCAGTAAAGGAACACCTGCTTCTTTTAAGGCATCATAAGTCATGGCAACACCTTCTGGAGCATCGCCTAATAAAATGAACATGTTCTTAAAGTTAATCTCACCGCCAGCGATGAAAGCAACGATTGGCATGATCACATCTTCAACTAAAGAGTTAGTGATACCTGAGAATGCACCACCAATGATCACACCCACTGCTAAATCCATAACATTACCCTTTAGGGCAAACTCTTTAAACTCTGACATCATACTCATAATTAATCCTCCAAAAGATTAACAAAAAAAAGCACAAGCGACCTGAGTAAGCAAGTAAGTCATTGCTTAACGCACTTGTACAAAAAAGGGATAAAATTAGACAATAGAAGCTCATCAAGAAAGATGAGTTGTTTTGCTTAGGGCGTGTCCTCAATTT
>NZ_DGDC01000046.1 GCF_002385225.1 Psychrobacter sp. UBA3962 | reverse complement strand
GTATTTCAGGACGAGACAAACGATAACGGAGCCTGGTTGAGGGGTGAAATAGGGCGTTCACCGCTTCAAGTTAATCTTCATTGTTACCCTCTGCGTCCCCATCTTGTAAGTCAGGCTGAGACTGAGAGACTAAAGGAATTCGAACACAGACCTGCAATCCGCCTTCAGGGTGGTTGATGGCTTCAACGGTACCATGATGTAGCCCCGTGATGCGTTGTACGATGGCTAAACCTAATCCGCTACCTTGGGTGGTGCGAGCCGACTCTCCACGCTCAAAAGGCTGCATAATGCGTTCTAACTGGTCGTTGGCTACCCCTGGGCCACAATCACGAACACAGATGATAAGCTGCTCTTTGGCCTTTCGTACCATGCCTGGCGTCGATACTGAAGTTTCATCATCAGGATCAACTTCCTGTGAGTTGAAAGTGGGGGTGATGGTTGCAGTAAGATAAATAGGCGGCTTTCCGTAACGCTGAGCGTTAACAATTAGGTTGATAATAAGGCGTTTAATGGACAAAGGACGCACCGCAACCTCTCGCAGCCCATCGGTTTGATAAATAAATTCTAACGGCGCAAATTGCACCATCACTTCGCGAAAAATATTGTCTAGATTGGTTAAGCTCACCGCCTCATCTGAACCATCTTTCATAAAGGAGATAAACTGCTCTAATATGGCATCCATGTCTTCAATATCATAGATAAGCCCTTCGCGGAAAAACTCATCGGGCAGCATTTCAGCAGTTAAACGCATACGGGTTAACGGGGTACGTAGGTCATGTGAAATACCAGCGAGCATAATAGTACGTTCTTTTTGCGCCTGACTTAAGGTGCTAAATAGCCGATTAAAGGCCATGTTAACGCGGCGAATTTCGGTGGTGCCTGAGTTGGTAGGCAGGGTAGTGGCGGTACCCAAACGGATATAGTTGGTGGCCGCTTGTTGTAGCTTACGTAGAGGACGGTTTAATTGACGCACCAATAATAAAATGGTTAGTAAAGTAAATAGCGGGATACCCAATAAGAAAAAAACAAGTGAACTTGGGCTATACTGAGCATAAAATATAACAGGTTCACGTATCCAAAACTCTGGTGATGCTGTATCCTGAACCCAGAGCTGTGGAGTGGGTTTGAACTTAAAGTAGACCACACTTTCACGGCCCAGCTGTTGGCTGATTTCTTGCTGAATAACATCGGTAAAGAAACCCACCACAGCTTTATCTGAAACATCAGGGAACTGACTGGGATCTTCTACGACCTCAATATGATTATTAGCAAGAATCCATTGTCTGACCTCTTCATTTTCTCCCCAGTGCTCTCGAGTGGCAGTGACCAACTTAAGCTCTGTGGTTAGGTAGCGGGCATGGTTTTTTAACTCTGGTAAGTACAAACTTCGCCAGAAAAACCAGATCGATACCACGACACTAATCATGACCATCAGCATCACGGCAAGCGTCGTCTGCCAAGTGTTTGAATACGGTCTTGAACCGAACCGAGAGAAGAGAGGGCGAGTAGAGGCTTTGTTCATTGGGACATCGCTTATAGTATAATGATAGTTACAGTTTTAATTAAGTAAAAGGTTTCCAAGTCATTAGTATTCTGATATAATTATGCCCTTTTTGGTATACCTACGGAAGAGAGAACTCAAATGGTTGTTATTCGTTTAGCACGGGGCGGTGCCAAAAAACGCCCATTCTATCAAGTTGTTGTAGCAGATCAGCGTCGTTCACGCGATGGCCGTTACATCGAAAATCTAGGTTTTTATAACCCACTAGCGAAAGGTCAGGAAACTGAACTACGTCTAGATATGGATGCTTATAATGCTTGGATCGAAAAAGGTGCACAGCCTTCAGAGCGCGTTAAAGCATTAGCGAAAGGTTATAAGCCTGCAACTGAAGAAGTAACTGCTTAAGACATAATTTGTTTTGCAATGGGATAGTATCTCATTGCACTGCAGTTTTGAGTAATTGTTTTTTTATTAATTGTGGCTGAGCAAGTCTTATGACAACACCAAACGCTGACAGTCTTATGAAAATAGGACAGCTAAAAAAACCATACGGCATTAAAGGCTGGTTATGGGTTTTTAGCGAAACTGAGGAACGAGAAGCTATCTTTAGTTACTCCCCTTGGTGGATGAAGACGGCGACAGGGTTCAAACCACTGACCGTTACAGACTGGCGTAAGCAAGGGTCTGGTATTGTGGCTCAATTTGAGCAGGTACCTGATCGCAACATTGCTGAAACCATGAATGGCGTTAGCATTTGGATTGATAAAGACAGCTTACCTGAGACTGAAGAAGACGAGTACTACTGGTCTGATTTGGTTGGCTTAAGTGTTATTAATAAGCAGCAGGAATGTTTGGGCACTATCAAAGAGCTGTTTGAAACCGGTGCACACCCGATCATGAAGGTAGTGCCTAGTAAAGACAGTATTGATGATGAGCCTCGAATGATTCCTTGGCACAAGCAAACTGTCGATGTGGTCGATTTGGCTGCTGGACAGATGATTGTAGATTGGGAGCGTGATTTTTAATTAGCCACTTTAAGCATGAGATACCTTAGGCTTTTAAGTTTGCGATTGAAATTAGCGTTTTTTATTTTTAATCAACTGTCACTATTTTGGCGTTATTTGGAGGTGACCTAATGTATTTTGCAGTCATCACCATTCTGCCTGAAATGTTTACCGCTGTTAGCGAGTTTGGCATTACTGGTAGGGCCGTTCAAAATAAGCAAGTTACTATCGAGTGCATAAATCCTCGTGATTTCACGACAGACAATTATCGCCGTATAGATGAGCGTCCCTTTGGTGGCGGTCCCGGTATGGTGATGATGGCAGAACCTTTGGCCAAAGCCATTGAGTATGCCAAGTCGCAAGCCAGCCAACATGGCTGTGCCACAGACTCAGCGCATTGCCCTGTTATTTATTTGTCTCCGCAAGGTGACACCTTAAATGAAACCGCGGTAATGGCATTACGTCAATATGACGCAATGATCTTGCTATGTGGTCGTTATGAAGGCATTGATGAGCGACTATTGCAGCGTTACGTTGATATGGAGATCTCAATAGGAGACTTTGTATTAACCGGCGGTGAGCTACCCGCGATGGTATTGATGGACAGTGTGATTCGCAGGCTACCCGATGTGATGGGGGATGCCAAATCCGCTGAGCAAGACTCCTTTGTTGAAGGATTGCTAGATTGTCCACACTACACCAAGCCTCATGAATTTGAAGGTTTGACCGTGCCAGAAGTGCTACTTTCTGGTCACCATGCCAATATCGCAAAGTGGCGTTTTGTTGAGCAAGTTAAGCGCACCAAGCAAAGACGCCCTGACTTGTGGCAACAATTTACCCCGAATGCAGAGCAGGCCCGCTTGCTCAAAAAAGTTAAGGACGAAATAAAGTAGACAGGGGATAGACCTGACAGCGCTTTATTTGCGGTTAACTTTATTATTTTATTTATATTCAGATTCTAACTGATGGTCTTTATTGCAGTGACCCTAAGTCACCTTAAGAGCATTAGTGCTATTGGTTCAATATCGATAGCAGTCAAAACCGATTTCTTATTCCTGTTTCTCCTTTAAACTCGTTATTGAGTGCAAGGGGTTATTATTATAAACGGGTGGTATGCGACTTTCAGCCTATGCCGTCCCATGTGAGGAGCAATCTCATGAGTAATGTACATCCATTAGTACAAGCAGTTGAAAATTCACAACTACTTGAGCGTCCTAACTTCTCTGCTGGTGATACTGTAGTAGTTCAAGTAAAAGTACGTGAAGGTGAGCGTGAGCGTTTACAGGCTTTTGAAGGCGTGGTAATCGCTAAGCGTAACCGTGGTCTTAACTCTGCCTTTACCGTTCGTAAAATCTCAAGCGGTATCGGTGTTGAGCGTGCTTTCCAGTTACACTCACCAATTATTCATAGCATCGAAGTGAAACGTCGTGGTGCTGTACGTCGTGCGAAACTATACTACTTACGTGAGCGTTCTGGTAAATCTGCACGTATTCGCGAAAAGTTATCTTTACGCCGTGAAGGTGTTCAGAGCAAAACTGACGCGGGCGTTCCAGAAGCAGTTGAAACTGCACCAGGCATCTAAGCTGATCCTAATACTAGGTTAAAGCATTAATTAGTTGTATACCAAAAAGAGCTGGTAATCTAACCGTTATCAGGAAAAACCCTCAATCTGAAGAGATTGGGGGTTTTTCGATTTCTATAATCGACTATATTGAAATAAATCAGGGGGTTAGCCGTAAAATGTGCTCGTATTCTTTATCCAGTTAGACTACAATACTCAGTCATATTTATTACAACCCCTATAAACCGTGTGGTTTTATTAAACAATCCTGTCACCAAGGAAGCATTTATTGTATAAGGAGATACTATGAGTAATGACTCATTACCTAATTCTGGCGGGGCCCCTCTAGAGGAAGACATTGCTTTATCAGGGAGCTATGAACAGCTGCATAAACCCAGCTCTAGTTTCCCCAATCGTGATGCTTATCTGAATCATGAACTACAAATCATGCAGCCCAAGCGCTGGAAGCCTAACCTCCCATTCCGTGACTATCGTTTTGAATATGAAGATGCCATTCCAGCTTTAGCCGCCACCATTGGTAAAGTAGTTATGGTGGGTGCTATTGCAGCGACTTTTGCGGGCGCCTTAAACTTAGGCGATGCCTTTATTCTAGAAAACGTGCGTTATGAGCTATTGATCGTCTCATTCTTCGTTATTTTATTCTCCGGTTTTCTATTGCCTACTGCCAACTTAGCCGGTACCCATGGTCCCTTAATTCCGCTGATTCCGATCGTAGTTTTGGCGGGTGGTCACCCTATGGCCTTTGGTTTATTAATTGGTCTGTTCGGGATGCTTCTGGCTATTAGTAAAGGGGGGAGCTTGCTGGCAGAGCTGACCAGTAAAGGGGTCTGTGGTGGTCTGCTGCTCTATCTGGGCTTTATTGGGACCACCTCTCAGGTGACCAAGCTGCTTAACTGGTCGAAAGACATCAATATGCCCCACATCGCTTTCATTGTGATCTTAGGTACTATTGTTTTATACGCCATTTTAGAGAACTACAATAAGCGCTGGTTGGCGGTGCCATTGAGCTGCTTCTTAGGCGGAGCGACGGCCTTCTTATTGGGCGCGCCTTTTGCTTTTGAGACTGCCCCTGGTATGCCGCACATGAGCCCTATGTATTGGTGGGGTGAGAACACCGGTTGGATGTTAGGTCTACCCAACTTAGAAAGCTTTATGGTGGTGTTGCCTTTTGCGGTATTGGCTGTGGCTATGTGGTCACCAGACTTCTTAGGTCATCAGGTTTTCCAGAAGATCAGTTATCCAAAGCGTACTGAAAAAGTAATTATGGATATCGACGATACCATGACCAGTGCTTCAATTCGTCAGGTTGTGGGCTCTGTACTGGGCGGCGCAAACTTTACGTCATCTTGGGGTACCTATATCGTTCCAGCAGCGATTGCCAAACGACCTATCCCTGCAGGTGCTATCTTAACTGCTCTACTGTGTGTGGTTGCAGCAATCTGGGGTTATCCTATGGACTTGGCCATTTGGGAGCCTGTGATGTGTGTGGCGCTTATTGTGGGGGTATTTATTCCTCTACTTGAAGCGGGTATGGAGATGACTCGTGAAGGTAAAACCACGCAGTCAGCGGCCATTGTAGTATTCGCTTCAGCGCTTGTGAACCCAGCCTTTGGTTGGTCATTAACCATGCTACTAGACAACATGGGTCTGATTGGCTCTAAAGAGCGTAGTGCGGGTCTGAGCAAAATGAGTCGTTGGATCATTCCAGCCGGTATGTTTGTGCTATTGACCGTGGTGATGGCGATGGTGGGTATGCTACCAGGTATTCCAGCCTTGATGCCAAGCTTTAGACACTAATCTCTGCTGTTAGTTAACTGAACTGTTAAGTAAGATCTAACGCAAAATCTTAAGTAAGACCTTAAATAGTAATTAGCGTCTGAAATAAGATTTGAGTTAATAGTAAAAAAGTCGGCCTAGGGCCGGCTTTTTTTATGGCTAATATTCATAGTCATAAGTAGTCCGTACAATAGGTCTCATTTTTTGGTATCAATAATTGAAACAATTGTTAATTTAGACAGCAGGAGAGTTTTATGAGAAAAGTACTAGCGATCGCGTTAATTGTATTCGGGCTGGCGGCCATTATTGGCGGCATCATTATGTTGTTTAGTTTAAAAGATAACGATACTGCTTCAGTTGCCTATCCGCATTCATTAACGCCAATGACTCAGAAATTGTCTTCATAAAAATTTAATAAGATGGTTTTAAGAAAATTAGGCAGGATTTGAGGAGAGTAGATAGACGGGTTATTAAAGGAATAATACTAGAGATTGATAAAATGACTCAGCCCGTAATAGGCTTGCAATAAAGGTTTCAAAGCCCCATAAATAAAGATATCTTAAATATTTTTTGGTTTTGTGAGTTATGGTGAATAAGTCGACAACGATGGCCGCGGATGATAAACAAGCCCGGCTTAAGCATTTGATTAAGCGCATGCCTAATTTGCCAGGCGTATATAAAATGCTGGGTAAAAATGGCGATATCTTATACGTGGGTAAAGCAAAATCGCTAAAAAATCGAGTCAATAGCTACTTTGCTAAGACCATCGATCACCCAAAAACTCGCGCTTTGGTTTCGCGTATTCACAATATTGAGACCATTATTACCCGCAGTGAAACCGAAGCACTGCTACTAGAACAAAACCTAATTAAAGAGCACCGTCCGCCTTATAACGTCCTGTTACGTGATGATAAGTCGTATTTGTACGTCTTTATCTCAGCCGATCAGCCTTATCCTAGATTGGCGTATGGACGAGGTAAAGCCAAGCATCAAAAAGGCAAATTCTTTGGTCCCTTTCCTTCAGCGCATGCGGCCAAAGAAACCTTAACCTTAATGCAAAAGATGTTTCAGATGCGCCAGTGTACCAACACCTTCTTTCGCCAACGCAAGCGGCCGTGTCTCGAGTATCAGATTAAGCGTTGCCGAGCACCCTGTGTGGGTTTGGTATCGCCTGAAGAGTATGCCGAGGATGTACAAAATACCATCCGTTTTTTAAAAGGCGACTCCAGTGACATTCATTCTGCTTTAATTGACAAAATGGAAGACGCCGCTGAAGAGTTAGAGTTTGAAAAAGCGGCTTTTTATCGCGACCAACTGTCCATGCTACGTGAGGTACAGTCTCGTCAAGCGGTCTATACCGTGAAGGGTGAGGCAGATGTTATCTCTATTGCCAGTCAGGCAGGGATGACCTGTGTTAATGTGCTCACTGTGCGTGGCGGGCGCGTATTGGGCGGTAAAAACTATTTCCCTGACGTCGATAGCAGTGAGCCTATCAGCAGTAACTTATCGGCGTTTATTACCTCCTTTTATTTCCAAGTTACCGATGACTTACCGCCAGAGATTATCATCAGTCACGAGCTGCCGGATCAGCAGGCGCTGCAAGAAGCGTTAAGCACCCATTTTGAGAGTAAGACGGTCATTAAGACCAATGTGCGTGAACACCGAGCCGAGTGGTTAGATTTGGCGAAATTGAACGCTAATAATGCCTTGAAGACCAAACTTGGTGACTACCTAGAGTTGCACGCCCGCTTTGGGGCGCTAAAAGAAGTGCTACAACCGGTCACCCAAGCCAATATCGATAGAATTGAGTGTTTTGATATTTCGCATACCATGGGAGAGGCGACCATCGCCAGCTGTGTGGTATTTGATCAGGGTGGAGCGCGGAAACGCGATTATCGTCAGTATGCCATTCATGGAGTACAAGACGGTGATGATTATGCAGCCATGGCTCAGGCTTTGACCCGTCGCTATAAGAAGCACCCTTTGCCCGACATTCTATTGATCGATGGTGGTAAAGGTCAGCTTAATATGGCCAAAAATGTGCTAACTGAGTTGGATATCTTAAACGACACCTTGCTGATTGGGGTGGCGAAAGGGGAGGGGCGTAAGGCGGGTCTTGAGGTGTTGCACTTCATTGACCATGAGCCGTTGGACTTGCCCATGGACTCAAAAGCGCTGCATTTAATTATGAATATCCGCGATGAGGCGCACCGTTTTGCCATTACCGCGCACCGTAAAAAGCGCGATAAGCGTCGCTCTTCTTCAGTGTTAGAAGCTATTCCGGGACTCGGGGAGAAACGTCGCCGTGATTTGTTAAACCACTTTGGTGGCTTACAACAGCTGTTAGGAGCCTCTCAGCAAGAGCTGGAGGGGGTAAATGGCATTGGTAAAGTGATGGCCAATACCATTTATAAAGTGCTGCATGAATAACCTTTAACGGTTTGCTGCTTTACCTATTGAATACTTATTAACAGTTACTTGTTATCAAAACGGTTGGCCACTTGTTCACGCAACCAAGACTTTAAGTCTTCTGACATGTTGGCCAACTGCTCGCTGAGATAATCGTCGATACGACTCTCAAGCTCTTTAATAAAGTCAGCATCAAGCTCAGCCTTGGGAGCGGTCGTGTCGAAGGCAAATGACGCTGGGGCAGAGATCTCTGCTTCAGTCTCATTAACCACAGCAGTAGGCTGTGACTCTGAGGGGTCGACAGGAGCATCAGAAACTTCTGTATCAGAACCTTCATCTGTAACAAGGCCTTCGGCCTCTACAAGCGCATCAGTATCTACAGTGTTCTCAGTATCCGCTTGCGCTGCAGTACTGTCATCCACCAGATCGGTATCCGCTACTGGCATCGCCTGTGGATCTTGGACCAGAGTTTCATCTGTTTCTACTTGGGACTGCTCTAAAGCATCTTGCTCTGCCTGCTGCTCTTCATTTAATAAGCGCTCCGCCTCCAAAGCCTCAAGCTTGGCTCTTTCTGCTTCTAAGCGCTCCGCCTCTAATCTTTCTGCTTCTAAGCGAGCCGCTTCTTTTTCAGCAGCCACCTCGGCATTAATAGCGTCGATATGAGCATGCAAATCGGGCACTGTAAATTCGAAGCTCTCTAAATCAGTATCCGCGTCAAGCAGCTGCATAATATCTTCAAACTCTTGTAGCAAGGCGTCTTTAACCGCTTGTGGGGCATTGCTCCAGCGATGAGAGAATTGGTGTGAGAACGCAACTTGTGCCATATTAATGTGTCTCCATCAGAGTTTGATAGTGAAAAATAAAAGTAATTATGCGATAGGACTTATTGGGTAGAGTTTACGAATTAGACCGAATTACTCTACCCAGCGTGCGAATATCAAAGAGCCATTGGTACCCCCAAAACCGAAGCTATTAGACATCGTATAGTTAAGGTTGGTCACGGAACGTGCTGCATTGGCCACATAGTCTAGGTGGCAATCTTCATCAACATTTTCTAGGTTGATGGTAGGCGGTACTCTCTGATCCAGTAAAGCCTGGATACTAAAGATGGCTTCGATAGCCCCGGCAGCCCCTAACAAATGGCCAGTCATAGATTTAGTTGAGCTCACCAACAGACGCTCTTTGCATGCCTCAAATATGCCTTCAATGGCTTTGGATTCAGCCACATCTCCAGCGGGGGTGCTGGTACCATGGGCGTTGATATAGCCAATTTCACACGGGTCAATCCCCGCATCGTTAATGGCCATAACCATGGCTCTAGCGGCCCCATCACCATCCGCTGGCGGCGCAGTAATATGATGCGCATCGTCACTCATACCGAAGCCTGCCAGCTCCGCTAAGATAGTAGCGCCGCGGGCTTTGGCATGGGCCAGACTCTCTAGCACCAATACTCCCGAACCGTCTCCCAATACAAAGCCATCGCGGTGTTTATCAAAGGGACGGCTGGCACGGGTTGGGTCATCATTGCGAGTAGATAAAGCACCCATAGCGGCAAAGCCTGCCATACCCAGAGGGCTAGAGCCTTTTTCGCTGCCACCGGCCAACATAACATCACAGTCGCCATAAGCAATTAAGCGAGCGGCTAGACCAATGGCATGGGCAGCCGAAGTACAGGCTGTTGCGGTCGCTAGATTCGGACCACGCAAGTTATGCTTAATGGCCACCATACCCGCAGCCATATTAATAATAGAGCCAGGTAGTGAGAAAGGAGAGACGCGACGTGTTCCTTGATTGGCTAGGGCATCTCGGTTATCTTCTAACGTTTGTAGTCCGCCAATACCTGCCCCAATGATGACACCGAAGCGATCCGAATCCACGTTTTGCACCGGAGCCGACTCAGCTGATACTTGTTCAATAAAGCCGGCTTGCTTTAGCGCCATGCTAGCAGCAGCTACGCCATAATGAATAAAGGCATCATATCGACGGGCTTCTTTGGCGGCCATAAATTGACTGGCATCAAAGCCTTCTACGGTACCTGCAAATTGCGCCCGGTAGGTAGAGGCATCAAAGTGGGTAATTGGCTTAATGCCACTTTCACCTTGGATTAAGCGTTGCCAAGTGCTGTCCACGTCTAAGCCAAGAGGAGTAATCGCGCCCATACCGGTAATCACTACGCGCTGATGATCAGCCCGATTAAAATGAGCCGGCTTACTGCCAGCTGTGGCGCTATTTAAAGTTTGGGGTGTATTTGTTGTGGGCTGACTCATGATGTTATTGCCTTATTCCTTAGCCGGTCCTTGTTGCTAAGCGAGACTTGAAAGGGTCATCAAGCTGCTAATTATACTCACTAAGATTCGCCATAAACTTTTAGTTTAGCGGCAAATGCACATTGCTTCATACGCGCTGACTGTACCACTGCATCGCGCTCACCAAACAAGCGTGAAAGTTTGGCATCGCGTGCGTTATTATTGGTGCTTTTGCCAACACCAATATTGATGTTAGGAGAGATGCCCCAGCGTCCAGCAGAGACACCAACCCCAATACCTGTTGTGGTCAATCCTGAGTAGTTTCTACTTTCGGTATTAATATAGGATTGAATGCGCTGATATTCTTGAGACAGCGTCGAACAGTCATAATTTTGATAAGTGCTCGGGGGAATGTACTGGGGTGTGACATTACCCGTGCTGGCACAGCCACTGATAACCAGGATGCTGCCAACCACTGCAGCAGAAGTCATTAAAGATTTTACGCTAAGTTTTGGCATAGGAGCTCCTAAGTTTATAATTGCTGTAATTCAGATTATACAGGGAATAGACGCCTTACTTATAATAGAATTACTAGCGGCTTTGAGTGACAAGTGTCATTAGCAGCTGTTAATAGCTGCTGGACTACATAAAGTTGCCAGGCTTTACGAAAGCTAAGATGAAAATAGCCACGTAAGCAATGAAAGCGATAAAAATACCAGACTTGCTCTGTGCCGGTGTGGCCGTCGCTCTAAAGGCTTTAATACTAGCACTTATTGCCGCTATGAGTAATATAATTTTGGCAGCCACCCATTGTAGTGGGGCATTGGCTGACAGTAGCGGCATGACGTTCAATACTCCTGAGATAATTAACAGAGCATAAACCACATGGCTAGAAATTTTGCCCTTTTTATCGAAGCGGGTGCCTTTGGCCATCACCAAGTAGCTTTGCCATAAAAAAAGCACCACAGTGATTACCGCCATTAACATATGTAAGTGTTTCATAGTTTCCTCAAGCCAGTTACCTGGTCAATAAAATGATTGATTTTTATTATTAGTCTTTGTTTTGACCGGCACAAAGAGGGCTGGCAGGTACCGTCTGGTTCTGTTGTTGCCACTCGTCTGGACTGTAAGCGTGGATAGCCAAAGCATGAATGCTACCGCCTTGACTGGTCATTAACTCATTCATTAGCCCATAGATAAGTTGGTGTCTGGCAACGCGTCTTTTGCCTTCAAATTCAGGACTGACCAAAGTCAGCTTAAAGTGACTTTCTTTACCTTCAAAATAACCGGCATGATTCATAGACTCATTAACCAACTCGCTGTGAGTAGGGTTAAGTGCTTCGATGCGCTTTAATATTTCAGTATGGGTTTGCACGCCCTTTCTCCTAATGATGGATACGACTACTATCAATTGTTAATAGGTGAATCATTAAATGGCTGATACTTGTTAAGCAGTCAATAAAGAAACAGCCAAGTAACTAAATAATTGGCTCACTATAGTAGCTATATATTAACAGGTAACAGTAGTTCTGCTCTAGTGGCTGTCTGCAACACAGAAGAGGCCAGTTTATCTGACACCGAGTAATTTATTGAGTGGTCTATAAGCGTTATGAAATTAAGGGCTATATCAAATTAAGGGTTATAAAAAAACAGCCTGTGCAAGGCAGCAGGCTGATCTTAATAAACATATCTTTTAATAGTAACTACTTATAGTAGTAACTTCTTATAATAATTAGCCACTACTTCTTATAGTAAGGCATCACTTCAGGAATTAAAGCTTGTAATGAAGCAATACGGTTAGAGCTAGAGGGGTGAGTACTTAAGAACTGAGGTGGCTCGCCTTGGCTAGCACTTTGCATCTTTTTCCATAAGCTAACTGCGGCATTAGGGTCATAGCCGGCTTTGGCCATAAGTACCAAGCCAATCTTATCGGCTTCGGCTTCTTGGGTACGGCTGTTAGGGCGAGCAATGCCTAAGTCGCCAGCGATGTTTGCTAGTTGCGCTTGACCTTGCGATAGACCAAAGATGCTAGCGGCAATACCAATACCAGTCTGAGTGGCATACTGACTTGAGATACGCTCGCGGGCGTGCTCACGGATAGCGTGTGCCATTTCGTGACCCATAATAGCGGCAATTTCGGCATCAGTTAAATTCAAGCGGTCGATAATACCTGAATAGAACATGATTTTACCACCAGGTAAAACGAAGGCGTTTAGCTCATTGGATTTAATGGTATGAACTTCCCACTGCCAGTTTTTGGCATCCCCTCGATAAATCTCTGCTTGGTTGATTAGTTTACGGGCAATCCCATTTAGACGGGCCAGCTGAGCAGCGTTGGTGTCTAAAACTCTTTTATTGCGGGCTTCTTGAAGCAGCTGGTTATAGCTTTGCGCTGACATCTGCATAACTTGATCATTAGAGACCAATAATAGCTGCTGTCTGTCACTACCAATAACGCCAGAGTTGGTGGTCGAGCTACACCCGGTCAATGCCATGGCGGATACTGAAGCCACCAAAGTGGTTTTAATTAAAAACTTTTTCATTCTTTTCCTCATTAATAGGTCTACGTCATCTCTCTGTCTCAATCAAAGCGCCTAGGCTACTTACTAATATGCTAATTATTAAAATAGAATAATTACTAAGGTAAATCGTAATAGTGGACAGAGAATGTGGCGTATGAATTCTGATTATGGGCTAAAGTTTAGCGAATACAGCTGAGTAAAACAGCTGTTTATTGTAATTCATACGTTAAAAAACGTTGTTCATTTGAGGATATTGTTCAAATACAGGGCGATATCAGGCCTAATTAAAAAAATGCTGAAAAAAGGTGTTGACATAATTTTAATTTAATCTATAATAGCCCACCTATCAAGAGGCAGTAGCTTTAGTAATTAAAACTGGCTTATGCACTCGATTGATGCGGGAATAGCTCAGCTGGTAGAGCACGACCTTGCCAAGGTCGGGGTCGCGAGTTCGAATCTCGTTTCCCGCTCCAAATTTGTTGTAAAGGCTATTGATACTAGCCACTGTAAGACACAGCTATTGACACAAAGTATTTTTAATCTATAATACCTGTCTAGCTAATAAGCACTACGTACCAAATGCGGGAATAGCTCAGCTGGTAGAGCACGACCTTGCCAAGGTCGGGGTCGCGAGTTCGAATCTCGTTTCCCGCTCCAAATTTGCTCTTAGAGCATAAAAAACCTCACTTCTCTTAATTAGGGTAGTGAGGTTTTTTTTATGCCTGCAACCTATATATCTACTCTTATCTCTGTAATAAATCAGCCTATTAAACAAATTACCAGAATAAAATGAAACCTCAATGAAAAGCCCACAGATTAACCCGTGGGCTTTTTTTATGGCTAATTTTTGGTCGATAAACGAGCCGAGGTCAAAACTCAACTATAGTTTATTACTCTACAAGGACCCATTAGGATTACAGAAACAACAGGTTAATAATCTAGAAATATAAAAAGAACTTTAATCGCATGGATTTATATAGAAATACGCCCTGAAATACCATAAATGAGGTGGCTATTTATAATCCCCTTAATTATAATGAGGATATATTCGATATTTACCTAGCTTATTATAGCCAGGTCTAGAAACCCTTAAAATATAATACTTAATAGCCAAAATCTCTATAACTTATTGCTGAGGCTGAGTTTAGATTAGCCCGTTTTATGTTCGGTTAACCTACGGCAAACATCCAGAATCAACTTTTTGTTCAGCCCTCGCTTAATGTATTTTTTCTCGCTCTTTTTGTTTACAAAAGAAGTACGTTTCTAGCCCTTTATTCTCTATTTCGTGGACAAGCTATTTTATGGGCAGGTTATTTGATTAGTAAGTTGGCAACGCTATTCAACGATATTTTTCATAATAAAAATAAAATTTTTAAAATTAGTAAAGCTACCGTAAGGGGAAACCTATGCAAACACAGAGTCAACCAGTAAAGCGGGCCGAGCCCGTTAAGCGCCAGTGGCTAAGTGCGCTGGTGATGTCTTTTATTGCCCTACCATTAATTGCCATTTTATTTGTTTGTGCTTATGGTTTTATTGTTTGGTTTGGCCAAATGTTTTTTTGGGGACCACCAACCTAAGCACAACACCCAATATCACTTATTTTGCATGGCTTTTTGATCTGCAAATTACCCATTATTGACTAGGGTCAGAGTAAAAAAATGATTTAAAAAGTTTTTTTACTTTTTGATAAAAATGGCAAGGAATTATCATGGATGCTATAAAACGGCTATTTGATTGGCTGCGTCGACTTCTATTTCAGCCCGCAACAAAAATCGGTTTGGGCGTATTGGTGCTCATCGGTTTTATTGGCGGTGTTT
This sequence comes from Psychrobacter sp. UBA3962, assembly GCF_002385225.1. Lineage (GTDB taxonomy): Bacteria > Pseudomonadota > Gammaproteobacteria > Pseudomonadales > Moraxellaceae > Psychrobacter. The sequence continues at coordinate 16,656 of NZ_DGDC01000046.1, read as the reverse complement.
GGTTTTGGGCGGGATTCAACACCGCTTTAGAGGCCACCAACAGCGAAGAGTTCTGTCTGTCTTGTCACACCATGGAAGACAATATGCTGCCTGAACTGCAAAAAACAGTACACTGGCAAAACCGTACTGGGGTTCGAGCGGAGTGTCAGGACTGTCACGTACCGCATGATTTCACCGATAAGATTGCGCGTAAGATGCAGGCTTCACGTGAAGTACTGTCTCATGTGATGGGCGACATTGGTACCCGTGAGAAATTCTTAGCGCACCGTGGTGTCTTAGCTCAGCGTGAATGGGCTCGCTTTAAAGCCAACAACTCAAAAGAATGTCGTAACTGTCACGACTATGACAGCATGGACTTTAGCAAAATGCGGGTGACTTCACAGATGATCATGCGCAGTGCTGCCGAACGCGATGCCAGCTGTGTGGATTGTCACAAAGGCATTGCTCACGAATTGCCTGTTATGGAAGGCATGCACAACCCAGCCTTTGATTCTTTAGTATCTGAAGCGGGTAGCACCAAGATTAATGTGGGCGAGACCTACTACAACATCGTGCCTCAGAAGTTATATCTTGATGCTGAAAAATCGAAAGTGGCAGGCACTATTGAAGTGGCTGCCCCAGCCAAAGTTATTGCTCATGAAAAAGGCATGACTCAGATTGAGCTGGATATGTGGCGTAAGAATAAAGGCTTTGGCCGTGTGTGGTACACCCACTTTGGTTTGAACATTGTGGATGCCATTATTGAAAAAGAATTGTCGCGTGATGAGAGCATTGTCAAAGTAAAAGAGTCGAAAGAAGACCCAATGACAGGGCTTGAGTGGCAAAAAGTTAGTGGTCAGTTCTGGGTAGAAGATGGTCTATTAATGAAGAGCTTAGAGCCGGCGTGGGACATTGCAGGTCAAACTTATGATGACAACTGTAGTGTGTGTCACCGTCAGCCCAACCCAGCTTCGCATGATGCGAACCAGTGGCCAGGATTATGGAGTGGTATGGTCGGGTTTACTAACCTAGATGATGATACTGGAGGTTTGGTATTGAAGTACTTACAGCTAAATTCATCAGACTTTGCTAGCAGTAAACATGCTCCAGGTTCGCCGGAGAATACCATCCAGATGGCAAGACCATAACCCACCATTACGCCTAAGAAGAAGAGGTACATTATGAAAACTATAAACCGTAGGGGCTTCTTAAAATCGCTAGCCGCTTTGTCGGGAACGGCGATGCTACCTATGCCACTACTGGCCGATAACAGCGTCTTAACTAATGCTAAAGGTGGCAAAATTGAAGAGCAAGACTGGAGCGGCTGGAAGATGTCCGGCGCTCACTGGGGGGCTTTTCGTGCCCGAGTGGAAGCCGATAAGTTGGTAGAGATTAAGCCTTTTGAATTTGACCAATATCCCACTAAGATTTTAGATGGGGTGCCCGGTATTATTTATAGCCCCTCACGTGTACGCTATCCGATGATCCGAGTCGATTGGTATAAAAACCGCCAAAATAGCGACACTTCACAGCGGGGTGATAACCGTTTCGTGCGGGTAAGCTGGGATGAAGCGTTGGATATTCTTTATGAAGAGCTAGAGCGTATTCAAAAAGATTACGGCCCTTGGGCGCTACACACGGCAAACGTCGGTTGGCGCTCCGTAGGAAACGTGCACAGCTGTGGTAACCACATGTTACGTGCTATTGCTATGCATGGTAAGAGTGTGGGGACCGCCGGTGACTACTCAACGGGTGCCGGTCAGATAATCCTGCCGTATATCTTGGGCTCAACAGAGGTGTACTCACAAGGGACTTCTTGGCCGCTGATTTTAGAGAATTCAAAAGTAATTATATTCTGGGCCAACGACCCGATTAAGAACTTACAAGTGGGCTGGAACACCGAAACTCATGAAGCCTATGAGTACTTTGAAATCTTACGCGACAAGGTCAGAAATAAAGAGATTGAAGTCATCTGTATCGACCCGGTGAAGAGTAAAACGCAAAACTATCTTGAGTGTGAACACCAGTTTGTGAACCCCATGACGGACGTGGCGTTCATGCTAGGGATTGCTCATACTTTATACACCGAGAAGCTCTATGATAAAGAGTTTGTCGATATGTATGCCCTAGGTCTAGATGAATTTACCCCTTATTTGATGGGTAAGACCGAAGATAAGGTTGAGAAGACGCCTGAATGGGCAGAGAAAATTTGCGGCGTAAAAGCGGACAGAATCCGTGAGCTGGCCCGTAAAATGGCCAAAAACCGCACTCAGCTTTGCTTTGGTTGGGCCATTCAGCGTCAGCAACATGGTGAGCAGCCTTACTGGATGGGGGCGATCATTGCTGCTATGTTGGGTCAAATTGGTCTGCCAGGGGGCGGCATTAGTTACTCGCACCACTACAGCTCAGTCGGGGTGCCTACCTCAGGGGCTTCTATGCCAGGGGCATTCCCCCTGAACTTAGATACGGGTCGTAAAGCCAAATACGACAACAATGATTACAATGGCTACAGCTCAGTGATTCCTGTAGCGCGCATGGTAGATTGTCTGCTAGAGCCTGGTAAAAAAATTAACTTTAACGGCCATGAAGTCACGCTGCCACCGTTGAAAATGGGTATCTTTACTGGCAGTAACCAGTGGCACCGTCACCAAGACCGTAACCGCATGAAGAAGGGTTACCGTAATATGGAGACCGTGGTGTCCGTGGATTATAACTGGACTGCCACCTGTCGCTTCGCTGATATCGTATTGCCGGCCTGTACCCCTTATGAGCGCAACGACTTAGATGCCTATGGGTCGTACAGTAACCGCGGCGTTATCGCCATGCACAAGCTGGTAGACCCGCTATATCACTCAAAGTCAGACTTCGATATCTGGTATGAGTTTACCAAGCGCATGGGCCGTGAAATCGAGTACAGCCGTGCCATGAATGAGATGCAGTGGATTGAGCAACTGTATGAAGATTGCCGTGCTGAGAACTTGAAAAAAGATTTCTACATGCCAGAATTTAAAGAGTTCTGGGAGAAAGGCTATGTGTTGTTCCCAGAAGGGGAGAACTGGGTTCGTCATGCAGATTTTCGCGAAGACCCAGAGGTGAACGCTTTAGGCACGCCTTCAGGCTTCATTGAGATTAGCAGCCGTAAGATTGCCAGCTATGGCTATGAGGACTGTAAAGGTCACCCTATTTGGATGGAAAAAACAGAACGCTCACACGGTGGTCCAGGGTCAGACAAATATCCACTGTGGCTGCAGTCGGTACACCCTGATACCCGTTTACACTCCCAGACTTGTGAGTCTGAAGAGCGCCGAGCGACTTATACCGTTCAAGACCGTGAGCCCTGCTACATTGGCCCAGAGGATGCTAGGGCTCGTGGCATTAAAGATGGGGACTTGGTGCGTGTCTTTAACGACCGTGGTCAGCTGCTAGCCGGTGCGGTAATTTCAGACAACTTCCCGCCAGGCGTTATTCGCATTCAAGAAGGGGCGTGGTACGGTCCTACCGGCCCAGAGATTGGGGCATTAGATACGTATGGTGACCCCAATACCTTGACCTTAGACATTGGGACTTCGATGTTGGCTCAAGGCCCAAGTGCCAATACCTGTTTGGTTGAGATTGAGAAGTTTGTGGACAAAGCGCCTGCAGTGACGGCTTTTGGTGGTCCTACTTATGTCAATCCAGACGGCTCGCCAGCTAGTGAAGATAAAGGCTAGAGGCTAGGGGTAGACAGCCAGTGTTGGCCTGCAGAGCAAGACGGGCCGGCTGGCTTTAGCAACTTAAATGGTTTTGATAGTTTTAATAACTTTGCTAACTTCAATAGCTTTAACAACACGGAGCAGGGGCTTTGCTTACAGTTTAGGCAGAGCCCCTGTTCTATATTTTAGTGAGTGTTTTCGCTACTATATAGGGTAGTGGCCTGGTAAATGCTTCTAATAATCCTTTAGAGTAATGGAATTCCGATGAATAATGAACAACAATGGCAAGCAGCTAATAAGGCGCGTGCAGCTTTGTATCGCTGGTTTGCGGAGATTTTTGCCCGTGAGTTCAATAAAAAAAACTTGGCTGAGCTACAACAACAATATCCAGCTTTACACCAAGCTTTTTCAGAGTTAGGTTTACAAGAAGAAAGTGAGCGACTACAAAAGGCGTTAAATAATCTTAAAGTCATCCCGGAAGCGGATAGAGCCCTGGAGTTGGCAGCAGATTTTGCGCATATGTTTTTATTAAGTGGTCATCAAAGCGCTCCACCTTATGCCTCCTATTATTTAGAGGCTGATAAGATGCTGTATGGTAAACCGGCGCAGCAAATGAGTCAATTTTTGGCCGAGCATGAGCTAGATTTACACCCTGACTTTCGAGAGCCAAAAGATCATCTGAGTATTTATCTACAAGTATTGAGCTTATGGATTCAGCATGGCAGTGAAGTAGAGGGCGAAGAGCAAGCCAGCATCGCCGCTGAGCAAAGTGAGTTTTTGCAAAGTGCTTTGTTAAACTGGTTGCCGAAATTTAATGACCGGTGCCAGATTATCCGAGTAAAAACGCAGGTTTATCCCGCATTAACTGACTTGCTGCTACACTTTGTAGAAGCCGATCAACTAGCTTTGGTAGAGCTAGACTAAGGATCAGCCTAAGCTTAAATTTAAGCCGAATCCGAATATTATTTAACCAACCCAACCTAACCTAACCCAACAATCATCACCTTAGAGAGCGAATTTATGATTACTGTTGCTGAGTTACAAGCCGCTATTACCGAGCGTATCACGGCTTATAATAACCAAGACTTGCCGTTTGCCAAGCGTGCCACAGAAACTCGGGAGTTGTTGGCCAGTCACAATCATATTTTAGCCGCCGACCTTGTCTCGCCCTTTGATGTACCCCGCCAGAACCTATCGGCGATGGATGGATATGGCATTGCTAAGGGCAGTACACTTGATCAAGGCACAAGCATCGACATCGTTGGGGAGTCGCAGGCTGGCTCACCCTTTAGTGGCAAACTACAACCGGGTCAAGGGGTGCGCATCTTTACTGGGGCTGTGGTGCCTAGCGACTGTGATACCGTGGTTATGCAGGAAAATACCAATTTTGCGGACATCAAAGATAGCATTGATAAGTCGCAGACCTACGCTATTGAGCTGACCCAAGCCGCCAAAGTCGACAGCAATATCCGTAAGCAAGGGGAAGAGATTGAAGAGGGTGAGGGGGTATTGGAGGCAGGAAAACGCCTAAACCCTGCCGACATTAGCTTGCTGGCCAACTTTGGCGTTGCTAAAGTTGAGGTCTATAAGCCACTTACTGTGGGTATCTTAGCCACAGGAGATGAATTGGTGGCGGTGGGTGAACCGTTACAGACACTGGCGCAGATTTATAACTCCAACACGCCTACCTTAAAGAGCATGTTTGCCCATCTTCCGGTAGTGATTCAAGACTACGGCATTATTCCCGACCATTTAGAAATGACTAAAAAGGCTGTGTGCAGTGCCATGCAAGAGTGTGATGTGTTGATCTCTACCGCTGGGGTTTCGGTGGGTGACTATGACTTCTTGACCACAGTGATTGAAGAGCTGGGTCAGATTAATCATTATAAAGTGGCGATGAAGCCGGGCAAGCCTTTTGTGTTTGGCGAGTTGACAGAGGGCCTAGAGGTACCGGTGTTGTATTTTGGTCTACCCGGCAACCCCTTGTCTTCGGTCGTTGGTAGCTTACAGTTTATTATCCCAGCCTTGTGGCGCTTGTCAGGCATTAATGAGACAGATATTCCTAAGCCGTTAACACTGACTGCAAGTCTGGCCAATGATGTCAGAAAGTCACCAGGACGAGCTGATTTTCAGCGCGGTATTTTTAGCCAAAATGCAGCAGGGGAGTATGTGGTAAGTACTGCCGGCAAGCAAGATTCGCACCGTATTAAGCAGTTAAGTTTGGCCAATTGTTTGATTGTATTGCCAAAAGACTCAGGCAGTCTGGTTGCAGGGGACAAGGTAACGATACAGCCTTTTCCTTGGTACTAACGGTTATTGATTATTAGCGTGATAGCGTGATCAATCATTAAGTAAGCCATTGGTATTAATTAATAGGGAATAACCAATGGCAGCCCTCTTATCGATACACAATAAACGGCCAGTCATCTGCCTAGATAGCCTTGATAAAGACCACGAACCATATACTACTAAAGAGGTAGATGACTTAGCGCAGGGCCTTCTTTAGGGTGAGTATCTATTACTTCGCAACCTGTTATAATATCTATTATTCAACCCTCCTTCATAGAAGATCCATTCACAACCTGAGGCAACGCTTAGAGCACATTAACTATCAATGACTACGGTACCGCATATGACCCTTCTTAATTCCAACCTAGGGAAAGCTAGGCTATACACACCTTCCCCCAATTCAGTTATGTTTGCTGGTCATGGTCTGATGTCATCAGTTAATACTGTTTCTGCAATGAGTCACTCTGCACTGAGCCACTCTGAATTGAGCAATTCTGCACGCAGCGACTCTACACTGTCTACGGTTTTCTCTAAGTTGGCCAAAAGCTCAGTGTCGAGTATGGCTGCCAATAACCTTACGCCCCAAGCTGCCGAAGAGGACAGCCTGTTAACCGATGGCTTCTCACGTCGCTTGACCTATTTGCGCTTGTCCATTACTGATTTTTGTAATTTTCGCTGTGGCTACTGCCTGCCTAATGGTTATCAAGGCAAACGTCCAGACAATGAGCTGACGCTGCAAGAGATTGAGGTACTGATTAAGGCTTTCGCTGAAGTGGGCACAAAAAAGGTGCGTCTAACTGGCGGAGAACCGTCCATTCGTAAAGATGTGACCCAGATTATTGAGCAAGTAAAAGCCACACCCGGTATTGAGACGGTGGCGATGACTAGCAATGGTTATAAATTGGGCAAGCACTTGGCCCATTGGCAGCAAGCGGGGCTAGATCAACTAAATATCAGTGTGGATAGCTTTGATCCGGCTACCTTTCATAAGATGACCGGCTTTGATATGTTGCCGCAGCTATTGCAAGACATAGACAAGCTATTAGTCACCACAGACATTAAGCTCAAGCTTAACGGCATCTTGATGGAAGACACCGCTTACGACAGCTTGCTCGCCGCTTTAAACTATGTCAAAACCCGTCCGGTGACTTACCGCTTTATTGAATTTATGCAGACCACGGATAACAAAGATTTGTTCTTCGCTCAGCATGCCCAGTCAGCTCTTATTACCGACTATTTGCTAAAAAATGGCTGGCAAGCGCATCACCGAGGTCAGAATGATGGTCCAGCCATAGAGTATAGCCACCCCGATTATGTGGGCCGTATTGGGATGATTGCCCCGTATGCGCCGCACTTCTGTGACAGTTGTAACCGTCTGCGTGTTAGTAGCCTTGGCAAGGTGCATTTGTGCTTGTTTGATCAAGGCAACTACGGTATTCGGGAATATTTACAGCAGCAGGATGTGGCTGGTTTGGTACAAAAGCTACACGACTTTATGCCCGTAAAACCAGAACACCACCATTTGGCTGAATCCAATAGTGGCATTATGCATAACTTGTCCATGATTGGTGGTTAAAAGGATTGGCGGTTAATAGGCCGTATTTAAATAAGTCATATTTTCAATCTGTTAAGTTTTTATATTAATTATTTAAGGCGCTTTTATGTCAAAAGAAAAAGTATTTACTCCCTTAAACGTGGCCGTGTTAACCGTTTCAGACAGCCGTACTTTAGAACAAGATACTTCAGGTCAATATTTGGTAGATTCACTACAAGAGGCGGGTCACAATTTGGCCGATCGCCAGTTAATTACCGATGACATTTATAAAATTCGTGCGGTGATTAGTGGCTGGATTGCCGACCCTGAAGTACATGCGGTGATTACCACAGGCGGTACTGGTTTTTATATCCGTGACAGCATGCCTGAGGCGGTAAGCGTGTTATTTGATAAAGAAATCGACGGTTTTGGGGAGATGTTCCGTTTAATCTCAAAAGATGAGATTGGTATGTCGACCATTCAATCGCGTGCTGTTGCGGGTATGGCCAATAATACCGTTATTTTCTGCTTACCAGGCTCATCAGGGGCTTGCCGTACTGGTTGGACACAGATTATCAAAGAGCAGTTAGACAGTCGCACCGGCCCTTGTAACTTTGTGCCGCATTTAATGCGTGTTAACCCAGGTCACGATTAATTAAATAATGATTAATTGAATGACAGTTAACTAGATGAAAGCAGCACTGCGACATAATCTCGAAGCACAATCTTTGGCTGGGGTAGTTATCCTAGCTGGCGGTTTATCAACGCGTATGGGATCGCCCAAAGCGTTGTTAAAATTGCCGAGTGGAGAAACCTTACTGGATTATCATGTGCGTAGTGCTAAACAGCTGGGTGTGACAATTTTGATTGCCGATAATGGGCAAGGATTTGCAACTCAAGTAGAGACTGCGAACCGTTGTATTAATTACATTGATGATTATCAGCCCCATAGCAGTAACCCAGAAGCGGCGAATAAACATTCAGCAGGGCCCCTTGGGGCTATCTTGGCCGGTATGCAGCAGTTGTTAGTAAATAATGACTCTGATAACGGTAAGGATAATTGTTCTGAAGCCAAAAGCTCTGAGGTTGGGTCAAAATGGATGCTAGTGGTGAGTTGTGATAGTTTGGTTAATGCTTCGGATATTTGGCATTATTTAAAAGCCCAAAGTTCAGCAACTCAAAGCGTACCTATACCAGACTCTCTAATAGCAACCGCTATAACGGACGAAGAGATTGTACAGCCTCAAATGTATGGGTTGGTGGATAACGAACGAGACTATCCACTATTGGCCTTGTACCAGTTAAGCTTAGCTGAGCCCTTGAAAGCTTATTTAGACAGTGGAGAGCGGCGAGTGATGTGCTTTATCAGCCCTATTAGCCAGTCGATAGCCATGCCCCGAACTTGGTATACGCTTTGTAATTTAAATACCCCTGAGCAGTTTCAAACCGCCTGTCAGCAGCTGACAATAAAGTGAACCATCGTTCCAGTCCAGTAATTAGTCATTAGCGTATAAAAATAGCTCGCCCAATAAAACTTCATCAAATTTAGTTTAAAACTCTAGGTCAAAGCCCATTATGTCACTTCCAAATTCTGATCAAAATACCCCAGATTTATCAAATCAGCCCCATAAGCTATCACACTTAGATGCCGATGGTGATATTCATATGGTGGATGTGGGGCATAAGACGGTCACCACTCGTGAAGCAGTAGCGCAAGGCTCTGTCGTGTTTCCAAAAGATATCTATAGTCAGATTAAGGCTGCTGATGGCATGACCAAAAAGGGCAGCATTACGCAGACTGCTCACATTGCTGGAATTATGGCCGCCAAACGTACTCATGATTTAATTCCATTGTGTCACCCGCTACCTTTAGATAAGGTGGGGTTAAGCTTTAGTTATGACGATGAGGCGTGCGCCATCAAGGTGGTTTCAACAGTCCGAGTGACTCATAAAACTGGGGTTGAGATGGAAGCATTGACTGCAGTGAGCGTGGCCTGTCTAACCATTTATGACATGACCAAGGCGCTATCGCACGACATTATTATCGAGGATATGCGTTTGGTGACTAAGACCGGTGGCAAGTCTGACTATAAGAAGGCTTAGAGCTGGTTCAACTGTAAAGAAATGAAGTAGTTGTAACTGGTAGTTATTTTATTAGTATCTGGCCACACCTCTCGGATGCTCTTAAAATAACTACCAGTCACATAGAGTTAAATTATCTTCTGTATAAATAATTTTCTGTAGATATAAAAGGCTACTGAATAGGTTGAGTACACTATGAATATTACTGTTTTGTTTTTCGCAAGCTTAGCGGAAAAAGCACAACAAGGTCAGCAGCAGTTAAGTTTGGCAGACAACTTAAGTTTATCTGAGCTATACACCCAGCTGCAGCAGCAATATGGCTTTGAGTTAGACACTTCGAAGGTGAGAGTGGCCATTAATGATGAGTTTGCCAGTTGGGATGATGCCATTAATGAGGGCGATACTATTGCTTTTATTCCGCCTGTGGCTGGTGGTTAGGCGTTGGTTGGTTAATAGCTATTCAGAAAGCTATTTAAATAAATGTTTTTGGAGTAACACATGGACAGTCAAACGGCTTTAGACACCGCCAATCAGCCCCATCAGCAGGCAAGTACTATTTCATATACGGTAGATGAGGTGTATCAACTGGCACAGACTCAAGGCTTTGCACTGCTTGATGAAGCCATTGATGCCCAGCGTCTAAAAGATATGCTGCAAGATGAGCAGTGTGGCGCCTTAGCTACTTTTGAGGGCTGGGTACGTAATCATAATAATGACAGCCGAGTGACCAGCTTGACTTATTATGGCTATGAGAAATTGGCCATTAACCAGGGCAAACTGATTATCGAGGAAGCCAAACGCTTATTTGATATCGAAAACGCGGTAGCCATTCACCGTATCGGTGCGCTAGAGATTGGCGATATGGCGGTGTGGGTCGGGGTCTCCTCTAAGCACCGTTATCCCGCTTTTGATGCCTGCAAATGGATATTAGACACTATTAAGGCTGATATTCCGGTATGGAAGCAAGAGTATTACCAAGATCAGTCTTCTAAATGGCTTAGCAACAATGGCTAAGTAGCGAGGGTTAGACAACCTATACTGCAAGGATTAAGTCGCAAAGTTGACTTTTAGCGTTAATAACTGATAACAATCCAGCTTCGGCTGGATTTTTTTATAGGTTACTGTTTCATCCTTTTATATTTAGGCCTTGAAGCAAAGCCTTCATTAACCTGGCGATTGATACTGGCAATCAGTCCTACCAAAACAATACCTAGTAATACCAATAGTAGCGACATGGTGTGTGCCATTTCATAATTTAGCGCTTCGACTTGCTCGTAAATGGCAATCGAGATGACCTTGGTTTCTCCAGCGATACTGCCCCCAATCATCAATACCACCCCAAACTCGCCAATGGTATGCGCAAAGCTAATAAGGCTGCCTAAGATAATGCCGGTTTTGGCTTGTGGCAGTGCTACGGCAGTAAAGCGGCGTAATCGGCTGGATTCAAGCAGTAGTGCCATATCGCTGACACTTTTTGGAATGCGTAAGAACTGTGCATATACCGGCTGCACATAAAACGGTAAAGAGTAAATGATGGAGCCCAATACCAAGCCCTCAAAGGTAAAAGCCAAAACACCGATATTATGTGCTATGAGCCATTGACCGAGGGCAAAGTTGGGACTAAACAGTAACAGCAAATAAAACCCTAGTACCGTCGGTGGCAATACTAAGGGCATCGCAATCACCCCCATGAGCATGATTTTGATACGGGTGATCAGAGTGCTAGAGGAGGGTTTGGCTAACCAATAAGCCATCGGGGTAGCAAATAACAGCAGGCACAGGGTGGTAATAGAGGCTAGCTTGATACTCAGCCACAGTGGCAGCAACATGTCAGATAAGTGAGGAGAAAGAAGTGACATAGAGGGTCAATACCAAAGGGTTAATACCAGTAGATAATAGGGGCCGATAGATAACAGGAAGCGATAGAAGCTAATCCAATTTACTAATCTTCAAGCATAGCAATATTATCACCCTTTACCTAGACTTTATCTGACTCTAAAACCGTTATTAGCGCTTACTATCAAATCGAAGCCATAGCTAGGGGTTAGTCACTGGCAGATACCCAGCATCAGCAAATAACTTTTGTGCCGGTGCGGACTGTAGATAATGACTAAAGTCTGTGGCTGCAGCACTATCACTGACCACAATGCCATCTTGTAATATGGCGGGGTAGCTATCGGGTTGTAAGATTAAATATTTTGAGGGTTCAACTTCAGCACTGATTAACTGCGATAAGGCCACAAAACCGTAGTCGGTGGTGGCGGTGTGTGCATATTGAAAAGCTTGACCGATGTTTTCGGCTTGGATTAGTTTTTTCTCGTCATTTAACTCATCATAAACACCTTGTTGCTGTAAAAAAGCTTGGGCAGATGCCCCATAAGGCGCCAGTTCAGGATTGGCCAAGGTGATTTTAATAGCTATGTTGTTTTGGGTAGGCTGAGTGATAAACAGCTGTTGTAGACTGGCCTGGTCTAAATTTTCGATTGAGCTGATATCTTGGTTGCTACTATACAGGGCCAATTGACCACGGGCATAGGTAAAAGGCGCTTGTACGGTCACTTTGGCAGAAGCTTGCTGCTGAGCATATTTGGCAGGGAAGTCTTGATCGGCGGATAAAAATAGATCATACGGAGCCCCGGAATTGATTTGGGCAAATAGTTTTCCCGATGAGGCGTAGGTGACTTCAATTTTTGGGTTTTGGTCTTCGGCATTTTGACCACTCTTATTTTGACCGTCTTCAGCTTGGTAGGCTTCAATCACTGCGGGTAACACCCCAGCTAAGTTGGCTGCTGCGGCAATACGCAAAACTTGATCTGACTCGGCTTTACTGTCATCGGCAGGAGCGTGTGATGCAGCATCCTTATTTTCGGGGTTACTGCTACCAGAGCAACTGGCTAATATTAATAAGGCAGGCAGGCTGGCGATAAGTTTTAAATTAGGGGTCATAGGCAACCTACATTGATACATTAATAGAAAGTAAGGTAAGTCTATATTTTGTCTGAAATCTTAGGGTTAGGGAATAAGCCTTTAGAGTAGGGGCGTCTCTAAGACAGTGCTCCTCGGCTTGGCGGAATAAGTTAGATCAATAATACAAACAGCCGGATAAACAAAAAGCCGAGCAAATGCTCAGCTTTTTGTTAATGAATTCCAAAATAGATTAATAATTAGTCTTTTAAGACTTCCGCCATAGCATTGGCCACATAGTCGATATTGCTGCTATTTAGACCGGCTACACACATACGAGAGTTTGACACCATATAGATACCGAACTCAGTTTTTAGGCGTTCTACTTGCTCAGGGGTTAGGCCGGTGAAGCTAAACATACCGTTTTGAGTCGTTAGGTAATCGAAGTTACGACCCGGTACTTTCGCTTCTAGCACTGACTTAAGCTTTGAGCGCATGGCTTTAATACGGTCACGCATGGCATAAACTTCACCAACCCACTGCTCATAAAGCTCATCATCATTCATTACGATGTCTACGACACGGCCGCCATGTGATGGTGGGCTTGAGTAGATACGGCGGACGGTGAATTTAAGCTGACCAAAGACGCGATTGGCTTCTTCCTCAGAGGGGCAAACCACCGATAGGCCACCCACACGCTCACCGTAAAGCGATAGGTTTTTTGAGAATGAGTTGCTGACAAATAAAGGCAGGCCCATATCAACTGCTTTACGAATGGCATAAGCGTCGCTGTCCATGTCTTCGCCAAAGCCTTGATAAGCGATGTCCATGAAAGGAATTAGCTCACGTTCTTTAACTACTTGTAGTAGCTCATTCCACTGGGCTTGAGTTAAATCCACACCAGTTGGGTTGTGGCAGCAAGGATGTAATAGCACCACATCATTTTTGTTTAGGGTGTTGAAAAATGCGATAAGCTCTTCAAACTTCACAGTACCTGTGGCTTTATCGTAGTAAGGGTATTTGCCCACTTCTACGCCGCTGCCCTCAAAGATAGCGATGTGGTTGCCCCAAGTGGGGTCACTGACATAGCATTTTGATTCTGGGAACCAAGTATTGATAAAGTCAGCGCCTACTTTTAAGGCACCAGAACCACCGATAGTGGCAATGGTTGCTACACGGTTTTGTTGTAATACAGGAGCATCTTTACCAAATAATAGGTTCTGACAGCCTTTACGATGTCCTGGCAGACCTTCCATAGGAAGGTAGGGGCGAGCAGAGATAGGATCTGCAATACGCTGCTCGGCGGTCTTCACACACTCAAGGACCGGCAGTACATTATTTTCATCATAATAAACGCCAACGCCAAGGTTTACTTTATTAGGATTGGTTTCATTTGCAAACTCAACCATCAGTCCTAAAATTGGGTCACCAGCATAGAATTCGACACGTTCAAACATTTTTTTTCCTTAAACAAGGGAGTGGGTCAAGCAGACCTTTAGAATAAACCAGATTTACGGTGAACTCAATGCCAGATTGCAGGACAACTCAATGTTTTAATAGCTTTCAAGGCTAAAGTTTATCTAAAGTGTTAAAAAATTGTTATCATGGTGCGATTATTTATCCCGACCGAAAATAAAGGGATGACCTATGCTAACTGATTCTTCCTCCCAAACCGCTCAACTTGATCCCAAGCTGGCTTTTTTGATGGCCGGCATCGTGCTGTTGATTATGGGCGTCACCATGATCAGCTTTGGCTGGGTACCGCACTTATCTTTAATATTGGCGATTTGCTTTTTGTTATTGATGGGACTGCTGCGAGGATTGAGCTTTGATCATATGCAGTCTGAGATGGCGGCAGGCGTGGTCAGTGGCAGTGGTGCGATTTATCTATTCTTCTTTATTGGCTTGATGGTCGCGGCGTTAATGATGTCGGGGGCCATTCCTACTTTGATGTATTTTGGCTTTGAGCTGATATCACCGCGCTTTTATTATATCTCTGCTTTTGTGCTTACCTCTATTATCGGTATTGCCTTGGGCAGTAGCTTAACCACGGTGGCCACACTTGGTGTGGCGTTCATCGGTATGAGTAATGCTTTTGATGCCAATGTGGCGATTGCAGCAGGGGCGGTGGTTTCTGGGGCATTCTTCGGTGATAAAATGTCACCTTTATCAGATACAGGAACCATTGCGTCTTCGGTAGTGGGTATTGATCTGTTTGAGCACTTGCGCAATATGATGTATACCACAGTGCCAGCTTGGATTATCAGTGTGCTATTATTTTGGATGCTGTCTGGTCAAACTCATGCTGGTAACTTATATCAGGTGACGGTATTGCAAGGACAACTGATTGAGAGTGGCTTGGTCCACAATTATGCGGTATTGCCGTTTGCAGTGTTAGTCATATTGGCTTTGCTGCGCGTGAATGCTATTTATACCATTATTTGTACCATTATCAGTGCCTTGATGATTACTTATTTTCATAGTTCGCCAAGTATTGCGCAGTTGGGGGGTTATTTCTTTGCTGGATATACACCAGCGGAAAATCTAGAGCTAGGTGAAGTGGGCGGTATGCTGACCCGTGGCGGTATACAAAGTATGTTCTTTACCCAGACCATTGTGATATTGGCATTAAGTTTGGGTGGTCTGTTAAAAACTCTGGGTATCTTACCGGCGTTATTAGCAGGCATGCGCGATAAGCTGAACACGGCAGGGCAGGCCATCTTTGCCGCAGCCATGTCCGCACTGAGCATCAACGTATTAATTGGTGAGCAGTATTTAAGTATCTTGTTATCTGGTACTGCATTTCGTCCGACCTTTGAACGTTTAAGCTTACATCCTAAAAACTTATCACGCACCATTGAAGATGCGGGCACGGTGATTAACCCGTTGGTACCGTGGAGTGTGTGTGGGGTATTTATTAGCCAGGCTTTGGAAGTTCCAGTATTAGAGTATCTACCGTATGCTTTCTTCTGTTATCTATCGCTACTATTAACAATACTGTTTGGCTTTAGTGGGGTTACTATTAGTCGATTGGATAGGCACTCTTAAGCAAGTACAATTAAAATGTTAACTCAGGCTTTTAAAATAAAAAACACGCGGATATATTATGAATAATAAAATTTTGGTAACCGGTGGGGTAGGTTATATAGGTTCGCACACTTGTATCGAGCTGATTGCAGCGGGCTACGACGTGGTGGTCTATGACAATCTATCTAACAGTAACCTTGAAGCCTTAAAGCGCACGGAGCAGCTGGCAGGGAAAGAAATTGAATTTATTGAAGGCGATGTGCTGGATGGTAAACTATTGAACCAAGTATTTGATAAGCATGACTTCTTTGGGGTGATTCATTTTGCCGGTTTAAAGGCTGTTGGAGAATCGGTTGCTCAGCCATTAAGATATTATAAAAATAATGTCACTGGTACGCTTAAACTGTTAGAGGTGATGCAAGACCATGATGTGAAAAACTTTGTTTTCTCTTCGTCTGCGACAGTCTATGGTGATCCCGAAACCCTACCTATTCCTGAAACAGCGCCACGCTCATGTACTAATCCTTATGGTCAATCGAAGCTAACGGTTGAGTATATCTTACAAGACTTGGCAACAGCAGATCCGAGCTGGAATATTGCTTGTCTGAGATATTTCAATCCAGTTGGTGCGCACAGCTCAGGTTTAATCGGTGAAGACCCTAATGGTATCCCGAATAATTTAATGCCTTATATTAGCCAAGTGGCCGTGGGCAAGCTGAAACAGTTAAGTGTCTTTGGTAGTGACTATGACACAGTCGATGGCACTGGAGTACGTGACTTTATCCATGTGGTAGACTTGGCCAAAGGCCATGTGGCTGCTTTAAACTATATTAGTGAAAATCAAAGTCAGTCTCAATCGGAGCAAGGACTTGGTTTTGAAGCCATTAATTTAGGCACAGGAAATGGCAGTTCAGTTTTACAATTGGTAGAGGCCTTTGAAAAAGTAACGGATCAAAGCGTTCCTTATCAATTAACTGACAGACGCCCTGGGGATATTGCGGCTTGTTATGCCAGTGCTGATAAAGCAAAAGCTTTATTAGGCTGGCAAGCTGAATTAACTATTGAAGATATGTGTAAGGACAGCTGGCATTGGCAGAGTCAGAATCCTAATGGGTATAAATATGCTTAGTTTGTAAGCATCCGACCATC
>NZ_DGDC01000048.1 GCF_002385225.1 Psychrobacter sp. UBA3962 | reverse complement strand
TACTGACTCAAATCATAATAAGCCTGTGTATCCAAACTTGTTAGAACAGCAGTTTGACGTGGCAGCACCCAATATCACTTGGGTTAGCGATATTACCTATATTTGGACCAATGAAGGCTGGGTGTACTTGGCAGCGTTCAAAGACTTGTACAGCAAAGAGATTGTGGGATATGCTCTAAATAAGCGTATGACTGCTGATTTGGTTTGTGAGGCTTTAAACAATGCCATTAAGTACAAACGCCCTGCTCGGGGCTTAATCGTGCATTCTGACAGGGGTAGTCAGTATTGTAGCCATCAATACCACCAAATCATCGACAAGTATGGTTTTGCTGGCTCTATGAGCCGAAAAGGCAATTGCTACGATAACGCCCCGATTGAAAGCTTCTGGGGTCAGTTAAAAAACGAGCTGATTTATCACAAAGTCTATGAGACTCGTGATGAAGCCATTAAGGATGTGGTTAGATATATTGAGATTTTTTACAACCGTCAACGAATACAAAAAGGGTTAGGATTTAAGTCACCTACTCAAGTATTCCAAGACTTTTACCGTCAGGCTGCCTGATGAAATCTACCAAATGTTTTTCTCCGTTGTTGACAGCAGAGGTCAGCTCTGAGTAAACCATATATCATAGACAAGCCAGATGATGAGAAGACGCTAGCGGAATTAAAGCGTGAGAATAACGAGCTGTATCTGTTTGCTGCTTCGATAATGCGCTTGTGAAGGGTTATTAGGTATATTCAAGTGCGAGACGATTTATATTGATAAGCCTAATTCGATTAATAATTTGAAATTATTCAGCAAACAATGGCAGATAATTACACCATTAGGCAGGATCATGTCGATGACTTAGGTTATGACATTGACTATATTTGCACTGGCTTTTGTTGTTTCGCTTAACCTATGCTCCTTATGCTTTCGTTTGTTGGATTTCACCGATTATTGGCTTCATATGGTTGTTGCTTAATAAGTTTATTCCTCGTGAAAAGCCACAAAGAGTAGAAGCAATGGAAAACCTATTACACCCAGATGCTCGCTAAAAGTAGTTATGGGCAGTTTGTTTGCTAGTTGCTTATCCCTATAAATTCAAATAAAAAAAGCCATTCTCGAGTTGAGAGTGGCTTTTTTAATGGGTAAATCCCGTACTGTACTTTATCTTTGAGAAGAGTTTTTAAAGTTAATAATAGTGATTAAGCAGACAGCTGCTCACGACCATGGGGCGTCATAAAGTCAATCTCAGGACCACGCGGTACAATTAGGGTAGGGTTAATGGTGTCGTGACTACCATAGTAGTGCGATTTTATATGGTCCATATTGATGGTTTCAGCGACGCCAGGTACCTGATAAAGGTCCCGTACGTAGCCCCAAATATTTGGATAGTCCACAATACGCTTAATATTGCATTTAAAATGACCCACATAGACGGGATCAAAGCGAACTAGGGTAGGAAATAAGCGCCAATCTGCCTCGGTGATGCTGTCACCAGTTAGATAGCGATTATTCTCTAAGCGAGCCTCGATAGTATCAAGTGACTTAAACAAATCAACGACCGCTTCATCATACGCTGCCTGAGTAGTAGCAAAGCCAGATTTATATACCCCATTATTAATATTGGGATAGATAAAATCGTTCCACTCATCAATTTCAGCCAGATGCTTCTCTGGCAAGAAGTCCACTTCTTTATTACCACCCACCTCATCGAAGGCTGAGTTAAACATACGAATGATTTCAGAGGACTCATTGCTAACAATGGTATGGTTCTTTTTATCCCATAACACAGGCACAGTCACCCGCCCTGAATAGTCTGACTTGGCAGCGGTATAGACTTCATACATATATTTAGCATTATGGATAGGGTCAGGAATAACGGCTTCACCCTCGGCAAAAGTCCAGCCCTTATCATGCATATAAGGGTTGACGACTGATACTGAGATTAGGTCTTCTAAGCCTTTTAATTTACGATAAATAAGGGTGCGGTGTGCCCAAGGACAAGCCAAAGAGACATATAAATGGTAACGATTGGGCTCAGCTTTAAAACCGTCACTGCCAGAAGGTCCGGCGCTCCCATCGACAGTGACCCAGTTTCTAAAACGTGAAACATCACGCTCAAACCGGCCTTCATTGGCTTTAGTGTCATACCATTGGTCGTGCCATTTTCCGTCTATTAATAGTCCCATTTTAATCTCCTTGATAATAGTTAATAGTTATTTCGATCCCTATTATTTAAATAAATATAGTTATTTAGAACAGTTAAGATGAGACTATACTAAGGTCTTATTAAGTAACAGTAAACAGCAGTTATGGCAATATATTGTTCTTTATTTTAGAACAGTAGCAATTAAAAGTTTTTAATTAATGATGAATTGATTAAAGCTAAAAACGAGCACGTTTTGAATACCTTGTTAGGGTACTAATTACCGTCTGGTCTGATTTCTATTTACTGTTACTGTCAAATTGGTTTATGACTTCCAACTACATTAAACTTTAGTAATTATAAGCTTAGCGGTTGGTTTTTTGATGTTGGTCATGTACGATAGCGCCTTACAAGCAGCTCCTTTCTTTTAAAGCAACTCCTCCTTGATATGAGATAGCTCCTATGTCACTTAATGAATCTTCTTCAATGGCCTCAGCACAAGTATCTGAAAAAAAATCATTGCTGCGTATCCGTGGTTTAAGTAAATCTTATGACGATACGCAAATTCTAAAAGGTATTGATTTAGATATTTATGATGGCGAATTTTTAACTTTGCTGGGACCTTCAGGGTGCGGTAAGACCACTTTATTACGCCTAATAGGGGGGTTTGAGATGCCAGATGCAGGCTCAATGCAGCTTGATGGTGTC
Organism: Psychrobacter sp. UBA3962; assembly: GCF_002385225.1. Lineage (GTDB taxonomy): Bacteria > Pseudomonadota > Gammaproteobacteria > Pseudomonadales > Moraxellaceae > Psychrobacter. The sequence continues at coordinate 36,374 of NZ_DGDC01000048.1, read as the reverse complement.
GATATTACCAATCTGCCGGCAGAGAAGCGTCCGATTAATACCGTGTTTCAGCAATATGCTTTGTTTCCGCATATGAGTGTTTTTGACAACATTGCGTATGGTCTGAAGCTAAAGAAAGTACCCAAAGATGAGATAAAAACACGGGTAAAAGAAGCCTTAGAAATGGTTCAGCTTGAACATACCATCAATAGACGGCCACAAGATTTATCCGGAGGTCAGCAGCAGCGTATTGCCATTGCTCGCGCTGTGGTTAACCGCCCTAAGATGTTGTTACTTGATGAGCCATTATCTGCGCTAGACGCTAAAATGCGGGTGCAAATGCAGTCGGAGCTTAAGCGATTGCAACGTGAGCTTGGGATTACTTTTGTGTTTGTAACTCACGACCAAGAAGAGGCGTTATCGATGTCAGATCGTATCGCGGTCATGAAGGCTGGTGAGTTCCAACAAATTGATTCGCCCATTCGTATTTATGAGTCGCCTGCTAACTTATTTACCGCCAATTTTATTGGGGAAACCAACTTATTTAAAGCACGTGTGCTGGAAGTGAGTGATTCCCGCATTAAAGTTGAAGTCACTGAGCAAAAAAATGGATTCCACCCAGTACGAGACTTACCGCGTCCTAAATTTGAGGTGCAAGTGGGTCAAAGCATTAACTTATTGTTACGCCCTGAAGATATCCGTGTTTACTATTTAAACGAAGGCTATGATGGGCTGGTAGGTTACGTGGTAGATAGTGCTTATAAAGGCAGTACTCTAGACTCGGTAATTCAGCTTGAAAATGGCAATCTGATTAAGACATCCGAGTACTTTAACGAAGATGATCCCAACTTTAACTATAAATTAGGTCAAGAGGTTAGAGTGGATTGGGTTGATGGTTGGGAGTGGATCTTACCTGATGAATAATTCAATTAAAAAAAATAATTCAGAAAATACAACTGACTCAGTAAACACTATGACTCCTGCTGCTAGCAAAAGCCCGTTGTTTCAGCGGGTAACTTTGTTTGTCATTTGGGCTTGGTTAATTGTCTTTGCTCTCATCCCCAATATTTTGGTGGTGTTAGCAAGCTTCATGACCCGCGATGAAGATATGTTTTTGGCATTACCGTTAAATGCAGAGAGCTACTTGCGCTTTATTGACCCTTTGTATCTTAAAGTGTTTTTGCATTCACTGAGTATGGCTTCTATTACCACTTTAATTTGTTTGGCTTTGGGCTACCCCTTTGCATGGTTAGTGAGCCGTGTCTCAAAAAAGTGGCAATCATTTTTGATGTTATTACTCATCATTCCTTTTTGGACCAACTCTTTGGTACGCTTATATGCGGTGAAGTTGATTATTGCCGCCAATGGTCTTTTAAGTTCAGCCTTGATTGGCATGGGGCTTATTGATGAGCCATTACAGATTTTATATACCCAAAAAGCGGTGATTGGCGGATTGGTCTATCTGTTATTCCCGTTTATGGTATTACCTTTGTATGCAGTATTTACCGATTTGCGAGATGATATTGTTCTGGCATCAAAAGATTTGGGTGCCAACAAGTTTCAGACCTTTTGGCATGTGATATTACCCTTGACCACACCAGGTATCATATCTGGAGTGCTATTAGTGCTGTTACCGGCAATGGGTATGTTCTATGTGGCAGATATCTTGGGCGGTTCGCGTAACTTATTGGTAGGTAATATTATTAAGTCGCAGTTCTTAGATGCTCGTGATTGGCCATTTGGGGCGGCAGCAAGCGTATTGTTGACGGCAACTATGGCGATATTAATCGCGGCTTACTACGCCAGCAGTAAACGTATCGGCAAAACCGATCATAACGAAGTGGCTTAAGGGGGTGAGTATGAGTAATACAATGAAGTGGCTTTCTCGCCTTTATTTAACCTTTATCTACCTAGTGCTGTTTGCGCCCATCTTAGTGATGGTGGTGTTCTCATTTAATGCCTCAAAAGTGGGCTACACTTGGGGCGGCTTTAGCCTTGATTGGTATTATGAGCTATTTAATAATGAGGCGATGATACAAGCGGCCATCAACTCGGTGTTATTGGCGGTAGTGGCCGCTACGGTAACTACGGTCATTGGTAGCCTGACCGCCTTGTCATTCCAGCGTTATAACTTTAAGGGTAAAAGCGTACTGCAAAGCTTGCTGTTTGTGCTGATGATGTCGCCAGAGATTGTATTGGCTATCTCCTTATTGGCGCTGTTTTTGATGATCGGTATTGAGCTTGGGTTTGTGACTTTATTATTGGCGCACATTACCTTCTGCCTACCCTTTGTGGTGATTACGGTATCGGCACGATTGGCCAGCTTAGATAATAGTATTTTAGAAGCGGCTCGTGATTTGGGCGCCAGTGAATTTACCATGATACGCACCGTATTATTACCAACCATTATGCCGGCGGTGCTGGCAGGTTGGGTATTGGCCTTTACGTTATCGCTTGATGATGTGGTGGTGTCTACCTTTAATACCGGCGCAAGTTTTGAGATTCTGCCGTTACAGATTTACTCTATGGTTCGTGTTGGGGTGAAGCCAGAAGTCAATGCAGTGGGCACTATCTTATTGGCCATATCGCTGGTTGGCTTGGTTATCTCACAGCTGTTGTTGCTCAGAAAACGTTAAGGATATTGTTATGTCAAACACTAAGTTTCTCACTCGCCGACGTTTTTTGGAGATAACAGGGGTAGGATTGGCTGCGCTGTCAGGCATGAGTGCTCTTAGCGGCTGTCAGCCCACAGGCTCATCTGATGAGATAGAGGGTGAATCTGCTGCGGTAAACACCGACGGTAAAAATGTGGTCAAGGTCTATAACTGGACCGAATACATTTCGGACGATGTGCTAAAAGCCTTTACTAAAGAGACCGGCATCGAGGTGGTGTACAGTACCTTTGACTCCAATGAGGCTATGTATGCCAAGTTGAAGTTGATGAACAATCGCGGTGACTACGACATTATTTTCCCAAGTACCGACTTCGTGGATAAGATGCGTAAAGAGGGCATGCTAGAGCAGATTGACCACAGCAAACTTCCCAATTTTAAGCATCTTGGCAAGGCTTTTTTGGATGCCGGCTTTGATCCGGAAAATAAGTTTAGTATTCCTTATCTGTGGGGATCATCAGGTATTGCTGTCAATAAGAATAGAGTAGATATTGACACGATACGCTCCTGGAATGACTTATGGCGTCCAGAGTTTGAAGGTCGGGTCATGCTCATGAACGACATGCGTGATGTGTTTATCATTGGCCTATTGGTGCTGGGCTATCCGGTCATGACCGAAGAACCACAGCACATTAAAGAGTCGTATGAGATCTTATCTAAAATGATGCCAAACGTGCGCACCTTCAACTCAGATGCGCCGCGTATGCCGTTCATCGAAGGGGAAACCTATTTGGGTATGGCCTGGAATGGTGAGGTGATCATGGCTCAAGATCAGGGCATGCCAGAGCTTGATTTTGTCTATCCAAAAGAAGGCGCAATTATGTGGATGGATAACATGTGCATTCCAAAAAATGCCAAAAACCAAGACAATGCGCATGTGTTTATCGACTTTATTTTGCGTCCAGAGAACTCGGCCATTATCAGTGAAGAGATTGGTTATGGCTCACCAAGTGAAGCGGCCAAAGATTTACTACCGCCTGAAATTGCCAATGATCAGATTATTTATCCGCCGGAAGAGCTGTTGTCTCTTGCGACTTTCCGTGGTGATGTGAGCGACTCTACTATGGCGCTGTATCAAAAGTATTGGGATAGACTCAAAGTCGATATGTAGTCCTATGTACTAATCTATCAGCCTATTTATAACTACTTTAATTACTTCTAATTTGCATGAAGTAGCGGGTTATAAATAGGCTGTTTTTAATGGGTTAATCAGGCTTGTTTTCACTTGAAGCTTAACGGTTAAGCATCCAATGCCTGCTGGCAAGCTTGAGCCAAATAAGGATCGACACTGTCTTGGGTCAGCAGCCATTTTAGATAGCCGGCGCCATCTGAAGTAGCAGCCAAATCTTTAATGGCCTGACCTTTGTATTTACCAAAGCTTAGGTGAGTAGGGATGCGCGACATTTCACTAAATTGGTATAGGCTCTCAACGTCTGTGATGTTGTGACCTTGGCTATTGGCCAGCTCAATTAAGCTGCCCAGTACCAATTGGGTAAAATAGATATCATAGATGGCAGCGTGTGCGTGTTTGGCTTGTTCACGTGCTACTTGGCGGTGAAAATAATATAGTAAAGATACCAGTTTGTGGCTTTCAAGCGTGGGCAGCAAATAGCTTGACATCGCTTTAGTACAGATAAGCTTCGGGGTGTGAGTTACACCAGCATTTTTTAGTACCGCCATATCAAAGTCAATGTTATGCCCTACTAAATACTGCACACTGCTGGGTAAACGAAACTCTGTGTGCGGCGGCTCTTGGGCCACATCTTCATCACAAATATGAGAGGTTGCCATAGATCCCAAACTAATCGGCTTTAGTGGATTAAAGCGCTTGGATCTTGGGGCTTGAATAACCTCGATTTTCCCGTTATTAACCTCAATAATGCTGTAAGCCGCTTCCGTCATGTGAGGCTCGACAAGCCCAGTGGTTTCAGTATCTAAAATATAAGTGGTCATAATAATAAGCCTGTAACGCCGCCGCTATTTAAAACGGGCATAAAAATATCAGTATCTAATAACAATGTACAAGTAATCGCAAGTAAAGTCGATTAACCTTTGGTTTTGTCCATTATAATGACAAATTCGGTTAAGGTGATGAAATCTTTATCAATTTATTAGGTGTGATTGCAGGTTTTAACTAAAATAAGCTCATACATTTAAGGACAGTCTATGCGAATTAATGCCGATTTTAGCCAGCGCGCCGAGCTTTGCGCAGAGCAGCATCAATGGGTGCACTCTCCGCAAAGTGGGGTACATCGCGTAATGCTTGATCGTATTGGTGCCGAAAAAGCTCGGGCCACAAGCCTAGTGCGTTATGCACCCGATTCTTATTTTCCGCATCACTTGCACCCTGGTGGGGAGGAGATATTGGTACTGCAAGGGGTATTCTCAGCCGATGACAAGCATTATCCTGCGGGCTGGTATCTGCGTAATCCGCCAGGCTCAGGGCATCAGCCTTATAGTGATGAAGGCGCGACAATTTTTGTCAAACTGCGTCAGATGACAGAAGATGAAAAGCAGTATGTGGCGATAGATACCAATGATGCAGAGCATTGGCAGGCTCAAGGCAAACGGCAGGTTTGTCCGTTGTTTTCATCAGAGTATGAGCAGGTTAGTTTACAGCGCTTGCAGTCAGGTGAGACTGTATTTGATAGTCGGCCAGAGGGTGGGGCAGAGCTGCTTGTAGTGAGTGGGTCTTTGGTTGAAATGAAATCAGATCAGCTATCAGATGAGTATAGCGCCGGCAGTTGGATTCGCCTGCCAGCTGTGATTGATGACAATACAGACGAGGATATAAATAGTGAATTAAATACCCGTTTTGCAAACTTCAAAGCGGGGAGTGATGGGGTGACACTTTATTTAAAAACTGGGCATTTGGCACAGGTTATTGGAGCGGATAATCACTCCGACAGTTAATACGCTTAGTTGTTTTTGGCAAATAATATCAAGCCCAATATGATAATCACCACGCCCAATAGACCCAATGCTGAAGGCATGGGGTTATTTAACAAAACCATGCCACCGATTAAGGCGAAGATAACCTCACTTGCTTGAGTGGCATCCACGCCAGCCACTTCACTTGAGGTTTTGGCTTCTTCACGGGCATATAAAAATAATCCTGTGGCTACTACACCTGCCAATAACGCCACCAAAAAGGTATTAAAAACTTGCGAGGCAGCTGGTAAAGGTGGCCGTATAACTGTTGCTAAAATCAACCAAAAAGGCAAGCTGCCTAAAGTCATTAGCCATATCTTATTAAATGAGCTTTGTAATAGTAGGGTTTCAAATGACGGAATTTTGGCGGTAAGATAACGAGTTACTCGGCTATCAGCGACGTTGTTAGTATTTGCAGTGCTGTCCAAAAGCTCTTCTGTCGTCATATCTGGATTAAAAGCGGCTGAGGATTTAGCATTAGAGGAAGCTTGCCATACCAACTGATTACCAAGTGGATAACTAAAGGCAGCGATTAGCGCTGGCAGAGCACCATACAATAAGATTTCAAACAAAGGGGCTTGGTCGTGAATATCGGCATTTAGGCCTTCGCTTAAATTCACTAAGACCACTCCGGTGAAAATTAAAAAAGCATAAAAGAATATCTTTTTTTCGAAGCGTTGACCGAACGCCATTAAGATAAATAAGCTGCTCACCACAGTGAACATAAAGGTGGCCGCGACCACCCAACCACTGACATGGTCGGCTGCATAACAGATGCCGGCATAAAATAAACCAAATCCAATGCCACCAGTGACACACCAAAATATAGGGTTTTGTGCAAATAAAGCACTCAGCTGTTTAATTCTTCCTATTCCATGTTGGGCTATGATAATAAGAGAAACCAACAGCAGCATAAATACATAGCGCAGACTGGCCGACCAAAACCAATGACCGCCCACACTGCTCATCAACTCGTTAAGCACAAAAGTTGAGCTAAAAAATGCTCCTGCTAAAAGCCCTAATAAAATCAATTTTACCACTGTAGCTCATCCTAGTTGCGCCCTCTGTTTACCACAGTTTACCTAGGTTTTTTTATAACTACAATTTTTCTCGCATCTGAAATAAAAACACCAGTCAGGATACTTACTTTAAGCTTTTAACTTATCGTGCGTAATTCTCCACCTATAATCTTTGATTTAGGTGGAGATGTCAGCACGGGCGAGCTAGTCAGGACGTTCTTGTTTTTCGATATATTGCCTAATTGTATCAATGGTAGCACCGCCAGTAGTCAGCAAACAATATGCCCTAGTCCAAAGTACACGCTCCGAGTAAAACTCTGCCAAATGTTCTGCAAATTCTTTTCTCATCAAACGGCTAGTTACTGTTTTTAGATTATTGATGAACTTACTTGGCATGATATTGGGGTGCATTTCAATTAGTAAATGCACATGATCGGCTTCTCCGTTGAACTCTAATAGCCCAACCTCCCATTTTTGACAGAGGTTCGTTATGATTTCTTTTAGCCTATCAAGCATAGCCCCAGTAAAGCATTTTCTACCGTTTTTTGTGACTAATACTACAAAGTGATAAGTAAGTCTATAAATACTGTTGTAATGGGATTTTAATAACCTGCTCATAATTGATATCAAATAGAAGTGATGCTAGGTTATATCTCTATTCAAAACGACTTCCAAACCATGCTTAAAGTCTATAAATATCGCATTTACCCAAATCGTGAACAGCAAGTGCTTATCGAAAAGCACTTTGGCTGTAGCCGTTTTGTGTTCAACTGGGCGTTGGCTTTGCAAAAACGCTACTACGCTATATTTGGTAAGTCTTTATCACGAACCAAGATTCAAAGTCACTTGGTTAAGAAAAAGAAAAAGGCTAAATTTTCATGGCTTAGTGAAGTTAATAGCCAGTCGTTACTAAATGCCTTGCTCAATGTACATACCGCTTTTACTAACTTCTTCAAAGGTCAGGCTAAGTTTCCACGTTTTAAATCTAAAAAAATCCCACAGCGAAGTTATCAATGCCCCCAACACTGCACAGCAAACTTTGAGCAGGGAGTTATCAACCTACCTAAAATAAAAGGCATCAAAACCGTATTTAGCCGTGAGTTTGAGGGTAAGATTAAAACAGTAACTATTAGTAAGACAGCAACAGGCAAATACTATGCAAGTATGTTAGTTGAAAACAATGAAGTTGCACCAACACCTACCACAATAGAGCCTAGCCTAACTGTTGGTATTGACTTAGGCATCAGTCATCTACTTGTTCTGTCTGATAGCAGCAAGGTTGATAACCCAAAACATTTATCCAAAGCCAGTCAAAGACTTTCTGCACAGCAAAAAATATTTGCTCGTAAACAAAAACAAAGTAAAAACTATCAAAAGCAAAAATTAGCTGTTGCTCGTATTCATGAAAAAGTACGCAACCAGCGCTTAGACTTACACCACAAAATCACCCATAGCCTTATCTGTGAAAACCAAGCGACAAGCTATGCACTTGAAGATTTGGCGGTGAAAAATATGGTAAAGAACCGTAAACTTGCCAAAGCCATTAATGATGCCGGTTGGGGGCAGTTTGTTACTCTGCTTACTTACAAGGCTAAGTGGTACGGCAAAAATGTTCTAAAAGTAAATCGGTTTTTTGCCAGTTCTAAAATTTGCTCGCATTGTCATCACAAATTAGACAGTTTGCCGTTATCGGTGCGTCATTGGACGTGTCCTAGCTGTCAAACACAGCATGACCGTGATATCAATGCAAGCAATAATATACGCCATCAGGCGTTAGCTGATGTAGCAGGACTTGCTACTGTGTAAAGAGTTCCTCCATGGCTATACCTATCAGCGTAGGTGGCATGGCGAAAGGTGGTGACACAATCCTAGATTGAAGTTACTATGGGTCGCAAAGACTCCACAACCATAACCGCTAGGTTTGGTGGTGGGAGTAGGTCAAGAAGAGAGACTATGAAACAAAAAATTAGCGAGCTTGAACAGCTGCGTTTTAGCTATTTACTAAATAAGCAGTATGATGAGTTTGCGGCTATGTGCGATGCCGATTTACACTATGTGCACAGCAGCGGGGTGACTGATGACTTATTTTCCTACCTGCAAAAACTTAAGTCAGGGTTGTATGGGTATCAACAGCTAGACTATGAGATTGGCAAGGTTATCGATATGCAAGACTATGTGATGGTAACCGGTGATTTTTATGCCAAAGTCTTGGTAGATGGGCAACCTGTCTCATTAAAAAATCGAGCTATTTCTATTTGGGAAAAGCAGGGTGATGAGTACAAGTTCTTTGTGTATCAAGGCACGCCTTTTAGTGAGTGATTGCAGGAGATTTGATGCTTGCTTATTACTATACTGATTAATGCTAAAATAGTGACCCAAAAAGAGCCCCTTATTAAATAAAGCTGCGCACCTATAGTGTATAGCCTCAGGAAACCCAATGATTGTTTTTAGAAAGCCCAATGCCTTTAACGTGCTATTTGCTCTGCGCGGCTCTATTGTGCCGAGAATTTATCGTCAGGTATTGCTTATTACCTTAATAAGCACCCTAATTGCAGCAGTACAACACTGGGTTCCAAGCTCATTTTCATCCTATGGTGCGGCGCCTTTTACCCTTCTAGGTATTGCGTTATCGCTATTTCTTGGCTTTCGTAATAATGCCAGTTATCAGCGTTGGTGGGAGGCCAGAACCTTATTGGGGCAGCTGGTATACGAGTCTCGAAGTCTGACACGCCAAGTCACTTCGTTTATTGATGAAAAAGCTGTAGGCGCAAAAGAGACTCAGCGCCGTATGGTTTATCTCAACATTGCCTTTGCACATGCAATGAGGCATAGATTCCGTAATAGCTCGCCTTGGGCAGAGGTTGAGGCATATATAGCACCAGAGCATCATGAAAGTATGCGTCGAGCCGGCAATTTACCTGAATATATACTAAGATTGTTGGGGCAAGAGCTGGGTCATTGTCGACGAGAAGGCTTAACGTCTGATTTGATGATTCAAAATATGGATAATCGAGTGAGCTCATTAACTGTGGTGCTCTCTGCCTGCGAGCGTATTCACAATACCCCCTTGCCCTTTGCCTACACGCTGTTAGTACACCGCACGACCTATCTATATTGTTTCTTGTTGCCGTTTGGTCTGGCCACCTCATTAGGCTGGGTAACGCCTTTAGTGTGCGGCATTATTGCTTATACCTTCTTTGGTTTAGATGCCCTAAATGAAGAAATCACCGATCCTTTTGGTGAGGAGCCAAACCATCTGCCATTAACTACCATCACTCGGGCTATTGAAATTAATTTACTCGAAGCGTTGGGAGAGACTGATTTACCTCCACAGATTACGCCTGACAATGGCTATTTACCTTAATCAGAAGCTTGGTAAATTAGCTAGGCTATTTATAAGATAGGCTGTTTATAAACAGTAGCTAAAATAGTATTTGACCAAACCTGAATAAGGGGCTATGGTTCATAATGACTAGCCATAGATTTGGCGGTAAGCTGGGAGGAAGTCAAAAACTCATATTAATAGGGTTACAAACAGTAACCATTAATCTATCTAAATCTATGTATAATTACTCACTATGAGTAGATTATTAAGCATAAAACAAGCAGCTAATCAGTTAGGCGTTTCTGTCTCAACTCTACGAAGATGGGATGAGACAGGTGCGCTTGTCGCCCAAAGAACACCCAAAGGCCATCGTCGGTATGACTTATCTAAAATAAACCCAAACCTGACTCGTAATAAGGTGGAGCAACAACGCAAAACCATAGCTTACGCTCGTGTTTCGAGTCATGAACAGAAGCCCGACTTACAGCGTCAGATTGAGATTCTTGAGCTGTATTGCTCTTCTCAAGGCTGGTCATTCGAGGTGATTAGCGATCTAGGTAGTGGTATGAACTATCATAAAAAAGGCTTAAAACGCCTGCTTGATGATATTTTAGACAACAAAATAGACAGGCTGGTGCTAACCCATAAAGATAGATTACTGCGTTTTGGGGCAGAACTTGTTTTTGCTTTGTGTGAAGCTCGTCAAGTTGAAGTGGTTATCATTAATCAAGGTGAAAACTTATCGTTTGAAGAAGAATTGGCACAAGACGTACTTGAGATCATCACAGTATTTTCAGCCAGACTTTATGGTTCACATAGTAAGAAGAATAAAAAACTCATTGAAGCAGTTAAGGCAAGTTTAGAATGATACGAGGCCATATCATTGAGCTTAATCCAAACAACAAGCAAGCCACCTATTTTGCTAAGGCTTGCGGTATAGCTCGTCTTGCCTATAACTGGGCGTTAGCTCAGTGGCAACGACAGTATGCTCAAGATAAAGCCTATCGTGATGCTTGTCATATTATGGGTATTGACGTTGATGAAAGCAAATTACTAAAGCCTACCCAAGGCAAGCTACGCAAACAATTAAACGCCATTAAGCGTGATAAGTACCCATTCATGCTTGAGGTGACGAAATGTGCCCCACAACTGGCCATTATGCAGCTAGGTGATGCCTATAAGCGCTTCTTTAAGGGCGAGGCTAAGTATCCACAGTTTCGTAAAAAAGGCGTTAACGATAGGTTTAGCCTGTCTAATGACCAGTTTACTGTTAAAGGCAGACAGATTCGCATACCAAATCTAGGTTGGGTTCGTATGCGTGAAGCCTTGCGCTTTGACGGCAAAATACTCTCAGCTAAAATCTTTAGTCGAGGTGGGAGATGGTTTGTCTCTGTTGCTGTTGAAATAGATGCTGTAAACCTTACCAAAAAGAGAGGCAGACACACAGGTAAGCAAACTGGTGTAGACTTAGGTATTACCGACTTAATCACCTTGTCAGACAGTACTAAAGTCAAAGCGCCTAAGCCCCTTAAGACGAAACTCAACAAACTCAAAAGGTTGAGTCGTCAATTAAGCCGTAAACAAAAAGGCAGTAACAATCGTGCTAAAGCGAAAGCCAAGCTATCACGATTGCACCTGCAAATTAGTAATATCCGTAAAGACGCTCTACATAAGCTCACTACTGGTTTGGTGAGTGAGTATGATTTTATTGCGATTGAAGATTTGAACACAAAAGGCATGATGCAAAACCGCAAGTTAAGCCGTGCTATTGGCGATTTAGGTTTTTATGAGTTTAAGCGTCAGCTTGTTTATAAGGCTGATCAATACGGTAAAACCGTCAAAGAGTTAGATAGATGGTTTCCATCCTCTAAAACTTGTTCTAATTGCGGTCACTTACTGACCAAAGACGAATTACCCTTATCAGTTAGACGATGGCAGTGTCCGTGTTGTCAGCAGGCAAATGATAGAGATGTCAATGCCAGTATCAATATATTGCAACATGCAGATAAAGTGTTAACCCATCACTGATGGGTTAAAAAAAAGCGGTGAGTTCCACCGTATTAGCCTGTGGAGACGATGTAAGACCTGAGTGTAATCACAACGGCAAACGTCTATGAAGCAGGAAGAAAACGCTAAAACTATGTGAGTAGGGTTAGGTAAGTTTTTCGGAACGGATATTTATCACCAGTCGCCTTATATCCACCCCCTGAAGTAGGTGGTTTTACGGCGACTGGTGATAAATAAAAATAAGAAATATAACTGTTAAGTAAAAGGTGCTAACAGCTAATGACTAAAGAAGCTACTTCTTTATCATTGCCTTAAGGTTAGCAAAGAATTTTTAAACTGACAAGTTCTTAGAGCGTAACGCTATTATTTTTTACACTGATATAATAAAACTTAACCCTGTGATAATAAAATATAAAAAATATGTAAGTTGAGCGCTAATGTAGCGTAAATTCAGGAGGCGACATGCCAAGGTCGATACATGAAGAAAAACACTTAAGTGAACGTAATAACTGGCTTCGAGCGGCTGTGTTAGGTGCCAACGATGGTCTTATATCTACCGCAAGTCTTTTGGTCGGGGTAGCAGCTGCCAACCAAAGTAGCCAAACTCTGTTTCTTACCGGTTTGGCCGCATTAACCGCTGGTGCATTTTCGATGGCGGCAGGGGAGTATATCTCAGTATCTTCCCAAGCAGATACTGAAGCGGCCGACTTAGCCAAAGAGCAATATGAGCTGGATAATAACCCTGAGCGTGAACTTCTAGAACTGACTCGAATTTATGAAAGTCGTGGTCTGGATAGCAATCTTGCTCACCAAGTGGCTGTGGCTTTAACTGAAAAAGATGCTTTGGGTGCGCATGCTAGAGATGAGATTGGGGTTACAGAAATTGCTCAAGCTAAGCCTTTTGAAGCAGCCATAGCTTCTGCTATCGCCTTTATAATTGGTGGGGTGGTTCCTATTTTAGGCTTATTTATTTTCCCTTCCTTTAATTTAGTATATGCCTTAATGGGATTGACCATAGCAGGTCTGGTGCTATTGGGCATTGCTTCAGCACGCTTGGGGGGTGCGCCAGTCGTGCCAGCAGTGACCCGAGTAGTGGTTTGGGGCACGCTGGCTATGATTGCAACTTCACTTATTGGCCGTTTCTTTGGCGTAGAGGTTTAGTGGCTGCTTTTTTATAACTTTAAACCGCGTAATCTAAGTGAGTTAAAAATCACTGACACAGAGGATAGACTCATGGCTGCAGCGGCAATCATCGGACTTAGCAATAGCCCAAAGAATGGGTAGAGCAGGCCTGCTGCCACAGGGATACCTAAAGCGTTATAAACAAAAGCGAAAAACAAGTTTTGTCTGATGTTTTTCATAGTAGCTTGGCTCAGTTTATGTGCTTTGGTAATACCCATTAAGTCGCCTTTGACCAAGGTGATGCCAGCACTTTCAATGGCCACATCAGTACCTGTACCCATCGCAATACCTACCGTGGCTTGGGCGAGGGCGGGCGCATCATTAATGCCGTCACCGGCCATGGCCACGATACGTCCTTGCTGTTGAAGCTCTTTTACGATGCGGTTCTTGTCTTCTGGTGAGACGTCTGCTTGTACCTCATCGATGTTTAGCTGGCTAGCGACTGCTTGGGCGGTAACCGCATTGTCTCCGGTAAGCATGATAACTTTTAGGTTTTCATTGTGCAGTCGATCAATGGCTTCTTTGGTACTGGCTTTAATCGGATCTGAGACAGAAATAAGGCCGGCAGGCGTATTATCGATGGCCACAAACATAACCGTTTCACCCTCACTGCGTCGCTTATTGGCTTGCTCAGACAGCTGAGGATCGTAGCTATTTAGCCCCTTCATTAGCTTGTCATTACCAATGGCGACCAGCTTATTATTGACAACCGCTTTTACCCCTTCACCGGTAACAGACTCAAAGTTGCTGACAGCAGATAGAGTAAGGTTACGCTCTTTGGCCGCTTCCACAATGGCCTCAGCCAGAGGGTGCTCACTGGATTGCTCAACGGCAGCGACTAAGGCAAGTACTTCGTTTGGTTGCCAGCCTGAGCTTACGTCAATAGAAGTTAGCTTAGGTTTGCCTTCGGTTAAGGTGCCTGTTTTATCAACAACGATGGTATCTACCTTCTCCATGCGCTCTAATACTTCAGCGTTTTTAATCAACACTCCGTTTTGAGCGCCCTTGCCAGTTCCGACCATAATAGACATGGGGGTGGCTAGGCCTAAAGCACAAGGGCAGGCAATGATAAGCACCGCTATCGCATTGACAAGAGCATATGCTAGGGCAGGGTCTGGGCCAAATATCGCCCACACAATAAAGGTGATAACGGCGGTGATAATGACTGTCGGCACAAACCAGCTAGACACCTTATCGACCTGCTTTTGAATGGGAGCTTGGCTGCGCTGAGCCTCACTGACCATTTTTACGATTTTTGATAAGACCGTATTATCGCCAACGTTCACCGCTTTAATTAACAGCGACCCTGTGCCATTAACGGTACCGCCAGTTACGCTGTCATCACTCTTTTTGGCTACTGGCATAGGCTCACCAGTGACCATAGATTCGTCTACGCGGCTTTCGCCTTCAATAACCAGGCCATCAACGGGCACTTTTTCACCAGGTCTGATACGTAGGATGTCTCCGGTATTAACCTCTTCAAGTGACACCTCAACTTCTTGTCCGTCTTCATCGACACGTCTGGCTGTGGGCGGAGCAAGCTCAAGCAGGGCACGAATGGCGCCTGAAGTCTGACTTCGAGCTCTTAGTTCTAACACTTGTCCTAACAGTACCAAGGTCGTAATCACTGCAGCGGCTTCAAAATAGACGCCCACTTGACCTGAGTGATCCTTAAAGCTTGGCGGGAAGATATCAGGAAAGAAAGTCGCCACGATACTAAATAAATAAGCCGCCCCTGTGCCAATGGCAATCAGGGTAAACATATTTAAATTCATGGTCTTAAGGGACTGCCAACCTCTGACGAAGAAGGGCTTAGCTCCCCAAAGTACCACGGGGGTTGCCAGTATAAGCTGGATAATATTTAGCCACTGAGTTGAGATGCCATAACGGTTCATCAGGCCATTTATATCAAGACCGACCATGTCGCCCATGGCGATGATAAATAGCGGGATAGTCAGCACCGTACATATCCAAAAGCGGCGGGTCATGTCATCAAGTTCAGTGGTATCTTCTTCCTCTAGCGTGACAGTTTCAGGCTCAAGTGCCATACCACATATCGGGCAACCACTGTTTTTGATATCACGAACTTCAGGGTGCATAGGACAGGTATAAACCGTCCCTTCATAGCCATCAGGTATCTTATTATAGGGGCTGTTTTTTATCTGCTCAGTGTCAGGGGTGGTGCTGGCAGGATGAGTTTCATTGTGCTGGTGATGGCCGTGATGATGAGAGTGTTCAGAGTTTGCAACTTCCTCTTCAGGTTTCAAAAACATATCACAGAGTGGACAGCGACTCTCGGTAATGTCTCTGACCTCAGGGTGCATTGGGCAGATATAAATAATCCCTTCGTAGTTTTCGGGGACTAAATCGTATTTATTAGAAGCTGGTGTGGCAGAAGCTGAACCGTTATCCATACCCTCAGCTTTTGCCTTATTTGTAGTATGATTTTTATTTGAATGGTCATGGTTCATGAGACTACCCCTTAATTTTAATAATAGACGGTTTATGACTGCTGCTGAGTTGTATCCACACTAGCATACACGTCATATGAGCCGTCTTTATTTAATTGAAAAACGTTATATGGTATGAATTTATCGTCATATTCCATACCTGGGCTACCCACAGGCATACTGGGTACAGCCAGACCGATTGCATCATTTGGCGGATTCTCTAGGAACTGTGCCATAAATTTAGCAGGAATATGTCCCTCAAAGACAAAGCCATCACTAGTTACGGTAGTGTGACATGAGCGCATTTGTTCAGGCACCTCGTATCTGTCTTTCACAGCAGAGAGGGTTTGTGGATGCTGATAAGTAGACTGCAGTCCTGCTTTATCAGCATAGCTGATCCACTCGGTACAGCAGCCGCAGTTGGCGTCTTTATAAACTGTGGCTGAAACCCCTTGTAGAAGAGTAGAGGCAGGCTGATTTGTCTGGGTTTGATTAAGTGGTGCATTCGCTTGTGTAACTGAAGACTGCGAAACTTGTGCGGTTGAATCCGTAGCAGAATCAAGCGCTGCGGTTTGGCTTTGATTGGGTGAGCCGCAAGCCGATAAAGTGGCGGCCAAAGCCAAAATAGCAGCGCCTTTAATCATTGGACTGCTAAGCTTATGTGGTGAGACAGAATAAGCAGAAGATTTAGAGGATGAAATTTTTAAAAAGTGGTTTGATTTCATAGGGGCACCTTTATACTTAAATTACCGTTTTATCTAGTTATGGGCTCTAATTGTAGGCACTGGCTCTGATATTAGATAAAGAGAGGGAGTTATACCCATATTACCGCCTAGCAAATGACATGAACATGACGTAAACATTACAAATTTGTCATCTTGAGACTAGGGATGTTCAAGCTGGCTATATTGCTCTAGTATGGTCTCAGGCGAAGCTAAAGGCTAATAGCCCATTAAATATAATAATTACTCAGTAGCAATTTTGAGGTGTGAATGAAGGTTTTGTTGGTAGAAGATGAGGTAAAACTCGGAGAATACATTCAAAAAGGTCTGACCGAATCAGGGTTTTTAGTAGATCACAAAGTTAATGGTCTAGATGGCTATCACGCGCTAATGTCAGAAGATTATAACGTTGTGATAATGGATGTCATGCTACCGGATATAAGCGGCTTTGAGATTGTGAAAAACTATCGCCAAAGTGGTCAAACAACCCCAGTGCTGTTTTTAACCGCCAAGGATGATTTAGAAGATCGTATCAAAGGCATAGAGATTGGTGGCGATGACTATCTGACCAAGCCTTTTGCCTTTGCAGAGTTGGTGGTTCGTCTTAAAAACTTGCTACGACGGGCCAATCAATCAGAGTATTTAAGCACTCAACTTAAAGTAGCCGACTTAACCCTAGATCTTGCCAAACGCACTGTACATAGAGGCAATACTGCCATTCAGCTGACCTCAAAAGAGTTTGCTTTATTGCAATTTATGTTAGAGCGTAAGGGTGAGGTGTTACCACGTTCGGTTATTGCCTCACAGGTATGGGATATGAATTTTGAGAGTGATACCAATGTCATTGATGTGGCCATACGACGTTTGAGAGTAAAAATTGATGAAGATTTTGAGCCAAAACTCATTCACACGGTGCGAGGTATGGGCTATAAGCTGGAGGATGAAAGCGGGCTTGAGCATCAGTAGCCCTTAATATTATAAAAGTATCCATTATAAAAGTATCAATTAAAAAGCCTTAGCACTATGAATATTCGACTCTCTTTACTGTGGCGCACCCTCATATTACTCACCATATTTGTGGTGCTGTCGCAGATTACGGTGTACTTTTGGATTAAGCGCTCAGTAACTGATCACTTTGAGGTGATGGATTCTGAGATGTTAACCCATGCTGCTTTTAATCTACGTAAATCCAGCTACGGCATAGAGCACAGTTCGGAATCCCTTAACCCTAATTACAATAATAAAAAAGGATTAGGTTATGGGGTTCAAGTATTTGGGTTTACATCAGATGGGCAAGCTATTACTAGTGATAGTCAAATTGCTGTTGGCAATCAAACTGCTAGGGATAATCAAAGTGATTTTCGCGCTTTTAATTTAGAAAGTTATGGCAAAGATTCAATCAATATCCTTGATTTGATGAGTGAGCATGGAGATAAGCAGTTTGAATTACAGCTAGATAATCGACCTTATCGAAGTGTTATTATCACAAGCAATAACCAGATTTATTTACTGGCACTCCCGATTGATGTGCATCATCTTTACTTGCATCAGTTCTCTTTGCAGCTCAAAGTTATCTTAGTGGCCATGACTTTGCTGCTGCTGTTTATCGCCGCCTTTAGTGTCTACTGGGGATTCTCTCCGTTAACCACTTTTATCCAAAAAATGAAAACCATAAACTCTGAGCAGCTGGGTGAGCGGATTACAGTCGCGGATATGCCAAGCGAGCTGCGTCCGCTTGCTGAGTCTTATAATATTATGATGAGTAAGCTTGAGGATAACTTTGAGTCACTGTCTCGCTATTCTGACAATATTGCTCATGAGCTACGTACCCCAATTGCCACGTTAAGCACTCAAACTCAGGTCATGTTAAGTAAACCTAGGCAGATTAGTGAATATATCGAACAGCTGCATCATCAACACGAAACACTAGAACATTTGTCGGAGGTAACTAATAACATGCTGCTTCTGGCAAAAACTCAAAAAGGTCTTAGTCAGGAGCAGCTAAAAGATGTGGATATGGACAGCTTGATGACTCAGCTCATAGAGTATTATGAGTTACTGGCTGATGATAGAGGTATTCATTTGGTTAAGTCGGGGGAGTTTGCGGTTATAAAAGGCGATAAGGGCCTGCTTCAGCGCCTGTTTTCTAATTTAATTTCAAATGCCATTTATTATTCAAAAAACGACAGCACAATCAAAATATCTGCAGGCGTGACGGATCAAACACAGCTTAATATTGTCATAGAAAACCAAACCGCACAGCCGATGACTCAAAAAGAGGCCAGTCGGCTGTTTGAGCGCTTTTATCGGCGGGCTAATGATCAAGACAGAAAGGCAGAAGGCACTTCGTATTCGGGAACGGGGCTTGGATTATCTATAGTTAAATCGATTGTAAAAGCACATAGAGGCACCGTCGCAGCTTTAGTTGAAGATAATTGGATTAAAATCAGCGTTAAACTACCTCTACCTAAGTTATCCTCAACCTACTTATTTTAGATTGAGTCCTATTAAGCGATAGCCAATTAAAGTGGAAACATAAGCGACAAGCCCCTAAAAAGACACCTAAAGAAACACCTAAAAAGGCAACCTATTACTCATGCTCACCTTAATTCAAGACAATCAGCAGCTGACTTTGTTAATAAGCTTGATTGTATTCGTCATGGTGTTTTTATGGACATTACAGCACTCCGCCATTGCTTATGGGAATAAACTGCAGGCACGTCTGTTTGAGTACGGTAGAGCGTTAGCAACAAAGTTTGAGATAAAACAGAGGCTGGCTAAATTTAAAGTGAGTCACCCTAAGCTATATCACTTCTTCTGGCAGCGACTGCATATTGAGCATTTTTATGGACTGCCGCTGACTGCTCTGGTTTTGGTGATGGGCTATGTATTATCGCTATTTATCGGACTGGTCGAAGATGTGGTTATCTCAGATTCTATCGTGGCGATAGATCACTTTGTCTCGCAGCAGATGAGTGTGCTGAGTGATTCTGTGGTCATCGACTTTTTTATTTTAATTACAAGTTTAGGCTCTACACCGACCACTGCCTTAGTCATACTATTAACCTCAATATTATGTTGGATGATCGCTCAACGTTACTTAATTGTGGGTCTGCTCATCGCTACGATTGGCAGTACCGCATTTACTTACTTAAGTAAATTGCTGTTTCAACGGGACAGACCGTTAGACATTCTATTGCTTGAGCAAACCTACTCATTTCCTAGCGGTCATGCGACGATTTCAATTGCGTTATATGGTTTTGTCGCTTATCTAGCAGTTCGTTTTGGTAAGCAGTTTATCACCAGTCGCCGTAAAACCACCCACTTCAGGGGGTGGATATAAGGCGACACACACTGTCGTAAGAAGTCGTTAAAGGGTTGTAAACTAAAATTAATCTTGCGATACTAAGCATATGAAAACCCTCAAGCTACGCATTAAAGACAAACACATAAAAGAGCTGAATCAGCTAAGCGGTTCAGTGAACTTCGTGTGGAACTATATTAATGCACTTTGCTTTGAGCATCTAAAACGTACCGGTAAGTTTTTTAGTGCTTATGATCTAAGTGAGTATACCAAAGGTAGCGGTGAGTATTTAGGATTACACAGTCAAACACTGCAAGCTATCAATGAGACTCACGCCAAGGCCCGAAAACAATTTAAAAAAGCCAAGCTTAGCTGGCGTACCAATCGTCCTGATGCCAAACGTAAATCACTGGGCTGGATACCTTTTAAAAAGTCTGCTATCAAATACCTAAGCACAAGACAAACGGGAAAGAAAGCACTTAAATCAACCCTTCAATTATCACTATCTAAAGGTCAAAAGCTCATCATCGATGTATTCGATAGCTACAACCTCAGCCTATATCAAATTAACACGCTTGAGATAGTACAAGACAGCCGTAATCGTTGGTATGCCTGTATTACTGTTAAAGACTACCCCAAACAAGAAAGTGGTAAGGGCAGCGTTGGTATTGACTTAGGTTTAAAGGAAGCTGCTACTACCTCAAATGGTGACAAGCTAATTATTAAGCAAACGCAAAAATGGGCGAATAAATTAGCAGTAGCCCAGCGTGCTAAGAATAAAAAGCGTGTTAAAGCAATCCACGCCAAAATCAAAAACACAAGATTAGACTTAATTCATAAATTCACCACCCAATTAGTTAAGGATAATGCCTTAATTGTGGTTGGTGATGTTAAATCACGCTCATTTACAACTAAAAAAACCAAGCTCGCTAAATCGACATACGATGCAGGTTGGTTTGAACTTAAACGACAACTGGAATATAAATGCAAGTATGCAGGTTGTCAGCTTGAGATAGTAAATGAGAGTTACACTACCCAGACCTGCTCGTGCTGCCATAAAATAAGTGACAGTAGTCCGAAAGGTAGAGCAGGCTTGCGAATAAGAGGATGGGCTTGTGCTGAGTGTGGCACATGGCATGATAGAGATATCAATGCTGCTAAGAACATCCTTGCGGTCGGGCTTGACCGTCTAGATGTAGGAATCCCCTCGGTTTAGCGAGGGGAGGAAGTCAATACTCAAATACGCGTTGTGGCACTGACGGTTTTTTTATGTGTTTTGATTGGTCTAAGCCGGATTGTGTTAAATGAGCACTATTTAAGTGATGTGATGGGCGGATACCTAGTCGGAACCTTATGGCTGACGGTAGCCATTAGCGTGATGGAGTGGCTCACTGCAAAAGATAAGATTAATTGGGAGGTTACTTGGACAAGCTCTCGGGTTTATTTTGTGTGGTTTAGTGTCCTAAGTGTGCTTATCGCTACCGTCATTTATGCCAATCTTTCTCAGTTTCCTCTTTTGCAGTAATGGGGTGTTGTTTATTTTTAGGCTAACTAATCTTTTACGTTATAACCATACCTAGCACCGGCTTCATCAATATCGCCAGTATAGTTATGACAGGCTTGCAGGTACAACGTAACATCAGGATAGTCCGCACCTGGAATAACACCATATTTACCTCCACCAATTGGTAAGAGATAACCCTCTTTATTTGGCTTACTAGAGATATTGGGCCGCTTTAGTGAGCAGTTGATATACATAGTATAAAATTCATGCTCCCAAGTTGTCTTTTTTGACTCCCACCCTCTGTAACCATTAATCGCTTTCAGTTTTAACTGTGTATAACCCGGCTTCTTCTTGATTATCTGAGTGCTCATGATTCTCGTTACCGAGCAAGGATCATGATAACAAGACATAGAGGTTGCGCCTTTTTGCATACCTTTGTGGTTAAATTTGGGAGTAGCCGCAGTAGTTTCTATTGAGAACAAAAAAGCGGGAAACAATAAAAGAGTAACTATTTTAGTCATATGTATACCTCTCGAACTGTTCTTTATGATGCTTACTGATAAGCATACTCATTAGAATCAAAGTCAAAAGCATCTTCGATTTCGATAAGCTCTTCAGCTGCTGTTTGTGAAGATGTATTACTAAGTCTTAATATGAGACTTATTGCTAATAAAATATTAAAAACCAGTTGTAATAACAAATCAAATTAATTGCATTAGATATAATTGATTAAGTAATACGTAATAATGCGTGTTTTTAATAGTTAATATAGCAGTCAATTTAATACTCTAAATTACTCATTAGGAAAGGATTCCACAATGAAAAACAAACTAGCCGCAGGGATAGCCTGCTTTATCGCAATGGCCGTATCCGGCTGTTCTGATAATACTCCCGCCGCTTCAAGTTCAGACGAAGTAACCACCCTTCGATTCTCACATTTTATGAACGCCAACGATAATATCAATACCGAGGGTTTTGAGCCGTGGGTCAAAAAGATAGAAGAAGAGTCAAATGGCCGATTAAAAATTGAGATTTATCCTTCGGCGACTCTAAGCAAGCCTGGAGCGACTTATGAGGCTGCAGCAAAAGGCACGGTTGATATTGGTATGCAGGTGCAAGGTTACACTGCAGGGCGCTTTCCTTTAACTCAAGTAGTAGAGTTGCCAGGTATTTCTAATACTGCCGAGCAGCAAACTTGTATCTTATATGAACTATCTCTGCACACGACAAAAAAACAAAAAAGTCTGTTAAAGCAAAGGCATAATAGTAATTTTTAAGACGAATCAGACCATGCCAAACTTTAACAGACTTAGTGAAACTTTAACCCAAAACCTGAGTATGAACAAGGCAAGAATCACATGTTTGAGCCTAATGATAATAGCCCTGATTACTGCTCAAAGCAGTAATCTTAAAAAAAATAGCAAGACACCTCCCTAAGGGTGGCAAGACCGACAGTCACTATCGCAGACTACAGCGATTTTTTGCCGAAGCGAGGATAGACTACGATCAATTAGCTTTAATGATATATCGACTATTTGGACTAGGCAAAGTCACCTTAACCGTTGACCGCACCAACTGGAAATGGGGTAAAAGTAACCTCAACATCTTTATGCTAGGGGTGGTATATAAAGGGATAGCCATCCCCTTATACTGGCAAATGCTAGATAAGCGAGGTAATACAAACCATCTTGAACGCTGTGAACTTATTGAGCGGTTTATCAAACAATTTGGCAAAGATAACCTTGAGATGATAGTAGCGGACAGAGAGTTTGTTGGCGAAAAATGGTTTAACTGGCTTACCAATAATCACATACCCTTTGCCATACGGATTAAGAAGAACAGTAAAGTTAGGAATCATCATGGCAAGTTGGTACAGATTAAAGAATTATTGCGCCATGTTAGCCATCAAGAAACATATCGACATGGGCGAATACTGACTGTCGATGGTTGTTTGGTTCGAGTACTTGCCAAGCGTGATAAAGGCTATGGTTTAGTGATTGTCGCAACCAATCAACTAGAAACAGTGGATGCGATGACAAGCTATGCTAAGCGTTGGGAAATTGAGACTTTATTTGCTTGTCTAAAGGGCCGTGGCTTTAATCTTGAAGATACCCACTTAACCCATCTTGATCGAGTCAGTAAATTAGTCGCAGTGAACGCCTTAGCATTTTGTTGGGCTTATCATGTCGGTATTTATAAAGACAAAGATAAGCCGTTAAAGCGCAAGTTGAAGTCAAACGCTCGACCTCAAGCCAGTTTGTTTGCGCTTGGTCTGGATGTATTGATTGAAGGTCTTCGTTTGGTGTTTTTTAACAATGATAAGACTGTACTTCGACAGTTAGTTAGCTTTTTAACCCCTAAACCTATGAAAATCCGGTGGGGATGATTTTTTTTTCGTGTGCAGAGATGAACTATATAATGACGGTGCTATTGCTAGTGAGTATGAAGATACCCATTTATTGTCGTTAATGGGTTCAGGGCAGGGAGCATTACATACGGCGGACAAACCTATTCGGACACCTGAAGATATGAAAGGCATGCGTATTCGTCAGCCTTCTGTGGTGGCAAGTCATGTGATAGATGCTATTGGTGCTGCACCTGTAGGTATGCCGGCAAGTGATGCTTATACTTCCTTGCAGCGTGGCGTCATTGATGGACTAGCATTCACTTGGCAGCCTATTCAGGCATTTAAGTTAGACGAGCTGCTCAGTCATCACACAAATATTCCTTTTTATAACTCTACCTTCGTTATAACCATGAATAAGGACAAATACAATAGTCTGCCTGATGACCTAAAGAAGGTCATAGATGACAACTCTGGAGTCGAACTATCCAAACGTATTGCTAGAGTCTTTGATAAAAGTAATGAGGCGGCAATGGCAGCCGCAAGAGACAAAGGCGATACTATGATTGATATTCCAGATCCTCTAAATGATGCCAACTGGAAAGAGCCTTTGCTTGAGGGTACTCAAAGATATCTTGAGGAGCTAGAAGGACTTGGCTTGGATGGAGAGGTGGTTTATGAGAAAGCCAAAGAGGCTAGCATAGCCTGTAAAGTTTAAAAAATAATTTATATATTTTGATGTTTTATATAGTAAAGATAACCTTAAAGATTTGAACAAGGATTGGTATAGCTGTTAATATATATCTGAAAAAAGTAGAGTACAAAAACACAATAACCTAACTCGGAGAAAAAAATGATTACCCATGTACCTGATGTAACTTTTAAAACTCGTGTTCGTGACGAATCTATCGGTGGTGAAAACCCATTCAAATGGTATGATCTAACCACAGATGAGTTATTTGCCAATAAAAAAGTAGTTGTGTTCTCACTACCTGGTGCCTTTACACCAACGTGTTCAACCAGCCATTTACCTCGCTATGAAGAGCTTTATAATGAGTTTAAAGCGTTAGGTGTTGATGAAGTTGTTTGTGTTTCTGTTAACGATGCCTTTGTTATGTACCAGTGGGGCTTAAAACAAGGCCGTGAAAACGTTTTCTTACTTCCTGACGGTAACGGTGAGTTCACTCGTAAAATGGGTATGCTAGTTGAGAAAAGCAACCTTGGCTTTGGTATGCGCTCATGGCGTTATTCGATGTATGTCGATAATAAAGAAATCAAAAAAGTATTTAGTGAGCCTGGTTTCGATGACAACTGCCCAACTGACCCGTTTGAAGTGTCGGATGCAGATACTATGTTAGAGTACTTAAAAAGCCAGAAGTAAATCAGATTAATTTTTGATAAATAAAGCTCTAATTATTATGAAACTGCGTTGTCTTTCACTATAAAGGCAACGCAGTTTTTTTAGTTCTTTATAAGAGGTTTTTTTGATACTCTTATGCCTCATTTACTCATCCGAGCCCTTAAACCTAAGTAGCCGTAATGCATTAAGAGTTACCAAAACCGTAGCCCCTGTATCGGCTAAAACAGCGATCCATAATCCTGTGATACCGAGTATGGTTGTAATCAAAAACACACCTTTTAAACCTAGCGCAAACACAACGTTCTGATGGATGTTTCTCATAGTCGCTCGTGAAAGCTTTATCAGATGAACGACATCGATAACACGACTTTTTAGCAACGCAATATCTGCAGTTTCCATCGCAACATCTGTGCCACCGCCCATTGCAATACCAACATCAGCCGTTGCCAGAGCAGGGGCGTCGTTAATTCCATCACCAACCATGGCTATTTTATTATTGCTTCTCATACGACTAAGCAGGTTAAGCTTATCTTCTGGCAATAGTTCAGCTTCCCAATCTACTTGTAAATCACTTGCCAGTGCTTTAGCGGTGAGCTTATTGTCACCTGTTAGCATGACAGAGCGTATTCCTAATGTTTTAAGTTCGGCTATTGCGGCTTTAGAATCTGCTCGTAGCTCATCACGTAAGGCAACTAGCCCCAATACTTCATGGCTACCTTCATCAATTAAAACAGAAACGGTCTTACCTTCGTTTTGGAGCGTTTCAATCTGTGCTTGCTGTGATGCAGCAATGACGGTCTCGTTAGCAGCATAAACAGGAGAGCCGATAGCGAGAGTACGCTGATTTACCGTTGCATGGACCGCTTTACCGGCAGTTGCGTATGAGTTTGAAGCAGC
Source organism: Psychrobacter sp. UBA3962 (assembly GCF_002385225.1). GTDB lineage: Bacteria > Pseudomonadota > Gammaproteobacteria > Pseudomonadales > Moraxellaceae > Psychrobacter. The sequence goes on along the minus strand of NZ_DGDC01000048.1, from coordinate 10,678 downwards.
GGGTATAGCGACATTAAAGGCCTTGGCATGATCGACAATAGCTTTGGCTAGGGGATGGCTTGACCCGTATTCAACAGCAGCAAATAATCCGAGTAGCTCACGCTCGCCCTCAGTGCTTAAATATCGTTCAGTCAATCCAACAACGTTGGTAACCTTAGGCTCACCTTCGGTTAGAGTGCCTGTCTTATCAAAGGCAATGGTATCGACTTGACCAATAACCTCTAGAGCACTGCCGCCTTTAATCAGTAAACCGCGCCGAGCACCCACAGCAAGTCCTGAAGCAATAGCTGCTGGAGTAGACAGTACCAGCGCACAGGGACAGGCAATAAGTAATAGAGCAAGACCACGGTACAGCCAGGTCATCCATTCCCCGCCCATAAATAATGGCGGAGCAATAATGATTAGAGCAGCGATGCCCATGACGATAGGGGTGTAGTACTGGCTAAACTTCTCAATGAAACGAGCTGTTGGCGCTTTAGAGGCTTGAGCCTGTTCGACAAGCTCAATGATGCGCGAGATGGTATTGTCCTTAGCGGCTTTCTCAACTTTAACCTGAATGACACCATCAAGGTTTACAGAGCCTGCAAATACCGTATCACCAACTGCTTTATGAATAGGCACCGATTCACCCGTAATAGGGGAGTCGTCAATGCTTGATTCACCCTGCGTGATCTCACCATCAGCGGATACTCTGTCGCCAGGACGAATCAAAATAAGGTCATTCACCTTTAGGGACGAGGCAGCAACTTCATGCTGTTTGCCTTCTGAATCAATTCTAATGGCATTTTTAGGGATTAGATTCGTTAACGCCTTGATGCCGGCACGAGCGCGATCTGCTGCCACACTTTCAAACAGCTCACCCACAGAGAATAAAAAGACAACGGCGGCGGCTTCTTCTGCCTCACCAATAATCAGGGCACCAATAGCAGCCACTGACATTAACATTTCAATTGAAAAAGGTGTGCCTGTCTTAGCTAATGCCCATGCTGTGCGGACAAAGGGAGTAACGCCCATAATAACAGCAAGCGCAAAAACCCAAGTGCCATAGCTTAGGAAGATAAGTGAAAACACGTAGGCTGCACTCATCAAAGTGCCGAGAACAACCACCTGCTTTCCTTTTTTAGACTGCCACCAGTGCTGAGCTTCTAGTGAGTCGTCAGTCATACTAGAGGTATTGTGCGACTCTGAAACTTCAGTGATGTCAAAGCCTAAGCTTTTAATTGTTTTCTCGACATCTTTGGCTGTTGTCTTAGACTCAGGGTCTAAGGTTAAATCAAGCTTTCTAGTCGCAAAATTTAACTGAACATCAGATACACCAGACATACGGCTCAATGCAGATTCAATTTTACCGACACAGCTAGCACAGTCCATACCATCAACATGATATTGCATACAATACTCCCCTATAATTAATGATATTATGAACCCTGAAGTGGCTATAGGGTCAAGGGCTATTATTGTCAGTTTTAAATTAGGAGAGTGGTCATGGTAAGTGCTGAGTCAATAAAACCTGAACCAATGAGAATCGGTGTTCTTGCAGAAAAGACAGGTGCGACTGTAGAGACGATTCGTTATTATGAAAAAGAAGGGCTTCTACCAGAACCATTTCGAAGTCAATCCAACTACCGTATATATAATGAAAGTCATGTCGAAAGACTGAACTTTATACTCCGTTGCCGCACACTTGATATGACATTAGAGGAAGTAAGAACCCTACTTGGATATTGGGATGAGCCAAATAAGGAATGCAGTGAGGTAAATAACTTATTAGATGAGCACATTCGTGCAGTTGAGCAGCAGATTGAACAGCTAAATCATCTAAGGCAGCATCTAACAGAGCTACGTCAAAAATGTACAACGGGGTCACTAGCCGAATCGTGCGGCATACTTAATACTTTGGCGGATAGCACTCATGGTTAATTTATGATTGATGTCCTCAAATACAAAAGCCACCTAATGGTTAAAAGGTGGCTTTTAAAATATGAGGTACAGATATAGTTATGAAAGGGTTTATATAGCCTAATTAGTACTTCGCATCCCAAACAATATCTCTATATCTATCTGCATTAGTATCGCCTTCAGAACTAAATACTAAAATTACGGAATCTTCATTTAATCCTAATTCTTCTACAAGCGCTTTGTTTGAGACATCGCTACAGAGCTTATAAAGCAATCCGAGTGTGACCGCTCCTGACTCGCCACTTACTACTTTAGGGTCGTTTTGTAGAGGGTTGCCCAGTACTCTCATGCCCGTCGCTGTAACACCGTCATCCACTGAAGCAAAGTAGTTGCTACAATCTCTCAAAACTTGCCAAGTTACTGGGTTAGGTTCACCACATGCTAAACCTGCCATAATGCTGTTTAGATCGCCGGTAACATTTACGATATCACCTTGTGCACTCGTTCCTGAGCGATAAATACAATCAACGGCTTCTGGCTCGGTAATGATGGTGTTGAAGTTGCCAGCACCAAGTTTGTCGATGAGATAGCCAAGCACACCACCAGCCATTGAACCCACTCCAGCTTGAAGCATCACATGAGTTGGCTTTTCGTTGTAGTCGTCCCATGATTGTTCGATAGCTTCATCAGCCATGGTCATATAGCCTTGAGCAATCCAAGTGGGTATTTTTGTATATCCATCCCATGCCGTATCTTGAACAAGGATCCAGTCATTTTCTTCGGCTGTCTGATTTGCTAGACGGACAGTATCATCATAGTTTACATCAGTCACAATACACTCAGCACCAAGACCGCGGATGCGCTCAACACTTATGTTTGATGATCCTTTGGGCATATATACGACAGCTTTTTGCCCCATTTCTCTTGCTGCCCATGCGACGCCCGTACCATGGTTTCCAGCTGTTGCAGTTGTAAACGTTAATGGTTTGTCGAGCTTAGACGACACTATTTTTAAATCAATCTCTGATATATCAGTACCGATGTACTCAGCCAATAAGCTAACCAAAGCATAGGATCCGCCCAAAACCTTGAAGGCGTTAAGGCCAAAGCGATGAGACTCATCCTTTACTAAAATAGATTTGACACCGAGCCTCTCTGCTAATCGTGGGAGTGAAACTAGAGGTGTAGGTTGGTAGCCATCAATTTGAGAGTGAAATTCTCTTATTTTTTTAGCTAAACTCGCATTAAAGAGTGGTGACTTTTCACCTGTATAAAAATTATTTTCAGATATTTTTAGCATAGTGTTCTCTTAGCAATAAGGCTGCTTTTGTATTGATTATAGTGTGCTATAGCTTATTTAATATAATCTACTTCAACCCACAGTTTTCAGCAACTTACCAAAGAGTATAAAAAATGGTGAGATCGATACTTAGGCATATTTTAAACGCCCATAAAAAAAGGCTTACCGAATGCTACGGTAAGCCTTGAATTAAAATATGGTGGGCCCAGTAGGACTTGAACCTACGACCAAAGGATTATGAGTCCTGTTAATCGCATCAACAATCAAAAACAATTATCAATGACGAGCAATATATTTTGGCTTTAATCCCTTTGTTTACATAGGTTTAAATAAAATATTGTATGGGCAAGACAACAATGAGCAATATGTAACAACAAATTTCGAGTACATAAAAAGTATATAAAACAGCAAATAACGATGAGCAACAATGATTTTATAACTGAGATTTGCGGTGGCACAGGTGTGCGATTATGAAGGTTCGGTTGAATAATGCATTAGTTAGGCATACAAAAAAAGCCAGCAGTACGCTGACTTTTTTCATATGGCTTCATACATTTAAGCTGTCTGATGGTGTTCGCCATTAGCAATATATTCGTCTAAATACTTTTTGAGATATCTAATATGCCCCCCAATCTTACTATATCGAATTGCTTTTGGCTTATGCGATCGTAGGTATTGTAACGTGCTTGAAGACTTGCCCAGGTAGGCCGCTGCATACTCTGGAGTGAATGGTGCCTCTGGCGGTGCGTACATCACTGCTATGCGCATTTGTTCAATCTCTTGAGCCGTGTATTTAGCCCATGGTTTACGTGCAATCATTTCAACTCCTTAATATTTTTTGCCACCGTCTTTTTTACGGTTTTCAATTTTGTGATCAACGCGGTTATCGTTATAATCAAGCTTATCAACAAACGCGTTGGCTAATTTCAAGTTGTGCCCACCGGCATAATCAAATATACGAATAAGAGCGTCAGCAAATTCGACATCTTCCATACCGTAGGCTGGCAAGTGATCATCTTTCAGGCCCTTGCGGTGACCTTCCATTGCTTCAGCAATCTCACTGACTATTAGCATCATCATCTCACCTTTGTTGCGAGTTAGAGGTTCACCAGTTGATAGATCAGTCCACCAGCCATTTGCTGCCGCTCGTGAGTGGCATGCATCAACAAGACTTTGTATGCTATTAGTTAATAACTCACGCTCAGTTGGGGCTTTGAACCAATTTTGTAGTTTCTCCTCAAAATGATTTTGTGCCCAATTTTTAGCACCTTCAAGGCTGATAAATCCAGTTGCAGTTTGCGGTGACTCAACTGCTTTTTCAGTAGTTGGAGTAACCTCGTTATAGTTCCAGTATTTAATTAGGTACTTACCGGTTTCCACGTTTTTCCTAATTTCATATTCAGTAAAAGGGCTGTGAGCCTTACTGTCGTTATGCCAAAATAAATCGATTGCCTTATTTGTCATATTATTTGCCTTCAATTACGTTAATCATATTATCCAGGCTGTCACAATGTAGTGCAGTCACCAAGTTGCCGTTATTCCAAGACTCTTTATTAAGAATAAGTTTTGCAATTTTCTGATAACGAGCGTCATTTTCATCGTCAAAGTGTATGGCAAAAATGCAGTTAACCTGTTTAGGCGTGTTAACTAATGCCTCGGTTTGCCTTCCAGCTACGCTCATCCTTATACCTCCCATTCATCTGAAAAATCATTAACCCTTGTTTTGTTTGTCACTACCAAGCCATCATGCACATATTGATAAATCACATAGCCGTCACTTGCGTCTAAGACCGTGCAAGTGATGTTTTTTGATCTATGTTTATATGTCATCATGCTACCCATTCGAACCAAACACTGCTTGCGCATCTTTCTTAATTCTTTTAACTCCATCGTTAGTCATATCAATCCTCCTTAAACAAAGCCAAGCTGCTGTTAACAGCTCGGCTGGCTCGACTGACTAGCCCCTTTAGACGCTCTTCATTGTCTGCCATACTCGCAAGTTCTTGTTCGAGCGCACAAACCCTAAACTCTAGCTCATCTATCTCATAAGATAGATCATGATTTTCATCTTGCAGCTTTCTGAGTTGTCCGGACTCTTCAGGATTTAAGTTTCGCTCTAAGCGGCAGGCAAGGGCATATGCTAGTGAGTCATAACCTTCATCTAATGCGAGTGCTATCAATTCAAATTCAGATGCATTAGCAAATCGGCGGTTGGTTAATAAGTCCATTTATGCCTCCTCAGTTTGAGGGCAGTCATTTACCTTGGTGAGCTTTTTATGCACCTCAGATTCGAGCACCCAACCAGCTTTTCTTCCGCGCTCATAGTTAACAGATACCACATCATTTACTATGTTTGATTTTTTGAGAGCCAGTGCAACCATTCTTAGGGTAACAACTCTTGAATGCCTAGCAGTGTATTCTTCAACTCTTACAAATTGGCCTGCTAATATTCTTTGTGCAATCTCTGCAATCGTTTGGTGATAGATCTGCTGGCTAGATAAGTCATTGATTGGCTCTAGACGTTTGCGAACAGCTTCAGCATTCTTTTTAGTCAAAAGCCTTTCATTTAGCGCGCTTTCAGTAATCCAACCAAGGTTTCGTTTGGCTTCAGTTTTTAGAGTAACGATCTCAAAGCCTTTTGATCTTAAATCTGCGGCTATCCGCGATAGGATGCAACTCATTGTTGATATTGCATAAACGCCTTTATAATCAATTGCTTTAACTAATTCCCCATTAAAAAATCTACTTTTAACCTGGCTAACCAAGTTAGTGTAATGCTCGTCTGAAAAATCAATCTCACGAGCCTTGCTCTTTGGTAGATTGCCAGCCACACTAACGATTGCCTCATGCAAATCACGTGCACGTTGTTTGTTTTTAATTTGTCTCTTTTGAATCTCCTTGGTGTTTACATTATTAAAATAAGAATCACCTTTCACTAGATTATCAGGTAGCGAATCGATTCTTCCGTTTTCTGCTAACCACTCTTCGACCACATCCACTGGTGTACCTTGACTGGCTTTAACAGCTGATAAATTTGTTTGTATTAGCATTATTAATCCCCTAATAAGATAATAAATAAGGTGCCAGTTTCTCGATACTGGCATCGGCCTTGCCCTAAGCGCTTTAAAGCCCCCATGCATTTGCATGGTCAGGAGTAACTTAGTCTTAGCTGCATGTGATTTTTTGTCAGTTAACCCCACGCTTATTAACTGCTCGCACCATCATCATGCCTTGGCGCACCGCGTAACCCAGCGGTAGGGGTGATAGGTGTGTAGCTAGCCTCCAAAGGCAGGTGCAAACGGGATATCATCATCACTGGGCCCTGGCGTTGCTGCTGCTGTCATCTGGTTGTTAAAGCTTTGTTGCTGCACTGGCTGTTGCTGAATTTGTTGGGGCGCTGCTTGGCGCTTATAGGTAGCAGGATTCTGCTGTGTTACAGGTTGCGGAGCATTTTGCGTAAACTGGTTGTGTGTAGTAGCGATACCCGCCTGACTATTCGCTTTTTCTAATGATTTTTCACTAGACTTAATCGTAGCTTCTAACACTCGAGTAAACTCATCCGGATTGGCTGGCTGGTTATTTGCCTTCTCGATGGGTAATTGTCTAGTCTTGGCATCAAAAACATTGAAAAGATTTAAGCCGCCTTTTTTAACTTCGCCTTGGTTGCTGTTAAAGTAATAATTTTCCGCTAAAAACATACCTACTTTTTTACCAACAAGTTCTGGTGCTACGAATCCGGTTCTAGTGACGTCTTTTCTAATATCAAAGTCATACTCTTGGTATTGGCCTTGAGCTTGAGAAATTGCTGGCACGTTGGCACACAATATCATCGCGTGGATTAGGTTTTCACCACTCCAATGTTCGCCAGCGCTATTGCCATAGTAAATATCTATATGAGCAGAGCTACGCTCTGAGTTGATGATATGAAGAGACAAATAATAGGTCTTACTACCATCCTGTTTCGCATTGGTCTTCCAAGCGGCGCTTTGTATTTGATATATCTCAGCGGTATTACCTGAAATATAGGAAGATTGCCCAACTTTAGCTGCTTTTGATTTATCTAAAGCCCATTGATTTTGCATTGTTTTATCCTCTTGAATTATGCAGTTTGCAATTGTTGTGATTGATCCTGAGCGGGTAGGGATCCTGTCTTGGAGATACCGTAGTATTCGCAAATTGCGTCATCTACGGCGTTTAAATCATTTGGAATAAAATCACTCTCAAACATACCCTCGGGTGATTTGACTGTGTTAAACCCATTATTTTGAGTCATAAAAAAGTGGCCATCTTCACGCACTGCTGTCTGTAAAACCATGGTTACCATGCCTTCCAATACAATTTTGTCATCAAGCATTTTTCCAATCGTTTTGATTTTAGTCCGGCCATTTTCTTCTTGGACATGAGCTAGTATGTAAATACGAGTATCATTGCTAACCTGAGTAATTGCAGTATTAATGACATTCCACGCGTTATAAGCCATTATGTTGTAGCGTTGAAATGCAGCATCACCTTTATACTGTTGATTGGCGCCTTTGATGTATTCATTGCCCATGATGTACTGAAAGTCATCAATGACAATAATGGGCGCTTTGACCTTTGGAAGTATTGAACAGATTTGATCAGGGTTATCTGTTGCTATTTTTTTGATCTCTTTATCGCCGCGAAAGGGGAGTGGCTTATTCATTACGTTGATTAAGCCGGCAAGGTTGGGATCGAGATTTTTTAGGCTGTAAGATTTACCTTCACCCGAATTACCTAGAATCATTGTCACTATCGCCATTATTTTCACTCCTATAGTTTTGCTGGTGGTCCGACTGCTTAGATTCGAGCTCTCGTTGCTCTTCTAGCATTTGTAGCCATTCCCAGTCGGCCTGTGGGGCCTGGTAATTGTCATACATAATTAATTATTGCCATTTTGTTTATTAAACTGTTTTGCTAAGTACTCATTGGCATGAGCTTGAGCCTGCTTAAATCGCACTTGTTCGCGACTATTTTCAACTGGTGCTATAGTTGTTGTGGCTATATCCTTATCAGCTTGCTTTAAAACATAAGTGGTGCAGCCTGTGATATTGCTTATAGCCCCCAAAGCGATTGCTGTGACGATTACAACCAGTAATTGCGTTGCGAGCCTTACCAGTTTCGTCGTAAGGGGCTCACTAATATCATCGCTAAATTGATCTACTTCATTACCAGCAGATAATTTGGCCGGCGAGTAACCCCAGTCTAATAAGTCATACCGGGTTAATGAGCGAATAAAGCGGCCTTGCGTATCGCATATCTCGATAGCGCCTTGCATGTCACGGTAAAAGCATAAAGTTTCATTAGCACCTAATTTATAGATAGTAGGCTTAGTTCTATCACCACGCTGTAAAAGCTTTAGAGTTTGCATATTAAGCCCCTTCAAAGAATTGGTTATTCAGATAGCTAATTAATTCATCTTTATCTGTACTAATAAGCGATAGTTGATCATCACCACTGTAATGTTGCTCAATCAGAGTTGCATCCATATCAATGACGTGCTTGTTTGTATCGACATAACCAATAAGAGTTATCGAAGAGTGCTTTGACTCTCTTAAAGTCACAATGATTTTGTCACTGAAAAAGCGCACTTGATTTTCTGTTTTGCTTAACAGCGCTTTTATGTGTTGCGCTGGCATGTTGATTTGTGTCATAATATTGACCTCGTACGTAGTAATAAGTGGCCCCTTTTGATGTGGTAGTCGAAGGGGCTTTTTAATGTCTAAAAAATGTCTAACTAGACGTTTGAATGTCTAGCTATGCTTCGCTTCCCACGCATCTGAAACTTCTGCAAATGCTTCTGCCATTTTGTACGCATCTAGTGCAAGACCTGTAGGCCAGTCGTCGTGATAAAATAACCCATCTTCACTTACTGTTCGCATTGCGTCTGCATAAATAACTGGCATTAATTGCCGGGCCATTTGATGCACAAGAATTCTTTTATTTTCATCCATTTCTTTTTCCTTTTTGATTAACACACAATAGCCACCGTTCTCTGACACTGGCGGCTTTTTTGTGTGTACTTTTTAGGATTCGTGAACATTGCGACCTACTAATATCTTCACCTGCATACCGTTTCTTAGCGTTATTTCTTGATCGCTTACTGGGTTGCCTAAACCTTCAGGTAAACTTCTTTCGGTTCTTATCACTTCGTCAGCCCAATACTCTAAGACTTTGTAAAATGGGCTTTCAGAAGTTATTTGCTCTTCTTCAGTCATATCTATCTCCTCTGGTTAACACACAACAGCCGACTACTTGAATCGGCTGTAATTTGTTAGCCTTTAATCATGTTTTTAAATAATCAAAGCATCATCGTCTGATTGCTTGTCTTTGTTGCCATGTGTTTATAATAAACAAAACGTTTAATTAGTGCAAGCGATATTTAAACAGAATGTTGATATTTTTTAAACATATTGAATTTTAAACACAAAAAAACCGCCCTCAAGGCGGCTTCATTCACATCATTTTGTGACTTTTCTGCTCATTTACTCTTTTTTCCTGAATGGCAGAAACAAAAAAACCGCCACTATGGCAGTTTAGTTAACTTATAAATCTTCATCCAAATGTTTTATTTAGTGCTTTTTAGTATCACCAGCAATCTTATCCATTAAAGCAAACAATAGTCCAGATAAAACGAATGTCATATGTATGACAACCTTCCACATTAGTCTATTAGCGTCACCATCACTTATCTGGTCAGGTATATTCATAAACGATTTGAGAAGGTCAATTGCAGAAATAGCAACAATGGCACTAATGACCTTTAGTTTTAAACCAGAGAAATCAATGGTTCCCATCCAGCCCGGACGATCTTCATGGTCTCCTGTATCAATTTTTGAAACAAATATTTCGTACCCACTAAATACAATAATAAGTAATAAGCTGGCCACTAGTGCTATATCTATTAAAACTAATGTGCCAACAATCACATCGGCTTCGCTAGCAGTGAATACATGCGTAGTGATATACCAGATTTTTTGAAAAAACTTTATGAAAAGAAGAATAATTCCTATTATAAGCCCTAAATAAAATGGAGCTAACAGCCAGCGACTGTTAAATATAGTTTTCTCTAGACTTTGCTCAGCCCTCTTAGGCATATGTGTCCTCTTTTTTGATTCATGATTCGATGGGTTTTTTAATTTTAGCAAATGTACTGCTGGCAAGTCATTAACTTTAAGAGGATGAAAAACCGCCACTGGAGGCGGACAAAACTCTTCAAGTAATTATGGATAAAAGAAGGGCTTAATGCTATGGTTTGAGACTGCTTTATTTCATTATTAAGGTGGTAATTTATGAAAGTTTGGTCAGCACTACTTATCTCTATGCTGATGATGGCGCCAGTAATGGAAGCGAATGCTCGTAACTATCCTTGCTCTAAAAGCATGGGTGGGGTTTCGCATTGTAAAGACGGTAAGTTTGTCTGTAAAAATGGCAAAATTAGTGTAAGCATCCGACCAACCC
>NZ_DGDC01000047.1:1015-28848 GCF_002385225.1 Psychrobacter sp. UBA3962 | reverse complement strand
TTTTTTTCAGCATACATCATCGTCAATATGGCAGTATAATTCGGTTAGGTTGTCCATGTAAGAAGTCCTTTTTGTTGAGTTTTTGTTGGTACCTTAACTTTAACAATTTTGGACTTCTTTTTTTTGCCTTTTTTTGACCTGCTTATCCCGAACTCAGGTTAACTTAACTAATAAAGAATTTATTCCTGAATCAAGTAATCATAAAGCGAGTCTTCTACTGGCTTATCGAGCAGGAATCTGAAATGGACGACTGGCTGTCCTTTGTCAGTTTCCCCTTGCTCAATCGAATCAGACTCGATAGCAACGTCACCTAAATAATAAAAGTCTGTACCTTCGCCATCTTCTTTTTTGACAAATAAAAGTATTCGCTTAGAGTCGATGACGTTCTTAATCTCCGCACTGCTAAGCTTTCTGTTTGAGCGTGATTCCCAAGCAAACTCAGAAGGATTGATAAAGTGGTCGTTGTAATTAATATCACCTTCTAACTCGTCTGCTTTATGATAGGTAACAAAACAAGGCGTGACCTCATTTCTTGTTCTATAGCCGTAAACGGTACTGCTGATATCTTGTTCCCAGTTCAATAGTCGGCAAACGTCCTTTCTGCTGTATTTGTGATATCTAAGTAGACCATTGACATACTCTTTATCAGCAAAAACAGCGTTAAACGTGGCAATGGAATATTCAATCGAATCAACAAAAAATAGCTTAAACGTATTATTCGCTAATGCCGTTTTTAAGTCTTCACCCAAGCTAAAGACGTTATTCTCTAGCCTAATATTGTCATAGTCTTTTTTGATGAAGTTAAAGTTAATATTAATCAGCAGCGACTCAATAGTCTTGTCATCAACAAAATAGCCATACGTGCTTTTTACTTCACTGATAAAGTCGTCTTTGTGTAGACTACCCTCTTCAACCAGTTGTCGTAGTAATAGACTTTCTTCAACACGCTTGCCATTATTGATATTAAGCGTAAATAGCTCGAGAAGTGTCTTTAAATCTGGCGAAACTGTGCCTTGATAATCGCTTTCAACTCTATTAACGAAGTTTAAATAAGACTTTGAATATGACGCGAATAACCACGGGTCTCTTGAGCCGTACTTGATGAAATCCATCATCATTGGGATTGTACCCGTCTTATGTTTTAGGTCCTCGTAGTCCTTTTTTAAGTCCGCCAACTTTTGCATATTCGCATTTTTGATAGATTCAAAAATCTTTTCTCGCGCTATCTCGTCAAAGTTAACAGTCGATGCACCTGGAATTAAGTCACTGCCACTACGAATCAGTTTTCGAATAGTATCTTTGTTAAATGAGCGGTCACCATACAAAGCAATTGGCACCAAATAGTTATTAGAATAGTTGCCTATAAAGTCGATAACCGTTAAATACTCTTTCCCCTCTGCCTTTCTCAAACCTCGGCCCAATTGCTGCACAAAGATAATGGCAGACTGGGTCGGTCTTAGCATGATGATTTGATTCACGCTCGGTATGTCGATACCTTCATTAAAAATATCTACCGTAAAGATATAATCAATCTTGTCACTATTTTTACTTTCTAATCGTCGAATCGCCTCTAGCCTATCACTCTCTGAGCTTGCACCTGATAAAGCGATAGAAGGATAGCCCTGCCTGTTAAACTCATCGGCAAGTTGGGCTGAAATTTTATTAGTCGAGCAAAATACTAAACCTCTGACTTCTCCAGAGTCGGTACCATAAAATTTGGATTTGGCAATGATATGGTTCACTCTCTCATTGCTAGTCAGTTTGTTAAAGTTGGAATGCTCATCAATAACTTCATTATTAACGGTAATATCTGTTACCCCATAATAATGAAACGGTGATAGCATGCCTTCATCTAGCGCACGATGCAGTCTAATCTCATAAGCAAGATTGTAACTAAATAGCTCAAAGATATTAGCCCCATCTGTACGCTCTGGTGTCGCTGTCATTCCTAGTAAGAATCCAGGATTGAAGTGGTCTAATATCGCCTTGTATGATTGCGCGCCTGCTCTGTGCGTTTCATCAATAACGATGTAGTCAAAGTGCTCAGGACTAAATAGATCTAAGTTCTCTTGTTTTGATATGGTTTGCACAGTCGAAAACAGATAGTCACACTCGGTCTCTTTGTGTTGACCTGAGAACAAGCCCATAGATATTTTAGGGTCTAATAAGCTTTTAAAAGTTCGCATTGCCTCTTCGGCAATCGTTCTTCTATGCACAATGAATAAGAACTTCTTGGGCTGATATTGCTGTACATCAAAAGCCGATAAGTAAGTTTTACCTGTCCCCGTTGCAGAGATAATAAGCGCTTTATTCTTACCTTGTTTACGTGAATCACTTAGGTTTTTTAAAGCTTCCTGTTGCATTTGATTTGGTGTGACTGATTCAGGTATGACCTTTTCCGCTGCAACCTTAACCTGTTCTCTGAGTAGCTTTGCTCTATTCCAAATCTGTGAATACTCTTGAATAAAGTCAGGCGTAACATCTTTCGCTATCGCAAGCTCTTTATCAAACTCACTAATGACCTGCTCATACAGCAGTCCATCATCAGTGGTTGAAACTTTTAGATTCCATTCTTTATTGGAACAAAGAGCACTTGCCGTAAGGTTACTACTGCCAATAATAACGTTATTTGTACGACCGTGTTTAAACAAATAACCTTTTGAGTGAAAGTTATTGGTCGCAATTTTTAGAACAATATTCTTAAACTTGGACAACTTTTTTAACGCATCAGGCTGGGTAAAGTTTAAGTATTGTGAAACAAGCAGCGTTCCTTTAACGTTTCTTTTCTCAAGCTCTTGCAGACAATTAATAATGGTTGCGACACCACTATTTGTCACGAAAGCGACAGAAATATAAAACTCATCACAGCCATTTAACTCCTTTAATAAGGCAGATAAAAACTTCTTACCTTCTTTTTTATCATTGGTCAGTAAAGCAGCCTGATAATTTTTATTAGCATTATAATGTTTGTCAATAAAGCTCTTTTTCAGGCTTTGATTAAGAGATATGGCCTCAGTCATTGGTCTAATTCCTTAATCAGCTTATCAACAATAGGAACATCAGCCGCAGCCCAATCTAAGTCCCCAAGCTCACTAACATCTAGCCATTTAAATGAGATGTGTTCTGATAACTCAAGCTCTCTCGTTGGTGTAGAGCAGATAAAAGAGTGCATTTGAATCTTAAAGTCTGGGTACTCATGATTAACAGTTAAAAAGTCTTGTTCAACAGCAATATTCATTTTTAACTCTTCATGAATCTCTCTGACTACCGTATCTGATGGCAATTCGCCTGCTTCAATCTTTCCTCCAGGAAATTCAAACTTTTCTGAAATATAGTCAAATTTATTAAGCCCTCTTTGGACACAAAGTATTTTACCGTTATTTATAATAATTGCCGCCGCTACTTTCAGTTGTTTCATTAAGTTCAAACTCCTAATTGTTTTAATCAACACCTTTAAGTATTATTCTATATGTATTATAAGCATTAAATGACTGTCAAAATTGATTATCAACCAATCGTTATGTTTTTAAAGATTATATATAATGAATTAAATTATCAATACAGCGATACTTTAAAGACCTCATCCATTCGCATACTGTAATATCCCAAACCCGCTCTCAAATCAACACCCAATGCGACCCGTTAGCCAAACCTATATAATAGCGGTATGAGCCAGTCCACTATCAAAAGCCTAATCCAAGACACCCAACCGCAGCGCAAGATCATTCACCTCGACATGGATGCGTTTTATGCCAGTGTTGAGCAGCGAGATAACCCACAGCTGCGCGGTAAACCGTTGGTGGTCGGCGGTGACCCCAGCGGCCGCGGTGTGGTGGCTGCAGCCAGTTATGAGATTCGCAAATTTGGCGTGCGCTCGGCCATGTCTTGCTATGAAGCTAAACGGCGCTGTCCTGAGGCGATATTCGTACGTCCCCGCTTTGAGGTGTATCGTCAGGTCAGTCAACAAATCCGCGAGATTATGCTCAGTCTGACCGATTTGGTCGAGCCGTTATCACTCGATGAGGCCTATCTGGATGTCACTGGGATTAAAGAACATCACGGCTCGGCTACCTTGATGGCAAACTGGCTACGGGCACAAATTTATGAGCAGACCCAACTGCGCGCTTCAGCCGGGGTGTCTTTTAACAAAATGCTCGCCAAGATTGCCTCTGACATTAACAAACCCAATGGCATTGCCGTCATCACTCCCGATCAGGCCGATGCCTTTATTGCCACACTGCCTATCGAGCGCTTCCACGGTATCGGCAAGGCCACCGCCAAGCGCCTGCATGAAATGGGTATTTACACTGGCGCAGATTTGCGCGCAACGCCGGTGGACACCTTAGAATATGAGTTTGGCAAACGCGGCCGCTTTTATTCCGAAATTGCCCACGGTAATGACACACGACCGGTCAAAGCCGAACGAAAACACAAATCAGTCGGCTCAGAGACTACCTTCCGCGATAACTTGAGCGATACTGAAAGCCTGTTAGTGCAAATATTTGAACAAAACGCCGATGCTTTTGAGCAGCTGACCAAAAAAGGACGACGCGGCCACACAATTACCCTCAAAATTAAGTATTCAGACTTTACTCAGATTACCCGTTCACACACCTTGAACACGCCATTTCCTTCTGCCGAATCTGCACATTATTGGCTACAAAAACTGCTCGCCGACGCCCCACGTCATCTGCCCATTCGTTTGGTCGGGGTCACCTACTCCAATCTCACTAGCCTAGATGATCTAAATACTCAGCCTGATTTGTTTGGTTTGTAGTGCTAACTCGTGGCGCATAACAACAGTTTATCGATAAGTAACAGCCAATTAATAATCAATGAATAAACAACAACGGCAACCCAAACTGACCTAAAACCCAACTCAAAAAACTCGCATTTCTGTTAAACTACTCCCCATTGCGCGCAGCCTTGGCTTGCAGCAGACCCTCTTCTTATTTTGAACCGATTAAAGACCTCTTATGACTCAGCCTACCCCTCAAAATCAACTCGACAGCTCAAACAATATGACAACCAACATCACCGAAACAGAAGGCTATCTGAGTGTTGCTGATTATGATTATGAGCTACCCGATGAATATATTGCCCGTTATCCCCTGGCTGAGCGCAGTGCGTCACGCCTGATGTATTTGCCTGCTTCTAATATGGCGCAAACGGATGGCACTGCTGATATTCAGGACAAAAACTTCGCTGACTTGCCTGATCTTTTAGACGCAGGTGACTTGATTGTGTTTAACGATACAAAGGTGATGAAAGCACGCTTATTTGGCCAAAAAGACACCGGTGGCAAAGTAGAAGTTTTGGTTGAAAGACTGACCGATGATGTTGAGTTCACTACTGATGAGAACGGACAAAGCTTTGATAATGTGGCGTTATGCCATGTGCGTGCCAGCAAGGCACCAAAGTTAGGGCAGACGCTTTTATTAGGTGATGGCCATATAGAATGTGTGATGATTGGCCGTCATGAAAACCTATTTGTTTTAAGTTTCAAAAATCCAATCCTGCCGGACTTAGAGCAGTATGGTGAATTGCCAATTCCGCCGTACTTTGAACGTCATGCCGATGAAACTGACAATGTGCGTTATCAAACCGTGTTTCATGACCCGACCAAACTTGCCAGCGTGGCTGCTCCGACAGCGAGCCTGCACTTTGATGATAAAGTGTTGCAGCAACTGGCCGATAAAGGCGTTAACACCGCTTATGTCACCTTGCACGTTGGCGCTGGCACCTTTGCGCCGGTGAAGACCGATAATTTACTCAATCACACCATGCACAGCGAGTATGCCAACTTGCCGCAAGACACCGCAGATTTGATTAATCAAACCCATCAAAACGGCAATAAAGTGATTGCCATTGGCACCACAGTGACCCGCGTACTTGAGACCGCGTATCAAAAGACGGCCAATGACCAAGGCGAGGTTTCTGCTTGGTCTGGCGATACCGATATCTTTATCTATCCTGGCTTTAAGTTTGGCGTGATTGATAAGCTGTTGACCAACTTTCACTTACCCAAATCAACGCTACTAATGTTGGTCTCTGCCTTTGCCGGTAAAGCCCCTATCGAGCAGGCTTATGAACATGCCGTTGCTCAAAAGTACCGCTTCTTTAGTTATGGTGATGCCATGTTGCTTGAGCGAAACGAGTCATAATCATCGCTAATAACACACTATTTATGATTTATGTAGACCTTTATAAATACCCTAACCCCGTTCCATTGTTGTGACGGGGTATAACAAATGAGATACCGCCATGCATACTCTTACTCCCGTTGATGCCACTGCCACCAAAGCCGAAAAATACGAGCTGCTCCTTAAGCAAGCCGAAGCCATTTTAAGCAGTGAAAGTGATTTAATTGCTAATATGGCTAACCTAACGGCCTTGTTAAAAGACACCTTTAACTGGTTTTGGATTGGATTTTATCGAGTTGATACTGAGTCGAATCAGCTAATCCTTGCCCCATTCCAAGGACCACTGGCGTGCACTCGTATCAATCATGGCAAAGGTGTGTGCGGTGAAGTTTGGGCAACAGGAAAAACTCAAATTGTCGATGATGTGAATGCTCATCCGAATCACATTGCTTGCTCGTCTCTATCACAGTCAGAGATTGTGGTTCCGGTAAGAAATGAAGCCGGCGAGATTACCGCTGTGTTGGACATTGATTCGGATCAACTAGCAACGTTTGATGAAGTCGATGGGCAATATTTGGAGCAGTTGGTTGAGTTGCTTAAGTAAGTTTGGTTAAATCGCCTTTGTTCAATAAAACCTTCAATAACCACAAAAAAGCAGAGTCAAATGACTCTGCTTTTTTACTTTCAAAACATTAAGACACTTTTGGATGTGCAAAGTGCAGCTGACGATCACAGCCATAAGACACCGCTGTTTTATCGGCTTTAATATAACCAATATGTTGCCAGCCATTATCTTCTGGCTTCGTGGCCGTTTCTGATACATATATCGCAAAATCACGGGTGATATTTTTCGCAGTCTCTTGCGGAGTTAAAGCAAACTCCTGACGAAAATCAATGCCTGGGTTCATTTGATAATTCTCCGGTTTCATTGGAGATAGCATCATATATTTCGGTGAAACTGGCTTGGCATCCGCAGCCAGACCCATCTGAGCAATTCCGTTTATCGGCCGCATACCCGCGTCTTTATCAGCTTTAGAAAATATCGGGCCAATTTTCAATCCCAAACTCAAAACACTAAAGCGAAATCCGATTTTGGGCTTGTTGGTCATAGGAGCGACAAACACGCTGTCTCTAAGGGCACCGGTCAATACATCAGCAACAAAAAAACTCTCGGTAGTAACACTCTGTGTGGGGTCATTGGTGCCAAATATCTTGCCAGCCATTCCGAATGCTTGGTGTTCGCCTTGCTTGGTATCCGATAACGCCACGGATAAACGCCCGATAAACAGTGACTTGGCATCTTTAGCAAACATACCGGTGTAAGGCTGACCTTCGCCGTTTTTACCCGACTCGGTTATCTGCCAGGTGCCTGCCATACAGATGCCATTGCTATGTACCAACTTATCTAATCGGCCGTAATAGTCGGCCTCGTCATTTAAGGTTTGCTCTGATCGGGTCGCCAGCTTTTCCCTGACCTTTTTGGTAAATTGACCTGATGTTACTTTATAGGCAGGCAGTTGTCCTGCTTCATATACCGCCAATTCTTGTTGAATTTCAGCGTCAGCTTGCTCACCGCTTACCTCAGGCTGCAATGCCTCATTAAACACCACCTCATAGACTTGCTGATAGGAGCTGGCTGAAGCATGCTGCACGGTGATCAAAGAGGCAGCAGTGACGAATGAAAACAGACTTACTTGAGATAAGAGGCGTGCTGACATCATTTTCGAACGGGCTAAACAGATCATGGTTATATCCTTATATTGATCTACTACAGCCTTCATTGTATACCAGTTGGGCTTGGGCACTCTGAGTTATATGTATCCGCTGAACTGTATGCACCCCTATAATAGATAACTTTATGACAAACAACTCTAAACCACACATATTGATTGCAGCCTACTCGCCATATATAGGTATAAAAAATTCCCTCCAATCATTAGATTAAAGGGCATCATTTACTATTCAATTTTAAGCAGTTTGTTGGCTTATTTTAGCTCAAGTGGCGGAACTTCTTGACCACGTTTTTGATAAAAATCAGCCACAAACTCATCAAAGGTATCGTTATCGATTGCATCACGAATACCTTGCATCAAGCGCTGATAATAACGCAGGTTATGAATGGTCGCTAACTGTGCGCCCAGCATCTCTTTACACTTGTTCAGATGATACAAGTAAGCGCGGGTGAAGTTTTGGCAGCAGTAGCAGTCACATTCTGGATCTAGTGGCCCCATATCTTCACGGTATTGACTGTTACGAATACGCACAATACCTTGGTTTTCTTCATTACCCGTCACGAAATAATGACCATTACGCGCGTTACGAGTCGGCATTACGCAATCGAACATATCTACGCCACGGCGCACCGCTTCTAAGATATCTTCTGGCTTACCCACGCCCATCAAGTAGCGAGGTTTGTCCGCAGGCATCAGCTCAGGCATGTAGTTTAAGACGCTGATCATCTCTTCTTTGGGCTCACCCACTGACAGACCTCCAATGGCATAACCGTCAAAGCCAATGTCTAATAGACCTTCCATCGACTGACGACGTAAATCTTCATACATACTGCCCTGCACAATACCAAATAATGCGTTGGTGTTGCCTAGTTTTTTGTGTTCATCCACGCAGCGCTGACCCCAGCGTAGTGACAGCTCAAGTGACTTCTGGGCTTCAGAATAGGTAGCCGGATATGGTGTACATTCATCAAACTGCATCACGATGTCAGAGTTTAATGAATACTGAATTTGCATCGACTTTTCAGGCGATAAGAATACTTTGGCACCATCAATAGGTGATTTAAATGCCACACCTTCTTCGGTAATTTTACGCATGGCACCCAGACTGAACACTTGGAAGCCGCCTGAGTCGGTCAAAATAGGCTTATTCCAGTTCATAAATTGATGTAAACCACCAAATTTATCAATCACTTCAGTACCAGGACGCAGCCATAAGTGGAAGGTATTACCTAAGATAATATCAGCACCAATGTCTTCGATGTCACGAGGCAACATGCCTTTAACCGTGCCGTAAGTACCAACCGGCATGAAAGCTGGGGTTCTAATCTCGCCATGAGCAAGAGAAACAGTGCCTCGGCGCGCACGTGATTCGCCCGCGGCAGTTTTGTGTAGGGTAAATTGCATAGCATTAACTCAGAGTTATAGATTCAAAATGAAGGGGTTAGTTAAAACGTACAGAATTAAGAATTGAAATAAGCAAAAACTAACTTATTTAAATATATGTTCATGAATATCGATAATTATACCATTGCCGTCAAATCAACGGGGGACATTCGACAAACAACGCTCAGCTAATTTTAAAATTTGCTAGTAATCACAAGTTTACTTTGTTATAAAAGCAAGGCAGCCTTTTATTAGGCATGATTAATTACGGCGGCTTGCCCTTTTTTTACTTTATAACATCGTCTGTCTGCTCTCATTGATGAGCCTATCAGTAAGGCGAGGAACCTTCTATGAGCTTAAGAGTCATTATTGCCCTTATTGTTATCCTGTTGTTAATTGTTTTATTTTTCATTGTTTTTCGCAGTGAAAGCTCGGCCACCAAACCCCGAGAACTGGCCAAACCTAATAAACAGCCTAACCCAAATAATGATGCCAATCTTAATAAACCTCAAGCACGGGCGACCTATGTCAGCACCAATGGCAATACTGATGGGCTAAATAGCCAACAACCCTTGGAGCAAAATGAGGAGGCCGAGACAGTAAATTCAGCTTCTAACCCAGTTGATAACGAGCTGCCCGAGACGCCTCAAGCTGAACCGGATCCGGCTGAGACAACCGAACCACCTTTGTTGGATGAAGATGAATTACAACAGATGTTGGACGAAGCAGGCCCCGAGTTAGAAGAAGACTTATTTAAACAAGTGGACTTGGTTGAAGAACCAGAAGCAGAAGTTATCGCAGAGCCAGAGCCAGAGCCAGAGAATAAAACCAGCTCCGTCGAAAATCAACTGCCAAAAACCAGTATTTTTACCCTAGCTCCTATTAAGATTCAAAGCCCTGAAGAGCGTCAGGCTGCTGCTATTCAGCCTGAAGAGGTAGTGACTCCTGAGAGTTTATTGACTGAAACTGAAACTGAAACTGAAACTGAAGACAGTATGCAGGCCTTCGACTTTATTAAACAGTTAGACAGCGTGCAGTTAACTTTAGATTTAGCCCAGCAATACTTAGATGTGGGAGAATACGATAGTGCCAAACGCTTGGTGCAAGAAGTGATTGAGGGTCAAGGAACCGCCGAACAAAAAGCATTTGCCCAATCCCTACTTGATCGCTTGTATTAATTTTGGAGGTGTCTTTATATGACGCTTCTTAAATAATACTTTATGCCCAAAACCTAACACTCAAAGCTATTTGTAGACTTTTATCATGACAGAAAATAAAACAGACAGCTCAACCGACCATACCCTAGATCAAGCCACTTCCAACAAAGTCCAACTTATCTATGCCGGTGGAACTTTTGGCAGCTACGGCAAACCTTTATCAGCCTTGCCAGCAACGACTTTTTTGCCTTTGTTAATGGATAAGGTCAGACAAAACCTGACCAGCAATATAGAGGTTTTAGAAAATAGTTGTGTAAAAGACAGCAGTCAGTTGTCACCTTCAGATTTCAGTCATTTCTTTCAGTTAATTTTAAACCGGTATGCCCAAGGCTATCGTCATTTTGTGCTAATCACTGGCACAGACACCCTTAGCTACTTAGGCTCTTTTTTGGCAGAAGCTTTTGCCGGATCTGATGTCTCGTTGGCACTTACCGCAAGCATGCGCCCCTTATTTGATGCCAATGACATTCACAATTACAACATTGATCCCCATAGCGATGCTTGGGGCAATCTATCGGACGCTATTGGTTTGGCCGCTCACGGAGAGTCAGGCGTATTTGTGACCTTCGCTGGTGAATCCTGGCCGGCACAAACCGTTCAAAAAATTCACAGTCATGATTTAATGGCATTTACTGGTCATACTCGTGCTGGCTATCCTGCCAATAGTTATCTGAAGTCGCTACCCGCAGCCCGCCGACGCAACTGGATAGAAGACACTCAAGACAAGCTAGAAGTCATTACTTCCCAAGCCAAAACGGCTATTATTCCTACTATTTATTGTGTTCCTAATAGTGGTGAGTGGTTAAGTTCACAATTGACTGCGCTCCTTGAATTGCCTCCTACGGGCATCATACTCATGGGTTTTGGGGCCGGTAACATTCCCTTTAGTGAGCAGCTGGCACAAACTTTGGATAAGCTTTATCAGCACGGTCATATCGTAGTTTGCACCACTCAGTGCCCTTATGGCGGCGTAAGTGAAGCTTATGCGGCAGGCAGCTGGCAGTATGAGCATCATGTATTATCGGCTGGCCGATTGACTGTCCCTGCTGTCTATGCCCGCCTACTTTGGTTGCACTTGGCCTTTGACACCCCTGCTCGTCGTCGCCAACGTTGGAGCTATAGTGTTGGCAAACAGTAAGTAACTTCATTTCAATCAAAGACAGTAAGCCCTTATAATACGCCCTGCACTTTGTAGCACTGACTAGCTTAGGATTTATTTAACTATTTAATCGTTTACTTACTTAGTGCTTACTATTTTTGATACTTCAACTTTGGCTGAATTCATGACCTCTAATATCGAACCTTCTAACACCGTGACTGATACCCCTGCTCAAGCTACTACTAGCCCCTTACAAACTTATGCCCTGGGTATCGAGTTTAATGGGGCAAATTATCGAGGTTGGCAGCGACAGCAAGAGGTGTTGTGTGTGCAGCAGGTGGTAGAAGAGACGCTCAGCAAAATTGCCAATGAGCCCATCGAGGTTGTGGCAGCAGGTCGCACTGATGCCGGCGTACATGGTGGCAATATGCTCGCTCATTTTAGAACCAGTGCCAAGCGCGGTATTTATAACTGGCTTCGCGGCGCTAACAGCTTATTGCCCGATGACATTGCCATACGCTGGATTCAGCCTATGCCTGATGAGTTCCATGCCCGCTTTGGTGCTATCGCTCGTCGCTATCGCTATATCACTTTAAATCAGCCACAGCGCCCGGCCATGCTTAACCATTTGGTTACCCACATTCATGAGCCGCTTGATTTGGCTTTAATGCAGCAAACCGCTGAGCAGATTGTCGGCACTCATGACTTTAGTAGCTTTCGAGCTGCTGCCTGTCAATCCAATCAGCCCGTACGTAATATCCATCATGCCAAACTATTTGAGCATGGGCAGTTTATCGTGTTTGATATCCAAGCTGATGGATTTTTGCATCACATGGTCAGAAACCTTATGGGCACTCTATTCGCCATTGGTAAGGGCGAGTTACAGCCTGAAGATTACTTGCGTATTTTGCAGGCCAAAGACCGTACTATCGCTCCGCCGACTGCCTCACCAGATGGGCTGTATTTTATCAATGCCTACTATCCTGAGCCGTATCAACAACTGCTACCCAAACTTCCTTTAGCCCCACAATGGTTGAACTTAGCTGAGTAAATTTTAGGTAACTAGCAAATTAAACCGGCTTTATCAAGTCATTAGTCCTTAAAATTTGCTTAATGATTAGATTTTGCGTATAATGACTGCCTACAATTCTTTTTGAACGGGTTAACCCAAATAATTATGGCAAAAAAAGACGACATTATTGAATTTGAAGGCGAAGTCATTGACACCCTTCCTAATACACTTTTCAAAGTGCGCCTTGAAAATGGACATGAGATTATTGCCCATATTTCAGGTAAGATGCGCAAACACTACATCCGTATTTTAACCGGTGATAAGGTTAAAGTTGAGATGACTCCATACGACTTAACCAAAGGTCGTATTACTTACCGTGGTAAAACTTAATAGCTCAATAAGCTATAACTTAGGTTTACCCTAGACTGCTGCAATTAAATTGTTATGCAGTCATAAAAAAAACCGCTAATCCTTATTAGGTAGCGGTTTTTTTGCGTTGCTGTCTTTTTCTCTTATTTGATCTCAACCGTGGCATTATTATCAATGGTATTTAATAAGGCCATGGCATCCCAGTTGGTCAAACGAATGCAGCCTGCTGAAGCTTGACGACTGATACGCTCTGGATCAGGTGAACCGTGGATACCATAAGAGGGCTTGGTTAAACCAATCCATACTCGGCCCACTGGGTTATTCGGACCGGGTGGCAAGATGGTTTGCTTACCTTCAGGATCGGTATGCGTATAGTTTGGGTCACTTACCTTAGTCTGCACCTTATGAGTCCCTGTCGGTGATGGAGTAGCTGTGCTCCCTACTGTGGTTGGATAACTGGCAACCAACTTATCGTTTTTATCATAAGCATATAAAGTTTGGCTGTTTTTATCAGCCACTACTCGGGTTACTGCTTTCTTATTGGCTTTGCTAGGATTATATACCGTAAGTGTCTCACCTTCTGTGAAAGTGGCATTGGGATTCAGCTGCTTTAGATAGCTGATACTCATATGAAACTTTTCTGCCATTGCCTCGGCCACACTCTCATAATACAAGCCTTCTAACTTAGACTTAGCCTCAACCCCTTGTGGAATGGTGGTGGTCTTAATATTGACATCAGAATCCGTCAACGTATAGCTAATGAGTACAGGCTTACTGGCCAGATCACCACTTTGCAAAGCTTTCCACGTCTTTTGGTCAAGGGTGTCGGTCACAGGCAAGCCTTTGGCTTTTTGAAAAGCCTGCATCGCTTTTTGGGTGTTTTTCCCCCACCAGCCATCTACCGCACCAACACCATGATGATTCCAGTTTAATAATGCCTGTACTTTCGTACCCACAGCTTGCGTCATCTTAACGCCCGGCTGCCACTCACTGTCATTAACTTGCTGTGCCATGGCCGATAGCTCAGAGTTTGACTGAGATTTGGTTTGAGTCTGGGCTTTAGCTTGAGTTGACTGAGCTTCTGCAGCACCTTCCTCTTCCCCTTCATTTTCGACTTGATTGTCGATCGTCTGAGCAGAGCTTGCTTGTTGAGTACTGTCTTGCTGTACATCATCTTGTTGGGCAGTGGCTACAGTACTCTGAGCTTGAGTATCTTGAGCCACCTGCTCCGCCTCATTCGTCTCTGCAGCATAGGATAAGCTAAGGGCTAAGCTCGCAGAAATGGCTACCGTTAACTGTTTTAATCTAACGCCGGCTTTTGAGTGCTCTTGTGTTGAACTGATATTACTTGTTTTACTGTTGTGGGCAGTGCTGTTTTGAGAAGTGTTGTTTGAGAAATTATTAAGCATGGAGGCTCCGTATATTTATTGTTGCTATTATTATATTTAAACTGTTTTATTCATTATATTATTTAACTTTAACTATACTATTTATAAGCCCTTAGGTTAACCCAGTATTGGTTATCTTATGCAAAATTATGTATATTCCCGCCCTATTCTTAGCTTTATAACTTTGAATAAATAGCACTCTAGCCTTTAATAAAAATTCCTATAATCTTAAATAAAAAAACCCGAACCATAAGATTCGGGTTTTTTATGAGTGAATACTCTAGGGTATGACAAACACTTAGCCAAGCTTGGCCAATACCGCTTCACCCATCTGCTTACAGCCTACCAGCGTTAAGCCTGATTCATCGCTGTCCATGATGTCACCAGTGCGTAGACCGTCATCAAGCACGTCACTCACTGCTTGCTCGATAGCGGCTGCAGACTCTTCATGCTTAAAGGTATAACGCAGCATCATAGCCACTGACAAAATGGTCGCTAAAGGGTTGGCTTTATCTTGACCCGCGATATCTGGAGCACTACCGTGGCAGGGCTCATACATGCCTTTACCATTTTCATCTAGGCTAGCTGAAGGCAACATACCGATAGAGCCGGTCAACATCGCCGCCTCATCAGATAAGATATCACCAAACATATTACCGGTTACCATCACGTCAAACTGCTTAGGATCTCGCACCAGTTGCATACAAGCATTGTCAGCATACATATGACTTAGTTCAACTTCTGGATACTCACTTTGCTGCAGCTTAATCATAGTCTGCTTCCAAAGCTCAGTAACTTCTAGCACGTTGGCTTTATCTACTGAACAAATCTTGGCAGCTGTACCGTTGGCTTTAGCACGTACTTTGGCCAATTCAAACGCTACTTTACCAATACGCTCAATCTCAGAGGTTTTATAGACCATGGTGTTATAGCCTTGCTGCTCACCATTTTCTAAAGTACGGATACCACGAGGTTCACCAAAATAGATACCGCCGGTCAACTCACGTACGATAAGCAAGTCTAGTCCTGAAATGATTTCTGGCTTTAAGCTTGAAGCATTGGCCAGTTGAGGATACAACTTAGCCACACGTAAGTTGGCAAATAAACCCAGCTCACTACGGATTTTTAATAAGCCACGCTCCGGACGAATGCTACGCTCGATACCATCCCACTTAGGTCCGCCTACTGCACCTAGTAATACCGCATCGGCAGCGCGTGCTTTTTGTAAAGTATCCTCTGGTAAAGGCACCCCTGCTCTGTCGATAGCCGCACCACCTAAGTCACCTTCTTCTAAGGTCAGTCCCAGCTCAAACTTTTCATTGACTGCTTTTAATACTGCAACGGCCTGAGTCATAATCTCCGGACCAATGCCATCCCCTGCTAGAGTTAATACGGTTGCCATATCCTGTGTTCCTAAATGATGGTTCTAAAATCTTGATTGCCCGTTAATTGATTCAGCAACTGACGGGCTTAGTCCTTAAAAGGGTGCTGGGCTTATGCCTGAACTTCATTAAATACCCAAGGTGTTTTTTGCTGCATTTTTGCTTCATAAGCTTTGATAGCATCTTCTTGCTGTAAGGTTAGACCAATATCGTCTAAACCATTTAACAAGCAATGCTTACGAAACTCATCGACTTCAAAAGGAAACTCTTTGCCTTCAGGGGTCACCACCACTTGACGCTCAAGGTCAGCGGTTAGCTCATAGCCTTCGTTGGCAAAACATGCTTCAAATAGCTCGTCTACTTGCTCTTCGGTCAATACAATCGGCAACATGCCATTTTTAAAGCAGTTATTATAGAAAATATCAGCGAAACTTGGTGCGATAATGGTGCGAAAACCATACTCTGATAATGCCCAAGGCGCATGCTCACGGCTTGAGCCACAGCCGAAGTTATCACGAGCTAGCAAGATGGTTGCCCCTTGGTAGCGCGGTTTGTTTAAGACAAAGTCAGGGTTAATCACACGGGTTGACGGATCTTGACCTGGATAGCCTTCATCTTTATAACGCCAATCGTCAAATAGGTTAACGCCAAAACCTGTCCGTTTGATTGATTTTAAAAACTGTTTCGCGATAATCTGATCAGTATCAACGTTGGAGCGATCTAATGGGCATACGATGCCGGTTTGAGTGTTATAAGCTTGCATGGTGTATTCCTTTAACTTTAAATAGGGGGTTGTAGTTTAATCTGTGACAGCTTAGAAACTGCGTACATCCACAAAGTGACCGGCCAATGCCGCAGCCGCAGCCATAGCTGGACTAACTAAGTGAGTACGACCGCCATTCCCCTGACGTCCTTCAAAGTTACGGTTCGAAGTAGAAGCACAGTGCTCTTTTGGCTCTAGCTTATCAGCATTCATAGCCAAACACATTGAGCAGCCTGGCTCACGCCATTCAAACCCAGCTTCGATAAATACCTTATCTAGCCCTTCCTCTTCAGCTTGCTGTTTCACTTGTCCTGAGCCTGCTACAACGATGGCTTCTTTGACATTATCTGCAACTTTACGACCTTTAATTACTGACGCTGCTGAACGTAAATCTTCGATACGTGAGTTGGTGCAAGAGCCGATAAAAATACGGTCAAGCTTAATATCAGTAATAGGCTGACCTTGCTCTAACCCCATATACTCATAAGCACGAGTCCAAGCTTCTTGCTGTACTTCATCTTTGGCTTGAGCCAATGTCGGTACATTTTGAGTTACATCCACTACCATCTCAGGTGAGGTTCCCCAAGATACTTGTGGCGCAATTTCACTACCATCTAATTCAATGATGGCATCAAAATGAGCGCCTTCGTCTGAATGTAGCGTGTTCCAGTACTCAACCGCTTGCTCCCACTGCTCTCCTGTTGGCGAGTAAGGGCGACCTTTAACGTACTCAATGGTGGTCTCATCTACGCCCACCATACCCACACGAGCACCGGCTTCAATGGCCATATTACAGACGGTCATACGGCCTTCCATGCTCATATTTTTGAACACCTCACCGGCAAACTCAATCGCATAACCTGTACCACCTGCAGTACCAATTTTAGCAATAATAGCCAATACCACGTCTTTGGCCGTCACGCCTTCACCAAGCTCACCATCAACACGGATTAGCATGTTTTTAGATTTCTTTTGTACCAAGCATTGTGTGGCTAGTACGTGTTCAACTTCAGAGGTACCAATACCATGTGCCAAGCAGCCTAAAGCACCATGAGTCGCGGTATGAGAGTCACCACATACTACGGTCATTCCGGGTAATACTAAGCCTTGCTCTGGACCCACCACGTGTACGATACCTTGACGGGCATCATTGATGGTGAATTCAGCAATGTTGAACTTAGCACAGTTGTCATCTAAGGTTTTTACCTGTAAGCGTGACACTTCATCTTTAATGCCACTTACCCCTTCTAGACGCTCTTTACGCACAGTAGGCACGTTATGGTCTGGGGTAGCAATGTTGGCCGACAAACGCCAAGGTTCACGATTGGCCAAAGCCAAACCTTCAAAAGCTTGAGGACTGGTCACTTCATGTAATAAATGGCGATCAATATAAATTAGGCTTGAGCCATCATCACGCTGACTGACTAAGTGAGCGTCCCAAAGTTTGTCGTATAATGTTTTTGCGGTATTTGATTGTGTTGCTGACATGGAATACTTCCTTGCTGGCTTATAATGTTTGTAGGTATAAATAAAAGTAATTAACGAAAGTGATAATCTTGCTATTAATAATCTAATTAAGGGCGATGGTAATTAAAGACTATATTTCCCCTTACCACTGCTATAATTAAGGTATTTAATATAATTGAAATATTTAAGCCAATTTAGTGGCTGATATTATATATAATAATCTTAACTTAACTCGCCTTACGTATTGAGATTATAACAGCTAAGTTATATAATAATAATTGATGATTTTTATCATATAGCAAACTTTATATTATACTTATAAATTCCATTCCTTTTTTGATAGTTTTAGGCTGACCATGAATACCACAAATTTGACCACCTTTATCACTGTAATGCAAACGGGCAGTATCTCAGGAGCGGCTGAAAAACTTTTTATTACTCAGCCTGCTGTCAGTAAGCGAATCAAAAATCTTGAAGATGAATTTAAGGTTACCCTATTCGATACGCTAGGCCGTGGTATCGTGCCTACCGCTGCTGCTAACGAATTACTGCCGCATGCCAAGCGCTGGTTGGATGATTACGATAACTTTAAGATTAATATCCAAAACTCGCAGCAGACCATCTCTGGCAAATTAGTTATTGGTACCAGTCATCATATTGGACTGCACCATTTACCTCCTGTGCTAAAGCAGTTTATTCAAACTTACCCTTCGGTTCAGCTTGAGGTACATTTTGTGGATTCAGAGGCTGCACACAAGGCGGTGCTTGACGGGGAACTGTCACTGGCCTTTTTAACTTTACCGCCAGTATATGACAAGCGCTTGACTTACCATACGCTTTGGTCAGATCCCTTATTCTTCGTGACGGGTACTCTGTCACCTTTAGCAAAAAAATCAAATGTAACTTTAGAGCAATTAGCACACTATTCAGCTATCTTGCCGGCAGCCAATACCTTTACCAGTCAGATTACTTTGGCTGAATTTGCCAAACAGAACTTAAAGCCATATGCCACCATGACCACCAACCCTCTTGAGTCTATTCGTATGTTGGTCTCTGTCGGTCTAGGTTGGTCAGTGCTACCCCAAACTTTGATCAATCATGAGCTGGCTACCATTGATATGGCCAAAGACTTAGAGCTGCAACGCTACTTGGGCGTGGTTATTAACCCAAGCTTGACGCGTTCTGCTAGTGTCGATGCCTTAATGCAGATGTTGGCGCCTATTGAATAAGTCTTGATTGGTTATTTTATTTGTGTGGTTACCTAAATGCTTTGACTTCGATAAGAGTCAAAGCATTTTTTATTCGGCTTCTTCAGCAAGTTTTTATTAGCGTTATCCCCTCAATTTAAAGTCCCCTCTAAATCACCTTATTAAATTTCTAATCAGTTTCAAATTTTAATTGCATTCGTAATCCCTTATTTTTTACTCTATAATGCAACCATATTGCCAAAAGTTAATGGCGTGTAACTGACACGTCGAGGATGTAAAGATTCGAATTATTAAGGCTTATGTTTGACTTGCATGAGTTATACCAAAAGAAATCTTTTAACTTCTGCTAATACTCTTTTAGTTTTTGTGAAAGAACCATTATGATACAAGTCACATAATGGTTTTTTTATGTTCAAAAAATATATTACATAAGGATTATGTTATGAATGGAATTGAAACTGGCGTGCTCATCTCGCTCGCTCTATATTTCTTATTGATGATTGGAATCGGGGTTTGGGCCTACTTTAAGGCCGATAACGACTCTGCAGGTTATATGTTAGGTGGTCGTAACTTGAGCCCTGGCGTAGCCGCTTTATCAGCCGGTGCTTCTGACATGTCAGGCTGGTTATTACTGGGTCTTCCCGGTTATATGTACAGCTCTGGTGTGGTCAGTATTTGGATTGCCCTAGGTTTGACCATCGGTGCCTTTGCCAACTACCTATTGGTAGCACCAAGACTGCGTGTCTATACCGAAATCGCGGACAATGCGATTACCCTTCCTGACTATTTCGCCAACCGCTTTGAAGATAAATCGCATCTATTGCGTGTTATTTCAGCCATCGTTATTATCTTATTCTTTACTGTATACACCGCAGCAAGTTTAGCGGGTGGCGGTAAATTGTTTGATAGTGCTCTAGGTATGTCTTATAGCACCGGACTTTGGGTTACTGCTGGTGTGGTTGTTATCTATACCCTATTCGGTGGCTTCCTTGCGGTATCTACCACTGACTTTGTGCAGGGTGTGATCATGCTATTGGCTATGATTATCGTGCCTTTGGTTGCCTTTACAGATCTTGGCGGTGTTGGCGCAACAACTACTGCCATTCGCAATATTGATCCAGAAATGCTAAATATCTTTAGCGGCATGACCTTCTTAGGTATCTTGTCTTTATTGGCCTGGGGCTTGGGTTACTTCGGTCAGCCTCATATTATCGTGCGCTTCATGGCCATTCGCTCTGTAAAAGATGTGCCAACAGCCCGTAGAATTGGTATGAGCTGGATGATTGTGAGCTTAATCGGTGCCTTAATGACAGGTTTCGCTGGTCGTGCTTATGTCCAAAAAACAGCCATGACTTTAGATGACCCAGAAACTATTTTCCTAGTTTTCACTAACTTCTTATTCCATCCTTTAGTTTCAGGCTTCTTATTGGCGGCTATTTTAGCGGCTATTATGAGTACCATTTCATCACAGCTGCTAGTGGTATCAAGCTCGCTGACTCGTGATGTGTATAAGTTATTCTTTGATAGAGAAGCTCCTGAAGCACGTCAAGTAATGGTAGGTCGTATCTCGGTAGTATTGGTTGCGGTAGTAGCTATCTTCTTAGCTTCTGACCCTGACAGCTCAGTATTATCACTGGTATCTAACGCTTGGGCAGGCTTCGGTGCAGCATTCGGTCCATTGGTTGTTATCAGCTTAATGTGGAAGCGTATGAACCGTAATGGTGCCCTAGCAGGTATGATTGTCGGTGCAGTAACTGTTATTCTTTGGGTATATGGCGGCTTTGAGACATCAGCCGGTGTTCCTTTAAATGACTGGTTATATGCCATCATTCCAGGCTTTATCTTAAGCTCAATCGCTATTGTGATTGGTAGTCTAGCGACAGCTGAGCCAAGTGCTCATATCAAAGCGAAGTTTGAAGAGATGGAAACCAATCTTTAATAACCGCTTGTAAATAAACTCTGATAATAAAAAACCTCGCACTGGCTGCGAGGTTTTTTTATGGCTATAACTACTGCTTTATCAACTCAATTAAAATGATTTGGTCAGCATAACTGTTGCGCTTTTATCATCTCTATCATCATAATAATCGAAGTTACTTGAAGTCTTCTCATAATCAAATACTAGGCGCGGCGTTAAGCCTAGTACCGTTAAATCACGCTTCCATACCTGCAAGCCAAGTGAGGTGGTCTTATCTTCACGGCTTGTGCCAGGATCACCGCCATAAGTAGTATAGAAAAATTTCAAGCCCTCACCAGAGAAGTCTTTTGCCGGATTATCATACTTCTTAACACCATAATTCAAAGAGGTTATTGTCGATATACCTTGAGCCCATTCTCGACCCCAGCCCACGTTAACTGAGTCCCTATCGTAGGTTAAGAAGCTTCGCGCTGGTACGTCATTATTATACCTACCTATACCTCCATAAAAATACTCTTTCGCATCCTTGATATATAAAGCGTTCAATCCTAGGAATAGCGCGTCGGTCTCTCTTGCTTTATTGTTATCATCATCAAATGTTTCGTTTGAGTACATACCACTTGCTGTCAGTTTCAGCTTAGGTTTTACCCAACGAGAGCCACTGATATTGACACCTTTACGCAAACTATAAGGATCTTCACTGTAATAGCGCTTAGTCACAAAAGGGCTAATTGATACGTCGTTTTTGGCATCATCATAGCCCACTCCTGCTGAAGCTGTAAGCAGGTAATCATTGTATTCACTATTATCCCAGTAGCCTTTTAGTGTTGCGTTACCGCCTACTTCGGCATAGAAGTTTTTGTCTAAGTTAAAGCGCTTATTGGCACTGCCTGACACTTGAAGTCCTTTACCTTTCTCCTTCTTAGGAGCTCTATAGCCATTAGGCATGACATCAGGTACATCATTTAAGTTATCGTCATATACGTAGCGTGCTGACGCATTGAATCGCCACTCCTCCTGCTCATCGATACGCTGAATCAAACGCTCGACATTGGCCATGACAGGCTGAGGAATATCGGCACCGCGTAATTTTTGCAGTTGATCATGAGCCACACTGTACTGTTTATCCGCATACAAAGCTTGAGCCATATTCAGACGCACAGGGTGAAAGTCTGGGTTATCCGCTAACATATCTTTGTAGATAGCGATGGCTTTTTTATTCTGACCTTCACTGCGATATACCAAAGCATCGGCAAACTTAATCAACATTGGATCATTGACGTTAAGTGCTTTGTAATGAGGTAATAACTCTTTGACCGTTGTCATATCTTGAGCAGCCAAAGCAGCATTTAAGTATCTGGTAAAAGCAACAGGGTCTGCTTTTAAAGCTTCCAAGTCATACCGCTGTGCAGACTGAGATTGACCACGCTCATTTAATGCTTTTTGAGTTTCTGATGTAGATAAATTTGCGGTTGGCGCAGCTTTACCGACATCAATATCTTCGCGCTGAAGCTCTAAAAGCTTATCAGCTGTCTCTTTTTCTGATGAATATCTATCATTATCATCTAGAGGTGGCATATTATCAGCAGCATAAACTAAGGGAGCATATACCGCACTGAATAAGACAGCAGAGGTGGTGAGGGTTTTCAGAAGGTGTGATTGTGACATAGTTATCCCTAACAGTATTACTGAACGTCAATATTCAGTTTATTTCCATCAAAACATTTAACAGCGTTTTATTATACCTATCATCTGCCTAAGGTAAAGCCATATAATCTAGACTGACATAGCACGCTATTAAGCTTGTTTAACTATAAGATAATATTGATGTTTTTGCCACAAAAAAAGCGCCCAATAGGACGCTTTTTTCTTACCATAATGTTTTAATTGGTTACTCTTAATTACTGTAGTATTTATACAGCATCAGAGTCAGCCGTAACGTTACTGCTTCTCAGCACCGAACGTACCTTGGAATTTAGTGCCTGTACCAGCAACCGTACCTTTACCCCCTTCAACTGAAGCATCTTGGTAAACACCGCCTAAGAACTTAGCCTCTTCACCATAGAAGCCACCAGCCGTATCGATACCATTCACATTACCTGCGAAGGTATTACCATCAATGGTTGCTTCAATACCAATCTTATTACCTTCTGGCATATATTTGAAGTTGCCGTCAAAGGCAAGCTCACCTTTCACTGAGTTGTTCACAAAGTCGACATCGAAGTTTGATGTACCATTAACAGGCGCTGTATTGGCATTGTCTGCCAGATGGATATTCTCAATATAGGTGGCTACCCCTGTGTATTGAGCTTTACCTTCATTAACCTCTTTTAGCGCATCCATGGCTTCTGCCGCTGTCAAATAACCTTGAACATAGACATTGGCTGCACGTGACACGTCACCGGCTGCCGAGTCGAAGTTACCGTAAACGTGGCCCACTTGCATTTGCTGATCGAAGTTTTTATAAACCGAGTTGTAATTGAAAGTGGGATTGAAGCTACCTTTACCCGCATCTACCTTAACTTTGCCTGATTGCTTTAATGACACCTCAATAGGCTTAAATACTGTGTCAGGTTTCACCATGTCCCCACGTACCACGCCTTTATCAAAGCTCTTGAAGTTGTCACCTTTGCGATTATCTACAGGTACTAAATTACCGTCTTTATCCACTGTGCTCTCAAAGTCAGACAGGTCATCACGAATTTCGACATAGCCAATAGCGTTGTCTAGCTTTCCTAAGCCAAATGGCAATGTTTTTTCTTTACTACTGAGAGCCGTAGACTGGAAGCCGGTCATATCTGACTCCACAGTAGGTAGCTGCGGCTCACTGGGAATATCAGAGTCTTTATTGTTTACTTTACTGGCACCAAAGGTCCCTTGGAATGTCGTACCCTCACCTTTTTTCTTCGCAACACCGCCGGTAGTTAGAGCTTGTTGGTAAACCCCGCCTAAAAGCTGGGCGTCTTCACCATAAAAACCACCTGCCGTATCAATATCGCCTAGCTTACCAGCGAACGCATTACCGGTAATATCTGCCTTAATGTTAATCTTGTTGCCTTCTGGCATGTACTTATAATCGCCAGCATTAAACGCCAGCTCACCTTCAAGATTAGCATTGATAAAATCAACGTCAAAGGTAGAGGTACCATCCACCACAGGCCCAGCACGATTCCCATCTTTTAGATGTAGGTTTTCCATATAAGTGGCAACGCCCTTATACTGCACCTTGCCATCGTCAATCTCACTGTCTGCTTTATACTGTGCCAAATCTTTCATGTACTGCATGTCATCAAGATGGGTAGCATTACCTTGAACATGGACGTTAGACAGACGGCCTGGCGTGATATTTGTCCAGCGCACTTTAGGATCACCCAAGACATGACCTATTTGCATTTGGCCATCGAAATCTTTATAGATAGACTGATACTCAAAGTCTCTTCTTAAAATACGGCCCAGTTTAATTAATGTCTTATCGCTATGCTGCATAAAACCATTGCCGTAGCTGGTATCCGCATCTCCGGTTAAATTGACATCGACTGCGGCATAATATTCTCTAGAGTCCGTTTCATTGGCTCGCATAGACAGCTCATCATAACTGCCCGTCTTATTATCACGAATAGCACCATAATGTATGCTTGGGCCAATCAAGTTATCGTTACTCAGTGCACTGCTGTGGAAACCGGTCACTTTTGAGTCAGCAGCCACATCAGGGTTGGCTACAGGGTCAAGCGTCTTAGTGGTTTTACTTGCGCCAAATGTACCTTGGAAAGTGGTTCCTTCTCCTGGAGCACTCCCCCCTCCACCTGGCGTCAACGCTTGCTGATAAATACCGCCTAACAGACGACCATCTTCTCCATAGAATCCACCCGCGGTATCAATACCCTCATAATTCCCCTTGAAGGTATTGCCGCTGATGTCTGCCTTGATGCCAATTTGATTGCCCTCAGGCATATACTTGTAATCGCCCTCTTGGAAACTTAGCGTTCCCTCAAGCAGAGCTTTAACAAAATCAACATTAAATTCTGAAGTACCATTCACAACAGGGCTGCTTTGCTGACCATCTTTAAGATGTAAGTTCTCCATATAGGTCGCATCACCTGTGTACTGAACCACACCTTCACTTAGATTGGTGTCTTGATGATGCTGTGCCCAGCCTTGTAGGAAATCAATATCTGCCTCATCTGTGGCATTCCCTTGTACGTAGACATTCGATAAGCGATATTCATCGACGTTTATTAGCGGGGCTTTTAGATCACCATGAACATGACCAATTTGCATTTGATCATCGAAGTTTTTGTAGGTGGTGGTGTAATCCATACGGCGTTTTCTTGAGATAACCCCGCCAGAACCTTGACCCCATACTTCTACGTATCCTTCATTTTGCTTAAACCCATTGCCAACATCTTTATCATCCGAACCCGTCACCTCAATTTGAATCGGGGCATCAGTGGCTAACTTAGAGGCAACTTGATCCGCTCGAACAGCGATTTGGTCATAACTGTCTGAATCATTTTCTAGAATCTCAGTGTAACGAATGCTGGTACCTGTTCTTTTGCCAATGGCATTACTTTGAAATCCGGTTAAGTTGGATTGTGCAGCAACATCAGGATTGACAGGTACAGTTGGCTGAGCGTTTTCTTCAGCGTAGGCACTAACAGAGGCAAAAATAACAGAGGTTAATAAAACCACACTGGGCTTTAAAGGGGTTGAGATTTTTTTTGTTGGATAGGTAGATAAAGATGGCTTTTGAAGTGACATTAAACTTCCTCCATGAAGATAAAAATACATTCCAATTTTGTTACTAACACTTAACAAGTGACAACAAATACTTATATTATCGATATTGACAATAAAGTCAACTTATTAAACAGACTTATCAGTGGAACAATTAAACGTAGCTGAAGTTTTTAATAAGCCCAAAAAAAGCGCCCCTTTTGGGACGCCTTTTTATATAAAAATTACTTCTAATTTAGGCTTATTGCTTCTCAGCTCCGAATGTACCTTGGAAGGTAGTACCCGTACCTGGAGTTGTTCCTGTACCTGGTACATTGCTTCCTTTTTCTAGCTTAGCCTCTTGATAGATACCACCCAAGAACTGTGCGTCTTCACCATAGAAACCACCTGATGTTGCAATATTATCTTTCGTTCCTGAGAAGGTATTGCCATCGATCTTAGCTTCAATACCAATGTTCTTGTTAATATCAGCAAACGCTAATGTACCTGCTAAAGAACCTTGAACAAAGTCAACATCAAATTCTGAAGTACCATTAACAACTGGATTTTTCAGAGCACCGGATCCTAAATGGATATTATCCATATATGTGGCAACACCTGCATACTGTGCAGTACCTTCTGTTGGCATATTTTCGGTCGCATGGCCAACCACGTAAACATTCGTATAACGTGATTTCACACCTCCAACGAATGGTTTATCTAAGCTTAAATCTCCATAGACATGACCAATCTGCATTTGTGAATTAAAGTTACGATATACAGAGTTATAATCATAGTCTAACCTAATTTGTCCAATAGTTGACTCTACCTTATCAAAGCTAACTCTATTTGTTTTAGCTGACTTCATAAACTTATTGCCAGCATCTACGTCATCGCTTCTTACAGTGATAATTGAGCCATTGTTTTTAAATTTATTCGGTTTAACAATGTCAAGACGAGCATCAAACTTATCAAAACTTGGTAGGTTATCTACGTCAGGATTTTCAACCATAGTCGGTGTCATATCCTCACCGTCACCCTTTGTCTCAGTGAAGGTTTGATTGTCTGTCACAAACTGACGATAACCGATTGCATCATCTGTACCCAAGCCTGATACGCTACTAATAGTGTTACTCATTACTCCAGTAACTTCTTTTTTAGGCTCTGGTTCTGGCGCGTCTGGATCTACCTTCTCGGCACCATAAGTACCTTTACCTTTGGTATCTTGATAGACACCGCCTAGTAATTTGGCGTCTTCACCATAGAAGCCACCACTGGTCGTTAAGTCATTGGCTTTTCCTGCAAACTTATTACCTTCAATGTCTGCTTTAATAACCTTTTCACCAATATCTTTAAAGGTTAAAGTACCATCGACTTTTTTATTAACAAAGTTAACATCAAACTCAGATTTACCAGTATGTAATGCCCCTTTATCAATGATTTCTTCCTTAGTATTCATCATGTAGCTTGCTACACCTTCATACTTAACTGAACCATCATCAATTTTATTATCGATATTGTACTGGCCTAGTTTCTCTAAGTACTCCATATCTGAAAGGTTGGTCGCATTACCTTTTACATAGGTACTAGATAGTAAAGCTTTTCTAGTTACGTTCCCCGATCCTTTCACATCACCATAGATATGACCAATCTGCATTTGATCGTCAAAGTTATTATATACAGAAGTATAGTTTACTTTATTACTAACTAACTTATTAGGCTCAGTTTTTTGAGTAATATATCCTTCAGTTCTTTTGAAGCCATCTTGATAGTCTATATCATTTGCATCTCTTAATTTAACTTTAAGTGGTGCTCGTAAGATAGGTGAAATTCCATATTTAGCACCTGCTTCATTGGCATTAAGCGTTAAACTATCGTAAGTTTCAGATGAGTTTTTAGATATACCACTGTCTTCATCTCTTACCAGACTGCTCTGGATAACAGAGATTGTAGAGTCTGGTGCTGCGTTGGGGTTATCAGGTAGTTCTGGCGTTGGCTCAGGCGTTGGCTCTGGTGTTGGCTCAGGCGTTGGCTCTGG
>NZ_DGDC01000047.1:0-771 GCF_002385225.1 Psychrobacter sp. UBA3962 | reverse complement strand
GGCTCAGGCGTTGGCTCTGGAGCAGGAGTTTCTGCTACTGCACCATATGTACCTTGTGCGCCATTGCCTTCATACACACCACCTAGATACTGAGCATCACCACCGTAGAAGCCACCTTCAGTTGCATAACCACCATTGGCATCTGCTGTACCTGAGAAGTTATTGCCCTCGATATCTGCAGTCAAACCAATCTTACCAGCTTTAGCGAACTCTAAATCACCTTTAACTTTCTTAGCGACAAAGTCTGCTGTAAATACTGATGAACCAAATTCGATGTCATTACCGATACCTAGCTTGCGATAAGTTGCATCACCTTCATAGCCAACAGTGCCTTCAGTTGGCATATTCTCAGCTTTGGTTGCATGACCAACAACAGCAACACCATCTACAGGAATTTCTGTCTCCCCTAATCGCGCTGCTCCGTTAATATGACCAATACGCATATCATCGCCATAGTCTTTATACACTGAGGTGTATTCAAGAGGTAGATCACCGAATGACGTTGGAATTGAAGTATTGTTTTCATGACTCTTATAGTCACTGCCAAGATCACTGTCACCGTCACCTGATGTTTGAATTTCCACAGCAGGCAATAGCTCATTAGATGCTAAGTCAGCACGAGCGATTACATTGTTATCTCCTGCTTCAAAGTCACGTGTAGTTACTTTGAAATCAGGAAGAGGAAGCATCTCAACTGCTGATGTGCCTACGTTGATAGACTGTACACCTGACTTATTGGTTTCTGGCTCATTTGGCTCTGGTGTCGGTTCA
>NZ_DGDC01000050.1 GCF_002385225.1 Psychrobacter sp. UBA3962 | reverse complement strand
GGGTTGGTCGGATGCTTACCGACTTATCGCAGTTTTAAGTGCCGAGAGCCATAGCCAAAATAAAGCCCGTCATTGACGGGCTTTGTTTGATTTAAATTTTATTTAAAAACTCGCTATTGAAAATATAGCTGGCTTAAGCTTGGTATTTCGCGTTACGTTTGCCTTCCAAAAACAGCATATCAATCACCACAATGGCTACCCCAACACAAATAGCAATATCAGCTACGTTGAAAATAGGGTAGTGCCAAACATCGGCATAATGCACATGGATGAAGTCAATAACTTTACCAATGCGTACTCGGTCGATTAAGTTACCAATGGCGCCGCCTAAGATTAAAGCCAAACCAACATTGAATAGCTTAGCCTGACGCGGAGCTCGAGTAAGGTACCACACTAAAAACAAAGACATCGCCAATGACAGGCCAGCAAAAAACCACTTTTGCCAACCGCCTTGATCTGCTAAAAAGCTAAAAGCAGCGCCATAGTTATAGGCCAAGGTCCAATTTAGGATAGGCTCAATAACCGCCACTGGCTCATGGAAGTTAAGCTTTAGCTCAGCCAACCATTTAGTCCATTGATCCAGCCCAATCACTACTAAAGAGAGCACATACCATAATAAAGCCTGCTGTTTATTAGGCGTAAGCTTAGGCCGCTTAGTTAAACTAGGCGACGCAGTGGCATAAGCAGGAGCAACGGTCTTGTCAGCCAAGTTATTGGAGCCATTGTCTAAGTTGTTGCTAGGGTTATTGCCTGCAGTATTAGGCATAATGACGAACCTCACCTGAGCCTTCGATATTGCTCACACAGCGGGTACAAATCTGTGGGTGCTTAGGATCTGAGCCCACATCATCACGCACGTGCCAACAGCGGATACATTTAGTACCTTCAGCAGAGGTCACTTCAACGCGAAGATTGTCTAACTCAGTAGCACTGCCTAGTTGTGAGTCACTCAGTTTATTTAAGCTCGCTGAACTGGTGATTAATACAAAGCGCAGCTCATCTTCAAGCTTCGCTAAGCTATCGTAAATCTCACCATCCGCATAGATAGCCACTGCTGCTGATAAGTTGGCATTGATTTGTTTTTGCTCACGAGCATGCTCAATAACTTTGTTGATGGCATCTTTGGCTTCCAAAATAACCGTCCAATCTGCCTCACTGATTTTGTCCATACTAAAGTCAGGTAGTTCGTACCAGTCTTGAGTAAAGACATAAGCGTTAGCACCAGTAGCCGACTCTTTTAGCAGCGCTTCCCAAGCTTCTTGAGCGGTAAAGCTTAAGATAGGGGCTATCCAGCGTAGTAAGGCATGAGCAATATGATACATTGCTGTCTGGGCTGAGCGACGAGGCTTGCCTTCTGCCATGGTGGTGTATTGACGGTCTTTAATGATGTCTAAGTAGAAGCCACCCAAGTCTTGAGAACAAAAAGCCGTTACTTGCTGGGTGACTTGGTGGAAGTCCATCGCATCATAAGCAGCAATGATAGATTGCTGTACTTTTTGGGCGCGTAGCATTATGTACTTATCTAAACTCACCAGCTCATCCATAGCCAAACTGTCGGTTTCTGGCTTGAAGTCATCGGTGTTTGCTAATAAGAAGCGTACTGTGTTACGGATACGGCGATACATATCTGTCGCACCCTTAAACGCTTGTTTACCCGCATTCATCTCATAGCGATAATCGCTTGAAGCAATCCACATGCGCAGCATATCAGCGCCGGTTTTATTAATTTCATCTTGTGGATTAATGATGTTGCCCAACGACTTACTCATCTTACGGCCGTTCTCATCAACCACGAAGCCATGGGTTAATACTTGTTTGTACGGCGCTCTACCATACATAGCTTCAGAGGTGAGTAATGAGGTCTGGAACCAACCGCGGTGTTGGTCTGAGCCTTCTAAGTACATATCTGCAGGGTTGGTCTGGTTTTCGTCTTGCTCAAGCACCGCAAAGTGGGTGGTCCCTGAGTCGAACCAAACATCTAAGGTATCGGTTGATTTTACATATTCCTTGGCATCTTCGCCGATGAAGTCTTCAGCTGAAGCGTCAAACCAAGCTTCTACCCCGCCTTTTTCGATAACTTGAGCGATGTCTTCCATCAATTCTAAGGTGTTGGGATGCAACTCATCAGTGTCTTTATGGGTGAAGAAAGGAATGGGCACGCCCCAAGTACGCTGGCGAGAAATACACCAGTCTGGACGACCAGCAACCATAGCTTCAATACGGTTTTGGCCCCAAGCAGGTGTCCAAATGACATTTGGAATATCCTGCATAGTTTGCTGTCTTAAAGTGTTACCGCCTTCAGTCACCTTGTGATCCATGCGGATAAACCACTGCGGGGTAGCACGGAAAATAATGGGAGACTTATGACGCCAGCAATGCGGATAGCTGTGCTCCATTTTGTAATGCTTTAATAGATGGCCACTGTCATTCAAAGTCTCAATAATTTTTGGCTGAGCTTTGTAAATGTGTTCACCAATGAATACTTCAGCCGTCTCTAGATAGACGCCATTACCACCAACAGGGTTGGTCACAGGTAAATCATAACGTAAGCTTACCACATAGTCATCGGCACCATGAGCAGGAGCAGTGTGGACTAAGCCCGTACCGCTTTCAGTGGTCACGTGCTCCCCCAAAATAATAGGCACTTGGCGTGATTCGATTAAGGGGTGCTGGGCTTTGACCAATTCAAGCTTATCACCAGGTAGGGTGGTGATAACGCCTTCGTTTTCTAACCCAAGCGCCTGTAAAGCATCTTCTACTAAATCAGTCGCTAGCAGCAGATTGCCTTTGCTGGTTTTGACAACGCTATATTCAAAGTCTGCACTAACAGCGATGGCTTGGTTGGCTGGCAAGGTCCAAGGGGTTGTGGTCCAGATAACCGCTGCTGTTTTCTCAGTATTGCCTTCAGGTAAAACTTGTGAAGGATCAACTAGATCAAAAGCTACGTAAATAGCGTCTGAGGTTTTGTCCTCATATTCTACTTCAGCTTCCGCCAGTGAAGAGCCACAATCTAGACACCAGTTAACCGGCTTCATGCCACGAGTGACATAGCCATTGGCATAGATTTTACCTAGAGCACGTACGATATTGGCTTCTTGTTGGAAGTTCATGGTTAGATAAGGATTGTCCCAATCCCCAAACACCCCAAGACGTTTAAAGTCAGCCATTTGTAAGTCAACTTGGCTACGTGCATATTCGCGGCATAAACCACGAAACTCAGTCGCTGAAACCTTTTGACCTACTTTACCTACTTTGGCTTCTACCTTTTGCTCAATAGGTAGACCATGACAGTCCCAACCAGGCACATAAGGAGCATCGTAGCCTGACAACGTTTTTGATTTAACAATAATATCTTTTAGAACTTTGTTTACCGCATGACCTAAGTGAATTTGACCGTTGGCGTATGGAGGGCCATCATGCAAGATATATTTTTCACGTCCTGCTTTGGCTTCACGAATTTTGCCATACACATTATCCGCTTCCCAAGCTTTTAACCAATCTGGCTCACGTTGAGCTAGGTTGCCTCGCATTGGAAACGCGGTATCGGCAAGGTTTAACGTATCTTTGTAATCTGGAGTTGAATTAGTCGAATCAGTCATAGAAGCCGTCTTATATGTTAAGTTAAAACAAAAATGAAAGTTTAAAAACTAGATAAAATGCTGCGATACTAAAAAAATAACAAGGAATAAAATTAAATAGTAATGAGGTTAAAGTGAGTCTAGCAATTTATAAAATATTTAAGACTTACAAAAAATAGCTATAAAGTAAAGCACAATATTCTCATTATAAAATAAAAGCTTCCTTAGAGGGAAATAGCTACTAAAGTTAGCAGCTATTCAGCAGTAGATTGGCCATCAATTCTTAACCAGCGTCCCATAACTTCTGCCAATTCATCTACCCCTTCTTTTTTTAATGAGGAGAACAGTTGAATAGAAAAAGGTAAATCAAGCTTTTCTAATTCACGTTTGGTTTGCAGTAAAATATTTTTAGCTGGACCATATTTAAACTTATCGGATTTGGTTAACAGCACGTGCACCGGTAACTCACCATCTTTGGCCCAGTGTAGCATCTGCTCATCGAAGAACTTAAGTGGGTGGCGACTGTCCATTAATAGTACTAAGCCTGCTAAGCTTTCACGCGATACCAAATACTCTTCCAGCTCTTTTTGCCAAACCAGTTTCATCTTTTCAGGAACAGCGGCATAACCATAGCCAGGTAAATCCACCAAACGGGCTTCGTCATTACCAATAGAGAAGAAGTTGATCATTTGGGTTCGGCCTGGCGTCTTTGAGGAACGCGCCAGCTGACGCTGATTGGTTAATACGTTAATAGCAGAGGATTTACCTGCGTTAGAGCGTCCTGCGAAAGCCACCTCATAACCCGTATCGGCTGGGCATAGCTTAAAGGTAGGGGCTGACATCAAGAATTCAGTTTGCTCCAAGCGTTGGCGAGGCGATAAATGGGATAAGTCTGCTGCAGATTCTGGAGCAACATATTGTGGTGCTTTGGTCTTTTTGGT
The DNA here is from genome assembly GCF_002385225.1 of Psychrobacter sp. UBA3962. Taxonomy (GTDB): domain Bacteria; phylum Pseudomonadota; class Gammaproteobacteria; order Pseudomonadales; family Moraxellaceae; genus Psychrobacter. The sequence goes on along the minus strand of NZ_DGDC01000050.1, from coordinate 33,595 downwards.
CTTTGGTGCATTAGCCATAAGGGTCTCAAGTTTAAACGGTATAAAATAGATTTGACGGCTATTAGGTCAATAATAAAGTTACTTTTTATGAAAATAGCTTTATAAAAAACACCCTCATAAAAAGTGCTTTTATAAATAAATAGTAGGGCACGAAATAGGCACACTTAGAATAAGGATAAAAGTAACGTTAAATAAATGCCTGTCATTTCTTCCCATTATAACCAGTCTTGCTTGTGAAAGATAATGGCGTGAATGAAGCTTTGTGTTGCAGTGTGAAATGGTAAAGTAAAAAAGGTGCATTACTGTTCATCAAAACGGTTTATTAAAGGGGTAGAAGTTCAAAAACACATTGATTAGCATTTATTAATCTAAACGATAGAGAGTTTATTGCTGTTTGAATGTTCTAAATTTATACCTTAACTCTTTTAATAAAATGGCATTTACAAAAAACTAGGGATATTGGCATTGAAATAGAGATAAATGCCTTCATAATAGTAATTAGGTGAATGGGTGTATACTGAAATTAAGGAAAGTAGTGGCTGTTAGCTATCGATCACATTCCATCTTATTATAAATAATATTATTACCAATAAAGTCAGTCGCCCAAAAAGTGCCAAGCTATTTTTTATTATAAATTAACCTATTTTTATTAATTGTACGACACCTCGTTATATTTACGGCTCATGTAGAGCCCTTAATGCTTAAGTCTTTTCATACGCATTTCATCATGTGGTGTTAAGAAGCGACGAAGGTAAGGAGAGTATTAATGAAGTTTAATAAAGTGCTATTACCTGTGGTTGCTACCCTAATGTTAAGTAGTATTCCCATCTTGGGTAATGCCGATGTTGCCAAACGTTATGAGACGAGCTGTGCTACCTGTCACTCTAGTGGGGCCTTTAAAGCCCCTCAAAAAGGGGACACCCAGTATTGGCAAAAACTCAAATCTGAAAAAGGCATGCCCGCTTTGGTTGAGTCAGTGAGAGCTGGCGGTAAACAGATGCCTGCTGGTGGCTTATGCGGCGACTGTAAAACCAGCAAAGACTATGCTGAATTGATTGAATATATGTCTAAGTAAGCTTTGATTTTGAGTCAATATTACTACTTTTACCTACATCATTATGTCGCAAAGCCCTGATTAAATCAGGGCTTTTTGTCTTTATAAGTCAGATTAAGTAAGATTTATTGCTACGTATTGACTAATATGTCACGGATAGGTAGCTATTTTTACAAAACTATTGATATAATAATGGCATTAATTATTCTCTGTGAGTAGTTATAACTGAACCATGCACTGATAGCTTGCCCCTATATTTGGGTTAAGGGATACCTTATAGTTAAGGTTTGGGTATCATCATTTCAGAGTTAAAGTTATAGTTGCTTAGCTACCGCCTGAAAGATTTAGTAGGATTAGACTACAATGAAAAAATTGCTCGTTGCCACCAGCCTATGTGTTGCCAGTATCAGCGCCAGTGCAGTTATCACTGTGCCTAAATATGATGCTGCAGCCGGTCAAAAAATTGTTGAAGAGAACTGTGCTGCCTGTCACGGCATGACAGGGACTAGTGTTGTCCCCACTCAGCCTAACCTTGGCGGTCAAAATGTTCGCTATATTTTCAAACAATTGAGAGATTTTAAAACAGGATATCGTATTAACGGTATCATGCAAGGTCAGATCGCTACTCTAAACGAACAAGATCTAGCAAACGTTGCTGGTTATTACTCAGAACAAAAACCATGGGGTGCTTTTGCAGGTAACCCAGCCACTGCTGAAGAAGCGGGCAAGTTGTTCTTAGGGGGCGATAAAAAGCGTGGTGTTATTGGCTGTGCAGGGTGTCATGATCCTAAAGGCGCAGGTAACGCTTATGCTGCCTTCCCACGTATTGGTGGTCAGCATGCTGAATACATTGGTCTACAATTAAAAATGTTCCGTGCTGCAGGTCGTGAAGATGATGTAGCTAAAGATCAAAAACGTATTAACGATGCTGCTAAAGAAGGTGAGAAAGGTATGATGCAAGTGGTTGCTGCAAGACTTAGCGACCGTGATATCAAAATCTTATCGCAGTTTGTTAGTGCTGTTCACTAATTTAGTGGCTAGGTAGCTTTATCGGCTGAGTCTTATTGGATAAAAGCTAATAAAGCTACCTTAGTCAAAGTAGCTAAAGAGATTTAATAAACAAAAACCCCGTTCTTCGGGGTTTTTGTTTATTAGTAGATTTAAATCTAGGGCAGGTGTTTAAAGTTTATAATTTAACCCAATATTTTAAATAAGCGTTGTAGATACGCGAATACATTTGATTTGGCTGTTCAAAATCAGTTAGATTGTCATTACCTATAAATTTAACCTAAACCTAAACTATAATTTCAACCCATGGATATCAGCATGCAAAATCGTTTTGCCTCACTATTTATTGCTGCCTTACTGCCTCTCCTTCTATTTAGATGGTTTATTCCTACGCCTGTTGGTCAACTAGATTTCTGGCTAATGTGGCTATTGGCGATGGTGGTGGTCGGTCTGCCTCTATTATATGCAGAGATTGGACTGGCACATCGTAGTCAAAAAATACCTGCTAAAGGCATTCAAGAGCTTACCAGAGAGGCGGATACCAGTACTATCTGGCGTAGCTTCGTGTGGCTCACGGTACTGCTGTCCTTGGTGGTGGCTGGCTTAAGTATTGATGCTGTTAGTGCCAATCTACTACAGGCTACCCAAGAGCTAGGTTTATCACTACAGGTGCCTGATTATGCCTTAGGCGTAATTATGGTGATTATCGCTGCGATGTTGAGCCTATTGGGCGGCAGCACCTTAGTAGCCTCTTTGGCATTGATTGCTGTTGCCTTTGTAATGGCAGCAGTAACTAATATATCCTCGATCACTCTTATCATGACTGAGCCTAGCTTAGGGGAGTGGGCAAGAGCGGTAACACTGGCGTTAGTGAGTGTGGGAGTGGGAACTGGTTTATTCTGGTTTAATAATCCTTTAGTCAGCCGTGACCCTAATCACAGTGCAGAGATTGGGCGTAATACCCGTGAGATTGCGACAAAAACGGTATTGCCCATTTGGTTGACGCAGTTGGTCATTGGTAGCATGGCTTTAATATTTACCACAGGAAGCTTTGCTCCAATTACTACGATCGTTTATGCCTTTGGGGTATTGGCGGCTTCAGCATTTTTTATGCATTATGCCAGTGCACAAATTGCCAACCTATTCCAAAGATTTGGTATATGGATTGCCACTGCCATTAGTATGGTATTAACTATATTGCTGGTGGTTATTGCTAACCCTCAATCTTTGGCTGTGCTATTGGTGGTTGTTAGTGTTGTAAGTGCATTAATATTGGCCATTTTCTCAGGTTGGCAAATGAAAATTAGCCACATGCGTAAGTCATTAAACTTCAGTTCAGAAGGGGTTTATAACCTGTGGCGCGTGGCTATTCGTATCTTAGTGCCTATCCTGATTATTGTGGCTGTGGCAGGCTGGTTATTGTCATGATTACAAGCCCACTCAATGTTCTAGATAAAACTCAGGCGGGCTTACCTATAAGCTTGGCCTATGCCCCATCAGCCACAGAAAGTCTGTATTTAGAGATGACGGTGGCTCAAGGCACGACTTTATTACAAGCCTTGCAGCAGTCAGGATGGTTAGAGCAATACCCTGGCTTACAGCAGTGGTGTGATGAGCATGCTCAAGATGAGCAAATCAATAATAAGAGTTGGGCTGTGGGAGTGTTTTCCCAGAAGAAGCTGTTAAGCTACGTATTACAAGCTCATGATCGTATAGAGATTTATCGGCCGTTGACTATCGACCCGATGCGTAAACGCAAAAAGCGAGCTGTTAAGGAAGGGTAGTTGTACATATAAGCTAAGATAACCCTCGCAAGTACCCTTCAATTGCTTTTAGAGGGAGCGAGGGTTATCTTATTTCAGTCAAAAGACCATGGGCTAAACGTGAGAAGGTAGAAACTGACTAACGGTTTACTTACTAATACAAGTTACTTATTAATATAAGAATAGTTATTTAGTGCTAGTAGGAAGGCTTTCGATGCCTTCTACATTGACCACAGTTTCTGAATCATCAAAATAAATAATCAGATGCTGACTGGCATTAGTAATTACTTCTTTGCCTTCTCTTTTTCCATAAGTTCCTGGCGCATAGTCGTAAATATAATCCCAACGCTTAGGCGCTAAGGTATCACGCATAGCTGGGCTACCTAGCAAATACAGCACTTGGTTTTTGCTCATACCAGGCTGAATTTGCTGTGCTTGAGCTTGAGTGATTGGAGTCCCTTGAGGTAAATCAATGGTGTAGACACCAAAAATAGAACAAGCTGATAGGGTTAGCGTGGCGGTAATAGCAATAGGATAAAGTAATTTTTTTAATATATTCATAATTTCACGTTTTAGAATTACCTAATGTAGCCTTTAGAGTAAGCCTCTAAGGATTTAGACAGTTATGAAAACTACCAAAGTTCTGGTAATTATAAACTGATAATAAAGTTTTGGTAAGATAACCCAGTTAAAGTGATGGGCTATTCCTCGAATTTAGTCTAAGCTAGGCTCAACTGATTTTCATAAATGATACGTCAATTACTTGCAATTGCCTACCACTTACGAGAGTATTTAACTAAATTTTATATTATTTAGTAGTTTAACACGGGTTCCACTCATAAATTATAAAGTTATAAGGATTACAATGAAAATCATCAATCAAGAGTTACGTAAAGCGGGTTTGAAAATTACTTTGCCTCGTATCAAAATCCTTGAGCTATTAGAGAGTGCTGAAGACCACCATATGAGTGCTGAAGAGGTCTATAAGGCTTTAATAGAGCAAGGAGAGGATGTGGGCTTAGCCACGGTGTATCGAGTGCTAACCCAGTTTGAGCAAGCCGGCATTGTCGAGCGTCATAATTTTGAAAACAACTTATCTGTCTTCGAGATTACCCAAGATGAGCACCATGATCATATGGTCTGTGATGTGTGTGGAAAAATCATTGAATTTCATAACCCAATCATTGAGCAAGAGCAGCTAAAGGTGGCTGAAGAGCATGGATTTAGATTGTCTGGCCACTCTTTAGTGCTATATGGTTTATGTGAAAATGAAGAGTGCCAAGATTCAGCCAAAAAACCATAACAAGGAATTGACAATTTTGTTGGCATGAATTTAATGGCAGCAAAACTATAAGCTAAGTTAACTGTTATTAGGAAACCCGTTTTAGACGGGTTTTTTTGTGGGTGATTTTTAGGGATTAACTAAGAAGGTCTTTTTTTATGCGAATCAGTCAGTAAGATGAGCTGCGTCAATGATTTTATCGTCTACCAACTGCTGTAGCGACTGTTGAAAAGTGCGCATCCCTATTCCATTACTGGTTTGAATGACAGAGTACATTTGCGCCAATTTGTTTTGACGAATTAAATTACGAATGGCGGGGGTAGTAACCATAATCTCATGGGCTGCAATACGTCCACCATCGATACGCTTCACTAAGACTTGAGAGAAGACCGCCTGTAAAGATTCTGACAGCATGGCTCTGACCATCTCTTTTTCGGCTGCAGGAAAGACATCAATAAGTCTGTCTATGGTTTTGGTCGCTGAATTTGTATGTAAGGTGGCAAAGACCAGGTGCCCGGTTTCAGCCGCCGTAAGTGCCAACTGGATACTGCTTAAATCTCTTAACTCGCCAATGACAATAACATCAGGATCCTCCCTTAAAGCAGAGCGAAGCGCAGTGCTAAAATCGGAAGTATGCTGAGACACCTCTCTTTGATTTACCAAGCTTCTTTTTGAGTCATGAATAAACTCAATAGGGTCTTCAATGGTAAGGATATGGACTGGCTTGGTGTTATTAATATGGTCAATTAAAGCCGCTACTGTGGTAGATTTGCCACAGCCTGTGGGGCCGGTAACCAGTACCAGACCTTGGCGAAGGTTGGCGATTTTCTCAAAAGTAGTTTGGTTATCGGGCTGAGGGTTTTGGTGGTTAGTGATAGAGGAAGCTAGGTCCAGATTAGCAGAGCGATTTAAGTTCAGTTGCTCTAAGCTAGGGACCTTGGAAGGTATGACTCTAAATACAGCAGCTATTCCTCGGTTTTGAGTAAATGCATTGACTCTAAAGCGGCCCATTTCGGGTATATAGAAGGCATAATCAAGCTCTAGGTTATTTTGAAATCCTTTATATTGAGCGTTACTCATGGTGGCTTTGATAAAGGCATCCACTTCTATCTCTTGCAGGGCCGGCATAGTTATCGCAACCATATCACCTGCAATGCGTAACATGGCGGGCATTCCAGTGGATAGGTGTATGTCTGAAGCCTGATGTTGAATAGTATGAGCAAGTAGAGACTCAATATCTTTGAAGCTTAGTACTTGCGCGTCAGGCACTTAAGTCCTCCCTATGCAATTAATAGTTATCGGTAGCATAACAAGTCTGTTCGCCTTATGAGTGACTTTTTTAGGGTTAATTCACACTCGTTAAGGCTCACACATAGCGTACTCTTTAAATAGCAGTCAAAGATACAGTGGGTTCAGAGGTTGTAAACATTTACCCATAGAGCAGGGAGGGGGGTAAATGTTACTATTACTATATAGCCAAAAATTACGGTATAACCAAAATTATTAAGTTAAAAAAATTTTATGAGGTTAATATAATGAATCCAACACTGCTTCAAAGATGGCAACAAGTCACCGAACAAATTGATAAGGCGTGTATAGCTTCGAATCGAGACACAGTTACTTTATTGGCGGTATCCAAGACCAAACCAGCGCAAATGGTTATTGAGCTGGCCGAAGCAGGGCAGAAGCATTTTGGTGAAAACTACCTGCAAGAAGCTGCAGAAAAAATGGCGCAAATTAAAGAGCAAGCTAGCACTGAGGTTGTAGCTAATATCGTATGGCATTATATTGGTCATATTCAACGTAATAAAACCCGAGATATCGCCGAGAATTTCGACTGGGTACATACCATTGAGCGTGACATTATTGCCAAGCGTCTTAATGATCAACGCCCTGATAATTTAGATAAGCTCAATGTGCTGGTTCAAGTCAATATAGACAATGAAGACAGTAAGTCAGGGTGTTTGCCTAGCGAGCTAGATAAGCTAATTGCAGCTATTAAAGGCTATGAGAATCTAAGCTTACGTGGGCTCATGATTATTCCATCTAAAGAAGGTACCGATGCTTTTGAGCGTACTAAAAAGCTGTTTGATGAGATTAAGCAAGCTCATCCTGAATTAGCACAGTGGGATACGCTGAGTATGGGGATGAGTGGTGATATGGAGCAAGCTATAGCTCAGGGTTCAACGATGGTGCGAGTCGGAAGTGCCATCTTTGGAGCAAGAGACTAGCTTTTGAGAGACTGAGTTAAGTCTTAGGGCATAAAAAAGGAGCTTCAAACCCATTGAAGCTCCTTTTATTTTATCATCTAGATAATGATGAAAGAGTGAAAGCGGCCTTATTATTAGCTTTCAATGCTCCAACCATTAACCAAGGGATAACGACGTTCACGGCCAAAAGCCTTATGGCTGACTTTGGTACCGATGGCCGCTTGACGACGCTTATATTCGCTTCTGTCTACTAAGCGAATGGTCTGACGTACCATATCAGGGTCAAATCCTTTCGCGGTAATCTCATTAAAGCCCAAATCGTTATCGATATAGTCTTTTAAGATGGCATCAAGCACTTCGTAATCCGGCAAGCTGTCTTGGTCTTTTTGGTCGGGACGTAGCTCGGCTGAAGGCGCGCGCGTGATAACACGTTCAGGAATAACATCAGTGTCCTCCAAACGGTTACGATAATTGGCTAAGGCATAAACTTGAGTCTTGTAAACGTCTTTTAAGACATCAAATCCGCCAGCCATATCGCCATATAAGGTCGAGTAGCCCACAGCCATTTCAGATTTATTGCCAGTGGTGATGACCAGATGACCAAATTTATTAGACAAGGCCATTAAGATCATGCCGCGAGCACGGGCCTGAATATTCTCCTCAGTGGTGTCCATTTTGGCCTTACTAAATAAAGGTGCTAAGGTATGTCGCATACCCGCTACCGCGTCATGGATGGGACAAACGGTATAAGACACATTCAATCTGCGGGCTTGAGCTTGGGCATCTTCTAAGCTGATTTGTGACGTGTATTCATACGGCATCATTACTGCATATACTTTATCTGACCCTAAAGCATCAACAGCGATACATAAGGTCAATGCAGAATCGATACCGCCTGAAAGACCGACGATAACCCCTTCAAAGCCTGAATGGTTGACATAGTCACGCAAGCCCACAACTAAGGCTTGATAAGTTTCTGATTCGGCACTTAATTGTAGGGGTGCTTTAGCTTGAGTATCGAATTGGCCGCTTTCGATATCGAAACTGGCATATAGTAGATGCTCTAAAAAACGAGGCGCTTCATGGGCCACGTCGCCATTGGCTTGAACCGCCATAGAGCCCCCATCAAACACCAGGTCGTCTTGACCGCCTACCGCATTCACATAAACGATGGGTAAGTTGTTATCGGTGGCTCTTTTACGTAATAAAGCTTGGCGCGTGTGCTGCTTACCGGCTTCAAAAGGAGAGGCGTTAATGGTTACTACTAGGTCAGCGCCTTGATCTTTTAAGGCTTTGATAGGGTCTTCTTGCCATAAGTCTTCACAGATTAGCAGGCCAATAGTAAGGCCTTGATAATTAAAAAGTACTTGGTTGCGACCTTTGTCAAAATAACGGCGCTCATCAAACACCCCGTAATTGGGGAGATACTGCTTATGATAAAAGCCTTTTTGTTGCCCATTTTGAATGATGGCTGCTGAGTTGAAGGTGCCATGATAATCCACATGGGGATAGCCGATAATCATAACGATATCATTGATATCTGTTAATGAGCTTAAAGCGGCTTTAACTCGGTCAGACAGGCTTGGACGCAGCAGTAGGTCTTCAGGAGGATATCCCAATAAGGCCAACTCTGGGAATACGATGATGTCGGCACCATTATCACGTGCTTCGATGGCCAAGCTACGCATTTTTTGGATATTATTCTGGATGTCACCTACCATAAAGTGAGATTGAGCCATTGCAAATTTCAGCGACTTTCCTTTTAGTTCAGTGCTGTTGTTTTCATTAGACATTATTAGGTCCTATTCGTTATGGGGATTAGCGCTATTTGCCTCGCTACAAAAACAACTTATTAAATTTTTTTAGTGTTGATTTTGAGCCAGGTAAAATTTAGCGTTTCTATTAAAAGGGTTAGTATTTTTATAATCTAAAATATTATCTATCAAGTTAGAAAAGTATTATCTGCCAAGTTAATCTTACTAATATAAAGAGCTAACGGATTTCGCCAACTAACAACGTTTGAGCTTGTTACTTCTCTTATTCAATATATAAACCCTACTTTATCAAATACAGCAGGGCGGATAATTTCTTGTTGTTTCCATTGTTAACGATTTTTGTAGTCGAAAAACGATATAATTACCTTTAGTATAACATCAAATTTTTGTGTTATAGCTAAGCCCGATTGATTTAGCGGGCAAAACTAGGAAATTGTATCATGTTTGCATTTGTCTTTACCCTTATCGTAATCTGGCTTGCTATGTGGGCTTTCTTTAAATTTATGTACCCCAAGCCGCCCAAGGAGTTCATGCCCAAAAAAGGGGATATTATTACTCCCAGAGACTGTGACTATTGCGGTTACCCCTTAGCGGAATATAGAGGGGTGACTGAGGCCATACCACAAGCCCAATTAACGCAAGCGGATCAGACCCAAGTTGCTGAGCTGACTACAGAGGTGGAGGCCATTAGGCAACAAATCCTAGCTTATGAGACCAATGTTAAAGATAAAACTCATCAAAAAGGACTGACTCGTCAACAAAAGAAACAAGCTTCGGCCCAATATGAGCAGTTACAAAAGCAGTTGTTTGAAAAGAATCAACAGTTAAAGAAAATGAGCAGTTGGTTCTTTTGTAATTATGATCATCAAACCGACTTTCATGCAAATCGTGCAAAGTAGAGTTTGATCAATCAGGGGTCAAACAGTTGCAAAATAAAAGGCTGCACAATACTTGGCAGCCTTAATATAGGGGCATCATAGTCAGCTAATCTATGGTTATTGCTGAGCTAACTGCATGTCTTGAATCATCTGTTCAATAAGTTGATTGGCCTGCTCAATACTCTGTTCATTGGCTGTGGCAATGTTTTTTGACTGTTGCAGTTTTTCATAAAGGTTTAAACAGCAAAGCACCAATAAGTTTTCATGAGGTAAGTGCGGAGCTTGAGCACGCAGATCTTCAATAAAATTATTGATAAAGTCACTGGCAGCGAAAAGCTCGTGTTCTTCACCTACTGGGCAGTTAATGGTATAGCTTTTCTCTAAAATACTAATATCAACAGCTGCATACTCAGGTTCAGCTGCGTAATCTGCTAACTCTACATCGGCAATAGACTGTTCAGAGTAGTCGTTATCGTAGTTTTCAGAGTCGATATTTTCTGCATACGGCTCATTGTCTAGCGCGTAAGTTTCTTCAGTGAAATCTTCGCTGGCAGCTTCAGATAAGACAGACTGCTCTTCAAGGCTAACTTCAGAGTCTTGCGGCTCGTGGTCATTTGGATAATCAGTGGACATAGTGTTCTCTTAAAAAAATAGAATAAAGAAGCTAGGTAGGTCTTAGTCTACAGCTTGGTCAATTAAAGTTAAGCGCTGCATCACTACTTTGGTATGCTCTTTTGCCAAGCGGTTTTTTTCTAATAACATTTGATTCGCTTGTTCTAACGCTTCACACTTTTGTAGCAACTCATTGTAATTGTCATTGAGTGTGTTGTGCGCTTCAGTTAGGCTCTTGTGCTCATCATTGAGCTGATTATATAGTTGTTCTAGAGTCTCTTGTTGCTGTTGCACGTCTTCAAACACACTCTGGGCATCAGACAGATCTTGCTCAAGCTGCTGTTTGGCTTGTTGCGACTGCTCATAGATTTGCTCAAGGTCGCTAAGCTGTTGCTGCAATTGCTCAACTTGTTGGGTGTCTACTTGAGGGGCAGCTTTTAGCGAAAGTAACTCATTATGAGAGGCATCATAACGCTGTCGAACGTTGTGTAATATAGAATCTAAATGCTGCAGTTTTTCAATTAAAGGCTGAGTCATAGAGTATCACTTCTAATAAAGTCGGATAAAAATATAAATGCAAGGTTATGTATATAATACCTTTAATAATGCCACAGATGCCCACATTATATCTAGCAGTAGGTTGTTAACGAATGTGTTTACAAAGGCTCAGGTTTTGATGTTTTGTCATAAGCTAAGCTAAAAAATTAGCGAAATACACCGCAACAATTTAACAAAAGTGGTAGTGATCTAGTGGCTATTTAATAGCAGCTATTTGGTTAAGATTAGACAGTTAGATCGATAAATAGCTAGATTAATAAATAGTTAAGGCAATAAATAGCCCCCCCACTTAGTAATAAATCTCACCGTTGATAAAAAGGTAATTGTAATGAATGATGATATTTCAGGTTGGAATGATTGGGAAAAAGCGTTTTCTGATTGGAGCGATGTGACCATTAGTGAGCTACATGGACTGATGACTGGGCTGATGACGGTGTGTCATGCCCCCGCTAAAATTGAAGAGTGGGAGCAACTACTCACTGAGCTGAGCTTTTCTATTCCTAATGAAGCCGCTTTGACGTTGCTAGCAGAAGAGGCGGAAGATACCTCGTTTCAGTTAAAAGACAAAGACGATGCTTATCAATATTCGCCATTGGTGCCAGATGATGAGCATGATTTATATGAGCGCGTTATGGCGCTAAAGCAATGGGCCAATGGGTTTATGACCGGCTTTGGGGTGACCGATTGCACGTTGACTGCTGAAGAGAATGTTATTTTTTCTGATTTGGCGAAAATTGGCAGTATTCGTATCGATCCAGATGATGAGTTTGAGGGCGGCGAAGAGTCGTATCTATATTTATATGAGTTTGCACGTATGGTGCCCGTAAGTTTGGCAATCCGACCTCGCAAATCTATGATGAGCCTACCGCTTATCGCCGGTTTATCTATTAACGCCAAGACGGCCAAAGAGCTGGAGCAAGAAGGGATAAAGCCTAAGCCTATCCCACCGGTTATTGATATTATGAATCAAAACAATCCATCTTAATGGCATCTTTAGCGTTTTGAGCCGTATATAGCTTTGATTGCTGATAGCAAAAAGCCAGTCCAGATACAGATAAACTGGGCTGGCTTTTTTATGTTACATTAAAGCGTAAATGGCACTAAGCATTACTTATCAAGCATAACCGGAAAACAGGAGGTTTTAATGATAACCAAACAGGATGAATCTCATCTAAAACGCTGTATTGAGCTGGCTGCTGAGGCGCTGCAGGCAGGCGACGCTCCTTTTGGTAGCGTGTTAGTGGCTGGCAGTGGTGAGGTATTAAAAGAAGACCGTAACCGCATTAATAGCCTTGAGGCCACCTACCATCCTGAGCTGGCTTTGGCACAATGGGCCGCTGCTAATATGAGTAAAGAGGAACGCCGTCAAGCTGTGGTGTATACGTCAGGGGAGCATTGTGCGATGTGCTCGGCAGCGCACGCTTGGGCGGGGTTGGGTCGCATAGTCTATGCCAGCTCTTCAAAGCAGTTGCAGCAATGGCAACAACAGCAAGGTATCACTGCTGAGTCTCCAATAAATAGCCTAAGTATTAATGAAGTTTCTCCTAATATTGAGGCACAAGGTCCTGTAGCGGGGCTAGACGAAGAAGTCAAAGCGCTACATCTGCAAGCTTGGAAGCAGCGTAACTCTTAGTTTCATTATTTAAACTTTGTAAGGAATAATCATGACCTCGCTAAATCAAACCACCCTTTATCCCAGTAACAGTATAGAGTGGCTCAAGCGATTAATTGGCTTTGATACAGTGAGCCGTCATTCTAACTTAGCCCTTATTGAAGACGTGCAAGCGTATTGCGAGAGCTTGGGCTTATCGCCGGTATTGACCTTTAATGAGGACAGCAGTAAGGCCAACTTATTTGTCACTGTTGCAGCTAGTAATGACTCTGAACAACAGACAACCAGTGGCGGTATTGTGCTGTCTGGGCATACTGATGTGGTGCCAGTTGAGGGTCAAGATTGGGATTCTGACCCCTTTGAGGCGGTAATACGAGGCGATAAGCTTTATGGCCGCGGTGCTTGTGACATGAAAGGCTTTATTGCCAGCGCTTTGAGTCTGTTGCCCAAGGCAGAGGCACTGTCAAAGCAAGGCAGTCTGACCAAGCCACTACATCTGGCGTTGTCCTTTGATGAAGAGGTGGGCTGCTTAGGGGCTCCGTTAATGCTAGAGGACTTAAAGCAGCGTGGCATCCGCCCCGACTATTGTATCGTTGGTGAGCCGTCTTCTATGAAAATGGTCATTGCCCATAAGGGCATTTCAGTATTCCGCTGCGCCGTGCATGGTAAATCAGCTCATTCCTCTTTAACTCATCAAGGGGTAAATGCCATCAGTTACGCTGCCAAGTTGATTGGATTTATTGATGAGCTGGCAGGTCAATTGGCAGAGTCTGATCAAGTAGATCCTCTATTTGATGTGCCTTACTCCACATTATCGATAGGCACTATTCAAGGCGGTACAGCGACCAATATTGTGCCTAATCTTTGTGAATTTACCTTTGATTATCGAAACTTGCCGACCATGGGCACAGCAGATATTCTTCCGGCTATCAAACAAAAGATTGGCGAGCTTAATCAGCAGATGCAGCAAGTAGATGGGAATACGGGTATTGAGATTGAGCAATTAGAAAGCGTGCCAGCCATGACAGACAGTGAAAGTGAAACTCTACAGGAGTTAATAGCAGGCTTAGTCAATTCTTCAGCACGCCATAAGGTGGCCTATGCCACAGAGGGTGGTCAGTTCACCAATGCAGGGATTCCTACCGTTATTTGTGGCCCAGGCAGTATCGAACAGGCGCATAAGGCCAATGAATTCGTTGAATTAGATCAAATGGCCGAGTGCGATGTGTTCTTGGACAAAGTGCTTGGCTCATTGCAGGGTTAATGGTCTTCTATTGCAGTACTGGGCTAATGGCTTTTACATAGGGTTAATGGCTTTTACTATAAACTGGCTATTGGTATAAAATAGCCGGTTTTATAATCTCTATAGCTCCCAACTTTAAGGCAATGCTGCATGAGCGTTTCCGTATTTCTGCTGTTCTTTGTTAGTACCTTCATTGTCTCCGCCACACCCGGACCCAATATGTTGCTCGCCTTCCAGTACGGGCTTAATCATGGCGTACGTCAGACGCTATGGGTATTGGCTGGCCTGAGCTTCGGACTATTTATGCTACTGGTTTCGGCGCTATTGGGCATCGATATCATTAGCCGAAAATTGCCATGGCTGCTGACGGTAATGAAAGTGGCCGGTTCCTTATATTTGATTTATCTGGGTCTGCAGTCTTGGCGAAATGCCACTGATAATGTGCAGTTTGCGAAAGATTCAGGGGCACAGAGTACTCAAAGCCTAAAAAAGGGCCTAAAATCGGCCAGTCAGCGGTTTCGGCAGGGGATGTGGGTATCGCTATCTAACCCCAAAGCCATTTTGTTTTTCGCCGCTTTTTTTCCAAAGTTCATTAATTTTAGCGCACCACTGTGGCCACAATATGTGTGGCTCACGTTAGGGTTTTTTATTAGTGAGAGCAGTTGGCAGATGGTTTATACCCTAGGCGGCACCAAACTCTCAGGCTGGTTGGGGCAAGGCTCAAGACTGCTTTGGCTCAATAGAATCTGTGGTTTGATATTTATAGCGATCGCTGTCGCCTTGCTGTGGGAAGTGGTCACTGTAGATATTTGATTAAGGATTTACTATAACTAAAAAAGGGTTCAATGATTTGTCATTGAACCCTTTTTTGATATTGGCAGTCTTTAATGGTGGTGGCTATATTTAAGTCAACTGACACTTAAGTCAACAGGCCGCTACCGGTTTAGCCTAAAATATCGACCAATTCACCGCGCACCATATGTGGACTCACGAAGTCAGTGATTTTTACGGTGACAAATTTACCCATCAAATCTTTTTTCTGTTGTTCAGTGGCTTTAAAAAGTACAGAACGGGTGTTGTCTGCTGTGCCAAGCAATTGCTCTGGATAGCGATCAGCGATCTCTTCTACCATTACTCGTAAGGTTTTACCCACCATTTCCTGGGTTTTCTTCAACGTAGAGTCAACGATGACCTTTTGGAAGATGGCCAGACGCTCTTTTTTAGTCGCAAGGCTCACATCATCGGGCAGCTCGGCAGCTGGTGTTCCAGGACGTTTTGAATAAATAAAGCTATAAGAGTGATCGAAGTCTAAGTCTTTGGCTAAATTTAAAGTGTCTAGGAAGTCCTCTTCGGTCTCCCCTGGGAAGCCGATGATAAAGTCACTGGACAAATGCATATCAGGGCGCACCGCCATCAGTTTCTTGATCTGATTGATATACACATCGATGGTATGGTTGCGTTTCATGGCCGCCAAGATTTTATTTGAGCCACTTTGAACCGGCAGATGTAAATGTGATACCAACTGTGGTAGTTTGGCATAGGCTTCGATGATGTCATCAGTAAATTCAAGCGGATGGCTGGTGGTATAGCGAATACGCTCGATACCATCCACGTGGGCCACATAATGTAATAACTCAGCAAAACGGCAAATGCTCCCATCGTCTTTTTCACCGCGATAGCCGTTTACGTTTTGACCTAGTAAGGTAATTTCGCGCACCCCTTGTTCAGCCAAGCTATCAATTTCGGCCAACACATCATCTAGTGGCCGTGATAGCTCTTCGCCACGAGTGTAGGGCACCACACAAAATGAGCAATACTTTGAGCAGCCTTCCATGATAGAAACGAAGGCACGATACCCTTCTACTTTTGGCTCAGGTAGGAAATCAAACTTTTCGATACTTGGGAACGACACGTCAACCGTACCGATACGGTCTTTGGGTTTTATATTACGCTGAGTTGTTGATTTGTCATACAGCTCAGGCAATCTGTGAAGAGTTTGTGGTCCGAACACTATGTCGACATAAGGAGCACGCTTTTGAATGTTATCGCCTTCTTGTGAGGCCACGCAGCCACCCACACCGATAACCAAATCAGGATTGTCTTCTTTCAACTTGCGCCAACGGCCCAGCTCAGAGAATACTTTTTCTTGCGCTTTTTCGCGAATAGAGCAGGTGTTCATCAGCAGCACATCGGCTTCTTCGATATTGTCAGTGACCACCATGTCATGAGAATCACCCAACACGTTACCCATTTTTTCTGAGTCATATACGTTCATCTGACAGCCTTGGGTGGCAATATAAACTTTCTTTTTTGCTGTGCCAGTAGGATGGTTGGCTTGAGCTAAGCTATCCACAGCTAGGCTTTCAGCTGAGTGTGAATTATCCGTTGGTTGCTGACGAATAGTTTTAGGGTCAAATAAAGTAGCACTCATATTAAGCAGTCCAAGATGATAGTCGTTAAAGGTTATTAAATTGAGATAATAAAGAGGGTATAAGATAGATACAGCGATAAAGATATCGGTAAGGGATGCCGACTTAAATGGCAATAATTGGGCGTTATTATAACATAAGCTAAAGGGGGTTGAGTGGTAAAGCTATGTAGGTTGTTTCAGTCTATGGTCAAATAATGTTAAGGTTTATCCCTGTCTTTTGATTGCTGTAGATGATATCTGTATTTTCGATAAAATACGGTAAGCTGGCTGAGATTTATAGAGTCGATTGTTAAAAAATTAAACTTTGTAAGCAGCCTTGCAACATCAACTTACATAAAGCATTTTGGCTCACCCAGTTTGTTGCCTATAATCTAGACGAAGGCGTGTTTTGATTTTAATGAATTAACTTTTCTAATTATAAGACTGTATCTATGCTAAAAAGAACTTTTACTAATAAATTACCACAAAAACTAAATACTAAGACCAAAGCACGTGGTTTTGGGGTTAAGGCACCTGTTGTTGCCTCATTAGCGCTTATGGGTATGACCCAAATTGCTTGTGCTCAGTTATCTTGGCCAGGTAGCAGCCCCAATTATAGTAATGACACCAGCATTAATTATTTTAATGAAGCCTTAGCAGCGGGCGAGCGTCGAGATTCAGGAGCTTTGTATCAGTACGAGCAAATGATGGGGAATGGTTTATTTGCTATGTATCCGGCTTACTGGCGTCTAAACAATGACATCTCAACTTTACATCCCAATGTGGTCACCCAGTTCGCCAGTCAGTATAGCGGCAGTGTTATGGCAGAGAAGCTGGCTGCAGACTATGCAGAAACTAAAGCTCAGTCTGGTGATTATAATGCCGTGCGTCAAGTGGCCAATTATGTGCATAATGCTGACGACAGTGAAAAGTGTGCTGTGGCGTTAGGCTTTAACAATGGTGGCGATGCCATGCGAGCGATTGCCTTAAAGCCTGATGTCTGGTTAACCACTAAGAAGCAGCCGGCTTTATGTAGCCAATTGGCCACTGAAATGAATGGCAACCCGATGATTAATAATACTGACCGTAAACAGCGTTTATTGCGTATGTTACGTGTTGGGAATACCGGCGATATTATGGCTTTAGCACAATCATTGGGAACCCCAATTGCTTACAGCGAGCTGAGTGAGATTCAATTAAATCCTTCAGCATTCTTAACCCGCTTTGGCAACCAGCCCAATAGTGTAAAAAATCAGTACTTATATCTTTATGCCATCGGACGTATCGCCGATAAATCTTATCGTGAGGCAGCCGTGCAGGTAGATTACGATATTAAGCAAGACAATAATCGTCCCCAAAAACTTATTAATGAAGAAACCCGTCGTTACGCCTATCGTATCTTGGGTGTAAAACGTATGTATTATAATACTGATGATGGCTTTAATGATGAGGCGATTACTTGGTTCCGTAACAGTTTAGGCGAATCCTTTAACTATGAAGAAGCGGAAGACTATGCCACCGCAGCCATTCGTTTTAGTCAGTGGAATGATTTAATTAATGCCATTGGCAGTATGGACAATGCGGTCCAAAAAGAAAATATCTGGCAGTATTGGTTGGCCCGTGCTTATGAGCAAGTTGGGGATGGTAATAAAAAGGCTTTGGCGCGTCAAATCTATCAGCGCTTAGCCAATAACAGTGATTATTACGGTCTCTTAGCCAAAGACAAAGTTAATCAACGCTTTAACGCTGGTAGTACCGCTTTGCCGAATGTGGCTAGCAGTGATACCAATCGCATGCTTAATGACCCGCACTTTGCTCGTGCTTTTGCCTTATATAATTCAAGTGCAAGCCGTACTTATGCCAACCGTGAGTGGAATTGGGCGGTGAAAAAAGCGCGCGATAATAATGACAATAAAATGATTGTTGCCGCTTCTAAATATGCTCATGATTTAGGCTGGCTGGACCGCTCTATTTATGCTATTGATACTACAGAGGGGTTAAATGCCTTTAGTCTATCGCACCCGATGCCGCATCAAGATCAAGTGGTTCGTTATAGCCGTCAAGTAGGCATTGATCCGGCATGGGCTTACGGTATTATGCGTCAAGAAAGTCGCTTTGTTAGTACCGCACGCTCAGGTGTGGGCGCCAGTGGTCTAATGCAGATTATGCCAGACACTGCCAAATATATTGCCCGCAACCTTGGCGAGACTTACAGTGCTAGCCGTGCCAATAGTGGCGATACCAACATCCGTTACGGTACTTGGTACATGAGCGATATTATGGGCAAACTGTACAACCAGCCGGTACTGGCCACAGCAGGCTATAACGCCGGTCCAAATAAAGCCAAGCGTTGGCAACCTGTTTATGGCTCACTGGCTGCGGACCAATATGTAGAAAGTATCGCTTATCCTGAAACTCGCAACTATGTTAAACGAGTGATGGAAAACGCTACTATTTACAGCAGTCTCTTGGGCGCCAACATGCCTATTTCACAGCGCATGGGCACCATCCCAGCTGGTTATTAATAGTGAAAGTAAGGGATAGCAAAAAACAAACTTGCTATCCCTTATTTATTATTAATATAGAGATAAATAGGTTTGAGCAAAATTTTGAAAGGTGCTACACTTTTACCGCATTAAAAATGTATAGCGCTTTATAAACTAGGCATTGTCAATCCGCTACGATTTTTTTAATTGAATACTTGTGGTCTTACGATGATAAGTAATCAGTTCAAAGAGTCTTAGATTAGGTTGACACTCTGGTAGTGATAGGATGCATTGCAAAGTGTGCTTTGTGGCAGATTAAACAGCGGTTTAATTGGCCTACTACATTTGAGAAAAATGTACCATCACTTGCTAATGGTTGCCTAAACATGACAAGTTATTGTCATAATCCCATGGAAAACAACCTCAAAAAATCTCTAGGAGAATTAAATGAAACAACCTGTTCGCGTTGCCGTCACTGGTGCTGCTGGTAATATTAGTTATGCTATGCTGTTTCGTATTGCTTCAGGCGAAATGCTAGGTAAAGATCAGCCTGTTATTCTACAGCTTTTAGAAATCACACCAGCACTTGACGCCCTAAAAGGGGTTGTTATGGAGCTTGAAGATTGTGCCTTCCCACTATTAGCAGGCGTGGTTCAAACTGATGATGCTAACGTTGCATTCAAAGATGCAGACTATGCGTTACTAGTTGGTGCTCGTCCTCGTGGTCCTGGTATGGAGCGTAAAGACTTACTAGAAGCCAACGCTGCTATTTTCTCAGCTCAAGGTAAAGCTTTAAACGAAGTGGCTAGCCGTGATGTTAAAGTATTGGTTGTAGGTAACCCAGCTAACACTAACGCTTTGATCGCTCAGCGTAATGCTCCAGATCTAGATCCACGTAACTTCACTGCTATGACTCGCCTAGACCACAACCGTGGCTTAGCTCAGCTAGCTGAAGAAACTAACAGCACTGTTAATGACATCAAAAAAATGATCATTTGGGGTAACCACTCATCAACTCAGTACCCAGATCTAACTGAGTGTACTGTTAATGGTAAGCCAGCTCTAGATCAAGTTGATCGTGATTGGTACGAAAACAGCTACATCCCAAGCGTACAAAAACGTGGTGCAGCAATCATTGAAGCACGTGGTGCCTCATCTGCAGCCTCAGCAGCCAACGCTGCTATCGCTCACATGCGTACCTGGGCACTAGGTTCTGATGAGAATGATTGGGTTTCTATGGGCGTTTATTCACAAGGTGAATACGGCATTGCTGAAGGCCTAATCTATTCGTACCCATGTACTTGTGCTAATGGCGATTGGAAAATCGTTGAAGGTTTAGATGTATCTTCTGATTTCTCACAAGAGAAAATGAAAGCGACTGAGCAAGAGCTTGCTGAAGAGCGTGATGCGGTAGAACATTTACTTCCATAAGTGAGTAAAATATTCTAAGCACAACCTTTAAGTAAAAAGAAGCCTGCAAATTTGCAGGCTTTTTTTATGGCTAATTTTATGAATATTGATTACTTGTAAAAAACGCAAAACGCTACCTTATTAACACAACAGTAAAGCTTCTATATATTTTTAGCACAGTAAACTTTAAGCTATTTGCTACAATCAATAATAAGCACTAAAGATTAGAAGGGATTACAACTGGCTAGAAACTAAGTTCTAAATAATAGTTTTAGAGTTATAAATAAACAGCCAGTTAAACTAATAATATTTAAACTAAAAACGGTCAAATTAAAAAGCAGTTAAATTAAAAGAGGAAGCATTATGTTAGGTGAACCAGAATATACTTTGAATGAATTATTTGCGCAGTTAGGTCTTGAGAGCTCTGATGAAGCCATTGATAAATTTATCAGTGAGCATAAGTTAGCTAAAGAACAGTCTTTAACAGATGCGGATTTTTGGACCGACTCACAACGGGCTTTCTTAAAAGAAGAATGGAAGCGTGATGCGGCTTGGGTAGAAATTATTGACGAACTAAATGTTCGCTTACATCCTACTGCCTAAGTATTTTTAAGGCTAAGTTCTGTTAACACAAAGAGTTCTAGAGTTAGTAACCTGTAATAAAATATAAAAGGCCTTCTAATATTTAGAAGGCCTTTTTTAGTACAAGTTATTTGGCTTATTATTGAGTATAGCTATTTTGAATATAGCTGTTACTGGTAGTACCAAAAGAAGTCGAGCTGGCTGCATAATTGGCTGCCGGATAGCTTGGTTCAGAAGTAGTGGCCGCCACTGTATTAAATGAGGAGCCACTGGTCTTATATAAGCTATTATAACGATTTAGTACTCTTTGAACGTAGTTTCGGGTTTCTCTAAAAGGAGGGATACCGCCATACTTATCTACGTTACCTTCGCCTGCGTTATAGCCTGCCAAGATATGTTCAACTTTTCCGTTAAAGCGTCTGCTGAGCCAAGCCACATATTTGGCGGCGCCTTCAATGTTCTCTGCAGGGTTCCAAGCGTTAACCACAGAGAAGCGGCGGGCTGTAGCAGGCATAAGCTGCATCAAGCCCTGAGCACCCACAGGAGAGCGGGCATTAGGGTTAAACGAGGACTCAGTATGCATCATTGCTTTTAGCAGGCCAGGGTCAATACCATGACGTCTGGCAGACTCAAGGATGTAATGATCGTATAAATTATTACCTGATCCAATGCTACTGCTTGAGCTAGAACCATTAGGCATGTCACTATAACTTCTAGAATTTAGAGTGCTGTAGTAGCTGGGTTCTTTGATGGTTAAGGTATTGGTCGCGGTTAAATCTGCCCCTGAGTTTGGGTAGTAGTTAACTTTGACTTTTTTTGAGTACTTATTAAAGTTATCAGAAGGATTCACATTGGTAAGCAGTACCTGACCTGAATCATCTTTGTAAATGTACATATTCCCAGCATTTGCTGCCACTATGCTTGAAGAAATTATTATTGAACCGGCAACCAAACTGGCTGAACGAGCTAGAACTTTATTCAACAATTCAGTCATATTCATTTTTCACTTATTTTTTGAGGTCATACAATTTATACATTAGAAGGGGATATAGTATTTTGTCTTAAAAGTTTACCGCTTAATAAAGGGTAACTGATAAGCTTGTTTAAACTATAAAATACGATAAGACAACGTAATATAGCACTATTAAACATTTATATCTAACAGATAATGCCTTCTGTATCCGATAGACAGCAGTTCAGAAAGAATAAGAAATATTGTTACTGAAAGTAAGTTTTAAGCCCCTGTTAGCTGTCTATTGTTAAGTGAATCATTGTTATTTTATCCCAAAGCTCCTTTAGCATTGGAGTAAATATTTGAACTCAGCGTCTATAGTTCTATAGCAAAGCCGCCACAAAGATCGGTACCCAAACTGCGGTGATTAAGCCATTGACCGCCAAACCAAAGGCGGCATACCTGCCTGCAGTATGACTAATTTGCCACGCTTCAACAGTACCAAAAGCGTGAGCTGCTAAGCCCAAAGCGAGCCCTTTAGCCCGGTCATCTTGTATGTTACGAAATAGAGGTCTTGCTACCGCGCCCCCGAGCAGCCCTGACACAATAATAATTAGATTGGCTAAGGCTAGAGGCGATTTGATGATTTCTGCCACACTTAACCCAATTGGGGTTGTCACCGAACGGGTAGAAAACGCCAAAATCGTTTCATGACTTAAGGAGAAGCCGTAAGCCATTCCCATAGGCAATAAAGCGCCCACTAAGCTGGCTATTAATACAATAATAGACAGCTTTTTAATAGGTAAACCTTTGAAGTTCATAGTGGCCAAAGGAATGGCTAGCAATACAGTCACATAGCCCAGGAGATGGTCAAATACGGGCTTAGCAACGGCATAATAATGTTCGTAGTCCCAGCTGAAGATAAATAAGAATACCAATACCAATACCAGGGCAGTAATTACCATGGGTAGGCCTGAGATTCGTTTTGATAAAATACGGGCCAACACGTGGGCAACCAAAGTCAGCATAAAAGCGGCAAATATCGTAAATAATGTGGTGCCTTCAGGCATAAGTTGTAATAAATTCATCACTTATCGCCCTTGTTATCAGTAAGGTTAAAAGAATCTGAGTCGTGCTTTAAAGAAGAGGACTCCGCTTGAGTTTGCTCTGTACCTTGAGAGGGGGCCACCGTCTGCCCATCATTAAGCCAGATGTTCGAGAGTTTTCCCAATCCCCATAAAGGAATTAAGGTACTGATAATTAAGGTCAGCATAATTCCCCAAAACTCGTCACCCAATCCGAAAATTAGCAAACCCGCTCCCGCAGATACTGGCAAAAACGCAAAGCCACTGTCTACCAATAAGGTATTACTGGCACTGGTAAGCCATTCAGGAAGTCCCACTGTAAACCGCAGTCCCATCAGTAATAAAAATAAGGCAATCAAGCCCACGATGTTACCCGCACTGGCAAAACCCAGTGCCTGACAAATCAGTACCGCACTTTCACGAATAATAATAACTATAGCCAGCGTAAAAATAATGGCTACTGGCAAGGAAATCTTTGATTTTGAAGTCGGTGATTGATTATTAGAAGAGTTTGAAGCAATGGCCATGAGTCATCCTTAATAATCGAGGCTAAAGCAATAATAATAAGTTATGAATGTTAGATTCTACCAAATCAATACAGTTAAAGGATAAGTTAATCAAATTTTAAGGAAAAAAAAGAGCCTTAAGGCTCTTTTTAATCAAAAATAAGACTAGGGTCATAACAAGCTATTGTAAAAAATAACTACATTAATCATTAGACTCTTGTTCGGTCAGTGAGGTAGGCTCTGCTTCCAACTCATAATCAGCGAGATCTTCTTCTAGATTCGAGTCAGATAATAACGCTTGTTCGGCTTCTTGCTTTAGCTCTTGTTCAAAAGGCTCAAGCTTAGGGATTAACAGTTCAGCTTGCTCTTTTGGCAGTACTGCAAAGGGATCAATGTTTGACTGACCTAACAGTTGCTGTAATTTATCAGCGGGGAGACGTAACGTTAAAATCTCATGACCGGACTCATCATAGCTTTCTTGCTCTACCACATCTAAGCGGTATAACTCATTTTTCAGGTTGCCAGCATCATAAGGTAGGGTTAACTCAAAAGTACTTAACTTACCCGTTAGCAGCTGTTGCACGGCCGTGGTAAGCATACTCATCCCTAAATCCGCCTTGGCAGAGACGTAGACTCGGCTTGGCACCCCAGGCTCACTATAATTAATGTGGGCAGGTTCCCCAGTTAAGTCAATTTTATTGTAAACGTTGAGCACGGGGACATCGCTATTAATTTCAGCCAGTACTGATTTAACGGCTTCAATTTGCTCATGCATGTCTGGACTCGATGAGTCAATAACATGCAGCAATAAGTCAGCCTCCAATGTCTCTTCTAAGGTGGCATGGAAAGACTCAACTAATTCGTGGGGCAAATGACGCACAAAACCTACGGTATCTACCAATACAACGCGGCCAACACCTTGCCAGTCTAAGCGTCTAAGCGTGGGGTCTAGCGTTGCGAATAGCTGGTTCGCGGCATAGATATTTTCATCGGCCAAGCGGTTAAACAAAGAGGATTTACCAGCGTTGGTATAGCCCACTAAAGAGACGGTCAACACATCAGATTTTTGACGCTTGGCTCGACCTTGAGCGCGAGTCTGCTTCACCTTGTCTAATCTGGCTTTTAACTGGGTCACTCGAATTTGTAGTAAGCGTCTGTCTGTTTCTAACTGAGTCTCACCTGGACCACGTAGACCAATCCCCCCTTTTTGGCGTTCTAAGTGAGTCCAACCTCTTACCAAACGGGTAGCTAAGTGATTTAATTGGGCCAACTCAACCTGAAGCTTACCTTCATAGGTACGGGCACGCTGGGCAAAGATATCTAAGATAAGCCCAGTGCGGTCTAATACCCGGCATTGCAATAACGTTTCTAGGTTTCGTTCTTGAGATGGGGTCAGGCTGTGGTTGAAAATAACAATATCTGCTTCCAAAGCTTGAACTTGTTCAGCAATCTCCTGAGCTTTACCACTACCGATAAAGTATTTGGCATCGGGTTTTTGTCTGGATCCTGTGATCACAGCTAACTGCTCAGCTCCAGCAGAGTCTACTAAAAGTTTAAACTCCTCTAGATCATCTGGGTCTGAGATTTGTCTAATTTCTAAATGTACTAAGATGGCGCGCTCACCACCTTCGTGTCTGTCAAAATACTCCAAAAATATCCACCTATTATTAAAATTTAAGAGAGACAACCTGATCTAAGTCTCAAACTATTGAGCAATCACTAGGTTGTTATGTGCTATTAATGCCGTTAAATGAGTGAAATTAAAAGGGGTAAGGGTGAAAATAGTACAAATATAAGACAATAAAGGCAGAGGATATCAAAATCAGTGAACAGTTGATTACTGTAATTAATTTATTTGATATACTTAGCTGTCGTAAATGTTTTTGGCTGCGATAAGCAGTTGATATTGTCGAAGCCCTGATTTTTATTCTTTTATCACCAGTTTAGTGCGGACCTTGCTATGAGTTTGAAATCTAAAATTAAAGATGCCTTTAAATCAACTACCAAAAGCAGCATTAAGCGAGGTAAAACGGTCATGGGCTTAGTAGATACTGTGGCTGGAGGTTATAGAGCCGCAACCAAGATTGACGCTTGGCGTGAGCCGCCAAGAGACATTTTACCCAAGTACATTCAAGCCTTCTGCCGTAAGTCTGCTCGAGCCTTAGGGGTAGAGGTAATTGAGGTGGAGCCGGTGCCAAAAACCCATGCTTTATGGGCCTCAAATCATATTTCTTGGATGGATGTCCCTGTTGTGGGAAGCGTAAGCCCCGCCTTTTTCTTATCCAAAGCAGAAGTGGCAAAAATGCCGGTGATGGGTCCTTTGGCAAAAGTAGCAGGGACTTTGTTTATCAAACGAGGGTCAGGGGACGCCGGTTCAGTCGCCTCGCAAATGGCCACTTTCTTAGAGATGGGTTATTCGGTGATGTTTTTTCCAGAAGCCACCACAACAGATGGCCGACAAATAAAGAAACTACACGGTAAATTGCTACAAGCGGCTATGGATGCCAATAAGCCGATCCAGCCAATCGTTATTTGTTACATTAACAAAGAGGGTGAGCTTGATGATACCGTGCCTTATTATGGCGGTATTAGGTTAAAGGACAGTTTGATGAGTGTCATTGATGGCGATTTAGTCACAGCCTACGTGCTTCCTTTACAGCCTTTATATCCAGAAGATAAGACTCGTGATGAGTTGACCGCTGAGCTACAGGAGCGTATGCAGTCAGGGTTAGAGGAGTTGCACAGTCGCGTGGTAAAGAGCCAACAGAACAAGTTGAAGTGACAATCACAACATAATTGTAATAAAAATAGATGAAAACAGTGACATATTAAACATATTTTACCGCTATAGTGGCGCCTAACTGATTTAATAAAATGCAATAAAGGAAGTTTTATGCAAAGGCGTTCTCTAGCGACAGATACCCCTGAAAACCAACGAACAGAGGCTTCTACAACGACAACCAAAACAATGACCTCTACTCGCAACACAATGAAAAGTAAAGCGAGCAAAGTGCTAAGCAATCAATTGGCCAAACAATTGCGCCGCGCTCAAGTGCTAAAAGGCATGAGTGAGACCATGGTCGGTGGTTATCGTGCCATAACCAAAGTAGACGGTTGGGGAGAAGTTCCGAAACGTGATGAGCTGCCACGCTACAACAGAATTTTTTGTCGCAATATGGCCGCCGCTTTTCATATAGAGGTAGTGGCGGTCGAGCCTATTCCTGATACTCATGGATTATGGGCCGGCAATCATGTGTCTTGGATGGATATTCCGGTGATGGGCAGTATGGTGCCTGCTTTTTTCTTATCCAAGGCTGAGGTCGAGAAAATGCCAGCGTTTGGGCGACTGGCCCGTGCTTGTGGGTCGTTGTTCATCAAACGGGGTTCAGGAGATTCAGGCAAGGTTGCTGGTCAAATCACTGAGTTTTTAAAAAAGGGCCACTCTGTTCTTTTTTACCCTGAGGGCACCACTACAGACGGTACTCATATCAAGAAGATATATGGGAAGTTATTACAAGCAGCGATGGATGCTGACAAGCCCATCCAGCCTCTTGTGGTCTGTTATGTGAATGATAAAGGGGAGTTGGATGATCAGGTTCCCTTTGTGGGCGACACCTCTTTTACCAAGAGCTTCTTAAATGTTATGGATAGTGGCCCAGTTACCGCTTATATCTTGCCCCTTGAGAAAATTGAGATTACCGGTAAGACCCGTGATGAGTTAACCGAACTACTGCATCAAAGTATGCAGCAAGGCCTAGAAGATCTGCACAGCCGAGTGCTTAAAAAAGCTGCTGATTCTATGGCTTCTAACTCTGATACTGATAGTACGGCAGATAATGCAAGGTCAGTTGCTTAGGTCTGTTATTTAGAGGCTATAACTATTTTATAACGGCATAGCTAACAGCAGATGTAAAAAACCACTGGTTACTTTAAGTAGCCAGTGGTTTTTGATTTATAAAGTTAAACGTATTACTTCAGAAGCTCTTTAAACAAAGCGCCCAACTCTGATATTAATTTCAACGGAATATCAGAATGTGCCTAAGGTGAGGGGTTGGGCTGCTCATTATGTATCGCATCAATGGCTTCTAACACATCGGTGCTTAGCTCAAGATTGATACTGTCAATATTTGACTTAAGTTGCTCAATTGAAGTGGCACCAATAATATTGCTGGTGACAAAATGACGGCTGTTTACAAAAGCTAAAGCCATTTGCGCCATATCCAGTCCGGCATCTTTAGCAATACGAGCGTATTGAGCGGTTGCCCATTTAGCCTCTTCATTGGTATAGCGCTGGAAACGATCATATAGGGTCAGACGCGCGCCTTCAGGCTCTTTTCCGTCTAAGTATTTGCCAGATAAAACCCCAAAACCCAAAGGGGAATAAGCGAGTAGACCGACATTCTCTCGGTGTGCTACTTCTGCTAACCCAATTTCATACAGACGGTTAAGTAGGCTATAAGGGTTTTGTACGCTGATAGGGCCTTTTAAGCCATTTTTCTCAGCTTCCCACAGATAGCGCATGACGCCCCAAGTGGTTTCGTTAGACAAGCCCCACGCTCTAATACGCCCTTTTTTGATTTCATCATTTAAAGCTTCGATGGTCTCTAAAAAAGGCGTTAAATCTGACAAGTCTTGCTGCGCCATCGGTTCGGTATAACCGCGGACACTAAAAAAGTTGGCTTCACGCTCGGGCCAATGTAGCTGATACACATCAATATAATCGGTCTGTAGACGTTTCAAGTTGCCATCTAAAGCTTCTGAAATGTGTTTGGCATTAAAACGGGTTTTTCCCTCACGCAAAAACCCCATGGGTGATATCTTACTCGCCAGAACTACTTCATCACGGCGTTTGTTTTTAGCAAACCAAGTACCCATAAAGCGCTCGGTATCACCTTGCTTGTCTTCAGCAGGAGGAGAGGGGTACATCTCAGCGGTATCCCAGAAGTTGACGCCTTGCTCTAAAGCAAAGTCCATTTGCTCGTGGGCTTGAGCTTCGCTATTTTGTTGCCCCCAAGTCATGGTACCCAAACAGATTTTGGAAACCTTGTCACCAAGTTGGGGCAGGGTGGTGTATTTCATATTTGATCCCTTATTATTTATGGTCTTATTATTTACTATCTTATTGAGTATCTGTTAAAGGCAGCATTAACCGCTACATTAACTGTACGCCTACTTGGCCAGGAGGGGTAACCTTAAAGATTTGTACTTTAAATAATAGGGGTTGGCCGGCCAGAGGGTGATTAAAGTCCACTTCTACTTCATCTTCAGTAACTTTGCTAATTACACCGGGTAGGGTGTTTTTGCCCTTATCTTCAAACTCAATCATCATCCCCACTTCTGGATTGGCTGCAGTTAAAGCAAATTGAGTCCGGCTAAAAGTTTGAACATTGTCTTTGTTCCATTCACCGAAGGCTTGCTCAGGCTCTAAGTGAGCGGTACGGGTATCACCAGCACGCAAGTTATTTAGTACGCTTTCAAAACCTGGCAGTAAGCTTTCATCACCAATAGTTAATCGCACCGGCTCAGGACGGTTAAAAGTTGAGTCAATCACAGTACCATTTTCTAGAGAAACTTCAAAATGAAGCTGTACCTGACTGCCCTGGGTGATACGCGTATCTTGATTGGGGTTGATAAAGGTAGCTGAGTCTGCAGAAGTATTAGAATTATTCATAGTTAAGTCACTTATGGTCATTTTAAAGGGAATATTATTCCACTATATATAGGCTATGATAGTTTATCATAAAGCACGAAGTTACAGGTTTTGGTATCCACAAAACTGGTCAGCAAAATATTATTAAAGACTGCCCCTTGAAACTTGGCAGGAATGACCTAAAATAGAGAACTTCAAAGCGATTTATTGCGAAATCTCAAGGACAACAGGTACTTGAGTATTCTGCAATAAGTCTATATAATATAGTGTCCGAAAAATGGGTAAGCTGTCGAAGCATTTGTGATAAGCTTAACATGGCAATGAGATTTTTCTTACCGCCATCACAAGTTTAAAGTGCAATTGACGGCTTGGTAGCCCATTTTTTTGTATTTAATAAACGGGAGAAGGATGCCTTATGGCAACAACTAACCAATTGATTCGTAAGGGTCGTAAAGTATTAAAGGAAAAGTCTGGCGTTCCTGCTTTACAATCATGCCCACAACGCCGTGGTGTATGTACTCGTGTATATACTACTACTCCAAAGAAACCAAACTCAGCCATGCGTAAAGTATGTCGTGTACGTTTAACTTCAGGTTATGAAGTATCTAGCTACATCGGTGGTGAAGGTCATAACTTGCAAGAGCACAGTGTTGTACTAATCCGTGGTGGTCGTGTTAAAGACTTACCAGGTGTACGTTATCACACTGTTCGCGGCGCACTTGACTGTGCAGGCGTTAAAGACCGTAAGCAAGGTCGTTCTAAATATGGTGCTAAGAAGCCTAAAGCTTAATTAGCAAATAACTAATAATATGCATGGGTTCGGTGTTCTGCAATTAGCAAACATACCACCATGCAGTAAGGCTGGCTGGTAACCATTTAAAACCTATATTCGTATATGGTTATGAATGCCAGACACCCCTGAAGACAAGGAAATTTATTATGCCAAGACGTCGTGTCGTCGCTACTCGTGAGATCCTACCGGATCCAAAATTTGGTAGCCAAACAATTGCTAAATTCATCAACCACATAATGGTTGACGGTAAAAAATCTACTGCAGAACGTATCGTTTACGGTGCATTAGAGCAAGTTGCAGAAAAACGTAACATCGAAGATCCAGTTGAGTTCTTCGAAGAAGTACTTGAAAACGTTCGCCCAATGGTTGAAGTTAAAGCTCGCCGTGTTGGTGGTGCTACGTATCAAGTTCCTATGGAAGTACGCCCCTCCCGTCGTACAGCTTTAGCGATGCGTTGGTTAGCTGACGCTGCTTCTAAGCGCTCTGAAAAATCTATGGCTTACCGTTTAGCGGGTGAGTTATCAGATGCCCATGAAGGTAAAGGTAACGCTGTTAAAAAGCGTGACGAAGTTCACCGTATGGCTGATGCGAACAAAGCATTCTCTCATTACCGCTTCTAATTTAAGCGCTTACTTTATAATTGAGTGCGCTTAAGCTGTAACTGAGTAATAGAAAGACGATTATTAAGATTTAAGGCTATTAGGAATCAAGATTCATAATAGCCTGTAACAATAAAAAGTTACATAATATATGGTTTGCTTAACTGCCTAATTTGGTAAATTACAGTGAACGATATAACCGTAATAGCGTTAAGTTTTGAGAAATAATGGTGAGTTGGGAAAACTGCCTACAATACAGTCAGTTTTATTCTAGCTAATCGATGATTTAGCCATGAGTGCTCAAGCTGAAAGTCTGTATAGTCTCCATCAGCCTCAGTATCATAAAACTGTCATCTTTTGAAGCTACTCTAGCCTCCTGCCTATCTCGAACTATTACAACGAAATAAATTATAAAGACATTCCATTAGGAAAAAATTATGGCACGTGCAACCCCCCTAAACCGATATCGTAATATTGGTATTTCAGCACACATTGATGCTGGTAAAACAACCACGACCGAACGTATTCTATTCTATACCGGTGTAAACCATAAGTTAGGTGAGAGCCATGATGGCGCAGCTACTATGGACTGGATGGAACAAGAGCAAGAACGTGGTATTACCATTACCTCAGCAGCAACCACTTGTTTCTGGTCAGGTATGGGTCAGCAATTCCCACAGCATCGTATTAACATCATTGACACCCCGGGCCACGTTGACTTCACAATTGAAGTAGAACGTTCAATGCGTGTACTTGATGGTGCATGTATGGTTTATTGTGCGGTTGGTGGTGTACAGCCTCAGTCTGAGACTGTATGGCGTCAAGCTAACAAATATCATGTACCTCGCTTAGCGTTCGTTAACAAAATGGACCGTGTTGGTGCTGACTTCTACCGTGTTAAAGAACAAGTTAAAACACGCCTAGGCGGTAACCCAGTAGCTATGGTTATCCCAATTGGTAAAGAAGATGACTTCGAAGGTGTTGTTGACTTAATCACGATGAAGGCCATCTACTGGGATACTGAATCTCTAGGTATGAAGTATGAAGAGCGTGAAATTCCAGCTGAGCTTCAAGACAAAGCGGAAGAGTATCGTAGTGAATTAGTTGAAGTTGCTGCTGAAGCAAACGAAGAGCTAATGAACAAATATTTAGAAGGCGAAGAGCTAACTGAAGAAGAGATTCATGCCGCTATCCGTCAGCGCACTATCGCTAACGAAATCATTCCAATGTACTGTGGTACTGCCTTTAAAAACAAAGGTGTACAGAAGATGTTGGACGCGGTAATTCAGTATATGCCAGCGCCTCAAGATGTTCCTGCTATTAGAGGTATCTTGAACGACAAAGATGAAACTGAAGGCACTCGTGAAGCTTCTGATGAAGCGCCATTCTCAGCACTAGCGTTCAAAATCATGAACGACAAGTTCGTTGGTAACTTAACCTTCGTACGTGTTTACTCAGGTGTTATCAAGCAGGGTGAAAGTGTTTATAACCCAGTTAAGATGAAGCGTGAGCGTATCGGTCGTATCGTACAGATGCATGCTGAATCACAACAAGAGCTTGAAGAAATCCGCGCTGGTGACATCGCTGCCTTAGTTGGTATGAAAGATGTAGGTACTGGTGACACGCTATGTGATGAAAAAGAAATCATTACTCTAGAGCGTATGGAATTCCCTGATCCTGTAATCAGTCTAGCTGTTGAGCCTAAGACCAAAGCTGACCAAGAAAAAATGTCAGTAGCTCTAGGTCGTTTGGCTAAAGAAGACCCATCGTTCCGTGTTCACACAGACGAAGAATCTGGTCAGACAATCATCAGTGGTATGGGTGAGCTTCACCTAGAAGTACTTGTTGACCGTATGAAGCGTGAGTTTAAAGTAGAAGCTAACATCGGTGCTCCACAAGTTGCTTACCGTGAAACTATCCGTGGTACAGTTGAACAAGAAGGTAAATTCGTTCGTCAGACTGGTGGTCGTGGTAAGTTTGGTCACGTTTGGTTACGTCTAGAGCCTCTAGATCTAGATGAAGGTCCTGAGTACGAATTCTCTGAAGAAATCGTTGGTGGTGTTGTACCAAAAGAGTACCACAGTGCGGTTGATAAAGGTATTCAAGAGCGCATGAAGAACGGTATCCTTGCTGGTTACCCAATCGTTGGTGTTAAAGCGACACTATACGATGGTTCTTACCATGACGTTGACTCGGATGAGCTATCGTTCAAAATGGCTGGTTCTATCGCATTCAAGAAAGGCTTCATGAATGCTAACCCAGTACTACTTGAGCCATTAATGAAAGTTGAAGTTGAAACTCCAGAAGAATACATGGGTGATATCATGGGTGACTTAAACCGTCGCCGTGGTATGGTTCAAGGTATGGACGACTTACCTGGTGGTACTAAGCAGATCCGTGCTGAAGTTCCATTAGCTGAAATGTTTGGTTATGCAACTAACCTACGTTCACAGTCGCAAGGTCGTGCAACATACTCTATGGAATTCCAAAAGTATGCTGAAACACCTAAGTCTGTAGCTGAAGATATCATGAAGAAATTCTCTGGCAAAGATGACGACGACGAGTAAGATAGATTAAGTTAAAGTGTAATGAGAAGAGTAGCCAAACACTGGCTACTCTTTGAAAACAAAAAGTGATTACAAGTTGTTAATATTCCTAAGCGGAATACATTGTAAGTAGTTGATGAATTTATGACCAATTACGTATCAAGGGCTTGTCATCCACTATTGTTTTCTTATATCATTTGCGACTGACTTGATCACCATTTTTAAAGATCATAATTTGAAGAACCTTATTTTCTGACAGCCCAAAAGTAAATAGTGTTATTTATGACAATTATTTATCCGCTGTCTTAATTGAATTAGTATTAATAAGAGGACATACTCATGGCAAAGGCCAAGTTCGAACGAAGCAAGCCACACGTTAACGTTGGTACAATCGGTCACGTTGACCACGGTAAAACTACCCTAACAGCTGCTATTGCTACTGTTGCTGCAAAAACTTCAGGCGGTGAAGCGAAAGATTACGCTGCAATTGACTCAGCACCAGAAGAAAAAGCACGTGGTATTACAATTAACACGTCACACATTGAATATGACACAGCTGACCGTCACTACGCACACGTAGA
>NZ_DGDC01000038.1 GCF_002385225.1 Psychrobacter sp. UBA3962 | reverse complement strand
ACTTATGGGGTTCAGTTCATAAATATTGGGGCTTTTTTACGTATCATGGCTTTACAGGATGACTTTATAGGGAATAACGCTTTACTAACGAAAACTAGCGCTTATTCAAATCATCATATTCACTACCCATAATGCCATCACTCATAACATGAGCAAATTCTTGCTCACTTTCTGGATCAATGTACCCATCAAACACATCTTTGGTGCCCGCTTCTGGGTCATTATAAACATCTAGATCCATTTTCCCTTCTGATTTTGCCACGATAGCAGTCACTGCCGCATCACCACCGACGTTCACTGCGGTACGTAGCATATCAAGCAAACGGTCCACACCTAAGATCAGACCAATACCTTCGATAGGTAAGCCCACTTGAGCAAACACCATTGAAAGCATAATTAGGCCCACACCCGGTACCCCAGCGGTACCCACAGATGCCAGTACTGACATTAAGATAACCATTAGGTACTGGCCAGCACTTAAATCTATACCGTATAAGTTGGCGATAAAGATAGTGGCTGTACCTTGCATAATGGCGGTACCATCCATGTTGATGGTTGCACCAAAAGGAATAGTGAATGACGCTACCGAGTTATCAACACCCATACGCTTAGTTACAGTGCGTAAGCTCACTGGAATAGTGGCGTTCGAGCTTGAAGTACTAAAAGCGAAAATCTGTACTTCACGCATTTTGGCTAAGAAGGTTCTTACCGATAGTCCTGAAGTAAACTTTAGGATAATCATCATGGTCACAAAGAAGTGGAAAGCCAAAGAGCCTACCAATACAGCCACATAACCAAATAAAGACACCATCAAGTCTAAGCCTAAATCTGACATAGCTTGGACTAACAGTGCAAACACGCCATATGGGGCTAGATTCATAATGATGGTTACCATTTTCAAGATAACTTCATTAATCAGCTCTAGACTTTGGACCAAACCTTTAGCAGGCCTACCTACCATCAAAATACTAATGCCAATTAAAATGGCAAAGAAAATGATAGACAGCATATCGCCATTGGCCATGGCACTAATTGGGTTAGACGGAATGATATTCGAGAAAACGTCAATTAAAGGCGGCGCATCTTTGGCTTCAAAAGCGTTCTCAGGCTTAAGGTTCATTCCTTTACCAATGCCAAATATCGAGCCCAGACCAATGGCCGTTGCAATAGCAATGGCCGTAGTGACCATATAGATAAAGAAGGTCTTAGTACCGATACGACCTAGTAAGCGGATGTCGCCAATACCACAAACCCCACAAATAAGTGAGATTAGCACCAAAGGCACAACCAACATTTTTAGCGAGTTAACAAACAGCTTACCAATAATACTAAATAAGCCATTTACTAAATAATTGTTAACGAAACTACCCTCGGCGTTTAAGCCGGTATAGTTAAAAATTAGTCCTAGAATGATACCTAGTACCATTGCGACCAGAATCTTACTGGTCAAACCCATATTTTTCCACATAGCTTTATCCTCAATGCATAACCCTATAGGCAAGTGCCTTAATTTGTGAGCACACTTGCTATCTCAGAATACTGGTTTAAAAGGGAGATGCTGAATTCATTCATTAGCACAGCAGCGGGGATAGAAAAAACATCGTTTATGGCTTAATAGCCCTGTTGTTTTTTCACTCTGCTATAGACAATTTCACTATGACTAACTGCTTTATTGATTTTTATGTTTCTCGTTATCTAAAGTTGATAACAGAAGTAATTGTCATAAAACCAAGGCAGTTATCCATCTTCCTTGTGAGTTTTGAGTCACAGTCATTAAAGACATTAACGTTCATTAAGCAGATATTAGCGGTTTCAATAAATAAAGATCCCGGCCAATGCTTCTCAACTAATAGTTACTCTAATGTAAATCTATGTGACTCCTTGGTATGGCATTCAATATAAAGTAAAAGTTACCTCTATCGCAAGTTATTTTTATGATACCTATTCTCATGAGTTATTACTCGTACAGAAACGGCCTACCTTTTTTAGTCGATTTCTACTTATATCAACCTTGACTTCACCTCACCAAAAAGCCGATTCCCCACTTTTTAACTCCAAGAATTTAGAACTTAATGAAGCAGATGAATATAATCTAGAGAATGGGGTAGAATAGAGACTAAAGCCATCCAATAAAATGATCTAAAACTATGCTTGAGCTTCGTCATTTACAAACCCTTTCTGCCTTACGTGCCCATGGTTCACTTGCCGCTGCTGCCGATGAACTTCATGTCACCGCCTCTGCCGTCTCGCACCAATTAAAAGAGCTAGAGAATTATTACGGTGTGAAACTGGTGAATCGTCGATCGCGGCCTCTGACTTTTACCCCCGCGGGTAATGTGGTGCTAAAACTGGCTGACAATATTTTGCCTCAAGTCGTTAGAACCAAAAACAACTTAAAAAGACTGGCTCATGGCCAAGCCGGTCGTCTTCGTTTGGCTTCAGAATGCCACAGTTGTTTTGATTGGCTCATGCCTATTTTGAATCAGTTCCGACGCGAATGGTCAGATGTGGAGCTTGATTTTGCCACAGGCTTTGAGCCGGAGCCGCATCACCTGTTAATGGAAGGGGACATTGATTTATTAATCACTACCAGTGACTTAGAGTTGGAAGGCATCTGTTACCAGCCTCTATTTACCTATGAAAGCCGCTTGGTGTTACCCCCTACCCATCCGCTAGCCAGCAAACAAAGCATTGCTCCAAGTGATCTTGTGGATCAAACCTTGATTGCTTATCCAGTAGAAGCCAAACGACTGGATGTGATTGCCAAATTCATGGCGCCCGCTGAAGTCAATTTTGCCAAAATACGTACTACAGAATTGACTGCTATGTTGATTCAATTGGTTGCCAGTGAGCGGGGCGTGGCGGCTTTGCCTGACTGGGTAGCCGCAGAATATGAGAAAAAAGGATGGATCGTGACACGGCCTCTTATTTCTCCGAACAGCTCGAATAAAGACTTACCCCCCTCTATGCAAAATCAAAATAGACATGGGGTGTTTTGTCAGTTATTTGCCGCCACTCGCGAAAAAAGCCAAGAAGTCGCTTATATGCAAGGCTTTGCTAAGCTATTAGATGAGCTGGTAAAGCCCTAGCAAAGAACCTAGCTATGGCAAGAAAGGATGACTTAAATTAAGAAAAGATAAGAAAGAAAAAAATAAAGTTAGGCGGGTTTTAACCAAGCTATCAAAGAGTTGGATAAGCTGAGGTGAGATAAATAGACAGGCTTAGATAGGGATAATAAGTTTACAACGAGTTTAAGACAGCATCAGGCGAGTGACATAATATCCTAAGGCAGTGGCTGTCAAAGTCAGTAGCACGTGTAGCCCTATTAAGCCTAAACCTGCCACAACCTTTCCATCATGCAATAAGCCAAACACCTCGCTGCTAAAGGTACTAAAAGTAGTCAGTCCACCCAAAAAACCGGTAATCACAAACAGCTTAACGTTCGGATGCCAATTTTGTCCTACTTTTACGAAGACTACCATGGCCATACCGATTAACAGGCCGCCGAGGATATTAGCCCCCAAGGTGCCCAAAGGGATCCAAGCGTGCAGCGGATTGAGCTTAGCCAACCAAGCTCTTAAACAGGCCCCTATTGCAGCTCCGATACCTATTGCTAACCACTGCATGTACTGTCCTTATTTACCCTTATTGCCAAGCTAAAACTCATTAAATTAAGTCAAAGCTGGCAAATCACTAATGGTCCATCTAGGCACACAGCTGACTGCCAAACCATCACTCTGACCGGCTTGCAGACGCTGATATCCCGCGTAAGCAATCATTGCCCCATTATCAGTACACAGCTCTAACGGAGCATAATGCACCGTGGCCTGAATTTTTGCCAACTCTTGTTCTAAAGTTTGACGCAGGTGTAAATTGGCACTCACCCCACCGGCGATAACCAATTGCTTCATGCCAGTCTGTTTTAAGGCTTTAACACACTTTTTAACTAAGGTATCTACCACAGCATGCTGGAAACTGGCCGCAATATCGGCTCTGACTTGCTCATCTGTATCTGATCCTGGGGTGTCTTTAATAAGATTATGTACCGCTGTTTTCATACCACTAAAAGAGAAGTCCAATCCTCGGTGTAACATGGGTCGGGGCAACTCATACTTTGAGGGGTCACCATTTTCGGCCAAGCGCGCCACATTCGGACCCCCTGGGTATGGCAAGCCTAGCATTTTAGCCGCTTTATCAAAGCACTCACCCGCCGCATCATCGATGCTCTCGCCTAAAATTTCATAATCGCCTATGCCATGGGCAGCTACCAATAGCGTATGACCCCCTGATACCAACAGAGAGACAAAAGGAAATTTGGGAGGATTAGGACCCAATAAAGGGGACAACAAATGTCCCTCCATATGATGAATCCCAATGGCTGGCACGTCTAATCCATAAGCTAAGCTACGACCAAACAATGCTCCAGTCATCAAGGCACCGATAAGACCTGGTCCTTTGGTAAAGGCAACCGCATCAATATCCTCTTTGCTGATATTGCACTGGGTCAATAACTCATCAAGTAGCGGTACCAATTTGCGGATATGGTCGCGACTGGCAAGCTCAGGCACCACACCCCCATAAGTGGCATGCAGTTCAATCTGAGAATACAGAACTTGGCCTAGCAAACCACTTTTACCTGCTGCAAGAAGCTCGCTATCAAAGATGGCCAACCCTGTTTCATCACATGATGTTTCTAAACCTAAAACTTTCAAGTCGCACCTACTGTTTGATAATTGAAGTATTGTGTCGCCTATTTTTATCAATCATCCGTTTAATTTGATGAAGATACTTATATTTGATAAAGACAATCATGACAAAAAAATACCGCCACTATGTCTACACAGTGGCGGTATTTTAGCAGAATATCAAGGGCATTTTTAGCTTTCGCTAGCCTGTTCAACCATATAATCTACTGCAGCATGTACCTGCTCTACAGTTACCCCATTAATAGCTTGAGGTGGCATGGCCTTGAAACCTTCTGCTGAGTGCTTATACAAAGTCTCTTTACCTTTAGCAATACGAGGCGCCCAGTCTGTAGTATTGCCAAACTTCGGTGCACTTAACAGCCCTTTTTCGTGACATTGCTTACAGTGCGATTCATACAACTCCGCCCCTGCTTCTGCTGATAAAGGGGCAGCAGCTGCTGCATCAGTGCTGGCTTCAACTTCTGTATCAGCCTCAGCTTCTGGCTCTGCCGCTTCTTCTGCAGGCGCTACTTCTGGCTCTACCACTTCAGCGGCCGGTTCGGTAGCCACACTTTCACTGGCAGCAGGCTCAGCCACTGTCTCAGATTCTGAGCCATCACTACAACCGACTGCCATGCCTAAAGTTAGGAGACCTGCTAAAAGCAGTCCTGCTTTACTAAAAGGTGCCAATCCGTTTTTACCGCCTTGTTGTTTATTTATATTTAGCATGAGAATCCTCATATTAGCTTTTGAAATTTTAAGATAAAAAATTGTGCAAGCCATAAACTCAGTAAAAACTGACACCCTTAACTCAAACCCACTCTACTCTTTACTTAGAGCTAAAATCTTCACTTAGAGCTAAATAGCTTCCTAAATGTATAATAGGTAGGCGTTGTATTATTGAGCTTCTTCTTCTGTAGCTGTTGCTTCTGGCGCTTCTGCAGTGGCTGTTGCATCAGTCGCTTCTGCGCTTGGAGTAGCTTCCGCAGCCGCTTCATCCGTAGCTGCCGCATCAGTAGCACCCTCTTCAGCGGTTGCTGT
The DNA here is from genome assembly GCF_002385225.1 of Psychrobacter sp. UBA3962. GTDB lineage: Bacteria > Pseudomonadota > Gammaproteobacteria > Pseudomonadales > Moraxellaceae > Psychrobacter. Next base: position 88,060 of record NZ_DGDC01000038.1, on the reverse strand, counting down.
GTCTGCAGCAGGTTCAACCTCAACAATATCTTCGGCAGCTAATGGCTCAGGCTCTGGAGCGTTTGCTCTAGCCAGTTCAGCCGCTTCATCTACTTTATCTACCGCTTTAACTTCATGATCCTTACTACCACACGCAGTCAAAGTTAGAGTAGCACCTAGCATAACTGAAACTAAAGTTGTGGTACGAGCTGCCACTTTTTTATTGCTTAGAAGAGCCGTTAATGACATTTGTTACTCCTAAAAGGGTTGTTGACATAAGGGAAATACAAAACTAATTGCTGCTATTTATCGCAAGCCTAAGAATCCCTTATTTATAGTTAAGTTAACTTACCGGCTAATAATATCACAACCCTTTCACAGTCACTATCTTAAGCACAAAATTTTCATTGAGTTTTTCAGTCAACCTTTCAGTCCGTAGTGTCAAAACTGTAATACAACTTACAAACTTTTCAATATCATTCATTTAAAATGAATGTTTAATGCTGATTATAATCGCTTTTAATCTAGTCTTCAAACTTATTTTTCAGTATTACAGAAGTTTATACTCTCTATTATTAAATCGATTACTGCGCATTAATCAGTACAAATTGCGCTGATAAATAGTTCAAGACTGCCACTAAGCACGATTCCACCTAACTTGACATTAGGCGGATATTTTAGTACAATCTCGCTCTTATTCTAGCATTCGTATAGAATGAATGATTTTATCCTAGCAATAGCTGATGCCGTAACCCTATGAGACACTACGGCTAATACCAATCACACAGCATTGTTAATGTCCCTAGTCTCTAATTTCCACTACTTATATTAAGGAGTCTGCATGCCTTCAGTTAAGGTTAAAGAAAACGAACCTGTTGATATCGCTATCCGTCGCTTCAAGCGTGCCTGCGAAAAAGCTGGTGTTTTATCTGATGTCCGTAAGCGCGAGTTTTACGAAAAGCCAACGCAAGAGCGTAAGCGTAAAAAGGCAGCAGCCGTAAAACGCTACAAAAAGAAATTACAGCGCGAGTCTATCCGTACAACTCGTATGTACTAATCGATTCTATTCTCAGTTTAGCTTAAGGCAGTCTAGCTTAGAGTTAAGTGAGTTTAGAATTACCAAAACCCTAGGGTTTTGGTAATTGATTAGAAAAAGCCACCTTATTTTGTCGCCTACCTCGCAACCATGCTTGGAGCGCCATAATAAAGGTGGTTTTTTTTGTGCTAAAATTTTATATAAAAATTATTTTATAGCAAAATTATAACGGTAAAATAGTTGCTATTAGCCGATACTAATAATTGATTTGATAACCATAAAAAAATAGGAATAAGCCATGAGTGCCTTAAAAGACCGCATCACCGAACAAGTAAAAACGTCGATGAAAGCCCGCGAACTAGAGAAAGTCAAAGTATTACGTAATGTACAGTCTGTGATTAAACAAATTGAGATTGATCGCAAGGTGGACTTAGATGATGCTGGGGTACTAGAGATCTTACAAAAGCAGCTGAAACAGCGTCAAGAATCCTTGAATGTGTTCCAAGACAATGGTCGTGAAGACTTAGCCCAAAAAGAGCAATTTGAAATCGATATCATCAACGAGTTTATGCCACAGCAAATGAGTGATGAGGAGTTGGCCGCTCTGATTAATGAAGAAATAGCAGTGCAAGGTGCCAGCTCAATGCAAGATATGGGTAAAGTTATGGGCGCATTAAAGACCAAAACTGCGGGCCGTGCTGACCCAGCGGTAATGTCACAATTGGTAAAAAAAGCGTTGATGGGCTAATCTCTATTTAGCTTGTTGAGTGCCTTATTATTTATAAGAATCTAATTATAGCTAGGGGCGAAAGTCTCTGGCTGTTTTTACTTCTGCCATCTCACTATTGATATTGGCTAATAAAGGTTTGGGGTTAAAAGTGACTGTATTGCCACTGGTGCTTAACTCTTCAACTTGTTTTTTTGCCTGCTGTAAAGACACCAAAGCATCATTGTATTTGCCCCGCCACAACTCGCCTTTGGCTCGATAACGCAAAGCGTTGATCGCAGCTATGTCTTTGACCAAAACTTGTGAAGCAGGCTCGTTGCTACTGGTTTTTGTGTCAATCGCCATCAACTCATAAGCGCGCTGGATACGGTACAAGCCTTCTAAATCATGGGGTCTACTTTGGACAATAGGCTTCATTAAAGTTACCACTTCGTTATACTTGCCAAGCTGTAGCCAAGTATCGGCCATTAACAGTTTAAGGTCACGACGTTCCGGATAAAGATTATAATAAGGGGTTAAGGTCTTTTCAGCCAGCTCCCATTTGTCCTGAAAACCCGCAATTTGAGCTTCAGTAATGGCCAATAAAATATCAAAGTTCATTTTATCAGCAGCAGAAGTACTAATGGCTGTTTGCTTTAATTTATTGAGTCTATTTTGGGCCTCTTGATAGCGGCTTTGACGGGCATACCAGTAAGCCAAAGCCATTTCTGCTCCTTTATTTTTTGCAGCAGTGACTACTAGCTCATTTTCTGTGGTCTGATTGGACAATACTTTCAGTCGCCACTTTAGCAGCTCAAAGTTAAGCTGATGACGCTGACTGTTCAGGCTCAAGGTTGGGTAACTATTGGCCCTACTTTGTGCCTCGCTCAACCGCTCAGAGCTTAAAGGGTGAGTCATGATAAAGCTTGGCAAATAAGCATTATCACTCATATTTAACTGAGTTTTTTGGTCCAAAGTGCCAAAGAACTTAGGCATGGCTCTAGGATCGTAGCCCGCTTTTGCCATTAATTACATCCCAATACGATCCGCCTCACGCTCATTACTACGGCTAAACGCCATTTGGGCATTTAAAGCTGCGGTTTGACTGCCCATCATCACAGCGGCTGCTGCATCACCATCTGCCGCAGAAGCAGCAATGGCTGCCAGAATTCCGCCAATTTGCATCAGCAATGCTTTTCGGCTGGCTTCATCGCGATGCTCGTAATGCCGCTGACTTAAATGCGCCACTTCATGGGCAACGACACTGGCCACCTCATCCATGCTATTGGACTCAATGACAGTTCCGGTATGAATTCCCATCACCCCACCTGGGATAGCAAAAGCATTAATACTAGGATTATTGATTACCATTAATGCTAATGGGGCTTGGTTTCGAGCTTGGGCATTGATTTTCCAAGCCATAGATTCTAATTGCTCTTGCGACCAAGGATCGTTAATTAAAGGCGCACTTCTTCCCAGATTTTGTAACGACCACTCACCCAAAGCTTTATGCTTATTGACCTCAATGAAGCGACCACCCCCACTGCCCAACTCTGGTAAGCTGAACGAAGCTGGTTCCTTGAGAGTTGAGTTAGAGAATAAGGGCGTGGTTTGAGACCCGTTATAACCCGCTTGGCTGCGATCCGTCTCGATCTTAGCAGTTGCTGAAGAACCGGTAGTCACTATCCCAATCAATAACAAACCAGACACCACCACCTTGTGATTAGTGATTTTCAAAGGCAGCTTGAATGCCGATCTTTTGTCTCGAATGTTGGTCTGAAAAGGAGGCAAGTGTCTATTCCTTAAAGTATGATCCGTAATCTATAGGGAGGGTTAAAATCTTGGGAAGTCGGCTTGATTTTTAGTGGTTAACCATCATTATTAAACCCACTTTTGATAATAACATGATAACCGGTTAACCTTATACTCTCTTATCTGGGGTGTAATTTTTTATATAGTTACCCTCTTTACTTAATATTATTTTTATTCTCTTTTTTGAGTTAATACCCTTACTTAATTACTTAATGAAATGGTCTTCTATGATAAATATTAGCTTAGCAAATAGTGAGCATCAGGCTCTGGTACAAAGCCACCTTGATACCTTAAATAGTAGTGACCTAGAAGCAGCTCCTCCGCAGTTAACCATCTCAGCTTTAGTCGATGGCCGGGGCATGGCTTGTCCTATGCCTTTATTGAAGACCAAAGTGGCACTGCGATCCGTCCAGCCCTCAGAAAGTGTCTACATCCTAGCTACGGATCCTAACTCACAAACGGATCTGGCCGCATTTTGCCAACAAGCGGGATTACAGTTGGTACTTAGTACCGCCACTAATGAAAGCTCTCCTGATGGTTTAGAAAAACTCGATACAATCTTTCACCTCATCATTACCAAAACGAATGGTAACTAGGGGGTGCTATCCTTTACAATAGATCTCAATAAAGTTATTACTTTGAAGGTCAAAATATGGCTACTCCTAAAATAAATAAAAAAGACACGGCGAAACCAGTAAATTCCAAGGATGTCGAGCCGGTAGAAATCATAGATATGGACGAAGATGACCTGCCCTATGATGAGCTTGATGACGATGTCTTGACTCAAGAAGTCGCCCATACTGAAGAGTGGGTCAGCGACTACCCCAATACCAGTACGCGTGACTTGGTTCCGGCTATGCCTGTAAATTTATCGGCACCAGGTATCAATCTTGGGGCTTATATGAACTCGGTGCAGCAGATTCCTATCTTAACCACGGAACAAGAGCAAGAGCTGGCTCATCGCTATTACAATGAGGGCGACGTTGAAGCGGCTCGCATTTTAGTTATGTCGCACCTACGCTTTGTGATTCACATTGCTCGCAGTTATTCAGGCTATGGCCTGCCGCAAGCAGATTTAATCCAAGAAGGTAACTTAGGCTTGATGAAAGCGGTGAAACGCTTTGACCCCAACAAAGGGGTGCGTCTGGTCTCTTTTGCTGTGCATTGGATTAAAGCTGAAATTCATGAGTTTGTTATTCGTAACTGGCGCATTGTGAAAGTAGCGACCACCAAAGCGCATCGTAAGCTTTTCTTTAACTTACGTAGTTTGAAGAAAACCAATAACCAGCTAACCTTAGAAGAAGCGGATGCGATTGCGGCCGACTTAAATGTTACCCGCAAGCAGGTCTTGGAAATGGAGTCACGACTGACTTCATATGACGCTTCTTTTGAAGCTCAGTCAACTGATGACGAAGATGGCCACTATGCCCCGCAACTGTTTTTAGAAGATGGGGTTGATCCTGCTGAAATGGTAGAAGATGCTGACTGGGAAGAAAACACTACCAGTGCGCTAATGACGGCTATGGATACTCTAGATGATCGTTCACGTGATATTGTTGAACAGCGCTGGCTGTCTGAGCAGAAATCCACTTTGCATGAATTGGCTGCTGTTTACAATATTTCTGCTGAGCGAGTTCGTCAGATCGAAAAAAATGCCATGGATAAAATCCGAGAAGCCATGACCATTGACAGTGTCATCATGCCCAGCGAAGACAACTTATAATCTACAGGGTGTCCTATGAATTGGATTTCGATTGCAGCTGTTAACTTAGCCCTAGCTGTGGCTTTAGGAGCATTCGGTGCTCACGGTATTAAGGCCATTGCCTCCCCTGAGCAAATGGCTTGGTGGTTAACCGGAACTCAATACTTCTTTTATCATGCTTTGGGCTTACTCTTGGTGGGCATCTTAATTAAATTAGGGTATACCACCTCAACTACGGCGTGGCTATTGCAGGTAGGACTGATTATTTTTTCAGGCAGCTTATTTGCCATGACCCTTGGAGCACCACGTTGGTTTGGCGCCATCACCCCTATTGGTGGTACACTGATGATTATTGGCTGGATCTGGTTGGCAGTAACTACCTTCAAGCATTCCGCCACTTAAAGCTTCTGCTCTAAATCTAAAAGGCAACGTTTTGGTTTAGATGGGATTTTATAGAGGAAAAAATGTATACAATTACTGTAAATGGAGAACAACAACAGACAGAGCAGGTAACTGTGAAGGCTGTGTTAGATGACTTACAATTAACGCAGGGACGTTATGCGGTTGAGATTAATGGAGAGTTAATCCCTAAATCTGAACTGGCTACAATTGGCGTCGAACAAGATATGATTATTGAAGTGGTTCAAGCCGTAGGTGGTGGTTAACTTCTAGATATATCATAAGTCTGTGATCATAATTCCTTGTTTTTTAAGTTAAAAGAAGACCTATTAAAAAGCCCTTATCCTATTCGGATAAGGGCTTTTTACGTTCTAGACTATTTTATAGATTTAAAACTAAATTTTTATTTTAAGTTCAGGTGGAGATTGACCTAATAAGCGTATGACTCGTCAACAGGCTCAGTTGCAGGGATCGCAAAACTTGGCTTACGTTTAGAAGAGCGAGTTTTACGATCGATACGGGTTTTGTATTTACGAACTTGGCGGTCTAATTTATCTGCCATTTCATGAATGGCTTTATACATGTCGTCATCATATGACTGTACAAACATTTCTTGACCTGCTACTCGCATAAGTGCTTCAGCTTTATGGTTATTTTTACCACTGTGGCTAGTATCGCTGCGGTTATTGTCTAGCGATAGAATCACTTTAATGCTTTGAATTTGGTCAAAATGTCTCTCAACTTTTGAAAGCTTATCCATAACCATATCTTTCATAGCGTCAGTAATTGTGATGTGATGGCCAGTAATTGAAATGTTCATAATGCTTACATCCTTTTTATGATTTGAGCAGCCCTTGCTGACTCAAAGTGACTTTTAATTAATGACTGACCTAATGGGGATTCATTTTAAAATAATGAAGGCATTAGTTCTTTGTTTAAGTCATTATTTATACCCTTGTTTTATTTGATCCTTCTTTTAACCAGTCCTGGTTAATTGGGCTCAAACTCAACAGTATTACCGGGTATCAGCGTTTCAAGTAACATTTAAAATCCGTATTAAACTTACTTTACCCCAACCTTCTGTGCTGGTTAGCTTTGGTTGGGATAGCTTTAATTTGCCACGAAAATCAGGATTGCACAAGCATTTTTATTGTTAATAAATGTAAAAATAACTCATATCTAGAAATAAATACTATATAATCTGAAATTTTTTTATTTTAAAAACAAGGCCTCGCCATGCTGCCATTGGCTTCGGCGACTATGATGGTTACTTGTTAAAATATTTCTGAACCTCTCATTTTTTTATATCTTTTTTCTAACTCTTACCCCTTTTTCTAAAATCTACTTTCTAAAATTTAACTTTCCTTTGAGTAGAAGAACCGATGTTCATCGCTTCTCTATATTTGGCCACTGTACGTCTAGCTATTTCTATCCCCTGCTGCTGTAAAAGATCTTTTATAGCACTGTCTGATAAGGGGGCCCTAGAGTCTTCTTGCTGTATTAACTGCTGTATCATGGCGCTAATGGCCGTAGAGGAAATATCGCCTTGATCACTGGAGACGTGGGATGAGAAGAAATATTTCAGTGGAAACAGCCCTTGCGGCGTTAAGATGCTCTTGCTGGTGGTCAACCTGGAAATCGTAGATTCGTGCAGCCCCACCTCTTCTGCAATATCTTTTAGAATAAGTGGTTTCATGGCAGTCGGTCCCTGCAATAAGAAGTCTTGTTGCAGCTTTATAATACTAGTCGCTACCTTTAGAAGGTTTTGATTGCGCTCCTCAATACTTCGAATAAACAATCTAGCATCTACTAAGTTATCGCGTAAATAGACATTATCTGGGCTGTCATCACCCCGCTTAATAAGATTGGCATATTCTTGATTAATTCTAAGTTTCGGTAAAGTCTCAGGATTTAACTCTACTTTCCACACCGCTTGTTTTGCCTCTGAACTATGGACCAAATACACCAAAACATCTGGGATATCATAGGCTTCAGGCTGTATACCGTAATCAGGCTGCGCGGTAGAAAAAGCCAATCCTGGAGCAGCGCTTAAGGTTCGAATCAACTCTAAGCTAGGCCCAATATCACTGTTTTTGAGACCGGTTCTGTGCATCAACTCCTTGATATTATTAGTGACCAGTAGCTGATGCTCATCTAACAGACGTAGTGCCTGCTCTCGATAAGGGACCGTTTCTTGTAAGCTATGTAGCTGAATTTGTAAGCATTCTGCTAAGCTTCTGGCGCCCACCCCCAATGGTTCACAAGACTGTATCAACTGAACCACGGCTTCTATCTGCTCGTTCTCAATTCGATGCTCCCAACCGTAGAAGCTGGCCATCTCATCGAAGCTTGCTTTTAAATCGGCCATATCGGCTTGAATAAAGCCGCTTTCATCCATAGCATCGATTAGATAGTCGGCAATCAAAGATTGTTGTGGCGTTAGGTGACTGAAGTTTAATTGCCAACGTATGTGGTCTTGTAAAGTGACCGAAGTTGCCCCTTGATAGTCAGTCATACCTTGGGTGTCGGGACGGGCTAAAGCCGTGCTTCCATGAGTAAAGACATCCTCCCAGCCCGTATCAATAGGTAACTCTCCTAGTGTTTGACCCTCCATGAAACCTTCTGTCTCGGAGCTTTTACTTTCATTCGCTTGTGGGCCACTGCTGGCTGTAATTTCCATCACGTTTTGCTGTTCTTCCTCGGTTTCAGTAACCGGGCTCCCTTGATCTGCCTGTTGCGAATCTACTCCGCTGTCATACCCATATTCGTCGTAATCTGCTGCCTCGTAGCCCCCTTCTGTTTCATAGTCATCATTCTCATAACCCTCGGCATGATCATTAGACAACTGATAGACCTCTTTTTGAGCTTCTGCATCCAGCTCTAGTCGCGTCAACTCTTCAAGGCTATTAAAGTCTTCAGCACTAATTTCATCCTCCTCTACTCTCTCAAGTAAAGGGTTGCTGTCTAGTTTCATTTGAACTTCTTGCTCAAGCTCTAAGCTTGAAAGCTGTAGCAGCTTAATAGCCTGCTGCATCTGTGGGGTCAGCTTTTGTGCAGTGGTTAGGTTGACACCTAAATTAAAAGAGGGACTCATCATAGGTCGTTTTGTTCTCAGTAGTTTGTTGCGTTTTATTTTTTAGCTGGCTGCTAGATATAAATTTAGATTATGGGCAGCTTTTGGTTATTTAGCAGAAGATTTTATTAATTGGTTTTTGAGATAAAGTAGCAGATGACATTGATCTATAATGACATAATTACACCTTGTAAGAGGAGTAAACTTTGCCATCAACCTTCATAAAAAAATACATCAACTGGCTAGCAGAGTAAACGATTTTATTATTATAAATAAGGATTAGGGTGCGATATATGGTTGAACAAAAGCACAATCTACTCTTGGAGAGATAAGCCTATTTATGAAGATTGGGCGTATTGAAGACCGATAGATTGCTTACTCTTTCCATGCTACTCTAATAAGTCTAATAGCTTAAGCATAGTAACTAAGGTACTCCCTGTTTTAGTCCTCTCTCGACCACCTATTAATATAAGCTACAAAGGCAGTAGTTATGACTCAACTTAACATTGGATGTGTGCAGTTAAACAGTCAGTTTGATATCGAAGCCAATATGGCGACCATCGAAAAAGCGGTTACTGCTGCTAGCCAACAGCAGGTAAGCTTGGTCGTATTACCAGAAAATGCTTGCCGTATGGGCGGGCAAAAACAGCTGGCTGAACGCTTTGATGAGATATCGAGCTGGTATGCTGACCTAGCTTTTGAACATCAATTGTTCATCGTTGCCGGCACACTACCCTGTCCCTATCGTCCCGATAGCAGTGTGGTAGCAGATGGGAAGCTAAGACAAGTCAGTCAGGTCTTTGCTCCTGATGGTAAACGCGTGGCCCGTTATGACAAAATTCACTTATTTCGTGCCCAAGTGGCAGATGATACTGGCAGCTATGATGAAGGAAGAACTTTCGAAGCTGGTGACACTACCGTTGTCGCTCAGTGTGATATGAAGAATTTAAATAAAGATTTTTTACAATCGCCGAGTGTAGCCTCAAATAAAAATTTAGGCATTTTGTCTATCGGGATGATGGTTTGTTTTGACTTACGCTTTCCTGTCTTAGCCCAAAGACTTAGACAGGCAGGGGCAGATATCCTTACTGCTCCCTCCGCTTTTACTTATCAGACAGGTAAGGCACATTGGCAACTTCTGCTGCAAGCCCGCGCTTTGGACTCTCAATGCTTAGTCGTCGGCTCAGCACAAGGCGGTACCCATTATACAAAAGACAGTAGCCGGGAGACTTGGGGCCACAGCGCTTTTGCCAACGCCAACGGCGACTGGGTGAAGGAAACTGGACAAACCAACTTGGCTGAAGACTTTGGATTAATTACCACTACCTTCGATGCAGAAAGACAGCAGACTTGGCGTCAAAACATGCCCATTCATAACTGTCACAGATTGGCCTAGCCATACTCGTAACTAATAACTAAGGCTAGTCTTTGCGCTTATTATGAGAAGCACGGGGATGCGCCTTGTCATAGACCTGAGTTAGTTTGGCAAAATCTACGTGAGTATAAATTTGAGTGGTGCTGATATCGCTATGGCCCAGCATTTCTTGAACTGCCCGCAAATCACCGCTCCCCGACAGCATGTGTGAGGCAAAGCAATGGCGCAGCAAGTGCGGATACATATTTTGGGCAATACCAGCGCGATTGGCGGCAATTTTTAATCGCTGTTGTACCGCGCGTGTGGTCAATCGAGTACCCAATTTTTCACTAATAAATAACGCGGTGTCACCCTGCTCCTCCCAAAGATAACGATGAGGCAGGTAGGTAGTAATGGCTTTTAATGCTTGCTTACCCACAGGCACTAGACGCGTCTTATTACCCTTACCAGTGACCCTCACCTCACCTCGCTCACCAGACTCATGTATTCGTAAATCAGAGACATTAAGACCCACCAACTCCCCTACCCGTAATCCGCTACTATACAGCAGCTCAAACATGGCTTTGTCACGTATCCATAGCCTCGCTTGCTCAGGGGTATCTGGCATTGGCTGTTCTAATAACTGAGTCAGCAAATCTCCATCGGCGATACTGGGCAGAGGACGGGGCGCTCTTTTTAGCTGGTATCCAGTGGTAGGGTTAATCCGAGCTTGGCCTTGATCAATTAGCCAACTGTAAAAATGACGTATGGCCGATAATTCTTGCTGCACACTAGAGATGGCCAAAGCATCCACATCCAAGCGCTGGCCGATATATCGGGCCAATTGCCGTTTGTCACAGCGCGTCCAGGTCAGCTTGCCCGCCTCCAAAAAGCTTGCCAACTGAAATAGACCAGCATAATAAGCCTCGATGGTGTGGGCTGACATCTGTCTGACAGATAGCTCAGCCAACCACTGCTCTACCGGTAGCAATAGCTGCTGTAACTCCTCACTCATCTCAAGAGTGGATTCAGCCTCATCCGTTCCCCGCTTGGAGGGCTTCTGAGGCAGTTTTGGCTGAGGCGTTGGCTTGGCACTCATGACTTATTTACTTACCCTCAAGACTTAAGCAGGCGGCTTTAGACCCGCTTGGGCCATAATACCATCTGGGCTAAATATGCCTTCATAAACAAAGGCCGTCGGACCCGTCATCATCACTGAATAGCCAGGAGACCAACGAATCAATAAGCTACCGCCATATAGCTGTGCTCTAATCTCCTCGCCTTCATCAAGCCAGCCCTCACGGATACCTGTGGCCACAGCAGCACAGGCTCCGGTACCACAAGCTTGGGTTTCACCCACGCCGCGCTCATATACGCGCAGACGGATGTGACGCTGATTCATCACCTGCACAAAACCGACATTCACCCGCTCTGGAAATGCTGGGTGCGACTCAATGGCTTTCCCTAACGTTTCTACATCAGCAGTTAGAATATCATCCACTTTAATGACTGCGTGAGGGTTACCCATATTGGCCACATAAAGTTGTACAGGGGTGCCCTCAACGTCTAAGTGATAGGCGTTCTGAATTTTGGTAATGGCTTTTGGGGTAAAGGGAATCTCATCTGGCTCAAAGCGAGGTTTGCCCATATCCACTTCTACCCAGCCATAGTTATCTGTAGTCAGGGTCAAAATACCTGACTTGGTTTCGACCCGTATTCGCTGTTTAAATGACAACTTACGGGCTTGGACAAAACGGGCAAAGCAACGAGCGCCATTGCCACACTGCTCAACCTCACTACCGTCTGAATTGAAAATACGATAGCGAAAATCGACATCAGGACGCATCGGGGGCTCAACCACTAACAGTTGGTCAAAACCAATACCCATGTGACGATCTCCCAGTAAAGAGATGAGTTCTTTAGTGAGCTCTAAGCGCTGGGTAACCAAGTCAATGACCATGAAATCATTACCCAATCCATGCATTTTTGTAAATTCTATAAGCATTTTTTTATTCCTTAGATTTTATTTATGCCCTATCTTACCATGCAGAATATAACAATGATAATAACTAAACACTGCCAATAAAAATAAGCCACAGCTGCTTTTTATTGCCGGTTATCCACGGTTTACAAATAACTAATGCCTCTCAAAAAAAACACTCCGCCGACAGGCTATAGGCAAAGAAATGGCTGAAACCATAAAAAAAGCCTGCGTATAAAACGCAGGCTTTTTCGCACAAAAGGGTAAGACTCATTGCCCTACCTTACTCTAATTTAAACCATTAAAATTAATCAAGCTCAAAAAAAGACTCAGCTTCAAATAACTGTTCAATGGTCTCGCGCTTACGCACCACTTGATGCTTATCACCAGAGACCATAACTTCAGCAGGACGTGGGCGTGAGTTATAGTTACTACTCATCACAAAGCCGTAGGCACCGGCGCCAGTAATGGCCAATATATCGCCCACTGCCAAAGACAATAAACGTTTTTTGGCCAAGAAATCACCTGTCTCACAAACCGCGCCTACGATATCCCAGCTTTGCTCCTCAGTACCCGCTTTAGGGTGACTGCTCATAGGAATCACGGCCATCTCCGCCTGATACAGAGCGGGACGAATTAAGTCATTCATCGCCGCATCGACAATGGCAAAGTTTTTGTGTTCAGTGGGCTTTAAAACTTCAACCTTAGTCAATAGCATCCCAGCATTGGCCACAATACTACGGCCTGGCTCAAAGAATACCTTTAGTCCCAACTGTTTTAGCTTCGGTAATAAGGCATTGGCAAACTCACTTACTTCAGCCACTTGCTCATCGATATAAATCACCCCTAAGCCGCCACCTAAGTCAACGTGCTCAAGCTCAATACCTTCTTGCTTTAGTGACTCAATAAGCTCACAAACTTTATCTAATGCAGCAACAAACGGATCAATCTCAGTCAGCTGTGATCCAATATGGCAGTCAATACCCACAATATTTAAGTGCTCTAGGCTGTCAGCATGTTTATAGGCCTTGATCGCCACATCGTGACTAATACCAAACTTATTGTCCTTTAACCCTGTTGAAATATAAGGATGGGTCTTGGCATCAACGTCAGGATTCACTCGAATAGAAATCGGTGCCTTCACTTGTAATTCAGCCGCCACTGCATTTAGGGTATCTAGCTCACTAAGCGACTCAACGTTAAAGCAGCCAATTCCTGCCTGCAAGGCCGCTTTCATTTCAGCCACAGTTTTACCTACCCCAGAAAATACGATTTTGCTGGGGTCGGCACCGGCGGCCAACACGCGGGCAAGCTCTCCTGATGATACTAAATCAAAACCTGCCCCAGCCTCAGCCAATACCTTTAATACCGCCAAATTGGAGTTGGCTTTTACCGCGTAGCAAATCTGGTGGTCAATCTCAGCAAAACTATCACTATAGGCTTGATAAGCCTCAAGCACTGCCTTTTTAGAGTACACATACAACGGCGTTCCGTACTGCTGTACCAACTGCTGTGTCGATACTTCTTCAATAGCGAGCAGTCCTTGCTGATAACTTAAGGTAGGGAGTTTTTTGACAAAGCTTTCAGGGTTAATACGCAAGCCATTTGAAGTGTGCTGAACCGTCGCCTGTGATAAGTCTGTGATGCTCATATAAAGGTATCCAATTGAGATTTAATATTGTAGTTAGGCTTTATTAAATCATTAAAATCAAACAATTAAAATAATGATTGATAAATGACTTGAATTATTTTGGTATTAGCGAGCTAGTAATCTTGTGGGTCGGTAGCAGCGGCTTCTTCAATTTTTTGCTGATTTTCTGCTTGTTCCGCTTGGTTATTAGCTGTGTTACCGCCCTCTGCTTTATTGCCTTTATACAGAATGAAATTGGTATTACTCGGGGCATCTTCTGTTAAATACAGCTCTCCCTTTTGACCACAGCCACTCAAAAAAACACTGCTCAAAACTACGATGGCAACAAGTAAAAGTAAACGGCTCAGCTTCATGCTAGTAACAGCAGCATTATTTAAATCTGCCAAACCTAGGCCTTTTAAAGTTGAGTGGTTTTTATAGTTATCAGTTTGAAAATGAAAGTTTGGCATGAACGGCTTCCTATGGGGATGAACGAGGATGAGCAGACAAAAATACAGCTTTTTCTATGGTAACAAAATTCTTGATATTTACCTAAAGCCTTTTAATTATATAAATTCACATAATAAAAGAAACTTTTAATTTTTAATGACTTAACTTATTTTTAATCACTAAACCGATGTTTTTAAAATTAATCTAGGCTATACTTAAAAAAGGTACATACCCATAACCGAACATAGCTGTTATTAGGGCACCCTTAAATTAAGTCAATTTCTATTTCTCAGAAATAATATATGACCCATTCGCTCAACTAAAAGTTAACGATTTTACAATTTAAACCACACCCTAATAGGATGTTATGTGTTGGTAAAAGAGGCGGCGTTATACGTCTATTAATTTATGACACTGTTTGGTGTTATTTCTTTTCTTTCTTTTAAAATTTCAATGTAAGGATACAATATGAGCAACAACATTATCAGCAAACCAACTTTAGTCGTTAACTGCGGTTCATCTTCTATCAAATATGCTCTAATTAGTGAAGATAATAAATACCGTATTACTGGTCTCGCTGAAAACTTAGGGCTAGATGATGCTCGTATTGTACACAAATGCCTAGAAGGCAAAAAAACTGAAGTCAGCATTCCAGGCTCTAACCATAAAGCCGCTTTGGTTCAAATTATGACTCTCCTTGGCGACCAATCTCCAATTGCAGTGGGACATCGTGTGGTCCATGGTGGCCGTGAGTTCAGTTCTGCTGTAGAAGTGACGCCACATGTGGTAGAAGAAATCAGACGCCTAAAAGAGCTGGCTCCTCTACACAACCCTGCTAACGCTACCGGTATTGAAGCCGTTCAAGCCATTCACCCTGACCTACCTCAGGTGGTGGTATTTGATACCGCTTTTCACCAAACCATGCCTCCAAAAGCTTTCCGTTACGCCATTCCAAAAGAGATGTATGAAAATGACTGCATCCGCCGCTACGGATTCCACGGCTCTTCACACGCTTACTTATCCAATCGCGCTAGCCAACTGACCGAAAAAGAAGGCCCTCATGGTTGGTTAATTGCCCACTTAGGCAATGGTAGCTCTGCAACTGCAGTCTACAATGGAGAAAGCTTAGACACCAGTATGGGCTTAACCCCACTAGAAGGCCTAATGATGGGCACCCGCTGTGGCGATGTTGACCCAAGCCTTCACATTCACTTAAAACGCACTATGGGGCTAAACCTAGAACAAATCGACGTCATTTTAAATAAAGAAAGTGGCCTACTGGGCGTATCTGGTGTTTCAAACGATATGCGTACTGTAGAATCCATTGCTAACGATGACTCACACCCAGACCAGAAGAATGCTCAGCTGGCGGTAGAAATGTTCTGCTATCGCACTGGTAAATACTTGGCTTCTTTATCTTGTGCCCTACCGGACTTGACCGGCATCATCTTCTCAGGGGGTATTGGTGAGAACTCAGCGACCATCCGTGCTCGTATTCTAGAAGTGATGCGTCACTTTAACTTAGAAGTAGATGCCGATAAGAACAGCCAACTATATGGCGGCGAAGAAGGCAGCTTCCATGCGCCGGGAAGTAAATATGAGCTATGGGTTATCCCAACAGATGAAGAGCTGCAAATCGCAGAAGAAACCAGAGCAGTACTGGGTCTATAGTCCGATCAATAAAAATAATTTAAAAATCAAACCAATATATTGAACTAATAAGGATTTGTTTATGCAAACTATTTTGCTGGTTCCTACTGGCCGTGGCATTGGTTTAACCTCTGCAGGCTTGGGATTGCTTAAGGCTTTGGATTATTTAGGCATGAAAGCTGGCTTTATGAAGCCATTTTTACAAGATGACTCGAACGACTCGCAGCACACTTTAGACAGCTCAAGTGACTTAATCCGTCACGCTTTTGGTTTAAATCCACCTCCTTCTATTCCTCGTGAACGTGTCGAGCGCATGATGAACTCAGGCAACGTGGATGACTTGATGGAAGAGGTGGTTACCAATTTCCATCAGTTAGGAGAAGAGTATAACGTTGTCATTTGTGAAGGCTTAGTGCCTACCGAAGAGGTAACGTATGCTTCACAAGTGAACTTTGCCTTAGCCACTGCCTTGGATGCCAAAGTGATCTTCGTTAGCATGGCTGATCTTGAAAACCCAAAACAGTTGGCCGATAAGTTAGATGTGCATGCCCGTGACTTTGGCGGACTCAATGGAGAGCGCACTCTAGGCAGTATCTTGATGCGTGCTAACAACGTACCTAACACTTTTGATACTCAGCCCGTAGCGCCAGGTGAAGCCATTCTGGATTTGGATGAAGACTTTATCAGTGCTATGCAGTCGCACTCGCCTAACTTTGCCACTGATAAATTCCAGCTAATCGGAGTGGTTCCTTTCAGTAATAGCTTGTCTGTGCCTCGCACTTGGGATATTGCTCAGCAGCTTAATGCCAGCTGGTTAAATGAGGGGGATGCCAAACAGCGCCGAGTTCTTAAAACCAGTCTAACCGCCCGTACTATCTCACGTGTGGGCGAAATCTTTACCCGCGGTACTCTGGTGGTTACCCCTGGCGATCGTGATGATATCTTGTTGGCGACGGCCATGGCCAGCATGAATGACATCCCTATGGCCGGGATTGTGTTAACTGGTGGTATTATCCCAAATGATACTGTGTTTGAGCTGTGTCAGCCTGCGCTAAAAACGGGTCTACCTATCATGAGCGTACACACTGATAGCTTGCAGACAGTAACCAATTTAGCGACCATCAGTAATGAGATTCCAAAGGATGATGCAGAACGTGCCGAAACTGTGGCGCGCTTTGTTGCCGCTCATATCGATTTAGATTGGCTGAAATCCTACTTCGAACGTGACTACACCCCTCGCCTATCGCCTTCTGCTTTCCGTCACCAAGTAGTGAAAAAAGCACAACAGGCCAAAAAACGAGTGGTTTTACCAGAGGGTGAAGAGCCACGCACCATTGAGGCGGCAGCGATTTGTCAAAGTCGTGGTATCGCGCAGTGTGTGTTGATTGGTAATCCAGATGAAATTGCACAAGTGGCTAAAAACCGCGGTGTTGAGTTGCCTGAAGATATCGAAATCATCGATCCGGCGAGTATCAGCTTAGACAAATACATCCAAGCTTTTGTAGAGCGCCGTAAAGGTAAAGCCACCGAAGAGCAAGCTGCTGAACAACTGCAGGATAGCGTGGTATTGGGCACCACCATGTTACACATGGATGAGGTTGACGGCTTAGTGTCAGGAGCAGTTCATACCACAGCTAGCACCGTTCGTCCTGCCTTCCAGTTAATCAAAACCGCGCCTCAGTACTCACTGGTCTCCTCTATCTTCTTCATGCTACTTCCAGAGCAAGTGGTGGTGTATGGTGACTGTGCAATTAACCCTGATCCTAATGCTGAGCAATTGGCTGAAATTGCCATCCAATCTGCGGCCTCTGCTAAAGCCTTTGGTATTGAGCCAAAAGTGGCGATGATCAGTTATTCTACTGGGGCATCGGGTACCGGTGATGATGTTGAAAAAGTGAAGCAAGCAACTCAGATCGTGCGTGAGCGCGCACCTGACTTAATGGTAGATGGTCCGCTACAATACGACGCCGCTTCTGTATTGAGTGTGGGTAAACAAAAAGCACCAGACTCACCAGTTGCGGGTCAAGCCAACGTGTTTATCTTCCCTGACTTAAACACCGGTAATACCACTTATAAAGCAGTACAGCGTAGTGCTAACGTGGTCAGTGTTGGCCCAATGCTTCAAGGCTTAAACAAGCCAGTTAACGACTTATCACGCGGCGCTTTAGTCGATGATATCGTTTATACTATCGCTTTGACTGCCATCCAGGCCAGTAGCCCAGACGTCTAATAGACGAAGGACACAGACTTAGATTCAGTCAATAGACCCAATAAAAGTGAAAACTAGCCGGCAGATCTGTCGGCTAGTTTTATTTTTGCGGTAACAGTTGGTTTTGGTGAGGTAACTTTTTATACTTTCTATAGGTCACTTCTTTAAGTAGTCTCTTTTTTCTATAAACTAGCTAAATTTTAATATTAAGTGAATACATTAGCTCTATCCCTAACTCAAGACAGCACCGCCCGCTTTAGTAATAGATACATAATGGATCTGTAATGCCCTTAACCTTGAATACTGATAATACTAACTTATCTACTTCTAATACTGACTCAAAGCGATGGAGTAACAAGCTGCCTATCGAGGTGTATTTGGGCGGATCCTTTGATCCGGTTCATAACAGCCATCTGGCGTTATTAACCCATGTTTATCAAAAATTAGCTGCGACTGGCCAACCCGTTAATGGCTACTTTATGCCTACCTCACGCTCACCGCTAAAAACAGACAGCAGTGCCTCTGAGCATCGCTTAAACATGTTGAGTGTAGCCATTGAAGAGCTGCAAGCTGAAGCCTTAACTTCTCAAAGCCACACCACCGCTTTAAACCTAGCGATTAGTGAGCATGAAATCTGGCAAACGCCACCTACCTATACCATAAATACTCTGGCTGAGTTACGTCAGCAGCATCCTAACCACAGCTTGGTATTCATTCTCGGCGCAGATAATATTGCCAGCTTACCTAAATGGCGCGATGGCGATAAATTAACCCAGTTTGCTCATCTATGGGTATTTCCTAGAAATGAATTACAGTCTGCTGCAGAGATTATTGAGCTGTTACCTGAGCCATTAAAACCTCAAGTCAGCTCTTGCTTAGAGGACTTGAAGCAGCACACTCATGGCCGCATATATATAGATCCACATACATTAGCGCCCCTATCGAGCAGTGCCATACGGGAAGCAATTGCTCAAGGTAGGCCAGAGATTGCAAAATCTGCTTTGCCACGCTCCGTATATTCGTATATCATGAAAAACAATTTATATCATTCTAATTGAGTTAATGGTTTCCATACTGCCTACGTAAGACCCAACGCCCTCATAATGAACTAAACTTTACCGAGATTTTAAAACATATTTTTTGGCTTTAACGTCATAAAGTATATACAGACAACCCTATAGGATAGCTATGACAATAGACGCAAATCAAAAAACACCCATGAGCGATGAAAGACTACAGCAATGTCTTGAAATGGTTCAAGACGCCCTAAACGATTTAAAAGCAAAAAACATTACCGTACTTCACGTCTCTGAATTGACAGACGTCATGGATTATATGGTTATCGCTGAAGGTACCTCAAAGCGTCATGTGAATGCTTTGGCGGATGAAGTGGGCGCTATTTCCAAAAAAGCAGGCTTCATGCCTTTAGGCCGCGAAGGGGAAAAAGACAGCGACTGGACTTTAGTAGATTTGGGCGGTGTTATCGTTCATATCATGACGCGCCAAGCTCGTGAATTCTATGACTTAGAAGGCCTGTGGTCTTCTCCTGAAGAGCTTAAAAAGTTAGTGGCTCGTGATTTAAGTGAGCGCTAGACTTTATCTTTTCTATCAGCAATAAATAACCGCTAATAGCGGTTAGTAAAAACTACTACCCATAAAAAAAGACGCTCATAGCGTCTTTTTTTATGCCTAAGTCTGCCTGAATCTAATATCCCGATTCTTCTAAATCCAGATAAATATCGCATCCCTCGAAGTAGTCATCTTGACAAGAGTGTTGAAACCATTTCTTAGCCTCAGTGTAGCTTTGTTTTACCCCATCGCCATTGTAATACATGGTTCCAAGATTGAAGCTTGCTTTACCATAGCCTTGCTCGGCAGCTTTGACATACCACTTTAAAGCTTGTTTGAAGTCTTGAGGCACTCCTTCCCCATCTTGATAACTAATTGCCAAGTTATACTGAGCATCTGCCATACCTTGTTCAGCCGCTTTTTGATACCACTTAGCCGCCTCAGTAGCGTCTAGCTCTACGCCATAGCCGCCATCATAAAGGATGCCTAAGTTATACTGGGCTTCGGCTTCTTCTTGCATAGCAGCCCGTCTGTACCAAGAAGCAGCCATTTCATAGTCTTGTTCTACCCCTAGTCCACTTTCATACATCATGGCCAAGTTTAACTGACCCACAGGGTTTCCCTCTTGAGCGGCCATTAAAAACCACATTACTGCCTTAGAGTAATCCAGCTCAACCCCATTGCCATGATAGTACAGGACCCCAAGATTGACATAAGCGCCATCAACTCTCTGACCAGCTGCTTTAAGGTACCATTTACGGGCCTTATCAAAATCTTGTGAGACCCCTTGCCCTTCATCATATAGCACAGCCAACCCATACTGGGCTTCCTTATAACCTTGATGAGCTGAAGCCAAATACCATTCAGCCGCTTTTGAAAAGCTTTGACTAATCCCTATACCCAGATCATAAAACAGACCGACTTTGTATTGTGCATGCGGATCACCCTGCTCTGCTGCCTGCAAATACCATTTAAAAGCCTGAAGATAATCAGTGGCAACCCCAAGCCCATATTCATAAAGAATGCCTAGATTATACTGAGCATCTTTATCACCCTGAGCAGCAGACTTCTGATACCAGTTCCTTGCTTTTTTAAAATCTTGAGTGGCGCCTCTGCCTTCATGGTACATCACCGCCATATTAAATTGAGCGCTTGCATCGCCCTGCTCGGCCGCTTTTTGATACCACTCAATTGCTTTTTTATCGTCTTGCACTAGCCCTTCACTGCCTGTCTCGTAACTCCAGCCCAAGTTAAACTGTTCAACTGAGCTACCATTTTCAGCCAAAGCTTGCATCGTCGGCAAGTCTAAAGCATTCGCTGACAGCGAAGTTAGACACAGGCTAGCTACTAGCGTGAGTACGCTAAGCTTAAATAAACGAAGGGGAGTCGCTGGGGGCATATCATTCCTTATGGCAAGGTCCATTTTATTTGTTTTGCTAGGCCAGTCTGTCATTGCTATTAGCCACCAGTTACCAATAGCCATCAGTACCAATGCCAACAAGAGACCTGTTAATTTATCTGATAGACTGGTTTAGTTTACATTAAAATAGAGAGCCAGAAAACCGCTATGTTGTTATAGGAAGACAAAACAAAAGGCTAGTCATATTATAGGCATGACACAGCGGATAGTTGAGAAAATACGTCAACTTTGAATATCGATTAACAAATATTTATTTTAAACTGCTATTATTACGCCGCGAATAAAATAAGAGCCGCTATAAACCAACTGCCACAACCCTTATTTTTTAACCCACATTATCCATTTAAAACACAAAAAGACGGGGCCTTTATGTCTAACTTATGGCTTGATCTAGGGAATACAAGACTTAAATATTGGCTGGCAGATGATATCGGTCAGATCATCACCTCAGATGCCAAGCAGCATTTGCAAGCCCCTGCAGAGCTGCTAATTGGTTTAACGGATAGGTTTAGTGCTTTAGCCCCAGAGTTTATCGGAGTTTCTTCAGTGCTCGGTGAGGAGGTGAATGCCCAAGTTGCTGAATCCCTAGCCTCTTTAGCTATTCCTTTTGAATTTGTTCACGTAGATGCGCATCACCCTCTACTCACCAGTGATTACGATGCTGGGCAATTGGGGGTGGATCGGTGGTTACAGATATTGGGGGCGGTCGATAGAAAAAAACGTCAATGTATTGTTGGCTGTGGCACGGCACTAACTATAGACTTGGTGGATCATGCTCACCATTTGGGCGGCTATATTTTTCCAAGCATTTATTTGCAGCGTGAGGCCTTATTTTCAGGGACCAAGCAAATCAGTATCAGCGAAGGCACTTTCACCAGTATTAGTGAAGGGGTAAACACCTCTGATGCGGTACATAGAGGTATTTTATTATCTATTGTAGGGGCCATTAATGAGATAGCGCGGCGCAATCCCAATTATGAATTTACCTTGACCGGTGGGGATGCTCCCTTACT
Organism: Psychrobacter sp. UBA3962; assembly: GCF_002385225.1. Classification (GTDB taxonomy): domain Bacteria; phylum Pseudomonadota; class Gammaproteobacteria; order Pseudomonadales; family Moraxellaceae; genus Psychrobacter. Next base: position 66,077 of record NZ_DGDC01000038.1, on the reverse strand, counting down.
GGCGCAACATCTGAATCACCCGATTCATATTAAAGACAGCTTGTTGCTAAATGGCTTGATGCGCTATTTTGATCAACAAAGAGAATCGCGCTAAAACTATTTTTAGAATCTTTGTTTTAGACTTCTTGTATTAAACACTTTGAAAGTAAAAAGACCTATCTATGAAAGATAGGTCTTTTTTGTTTTCACACCTAATTTGCTTTTATTACTTGTCCATAAAAGGATAGTCGGTATAGCCTTTAACCCCGCCCCCATAAAAGGTTTCAGGGTGTTGTTCATTCAATGCAACCCCCTTCTCGATACGCTCTGCCAAATCTGGGTTGGCAATATAATCGCGGCCAAAAGCCACCGCATCAATATAACCTGCCTCCATCAAGGCCTGTGCTTTTTCAGGGGTATAGCCGCCGGCAACAATGATGCTGTTATCAAATGCCTGACGCAACTTTTGACGAAATTCTGTCGAATAAGGCGTACCGCCGACCCAATCTGGCTCTGACAGGTGCAGGTACATCAAATTGCGCTTATTAATTTGCTCAACTAGCCATATGGCTTCGTCTTCATTGTAACCCACATCCACACTGTTAAAGGTGCCTAGAGGGGAGATGCGGATACCAATATGGTCTTTGTCCCACGCCTCAACACACGCATCGATAACTTGTAACATCAAGCGAGCTCGGTTTTCGCGACTACCGCCATAGTTATCCTCGCGCTTATTGGTATGCTCTGCCCAGAATTGATGTAATAGATAGCCATGAGCGCCATGGATTTCTACCCCATCAAACCCAGCTTGTTTGGCATATTTAGTAGCTTGGGCAAAGTCCGCGATAACCTGTTCAATCTCTTCTAAACTTGCTGCACGAGGCGTGGTGCCCTCAACACGTATTGGCTTTCCATTATCATCGCGTAAAGTAGTACGAACCCCCACATTAACGTCAGACGCTGATATTGGAGCTTTGCCTTCGGGCTGCACGCTTTCATGGGACACTAAGCCTGTGTGCCATAACTGCACCACAATTTTGCCACCCTTGGCATGTACCGCATCAGTAATGACCTTCCAAGCAGTGACTTGCTCCTCATCATGTAGCCCCGGAGCACCGGCATAACCCTTGGCTTGTAGAGAAACTTGAGTGGCTTCCGTGATAACCAACCCTGCCCCTGCTCGCTGAGAGTAGTACTCTGCGGCTAGAATATTAGGCATATCACCAGGCTCTATTGAGCGTAATCGAGTGAGTGGCGCCATAAACACTCTGTTTTTAAAGCTTTGGTTGCCCATTTCAATGGGGTTAAATAAGTTAGCGTATGCCATAGTATTCCTTATATTATTGTCTTAGTTATTTGCAGGTTTTAGCCTATTTTGTTGTTACGGCTTATAGCGTTACGACGAAGTTATTCATTGAAGTTATCATTATTGCAGCAGAGGATTAGTAATCTAATCTGTCATTACTCTCCTACCTGACTGCTCTCGTCTACTCTGTTTATTATGGAGTAATATCTAGAAATTTAAAGGCAAATAGACCGGTCGTTACAACTTGCTTATATTTTATTAATAAAAAAAACCCACCAAAATTATTTAGCGGGTTTGTGTGGCAATAATCACAACCATTTAGTCATCAGCGTGAGTCTTTTCAAACTCGTCATGCTCAACTTGATATAAAGCACCTAATCTTTGCTGTAAGTCATCATCTAAAATCTTACGGGCTTCTTTGAAGAATTCATTCTCTTCTTCTTGTAAGTGATGACGGACTTTATGAATTAGATCTGCACAAGTAGTGTCCCAAGTGTCTTGGCTTATACGACCATCATCAAGCGTTTCCATCATTTCGTCCATCTCATGGTGCTCAGTAATAGCATGACGTGATAAATCTAAGCCTTCGTCATGTTGCATCACAGGGATGTATAAATGACGCTCTTCTGCAGCAGCATGTGCCTGTAATTCTAGCTTCAGCTCTTCGTAAATAGTTTTACGCTTGTCATTATCTTTTTCTTTTTCAAGCTGATCACATAATTCGCGCTGCAAATCATGCTTGGTGATTAGGGCTGCAAAAATGTCTTGATCAAAATTCACACCGCTGTCTTTACTCATAATAGGCTCCATAATTAGTCAAAAAATTCAAATTAAAAACGCAATTAACAAATACATTTTAATTTATTTAATTCATTGCTTAATTATAACCCTACCCTATACGGATTACTGTCTTAGTTAGACAAAGATTTGTATGAGCATGTGAATAATGCAAGCCATTCTTATTTGTCTTTATTTTTCTTGCTTCTCAATGACTTAATTAAACCCTCGTGGTGAATTTTTGGCATTTTCAAAGTCACCGTTCCCGAAAGCATGTCATGTACCGCCAACCCTCCGCGGTTAAACAAACAAAAAACATAATTGAACATCAAGCCAAAAAAAGCACTGAGCAGCATCGCCGAGCGCGAGCCATGAAAAGCATAGCCAATCGCCCCACAAATCAGCGGTACCAGGCAAGCGGCTAAAATACGCTTGATGGTCTTACCCCAAGTTAGCAGCTGACCGTTATCATCTACCGTCTTCAAACGCCAAGTTTGCATACCTAGAGTCTGCCCTGCACGGCGCCAAAATAGCCCATAAAAGCCAATTAAGGTCAAAATGAAAGCTGGGGTTAGCACCAAGTTTTGGTACCAACGTGGCAAGGTCTGTGCCTGATCTGAAGTTACGCCAGTTTCCATGGTCATCATGGTGCCAATAACGGTTAATACTGTCCCTACCAAAAATAATAAGGCCAAAATCAACATACCATCATAGACGATAGCAATAACTCGAGTCGATGCTTTGGCGATTTCTGGCTCACCAGAGATGCTAACGCCTTCTATACCTGTGGGTCTTAATTGCTCAGTACTATTAGCTGCGGCAGTTTGAGGACGACGAGAAAGCTTGGGAGTACGTTGTTTAGACATGATGAAATGACAACTCAGTAAGGACAGACTTGTTAATAGAAAAATAAAAGCTATTGTAGCTTATTTTGGGTCAGATGACAGAGAGGATATAAAGGTACTTATAATGATGCTAAGTAGCAGATGGGAATAAGAAAATTATTACAAATATAGCAGGCATAAAAAAATCGCCAAACAATGGGCGATTAATTTAGTGATTGGTTAGATGGTGCGCCTGGAGAGATTCGAACTCCCGACCCCTTAGTTCGTAGCCAAGTGCTCTATCCAACTGAGCTACAGGCGCATATTTATCTAACTTATCTTTGTTAACTAGTGTTGTTAACAGGATGGCTATTATAGCCATTTTTTTTTAGGAGTCAACATTTTTTTGAAATTTTTTAAAAATTTTAAGGTTTCAAAAACTTTCAAAATAAATGGCGGTGAAGGAGGGATTCGAACCCTCGATACGCGTTAACGTATACACCCTTAGCAGGGGTGCGGTTTCAGCCACTCACCCACTTCACCGAAACTTCTAAAAACACAACTTTTGGTGCTCAGCTGATTTAGCCAGTTACCTCATGTTGTGGGCGAGTATTATAGCAAACTAAAACAGCTTTGCAAGTGCGTTTTTTACTTTTCTGCAAATTAACCCAATTAAATGGCTTTTAAGCCTTTTATTATGGTGCGAAAACTACGATGCTCGCCCGCCTGTTTTTTAGTACTCATGGCCATTAGCCAATCATAGGCAATAGATTTCTGGCAATAATCTCAACAAATATCTCGATAAGCAGTAAGCCGAAGATAGCCACCATAGGCGATAAATCTAACATCCCTAAATTGGGCGTAATACGGCGAAAAGGTGCCAAAATAGGCTCAGCCATTTGTACAATCAATTCAAAGATAGGGTGCATTTTTTGGGTCAGTAATACCACCCAACTAATAATAATAGAGCCAATAATTAAATAGCGTGCCACACTCAAGAAGCTTAAGATCAACGATAGACTTCCCTCGAAGAACAGTCTAATCGGAGTATAGCCATGTCCAGCAATGGCCGCATTACCTGAGATGTCTATTAGCTTTAATAAAAACAACAGCATCACTGCCGCTAAGTTTACTCGCCCGCTCCCAACTGTTGGAAAAATACGGCCAAACACGTCCACTATCTGGGTCGCTTTATAAGCGGGTTGAACATAAGGATGATTGCGCTCAAGCCCTGCAAACTGAAGCATAAAGCGGATAAAAATCAGTAGCATGGCGAAATTTACCACCATGTTGAATAGGGCATACGAAAGACTTGTCATTCAACGTACTCTTACTAGTTTAAATTTAAAAAGCGGGCCATCGACTACGTACAGTGCCAACAGCCTATTTAATAGTGGTTATTGTGTGGTTAATAGCTTATATATCGGTTAGCCTAGTCCGCCAACTCGTTGCTAATCTCTTCACTACGTGTATAGCAAGCTTGCATCGCTTTTTTCATGACTTGAGCAAAGTTATCCTGTTGCAGCGACTCAATAGCAGCTTGGGTAGTTCCATTAGGAGAGGTTACCTTACGGCGCAATTCTGCAGGGGCTTCCTCACTGGTTATGGCCATCTGAGCCGCACCCAATGCCGTTTGCATCGCTAACGCAGCTGCTTGCTTACTGTCTAAGCCTTGTTCAACGGCAGCATCGATCATTGCCTCTAGCATATAAAAGAAATATGCAGGCGCCGAGCCTGATACCGCCGTTACCGCATGCAACTGCTCTTCTTTCTCTACCCAGCTCACCAAGCCAGAAGCTGACATCAATGACGCTGCCAACGTTTTGTCCGCCTCAGTGATGTAATCAGCGGCATAAAGCCCAGTGGCTCCCTTTTGGATCATCGCTGGGGTATTTGGCATGGCACGAACGATGTTTTTATAGCCGCCAAGCATTTTACTCAAGCTTTCAGTAGACAGTCCGGCAGCCACTGAAACGACCAATTGCCTGTCCAATACTTCAGCAAAATCAGACACCACTTGACGCATCACTTGAGGTTTAACTGCCAAAACAACCACATCCGCGCCTTTCACTGCAACTTGTGAGTTGTCAGTCTCTGTATTGGCTGTAGGATCTACGGCATTAATTTTTCGCTGCTTTAACTGATCGCGAATAGCCTCAGAAGGATCGGCGACGGTAATATTTGAAGGGTTAATACCTCGGCCAATCAAACCACTAATTAAGGCTTGGGCCATGTTACCACCACCAATAAAACTGATTTTTTTCCCTTTAAGTTCTGCCATTGTTTTTCCCATTATTCAAAGCTTAGCTTGGCATAATAAGTGCCAAAGCTTTTATTCATTTAATCATGATTATATTTTATACAAATTCTAGTACCAACCATCTAGTACCATTCATAATATGGCTAGTGTAACACATCATTTTATTGATTATATTACTCAACTGACTGTCACTGATTCAATGGGCTCACTTTACCAGTAGCTTAGAAAACTACAAATTATGTAGCTCAGCAACTAACGCTTTGTCTTCCACCAATTGCGCAATGGACTGTGAAAACGGGCTTTGCAACACCATCGTTTGTTCCGGAGTAATTAGCAGCAAGGGAATACTCTGTTGTTGAGAGCACAGGGGGGATAATTGTAACGAACACAACGCCACAGACTGCCGCATAAAGCTGGGCACATCTAGCGTTTGTAATAGTTTTTTGCCCGACTTACGTCCTACCCTGCCGAGTAAAGCTATTTTTTGAATACGAGGTAAAGGCTGGAATATAAGTTTTGTCTCTCTCGACCGTGCAATAGACTTAATATCTACCCTATCCTTCTCAGCTTTAGTGTCAATGAGCCCAGTCAACTGCTGCTGTAGCTCAGCGATAAGTCCAGTTAATCCTCGTAGACGCCACTCAAATCCTGTACTTGATGGCTTTAACAACAGAAAAGGCGCTAGTTTCTCTTCAACATCAAGATGAATATCATGGGTCATAGGTGGTAACTGTAGCCACTGCTCCCAACTCTCCCACAGTCGATACAGTTTATGTTGGTAGCGTCGTATTTGATATTGATACGCTCCACTGTCCCAATATAAGCAGGTTTGGTGGTCGTTGTCTTCACGATGGACTAAGCTCAATACCTCTTCTACCAGTCGCCGAGAAGGAGGTAGTTCTGTGTCAGTGGGAGCAAGCCAGCTGTGAATGAGGGAAGATTGCCGAGCGGTGGATAACCTTGTCAGTTGGTTAATATCTAGCACAGAACAAAACGCTCTGTCGGTAATTATGGACTGAGACAAGTCTAGGCAACACTGTTCATCGAGAATAACACTCGCCTCTTGCATCAATTGTCCGGTGCGAGCAATGGCCTGTTTTGCCTTAGGATAACGCTGCGTAATGTGTGGCAACAAGACACTACGTAACCAAGCTCGATCATTGAGCTGATCTGGATTTAAGTTACTCTTCTGTAAGGCCACATTGGTCGGGTCATCGATATAAGTTAACCCTTCATGATCTGCGTATTGAGTAATTTGTTGCCGGCTAATGGTTAGCAGAGGCCGCCATAAAACTATGTTTTTTTGAGCGTCTTGTTGGTTTTGACTGCTTTTAATAGACCACTCTTTCATACCGCTAAGCCCATTAACCCCTGCCCCATTAAACAGCCGCATTAATAAGGTCTCAACTTGATCGTCTTGATGGTGGCCTAATATCAATACATCTTGATGATTCATCACGCCGATCATTGCTTCATATCTGGCTTGACGCGCTTCTTGCTCAGTCTTTTTGACCAGATTTATTTTTAGCACCTGGCAAGGCATTTGATTTTGCTGTGCCCAGGTCGATACTTGATCAGCCCAAGCCGCATTGGCTTGTTGCATACCATGATTGATATGTAGTAGCTGTGGTAAAAAGGGCAGCTTACCTGCGTTAAATAGCTGCTGACAAAGATGAGCCAAACTTAACGAATCCCGGCCGCCACTACAGGCCAGCCATATTCTTCTACCTCGTAGCTGTCGTTTATGCTGCTCAAAACTGTTCAGAAGCACCTGGGCCAATGCATTATTTGTGGTCATATCAAAATTAAATCACATCATAAAAAAAACAAGTTAGATAAGCTTTATCAATAGGAACACACCAGTCCCTATCAAATATAGCCAACAGCTCATCAGTATAAAAAGCAGCTAGTGAGTATAAAAAATACCTAGTCTGTATAAAAAGTGACTCTATTTTCTCTTAAAAATCCTGCCAGCCCCAAACCATATCGCTGTCCTACCTTGACAGCTGTACTGGTTGGAGCAGAGATTCCTACTAACCATGGCAATCGACAACGGATCGCTTTTTGGACCAATTCAATTGAGAGTCTCGAGGTCATCACAACCAAATCCAACTGTAGCTTATGGCGCAGCTGCCAGCCGATTAGTTTATCCAGCGCATTGTGGCGACCCACATCTTCAAACAGTTTAAGCTGTCCTTTATAGAGGGTGGCCGCCGCATGGACCGCCCCTGTTAACTGGTGGGTTTGTTGTGCATTAAAAATCTGCTCACGTATCTCTAGCAGGGTATCTAAGGAAGGCTTAGAACAAGTTGCACCCTCACGGTGATAAGCGCTCAAATCAGGCAACGCTTGGCTCAGCCCTGTCATACCGCACATACCGCAGCCCGTACGCCCAGAAAGTTGACGCCGCTGAAATTGAATCTGCTGATGCCGGCGCTGACTTAAGGTCAATTCTACAATATAGGCCTCGTAGTCTTGTAGCTGATGCTCCAACATTTGCAAGGTCGACGATTTATCAAATCTTTGATCAATGAAGACAGTTAAATTCGACTCAGGAGTAAGGTGGGTGATTTTCCAATCTAACAATTCACCGCTATGTTGTATTAAGCCTTCACTATAAAGGAAGCCTAGTGCCAAATACTCAAGGTCACTGGGACTGGCCATCAGTACCGCATAATGGATACCATTGATAACCAAAGCTATCGCTGCTTCTACCGCCAAGCTCTCAGTAGCATGCTGGACCTGCAACTGCTTTGCATATTGGGTTCTAGGCTCAGCTATATAAGAGACTCGTTCAGTGGGGTGCTGGCGGGCCAAGCCTTTGTTTTCATCGATAGTAACCGCATTGTTTTTATTGCTAGCTGTCATAGTGCCACTGTACCTAAATTTAAACCACTCGCAATAGTTGTATCCTTAAATGAATAAAGGTGGCACTGCTCTAAATAAAGCCGTAGCCACCTTAATCTCATATTGAAATACCCATTTACGTTGTGAAGTTTGGTTTGCTATCCCTAAAAACTTAAGAAACTTACTCAATCCGTTGTAGTTCAACTGTCACTGACTTATAAGAAGGAATATGTGAGGTAGGCGCATGGCTATCCAAATCCATTAAGTTATTACACTCTGGATAGTAGCCTGCCACTGCGTTTGAGGCAATATCCATTTTAGTAAGTACCAATGGGCCTAACTTACGGGTTTTACCTTGGCTGTCTTTACGCATAACAACAATCTTATCGTTTTCCTGCCACCCCATTCGGCTCATTTCATTGGGATGCATAAACAATACATCTCGGCGTTTGGTCTGACGATAGCGATCTTCATGACCAAAAATAGTGGTATTAAACTGATCATGGCTACGCACGCTGGTAAATTGCCAAATCGCTTGATTAGATCCTGACGCTTTGTGCTCGGCTTGCTGTTCATGAACGGCTTCTATAGCATTCGACTTAGACTGCATCTCTTGCGCCACATAAGTGATGGGATACTGCGGCACTTCAAATTGTGCTTTGCCACTTTCGGTATGCCACTGACGATGACGGGCAGGATGGTATAAATGAAAACCGCGCTTATTTTCACGAATACGCACATTAAAATTTTCAAAACCGTCGATAGTCTGTGCGATATAGTCGCGTACTAGATCATAATTCTCACTCATTGCCTGCCAATCTAAGCGACTATCTTCATCAAATAATTCGGTAGCAATTCCCGCTATAATTTGTGCTTCAGATTTAAGAGAATCGCTAATCGGCTTCAGTCCCCCTTGGGTTTTAACAACCTGACAAATAGAGTCCTCTATCGTCGCAAATTGATTGCCTTTACTAGTGACTAAGCGCTCAGTACGACTTAGGCAAGGCAGAATAATATTATTGTCACCAGGGTAAAGCATGGTTTCATTGAGTTTGGTCGCCACAAAGACGTTAAGTTCATTGTTAGTAAGCGCCTGCTGAATGGCCTGACTGTCAGGAGCCGCCACTGAGTAGTTACCTCCCATTGCCATAAAAGCTTTTATTTTCCCCTGCTGCATGGCTTTAGCCCCTTTAACCACATCATAGCCAGGTTGTTGCGGCATAGGGTGTTTAAAAAACCTTTGTAAGCTGTCGAGCAATGATTGAGCAGGACGTTCGTGAATGCCCATAGTACGGTCACCCTGTACATTAGAGTGCCCACGTACCGGCGAAACACCTGCTCCTTCTACTCCTATCATACCCATCAACAGGAGCAAGTTAGTAATCATAGCAACGTTATCATCACCTTGCACATGCTGGGTAATACCCATACCCCAAGTACAAATGGTGGCCGGACTGTCCGCAACCAGACGCGCTAAATTGATAATCTCAGCTTGGTTAATGCCGGAGCCCTCTTCGATAGCTGTCCAACTTTGCTCAGATACCCAGCGGCTAAATTGCTCAAAACCTGAGGTATGCTCTGTAATAAAATCTTGATTTAATTTATCATTTTCAATAAGCCATTTGGCCAAACCCGTCAATAAAGCGGCGTCACCGCCTATTTGGATTTGAATGACCTCATCCACCATATCATCACTAGAACCGGCCACCATATGAGAGACTTTCTGCGGATTTCTAAACTTACGCAGTCCCTGCTCGCGCATGGGATTTATTGAAATGATGCGGCAACCTTGCTGATGCGCATGCGCCAACATCTCTAACATACGAGGGTGATTGGTGGCTGGGTTTTGTCCAAACATCAGTATCAATTTGGCTTGCTCAAAATCTTCCAATATCACTGAGGCTTTACCTACGCCAAGCTGCTTGGTCAACATGACCGAGGTCGGCTCGTGACACATGTTTGAGCAGTCTGGTAAATTATTGGTCCCAAATAAGCGCACAAATAACTGATACATAAAAGCCGGCTCATTGGTGACGCGGCCTGAAGTATAGAACAATGCCTCGTCCGGAGAATTTAAACCTCGTAACTTATCGGCGATACGCTTAAAAGCTGTCTCCCAAGCAATCGGAACATATTTATCTTGAGAGGCATCATACTGCATCGGCTGCGCTAAACGGCCGGCTTGTTCTAGCTCATACCCCGACCAGTCTTGTAATTCTGTGACAGAATGCTTAGCAAAAAATGCTTTATCTGCACAGGCACTCATCGTCTCACTGGCTAAGACTTTAATACCCGATTCACAGACATCAATCATTTTATGGGTTTTATGATCTGGCCACGCGCAGCCTGGACAATCAAAGCCCCATTCAGGTTGGTTACTGCCCAATACACTTCTACTACCGCGTAAAAAAGCCTTGTAATCCATAAGGACACGAGAAGAGTCTATTAGAGCAGACCAACCCGCAGCGGGGTGGTTGTAAACCGGTATCTTGCGCATTGTAGACCTCATTTTATAATTATCAACTAAATCGCTAACTGCCGTATAAATAAAGCATCGGTTTAGATTATTTTTTTTCATTATTTAATATTTAGTATAGGTTAAATCGAAGGCCTATGTCATATACTTTAGCAATTTATATACATGGCTTAACCCGTGCTAAATTTAATAAAAAAACCCCCAAATAAAATTTGAGGGTTTTTTTAACTTATGATTTAGATACTTTCATTTCACATAATTATTCCATCAATATCTATTAGATAAATAGTGATTGCTGAATAATTAATAATGACAGGGCTACCTAATAACGGGCATCCTTAGGTTTATTGCCATTGGGCCAGTCTTTGACCTTACCTGGGAAGTCAGGGCGAGGTTTGTGAGCGAAGAACTCAGCCACATCCACCGCATCTTGATCACTCAAGATACCACCATGACCCCATAAACCCTTAGTCTGTACGCTCATTGGCATATTGTATTTAACAAAAGCTGCCGCTTTATAGGTACGCGCCATCCCTGCACCAATATTAAAGGACTCATCGCCCCAAAGTGGTGGGAAGACGATATCTCCACGACTGTCCTTCATGCCCTCACCATTGTCACCGTGACAGCTGGCACACTGAGCATAGTAAATTTTCTCACCACGTTCTGTATCCGCTACTAAGGAAGTATCTACCTCCCCTGCGTTTTGGATATCTACGCGCTGGCTTTGAGGTATTTTTTGGCTTAACCATTCCATGTAAGCAATCATAGCCTTCATTTCGGGGCCTTCACGATCTAAAGGCTTACCATTCATAGAACGTTGGAAGCAGCCGTTGATACGCATTTCTAAATCCACTTCTTTACCCGCTCGCGGCATCACTCGAGGGTAGAAGTTAAAGCTATTGATGTACGGGTCGCCTAAAGGCACTTTTCCTTGCGAGATGTGACAGCTGTTACAGTTCATCTCTGCGCCCACATGCTCAGGAAGCAAGCGTTTGGTTTCGTTAAGTAGACGCTTACCGTAGATAATTTCTTCGGCATTGGGCTCTTTTAAAATCTCAGTATCCTGAGGAAGCACATATTTACCGATGTCCTCATTAGCATCGTCCGCAGTGGTCACCACAAATTCTGGCGCTGCTCGATCTGCAGGTTTAGGGTCAGAGCAGCTACTGATAGCCACTGCCATAGCCCCCAACATAGTTACAGCAAATACTGACTTTTTCATTTTAGCGGTATTCATCATATTTAAATCACTCATTACCCGCTCCTTTTGGCTGTGCAGGCACAGTAAGATCCATTGGTAAATCTGTGGCTGTGACTGGTTTGGCATTTAAGAAAGCACGCATTTTCACCACGTCTGTGGTATTAATTTCTGGCGCTTGGTTGGTCCAGCTGTTGCGAACATAGTTCACAATTTCTGCAATATCTGAATCACTCAAGTGCTTAAACTCAGGCATAGTGAAGGCCATACGATCATGCGGAGTTTTCGGCATACGTCCGCCATTCATAGTGATTTGAAGCACTGAGTCGGCATCACGAGCAATGACCGCACTGTTGGCATCTAATGCTGGGAAGATACGAGGTACCCCTTTACCATCGGCACGATGACAAACCTGGCAGTATTCCGCATATAACATAGCACCACGGCTATCATAATTACCATCGAGTAGTTTTTGGGTTGTGGTGTCCTCTTTGGCCGGTAAAGTGACCTCTTTACCAGGAGCAGGGCTTAACGTTTTCAGATAAGCGGACATCGCATGTAAATCTTCATCGGTCATATATTGAGTACTGTGCTCAACCACTTCTGCCATGGCCCCAAAAGCCGCCACTTTATCGGTACGACCGGTCTTAAAGAAGTCTACCAACTCTTCTGTACTCCAAGTGCCTAAGCCGCGATGCTCACCACGTAAGCTCTTAGCACGCCACCCATCAATAACGGCACCACTTAAGTATTTCTCAGAGTCTTTATTAGATAAGGCCACTTCTTGATAGCCAATACCGCGTTCAGTGTGACAAGAGCCACAGTGACCTGGACCTTCAACCAAGTACTGACCTCTGGCTAAAACCTTGTCGTCGCTCTCTGCCACAAACTTGCGCTCTGGAGCAAACATGGCTTGCCAGTAAGCCAAAGGCCAGCGCCAGTTAAATACCGGAGGCAGCTCACTTTTTAGGTTGGCCTGTTTCACAGGTTTTACCGCTGACATAAAGTAAGCATACATAGCGGCGATGTCTTCATCTGGCATAATTTGATAAGAAGGATAAGGCATCGCAGGATAAAGCGCTGAGTTATCGGCACGAACCCCATGCTTCACTGAGTTAATAAATTGAGCCAGAGTATAATTACCGATACCTGTTTCTTTATCTGGAGTAATGTTGGTTGAATAAATAGCACCTAGTGGGGTCAACATGGGCAGGCCACCCGCATAGGCTTCCCCATCTAAAGTACTATGACACGCCACACAGTCTGCAGTGCGGGCCACGTACTCTCCTCTCTTAATAAGTGCAGGGTCGTTAATATCTACTTGGATTGAGGTGGTAACAGACTCATCCACACTCCGCATTTTGGTCAGCATCATACTGAACAAAAATGCCAATATTAAAACCAATAATGCCCCAAGCACTATAATCATTGGCCATTTTCTTTTTGTCATATTCATGACTCCCAAAACTTTTGTTCTTATAACAACCCTATTTATAAGCTTAGGTCGTGTAGGTAATTGATTGGTAGTAACAGGAAGAAAGCGACCAAAACGACTTTTACCCCATTACTTATAGAAACTTTATTGAAATATAACTAGGCTATTAGTTACTTTCTAGTTACATATAATATGATATTACATTATATTTAGGGATTAACCAACACAACTCCATATTCCTTTTAGGGATTAGGGGGCGGAATAAGTGTTTCTTGGGGGCAATTATTAAATCGCATAAAAAAGCCTTAATCACGGCAACCTCTAAGGCTACAGCGACTAAGGCTTTCATTTTAAAAATGCAAGCTTGGCAGGTATGAACTGCTGTCTTAATTTAACTAATGGCAGGTAAGTGCTAAGCTTAAAATATGCTTTGATTTAGTACGCTTTTATTTAATTAGTTACTCACTAAATGCTTCAAAAGCAGACATGGCTTCTGCAGCATACATAAGGCTTGGACCACCGCCCATATAAACACAGACACCCAGTGTTTCAGCAATCTCTTCACGAGTTGCCCCAAGCTTAATCAGTGCTTTGGTATGAAAACCAATACAAGCATCACAGCGTTGAGATACTGCTATCGCTAAAGCAATAAGCTCTTTTTGTTTTTGATCCAAGACGCCAGCCGCCGAAGCACTTTGGGCAAGACCAGAAAAAGCTTTGGTCGTCTCTGGTATGCTTTTACCTAGGACTGCTAAGTTTTTGCTTACATGCTTGGTGATATCATTAAAAGATTTACTCACTACTCTCTCCTACTCTTAAATTAACGGAATACTGGAAAAAAATAGATTATTTAAGCTTACAAGTATTAATACCTAGCAATTTATACAGCACGCAAGACTGAGTTATGCCGGTCAATAAGGGTACAAGACCGACCAATCCCCACCAACTCCCATAGTACGCACCAAGGGCCAGAATAATAATTCCTGCAATGATTCTGATCATTCTGTCTGTATTGCCAACATTTTTTTGCATAGTAGACTCCTTCCTTCAGTATGCTTGAGTTACAAGCTAATTAATATATAAATATATAGTATATTAAATTATATATAAATGCCAGTATTTAGTTGATAACTTAGGAAGATAGTTGCCATTAGCCCAAGTTGACTTCCTTCATGAAACATAAAAAATTAGCAGTTAGCAAAAAGTACAGACGAAAAAAAACGAGCCAAGGGCTCGTTTTTTTGATTCATTTAAAGCAATGTTTTTAAATTATCACCACTTTAAATCATCGTAGCTAATTAGATAGCTGTGATACCGTGGGCTTGTGGGCCTTTAGCACCTTGAGTTACTGTGAACTCAACTTCTTGGCCTTCAGCTAAGGTTTTGAAACCTGAGCTTGCGATTTCGCTGTAATGAGCAAAAACGTCTGGACCAGTTTCTGGAGCAATAAAGCCAAAACCTTTAGCTTCGTTAAACCACTTTACTGTACCTTTGATAGTATCTGACATATTCATCTTCCTAATTTTAAAACATAATGACCATTTCGGTCGGGTAACGCTTGAGCAACTACGGGAAATCTTAAAACGGAGGATTAATGCTAATACTACGAGGTAATGATTTGCTGCGGGTTTCTCTTAAGCAGGAATGTAGTATAGGAGCCTTTCTTACCTTAAGCAAGCTTTATTTTAAAAAAACTTAAAATAAAGCGAAATAATATTAAATTATTTTTAATATTATGAGGCTAAGCGCTTATGCTTACTGCCTTTAGCAACATTTTAAATAGATTAAAATAAAAAAAGACAGAGCTAAGTCTGTCTTTTTTTTATTTCGTTTAACCTATTAAGAGGCTAATGAGGTTAAAAAGGTCAGTTAAGAAAAATGCCTTATGACGAATTAAGGTTGAAGACTCAAAGTTGAATCAAAATGCTTTAGACGCTGATAACGCTGCTCAACCAGCTCATCAACTTCTATTTGTTTTAGCTCCGCCAGCTGCTCAGCCAACAGCTTCTGCAGACCTTCCATAACTGGCTTAGCATCTAGGTGGGCGCCTTGCCCCTCATCAACGATGGCATCTATTAGCCCGAGTTGATACAAGTTATCTGAGTTTAGCTTTAAAGCTTCGGAGGCCTCAGGGGCTTTTTCAGCCGTCTTCCATAAGATAGAGGCACAGCCTTCAGGAGAGATCACCGAATAAATACTGTGCTGCAGCATATTGACCTTATCGCCAACACCAATAGCCAATGCTCCACCAGAGCCGCCTTCTCCAATAATAGTCACGATTATTGGCGTCTTTAAGCTACTAAAAGTCGCGATGCTTTCTGCAATGGCTTGAGCTTGACCACGCTCTTCAGCCTCTACCCCAGGATAGGCACCTTGAGTATCAATAAAAGTCAGTACAGGTAACTTAAAACGCTCAGCCAACTTCACTAAGCGAATGGCCTTACGGTAGCCTTCTGGGTAGGCCATACCAAAGTTATGGGCGATACGCTCACGGGTGCTACGTCCTCGGTGCTGACCAATAATCATCACCGGTTGGCCGTTGAATCGAGCCAAACCGCCAATCACAGCACGATCATCGGCAAAAGCTCTATCCCCATGAAGCTCATCAAACTCAGTGAATAGCTGTCCGACATAATCTAAAAATAAAGGGCGTTTAGCGTGTCTTGCTAAGCCCACACTATCCCAAACTGCACTCATGATAAGTCCTTAAAATATTATTATCGTTTTGTTTATCGGTTACATTAGACCATTCAGCCTAAATTATAATTCAGAGTTCTCTTGCACCACAGTCAACTCAACGCCCCACTTTTTGAATTGAGCAATGTCATCTTTAAGATCCAGTATAAGCAAGGCATACTCGTCAAGCTCAGACTCAACCCTTACTTGCCAATGTTCTTTATCGATAATATTTAGCTTAAGATCGCTCTTATCATGATCATTACGACTGCGATGAACCAATACAGCCAAACGCAGTAGCAAACACAGGTAAACCAGCTTTCTACCACCAATTTCTTGCACTTGCTCTAAGGTTTCTGACTTCAGCTTGCGGCGATGGTTACGGGCCAACTGCGCCATACGGACTTGATCTACTTGGGAAAATCCTGGGATATCTGAGAACTCTAATAAATAGGCACTGTGATGATGGTAACCACTGTGACTAATGGCCAAACCAATTTCGTGCAGATAGGCGGTACGACGCATCAAGTCATTGTCTTCACTGCTTAGCTCTAAGGCCTCATGAACTTGTTCATAAAGACGCTCACAGCTTTTTACCACACGTCTTGCCTGACGCTTATCCACTGAATAACGTTCTACTAAAGCTTGAACACTGCGGTCGCGCACATCTTCACTGGCAAAGCGGCCTAGCATGTCATACATAACCCCTTCACGCAGCGCCCCATCAGAATAGGTCATGGTCTCAATACCAAGTACCTTCATAGCGGCCAGCAACACAGACACACCGGCTGGGAAAACAGCCTTTCGGTGCTCTTTAACGCCTTCTAAATCAATGTCTTCGACACGGCCTACTTTAAGCAGCAGTTGTTGCAGTTTTTTCACACCTTGATAGGTAATGCGTTCCTGATCATCTGCCCAACCCTTTGATACCAATACATTGCGAACCGCTTTAATGGTACCACTTGAGCCTACTACACTGGTCCATCCCGTCTTTTGGTAGGTAGTACTGATACGTAAGATTTCTTTGCGCGCATCGGCAATGGCGGCATTAAAAGCCGCCTCGGTAATATCGCCTGACTCAAAGAACCATTGGGTATAAGCCACACAACCCATCTGTAAGCTCTCGGTCAATAACGGATCAAACTCTTGACCAATGATAAACTCGGTTGAGCCCCCACCGATATCAATGACCAGTCTTTTATCAATACTCTCATTGGTATGTGATACCCCCAAATAAATCAGACGGGCTTCTTCTCGGCCTGCAATAATCTCAATGGGCTTAGGCAAGATTTCATTGGCTCGTCTAATAAACTCGTCGGCGTTTTTGGCTTGACGCAAGGCGTTGGTGGCAACAATCCGCAATCTATCTGCTGAAACTGAATCTAGCCTGCCCATAAAGCGAGCCAAACAATCAAGCCCCCTTTGTTGTGCCTCTTCACTTAGGTATTTTCTTTCATCTAGGCCGGCTGCTAATTGAACCTTTTCAGACATAGAGGCAATTTTCCTTACCTCACCATGATCCAAGCGAGCGATAGCCAAGTGAAAGCTGTTTGAGCCAATATCTATGGCGGCCATTAGTTCATTATTCGCTAGAAAGTTATTAGGCATAAGCGACTGTCTTACCTTAGGTTAGATTAATACAGATTTAGAAAAATGTGATTTATTATTAAATATTAAAAATATTGGCAACGAATGACTTTCTGTACCAACATTTAGCACAAAGCCAATCAAATTTAAAATTTATTAGTAGAGCTGTATTTTAACAAACTCTTGACCCAAATTCGCTGACTGCTTACTAATTTAATTCAGCAACCTTTTTCTGCGAAGACGACCGGTCTCTCATTAAATCACTTATGCTAAAAAGTGGCAAGCAAGCTTAGATTAATAATGCTTTGAAAGGGGTTAAGGCGGGATTATTACTTTGCTTCTTTTAAATAATAATACTATGTCATATAATATTTTTTTAGTAACTGATGTTTAATAACTTATATTGGATGTCAATTGTAAGTTTTATTAGCGTACCTCCCCTTTTTTATCCATTTTTTATTTTTATATAGGCAGGTATACCGCATTTTTATTATAAAGAATTAAGGACTCGCCATGACCAAACTAAAATCAACCAAACTGCCCCTAGCCGCCTCGCTTATTGTGGCTTCCGCCTTATTTAGCGTAGGCTGTAGTAACGACAATCAAGTTAAAGCTGTAGATCGTACCGAAGAAGCGGCCGCTCTTGCCAGAGTTAAATCTCTTGAAGCCCAGGCTCAGGCCCTTGAAGACGGCATGCCTGAGGCCAATAGCAGCTTTGCGCCAGTTGGTGATGGTGCAGCCTCCACTGCCTCAATCAAGATGCCCGATGAATCGACTATCCCAGATGATGAGCTGGGGGCAGCCATTCGCCGCGGTTTACATCTGGTTAATAACACTTATACAGAGTTGCCAGATAATGTGGGCAACCGCTTAAACTGTACCAGTTGCCATTTGGCCAATGGTTCAGAAGCTTATGCTGCGCCGTGGAATGGTCTAACAGGAATTTTCCCAATTTATCGTTCTCGCGGCGCGCGTGTGAACTCCTTACAAGAGCGTATTAATGGCTGTTTTGAGCGCTCCATGAACGGTAAAGCATTAGACCCCACTTCAGATGACATGAACGCTATCCTAGCTTACATGGGCTGGTTGTCACAGGGAATCCCAGCTGGCGTTTCTCCTGAAGGGCGTGGTTTCGTTGAAGTAGACACCAATCTTGAGCCTAACCCAGAGAATGGTAAACAGCTTTTTGCAGAAAAATGCTCTGTATGTCACGGTGACAATGGCCAAGGTCAATTTAAAGAGGACGGAGGCTATATTTACCCTGCAGTAGCCGGTCCTGATTCATTCAACGATGGTGCAGGCATGGCTCGTACTTATAAAGCAGCTGCCTTTATTAAAGGTAAGATGCCATTTGGTCAGGGCAATACCCTATCCGATCAAGAAGCCGTCGACATTGCTGCTTACTTCACTCATTTAGACCGCCCAGTGAAAGCCAATAAAGACAAAGACTGGCCTAAAGGGGGTGCGCCTAAAGACGTTCGCCGTTAATTACTCCAGTTAAATTTTGATCAATAAAAAAACCATCCCGCTAAGCAGGATGGTTTTTTTATTAGCGTAGCTCTTTTCTTAAAATTTTGCCAACTGCAGATTTAGGTAATTCATCAATAAACTCATAATACTTAGGCCGCTTATAGCCAGTCATACGCTCATGGGCAAACTGCTGTAACTCTTCAACTGTCAGCGCAGACTCTCCTTTGCCTTGCTTAGCGACCACAAAGGCTTTGGGCACCTGTCCACTATGTTCATCAGCAACGCCCACGACCGCCACTTCAACCACCTTAGGATGCTCAGTTAATACCGCCTCGACTTCATTCGGATAGACGTTAAAACCTGAGACTAAAATCATGTCTTTTTTTCTATCAACTAAGGTTACAAACCCCTGTTCATCTACAAATCCAATATCACCGCTTTTAAAGTAACCATCCGCGGTGAAAGTATCTTGGTTATCGCGTTCCCAATAGCCGCTCATCACTTGCGGTCCCTTAATACACACTTCACCTGAGCTGCCAACCTCGCATTCATTACCAGCATCATCAATCACTTTAACTTCGGTTAAAGACAACGGTAAACCAACAGTGCCATTAAAGTCAGTAATACTGGGTGGGTTAAAGCTAATCACTGGCGCTGTTTCTGACATACCATAACCCTCATTGATAGTCTGACCAGTAACCGCCTTCCAGCGCTCAGCAATAGCTTTAATAATGGCTGTGCCACCGCCGATAGATAAATACAGCTCACTAAAATCTAAGCTGCTAAATTTAGGGTGATGCAATAAACCTAAAAATAAGGTATTTACAGAAGGAATAAGATTGGGCTTATGCTTTTCAATAGTATCGACTAAGCCATCCATATCTCTGGGATTGGTAACCAAAATATCTTCCCAACCACCATATAAGCTTAGCAGCCCACAGACGGTAAAGGAGAAAATATGATAGAGCGGCAAAGGGTTTAACACCTTAACCTGTTGCTTTGCCCGACTTTGGATATTGTCACCGAAGCATTCGTAGCATTGCAGCACGTTTGCCACTAAATTGAAGTGGGAAAGCTTGGCACCTTTAGGCTTCCCAGTGGTGCCTCCAGTATACTGCAATAAGGCCAAATCCTGACGACCAATTGTCAGAGGCTCAAAATGAGACTCATGATAATTATTAATGACATCGACAAATCTGATAGAGTTAGTCCGTGTAGTATTTGGCAGATTTTCAGCATCAAGGGCCGGGCACTCAGACTGTGATGAGCCAAGTTGCTTTAGCGCCAAGATATCGTTGTTAGCCGCGCCATCACCACTTAACGAGCAATGTATCACCCAGCCTAGAGACTGCTTAACCTCTTCCTCTAAATTTTGATAGGCACTGTCCATGCCTTTTAGCACCACAAGTCCTTTAACTTGTGCATCGAGCAATTGATGCGCTAATTCGTATTGGGTATATAGCGGATTAACATTAACCAGCACTATACCAGCGCGCAGACAACCTAAGATGACCACTGGATACTGAAAAATATTAGGTAATTGCACCGCTACTCGATCGCCTTTGCTAAAGCCTTGCGCCTGTAAAAAAGCGGCGAATCGTCTACTAGCAATATCAATTTGAGCAAAACTAAGGGTCACATCACCCATACGAAAAGCATTTTTTTCACTGTGTTGAGTGATTTTGGGCTGTAGTAAGTCGATGACATTGTGAATGGCGTCATCAATAGGCAGGTTATAATTAAGACCGTGGCGGGCGTAAACCTCGCTCACTAAGGCGGGTGAAGTGCTCATAAAATTGCTTCCTTGCAATCAATTGAAAATAAAAAAGTTTAAAACAATAATCTAAACTAAAAAGGCCTTTTTGTCCTATTCGCCATAAAATAATTTATCACAACGAATAATAACAAAAAAGGCCAAAGTTATTGAGGTTAGCAGTCAAAGTAAAGCACTAACCTTTATCAATAGCAGTTCACGGTGTATTATGCCGCCGCCATCTCAGCGAAGACTTCTTCAGCCGCTTTAATAGTGGCATCCAAGTCCTCTGTAGAATGTTTAGACGACATAAAGCCCACTTCATAGGCAGAAGGCGCTAAGTAGATACCACGCTCCAGCATACCATGGAAGAAAGTATTGAACTTATCCATATCACAAGCGGTCACTTCATCGAAGTTTTGGGGTACACCAGTCGCTTCTTCTTTAACGAAGAACAGCCCAAACATACCGCCCAGTTTAGTTGAACGTAGCTTAATACCCTGTTTCTCAGCTGCGGCTTGAATACCGTCAACCAGGTAAGTTACCTTGTCAGCCACACCCTCGTAAAAGCCTTCTTGGGTTAAGTCTTCAAACATGGCGATACCGGCACGCATGGCCAGTGGGTTACCTGATAATGTCCCTGCCTGATACACGCCGCCCATAGGTGCGATGCATTCCATGATTTCACGTTTACCACCAAAGGCACCTACTGGCAGGCCTGCCCCGATAATTTTACCAAAGCAAGTTAAGTCTGGTTCAATACCAAAGTGACCTTGTGCGCCTTTTAAACCCACACGAAAGCCAGTCATTACTTCGTCAAAAATCAATACCGCACCGCCTTGGGTACACTGTTCGCGTAAGGTATTATGGAATTCTTGGGTTGGGATAACCATGTTCATATTGCCAGCAATAGGCTCTACGATCACACAGGCAATCTCATCACCCCATTTCTCAAAACAGTCTTTTACCGCTTGTGGGTCATTGTACGGCAAGGTGATGGTATGCTTGGCAAAGTCGGCAGGTACGCCTTGTGAGGTTGGCTCACCGATATCTAGCATACCCGAACCTGCTTTTACTAACAGGCTGTCTGAGTGACCATGATAGCAACCTTCAAACTTAACAATCTTATCTCGACCTGTATAACCACGGGCCAGACGAATGGCACTCATCGTGGCCTCCGTACCTGAGCTGGTCATACGAATCATCTCAACACTTGGTACGATATCGCAAATAGTATCTGCTACTGAGGTCTCAAAAGTGGTTGGGGTACCAAAGCTTAAGCCATCATCGGCGGCCGCTTTTACTGCATCAATTACTTTTGGATGCGCATGCCCTAAGATCATAGGACCCCATGAGCCAACGTAATCAATGTACTCGTTGTCTTCGGTATCATAAATTTTACTGCCCGCGGCTTTATGCATAAATACTGGGGTACCGCCCACACCAGCGAAGGCACGAACGGGTGAGTTAACACCCCCTGGAATGTGCTTTTTAGCTTGTAGGAATAGTTGTTCGTTTTTAGTACTCATAGTAATAACTCTACTTTACAGATGATAAAGACCTTGATGAGGTCTTTTGATTATAAGAAAGATGATTTTGAGGGGACTGACTTTAAGCATAATAATTATAAGAATTGTGTTAGCAGTGGCTATATTCAAGGTCTAAAGTCCAATTCACCCCGCATCACTGCCACAATATTACAAGGTTTGGGCCTCATAACCAAATATGAGGCAGCAGTTGCTACAATAACGCCACTATCTTACCAAAAAAAAGTGGGCTCTTATGAGCCCACTTTGTATCATTATCCTACTATTATCGCTTAATAAGTATAGATCAATAACGACCGAAGTCTGTTATTCACCTAACCCCCCTTACTTAGGAGTCTTCTCTAAGTGAGGGTCAATCTTTTTGCGCTGAGCATCATACGAGTCTAGACGACCTTGTTCGTGCTCTAACCAAATGGCGTTGACGATTGCCAAGAGTACGGCAAACCCAAGACCTAATATCCATGCAAAATACCACATAACTTTCTCCTAGATAACTAAATAGCTTAATACGAGGTGTGATCGTTTTCACGAATATAGGCCACAGTCACCTTACCACGCATCACGCTATAAGCCCAGCTAGTATAGAATACTACAATCGGAAGTAGCAGCACCACGACATATAGCATCACCATTAATGTGAAGTGACTTGATACGCTGTCCCAAATAGTTAAGCTAACATTTGGGTAGGTTGATGATGGCATGATGAAAGGAAACAACGAAATACCAGCCGTCATAATCACCCCAATAATAGCAAAACTTGACGTCACAAAGGCTGTCAATGTCTTACCTGCCTTCAATAGGGCCGCTGTGATTAATGGCATAATAATACCTAAGGCTGGGAAAGCCCACGCCCAGGGATACTTAGCGAAATTTGTCATCCAAGCACCTGGCTGCACTACCACTTCTTTAGTCAATGGATTGGCTACCGCGGTAGGATCAATCTGCGACACAATAGCATATCCATCAATAGACTGAATCCAAACCCCTGCCGCCACGAACAGGACTACCATAGCGACCGCTGAAATCATAGTATATTTAGTAGTACGTGCTTGAATATCACCTTCAGTGCGGTGAGCTAAGAATGCCCCACCCTGCATGATTAGCATGGTTGCACTGACCAAACCACAAAGGATTGAGAAAGGGTTCAATAAGTTCCAGAAACTTCCGGTATAGGTAGAGCGCATCATATTATCAAAGCTAAATGGCACCCCTAAGAATAGGTTGCCAAATGCCACACCGAAGACTACTGCAGGAACAAATGAGCCAACGAATAAGCCCCAGTCCCAAGCGTTACGCCATCTTTGATCTTTGACCATACTGCGGTATTTAAAACCTACTGGACGGAAGAATAACGCCCAAAGTACCGCCATCATCGCCCAATAAAAACCACTAAAGGCTAAGGCATATACCATTGGCCACGCAGCAAACAAGGCACCCCCTGCGGTAATGAACCAAACTTGGTTACCTTCCCAGTGTGGGCCAACTGTGTTTACTATCACACGGCGCTCATCATCATTTTTACCAACGAAGGGCAACAGGGTACATACCCCCATGTCATGCCCATCCATGATAGCAAAACCAATAAGTAACGCCCCTACTAGAAGCCACCAGATTATTTTTAGCGTTTCATAATCAAATAACATCGTTGACCTCCTTATTGCTATGCACTGGCGTCACATTACGTGGAGTCTCACCATCATAACGGCCGGTACCTAAGCTCGCTGGACCTAACTTGACATATTTCACCATCAGATAGACTTCAATAATCAATAAGATCGTATAGAAGCCGACAAAACCTGCTAATGAGCCATAGACGTTGGCGACACTAAAGTTAGTCACTGATAAGTGGGTAGGTAGAACCCCGTAAATGGTCCAAGGTTGACGACCATATTCTGCCACAAACCAACCCAGTTCGATGGCAATCCAAGGGGCAGGCAACATGATTACAGCCCACTTTAATAGCCAAGTTTTCTCAGCAAAGTTACCTTTAACGGTATGCCACATAGCAGCCGCAAACAGGGCTAGCATCAAGAAACCAAGACCGACCATGCCACGGAAAGACCAGAACATAGGAGTTACCGCAGGAATGGTGTCATCCACTGCCTTTTGAATCATCTCTGGCGTAGCTTGTGACACATCTTCAGTATATTTTTTTAGCAATAAACCAAAGCCTAAATCCTCTTTAACCTCATCGAATTGACTTACCAAGGCATTATCTTCTGGGGTTTCACGCAGTTGCTCTAGTAAGCTAACCGCCTCAATACCATTGATAATACGTTCTCGGTTAACCTCTTTAATCTCATGAATACCGGGGATCTCCTTATCAAGAGAACGGGTACCAATAATACCCATGGCATAAGGAATTTGGATTTGCCAATCGTTTTTCTGCTCTTTTTCGTTGATACCAGCAATTAGGTTGAACGAAGCAGGCGCTGGCTCGGTATGCCACATGGCTTCAATGGTTGCCATCTTAGTTTGCTGAGCGGCACCAATCGAGTAGCCTGACTCATCCCCTAGGACAATAACACTCAAGATTGAGGCTAAACCAAAGGCTGAGGCTACCTGAAAGCTACGTTTAGCAAAAGGCACATCGCGTTTACGCAATAGATATAGTGCTGAAATGGCTAAAACGAAGACAGCCGCTGTGACATAGCCAGCTGAAACTGTGTGCACAAATTTGTTTTGGGCATCTGGGTTAAGTAAGATGGTAGCAAAGCTGTCCATTTCCATACGCATGGTTTCGTAGCTAAACGAAGCCCCAACAGGACTTTGCATCCAACCGTTAGCAATCAAAATCCATAGTGCAGAAAGGTTGGTTCCCAGCGCCATTAGTATGGTAACGATAAGGTGCTGAGCACGAGACAGTCTGTCCCAACCAAAGAAGAATAGACCCACCATGGTGGATTCTAAGAAGAAAGCCATTAGACCTTCAATGGCTAACGGGGCACCAAAAATATCACCCACATAGTGTGAGTAATAAGCCCAGTTGGTACCAAACTGGAACTCCATGGTAATCCCTGTGGTTACCCCTAGAGCAAAGTTAATACCAAATAGCTTGCCCCAGTATTTGGTCATGTCCTTCCAGATTTGATTACCGGTCGTGACATAAACGGATTCCATAATGACTAGAATCCATACCATTCCCAAAGTTAATGGGACGAATAGAAAGTGGTAAAGCGCTGTCACCGCAAACTGCAAGCGGGATATATCAACTAGATGTTCAGTAATCATACTAAACCTCCTAAAAAGAAGGATTAATTCACACTGTCATTTGATTTGCATAACTTAAGGCGTTTATCGCTCACATCCTTGCTTGCTTGCCCTAATGCACCCACTCCCTTTACACCATTAAACCAACTGAGTGAACAATCCTGCATTACCGATAAGTTTCAACACCTGCAAAATACTTAAGCCCTATCGAAAACGAATGACTATTGAATCCCTAAGGTGTCGTTGAACAACTCTAAAAAGCAACTACTTAAAACAACACTGCTAATAAACGTTTACTCAGAAAACTTAACTGCCTATATTATAATCTACAATTTAATAAAATATTAGAAATATAATACCAAATAGGTATTTAAAAATACCCATTATTAATTTATGGATTTATTCTGCGTATATTACCTAAATATCAATATTTGTTCCAGGTATCCTTTAACTTTCTTTCACAGTCCTCACTAATGTAACTTTTACTCGCCTTGTTTACTTACCTTTATAAGTAAGTAAACAGCGACTAATCTTTGCTAGCACATTAGTTAGATACATTAACATACATTGGCTTTTCAAAGCAGTAAGCTTAGAATGCTTATTAAAGTATACTCTTATTGTTGCACCATTTTTTAACTTTTGCCTCTCATAATTTTCTCTTTTTTTTAAGACAGAAACTACTATGGCCACCCTTTCAACTGCCGAAAAAAGCTTTTTAAAACAGCTGGTAAATACCGTGCGCCGCCCTTTAAATCTTGCGTGGCTACTCACAATCCTTAGTACCCTGCTATTTGTAGCGCAAGCTTGGCTTATTGCTAATATATTTAGCTTATGGTTGACCAATTATTTTGATAAGGTACCTTTATCCACTGGGGTTAACTTAATGTGGTTCGGTGCGTTGGCGGCTTGTTTTATACTGCGCCCTTTATTAAATATGGGACGGGAGTTATTAAGCACTCGTGCCAGCTTACAAGTCCGAACAGATCTAAGGCAGTCATTATTAACCACCATGGCTCACTTAGGCCCTAACTTGCGCCACTTTGGCAGCGATGGCAGTATCTCCAGTCAGATTATTGATCAGACCGATGCTTTAGATGGCTTCATTAGCCGTTTTAGTGTCCAAAAGAACGTCACTGTGACCACCCCGCTTATCTTGTTGATCGCTGTGGCTTGGCAAAGCAAGTTTGCCGCAGCTCTACTACTCATGACTGCGCCCCTGGTACCGATATTTATGATTCTAATCGGTCACCTCACTGCCAAAAAAAGTGCTGCCCAATTTGGCGCCTTGTCTCAATTAAGTGGCCGTTTTTTAGATTGGATTCGTGGTATGCCAACGCTAAAACGTTTACAAGCTACCTCCATTGCCGAGCAAGATTTAGCCATTAGCAGCGAAGATTACCGCCGCCGCACTATGGATGTGTTAAAAATTGCTTTTTTAAATGGTGCTGTGTTGGAATTTTTGGCTGCCCTAAGTATTGCTCTAGTGGCCGTTTATCTGGGCTTTGGTCTAATGGGAATTTTGCCGTGGGACAAAGGGCATGTCCCGGTGGGTTATTTTGGGGCGCTATTCATCTTACTTTTGGCCCCTGAGTTTTACGTCCCCCTTCGTCAATTGGGAGCAGACTATCATGCCAAGGCGGAAGCTGAAGGGGCTGTTCAAAGCCTGTTACCTATTATTTCAGCAGCCCAATCAAGCACTGATAATGCCTTAGACACCGTGCCTATGACTACCAACAGCTCAAGTCCTGTGGATTTATCGCAAGCTTTTGGATTAAACATTAACCAATTGAGCATTCGCACTGCCATTACTGATTCAGACAGTGAAAATGATTCTGAGTGCCCTGACTTAAAGGCACAAACTTATCGTACCCGCTTGGCTCCGATTAGCTTTACGCTCCAGCCAGCACAGCGGGTGGCTTTAGTAGGTGACAGTGGCAGTGGGAAATCTAGCCTATTGCAGGCCATTATGGGCTTTGTTGATTATCAAGGTAAGATTGAGATTAGCTTTGCCAATGGGCAAAACATTGATATTAAACAAGTGCCTGCACCGCAATTAAGACAACATATTGGCTATCTGGCACAGCAAGTGGCCTTGATGCCATTAACCATTGCTCAAAACTTACGACTTGCCAATCCAGAGGCCAGTGATCAACAGTTGATCGAAGCGCTAGAAGAAGTTGAGCTGTGGTCACTGATTAAACGCTTGCCCCAAGGACTCCATACCCAGCTTGGAGATAGAGGACAAGGGCTGTCTGGCGGGCAACAGCAGCGTTTGGGAATTGCTCAATTACTGCTTAGACAAGACAGTTTATGGCTGCTCGATGAGCCTACAGAGCACCTTGATCCAGATACTGCAGATAGAATCCATCAGCTACTGCAGCGGGTTAGTAAAGGTAAAACGGTGATTTGGATTACTCATGCCCACCAGCAACTTGATTGGTTAGATGATGTCATTAGGCTATCACTACCTGCAGCAGTAACGGTAAAGGGAGAAGATCATGACTAAACAAGTCTTAGCCAAATCCGACACAAGCTCAAATCAGCAGTCTTCATTGACGACCAACGCTCCCGTATTTCGTCTGCGTGATATGTTTAAGCCCTCCTTTGATCTGTGGGTAATATCTTGGATCTTAGGATTGGTCACAGCCCTTTCTATGATTGCGCTATTGATGATCTCCGGCTGGTTCATTACCGGCGCTGCTTTGGCAGGGATGATTGCGGTGGGCTCGCACAGCTTTAACTATATGTTACCCGCCGGCATTATTCGAATGCTTGCCATGGCAAGAACAGCTGGACGCTATGGAGAGCTGATGGTATCGCACAATGCGGTATTTGACTTGTTAAAAACGTTGCGCTTACGCTTCTTTAATCGATTAGCAGCGCTCCCCTTAGTGCAGCAGCGCAACACACTACATGCTTCCCAGTATATGCACCGCTTAGTGAGTGATATTGATAAGTTAGATGAGTTTATTCTCAGGGTCATCTCCCCTTGGCTCATCGGTAGTGTGTCCATGCTATTGTTGGCTGCATTCATTGGTTGGGCTCTGCCACTGAGTTCAACCAGTAAGATTGTGATTTATCTATTGCTATTATCCGCTTTACTACTGCCTTTCATCGCTAGCCTTAAAGGCATCCAAAGCGCCAAGCATTTATCACAAGTTGCAGAGTCTAGACGCCAGAAGTTATTGGCGCCACTGGCAATCATTACTCAGCTGCTACTTTGGCAACAATGGCAAACACAAACTAAGGATTATACTGCCCAAGACGATAAGCTACAGGCCTTAGAATGGAAGGCACAGAAACACCGCTCTAGCTATATGCTGCTTATTCAGTGGTTCTGTTATGCCGCAGTATTAGTGGTATTGTTTTCGATATATCAGTTAACTAATTCCTCTACTGCGTTAGCCACCGACATTAATGTGCCGTTAGCACTGGCAGTAACTTTAGGATTACTGGGTATTCAAGAGATTATTGTGCCACTAGGTCAACACTATTTAGCCATGGGTAATAGCATCTCTGCCAAAGACAGACTTAATGCGCTACTACACCCTGCAACCAATCAACCAGAGCTTAATATAACTGCTACAGATATTGAAAAGGGATTAACGTTAACAACAGGCCAAATGCACGCTGAGCTGTGCAATGTTTCTGCAAAGATTCCAGGCGCTTTGGTAGGTGCCAAAGAAGTCAGTGTCAGCGTCCAATCTGGTATGCCCTTGATTATCAAAGGCCCTTCCGGCTGTGGTAAATCTACCCTGCTACAAGCTTTGGCCGGTGAATTGCCAGTGCAATCAGGTGAAATAACACTCAATGAGCAAAACTGGTTTGCTTATGACTGGCAAGATCAGCTAGGTTATCTAGGGCAACAACTGGATATTTTTGATCAGACATTAGCCGCTAACCTTCGCCTGGGCAAACCTGATGCCACTGAAGAGGAGCTACTATCAGCTTTGGATAAAGTAGGTCTACTGCCTTGGCTACAAGCACAACCACAAGGATTACAAACTGCTCTAGGCGAATATGGGGCAGCCATCTCTGGGGGTCAGGCCAGACGAGTTGCTCTAGCCAGACTGCTCTTAAAGCCGCGCAAAGTTTTACTGCTTGATGAGCCATTTGCTGGACTAGATACTGTGACCCGTGAACGAGTTTGGAACAGTGTACGCGAGCACCAAAAGCAAGGGCTACTAATCATTGTTAGCCACCATGAGTGGGATATGGGTGAGTGTGAAGTATTAACCTTAAAAGAAAATGTTCTTATTGATTAGTTTTTATGTTAATTTAGTTTAGTTATTTTAACCATCAGCATAAAAATAACCAAACTAAATACACTTTCTATCAAAAGGAATTTTTATCCCTCATGGATGATAAAAAAACAGCAGTAGAATCACCGGCCCAACCTGAAGTAGTAGTCGCTCCTATGCATACTTTTGAAGCTTTTCGTATTATTGAAAAGCTCAGTGAAGGTATAAACCCTCTGTCTGATGAGCCACTAGCGCCTAACAGCCTTTGTTTAAATGATGATGTTCAACGGGCTTTGCAAGCGGCTATTCCTGCCCTTCAAGCCCGTATCAGATGGATTGAGCGCCAAGCACAGTTACCGGACAATGCAGGTAAGCCTTGGAAAACAGAGGAAGAAGAAAGTCTTAATCAAGGGTTCGATAATGGTGATAGCGTGGATATTCTAGCGGAGCGTCATCAACGTACCAAAGGCTCTATTACTTCTAGGTTGATTAAAATGGGCAAAATAAGTGCCTAGCTTAAGGTCTATCTTGTAATTAACATTCCAGTTACTCAATAACCTTAAATACTAAATGACTTAAAAAAATAAGGAGCAATCACATGATTGCTCCTTATTTATTAACTAGAGGATCAAATCTGACCAATTAGATGGTCAAGTCTGATTTTTCACCTAGCTCATATAGAGCACCGGCTCGACCAACAATTAATGGATCTACATTACCCACTTGTTTTTGGTCTTTGCCTTCATACGGAAGTTTGTTTAGCACATAACGCATGGCATTCAAACGAGCACGCTTTTTACAATCTGACTTAATCACAATCCAAGGCGACTCGGCGGTATCTGTGTTATAGAACATGGCTTCTTTTGCCAAGGTGTATTCGTCCCATTTGTCCAGTGAGGCCAAATCAATTGGCGATAATTTCCACTGTTTTAAGGGATGCGCTTCACGTTGCTTAAAGCGGCGACGCTGCTCATCACGGCTTACCGAGAACCAAAACTTAACCAAATGGATGCCTGAATCAATTAAATGTTTTTCAAACTCAGGAGTTTGACGCATGAAGGTGGCGTATTCCTCTTCAGTACAGAAACCCATGACTCGCTCAACACCGGCACGGTTATACCAAGAACGGTCAAATAGCACCATTTCACCGGCCGAAGGTAGATGCTGAATGTAGCGCTGGAAATACCACTGCCCCATTTCGCGCTCTGTTGGCTTCTCTAGAGCGACCACTCGAGCACTACGGGGGTTCAAATGCTCCATAAAACGCTTGATAGATCCGCCTTTACCAGCGGCATCACGACCTTCAAAAATAATAACGACTTTTTGATTATTTTCTCGAACCCATTTTTGAAGCTTAAGCAACTCTACTTGCAGATGGTACTTTTGTTTTTCATAAGTTTTACGCGATAAGCGATTCTTATAAGGGTAGCCCCCTTCACGCCAGTTATTTGATAGCTCGTCGTCTTTTTTCAAGCCTGTTTTAACGGTATTGGCTAAAGCATGTTTGGCAAATAAGTCTTTAAGCTTTTCAAGATCATCAGGCGATGCATCATGGATTAAAGCTTGTAAGTGATCAGCGATGCCCTCGAAGTTTCCTTCATTTAGGTCTTTTAGCAGAACTTGATCGATCACTGCTTTGGTTTTGATTCGTGAACTGTCTTTTTTCTTCTGCGTTTCGTACTGTTCGATCTTCTTACTATTGGTTACATAGTCATCACTAATCTTTTCGGGCTTATTGCTTTTCTTTGACATACTCACTCCTCATCGTTAACCATCTAATCACAATTAGATAGATTTATTTAATTATTATAGCAAATAAGAAGGGCTTTATTTACTCAAAATTGCTACCTATGAATTGTTTTATGCGTTAGTTATTTAAACCCTTAAAATTGTTATGGGATACTCTGTAAGCCAATTACTACTTGCAGTTATGACATTTTTTACCCCGCTAAATTCAATCTAGAAAATCTAGTTACTACAATAAAACATGGCT
This sequence comes from Psychrobacter sp. UBA3962, assembly GCF_002385225.1. Taxonomy (GTDB): domain Bacteria; phylum Pseudomonadota; class Gammaproteobacteria; order Pseudomonadales; family Moraxellaceae; genus Psychrobacter. The sequence continues at coordinate 34,495 of NZ_DGDC01000038.1, read as the reverse complement.
TGTTAAGAGCAATGATGGCTTATATCGCTGCTTATATTGTGCCTATCCACTTTTATCAGAAACAAAAAAACCTCGCAATGCTCATTGCGAGGTTTTTTATTTTTAATAGCACTATTAAAGTAGCCCATTTATCACTTTAAAGGCTACCGCATTAGGCTTTTTTCACCACAGAAGACTTTAGCTTCATTTGACCAAAACCCTCAATCTTACAATCGATATCATGATCATCTGGTGCGTCATGGATTAAGCGAATACTTTTCACCTTGGTACCTACTTTAAGCGGTGTAGAAGAGCCTTTTACTTTTAGGTCTCTAATCACAGTCACAGCATCACCATCCTGCAACTCGTTACCAACCGCATCACGGATCACATTATCAGACTCTTCTGTGGCCACAGTACCGTCTGCCTCAGCAGCTGTCCATTCGTGAGCACACATTGGACAAATCAATAAGGCACCATCTTCATAAGTTAAATCAGAATCACAACTAGGGCAATTAGGTAAGCTCATTTTATCCTCATTTCCATTATTTAAGATATAGTATTGAATCGATATCGCTTAGTATTGTAGCCTAAACCGCAACTTTTTGCTCGAGCCTGTGCTTGATATTCTCTAGTCCTGCCAACATAAATGAAAATAGCTTTTTGTATACAGCTAATTACATAGCTTAATTGCTAAGCCTCTATAATAACTGGCACTATATGAGAAACCTTTATCGCTATCTATTACAACACCTTAATCAAAACAACTAAAAAAGGATTCCAATTGTGAGTAACTTATCTTTTAAACAATTCACTTTGCAAGGCCCTGAGGCTGCAAAATTTTTGCAAAGCCAGCTTACTGTCAACGTAGATAAAATAGGGCTAAGTTATCTGCCCGCCGCCATTGCCAATCTTAAAGGGCGTATTGAGTTTGGTATTTGGGTAAAAAAACAATCTGAAGACCAGTTTGATATTGTGATTGCCGCTGACTGCTTACCAAGCTTACAAGCTCATATAAAAAAGTATGGGGCCTTCTCAAAAATCACTACCTCCGAACCTATTGATATCTACCCCTGTGTGTTAGGCTCAGAGAGCAATACTGAAGAGGCCACCTTTAGCCAAACTGCAGATAATTGTGATATTGATAAATGGCAAGCCTTAAGTATTGCCACAGGTAATTACTGGATTGTGGAAGCTACCCAAGGTCAGTTCCAGCCGCAAGAGTTAAGACTACATCAGCGCGGCGGCGTAGACTATGATAAAGGCTGCTATATCGGTCAAGAGGTTATCGCTCGTATCTATTTCAAGGCCTCACCAAAAGCGTTTTTACACCGGGTTAAAGGTCAGGGCGAGGTGCCACAGGCTGGGGAAAGCATGGATAAAATTCAGGTGGTGAATGCCACTGCTACTGAAGACAATTCAGGCTTTGAGGCCTTGGTTGTGGCACGTCCTGAGCACCTAGAAGACTCAGAGCTAGAGTTATTAGACTTGCCACCTGCACTACAAGCCAGCGTGGCCCGTGAAGCTTAACTAGGTCTAGGCTCAACTACCTTTTTACACTCCATAAAAAAAGCGATCCTAGGATCGCTTTTTTTAGAAACAGTTTTTAGAGATTGTCTTTTTTAGAGATAGGCTTTGATTTTAATACTTTAATTACTGAGCAGAGGCCTTAGAATTATCGGCTCTTTTGGCCATTTTGCTTTTAAATTTAGCCTTTCTTTCTTCACGCATTTTCTCTAACTGAGCTTTTTGCTCATCAGTCAGAATTTGCGCCATGGCATGTTGAGTTTGAACGCGTTCAATAAATCTTTGCTTCGAAAAAGCAGCTTGTTGCTCTGCTAAGCTATTTAAGCTAGCGGTATTTAAAGTAGGGCTATTTATCAAGGCTTGAGTCTGAGCATGCAGCTGCTGCATTTGAGCTTTATGTTGTTGACGATTGGCCTGGTGCTTTTGTTTCTGTGCCTCTCTCAACGCTTTCATTTGAGCTTTTTGCTCTTCGGTCAAATTAAGTTTCTCATAACCACCACCACGTTTGCCCATATGTTGGCCACCTTTATGATGTTGGCCTTGCTTAGCTTGCTGCATCTTAGTGGTTGGGGTGGTTTGAGATTCCGATACAGCACTAGCCTGAGTACAGCCTACCATTGCTAAGCTACCCGATACCGCTAGTACAGAACTTAATACTAATTTTTTCATAATAGTTACCCTTTATGTATGTCATTACTGATTAAATGGCTAATTAAATGTCATTTGTTAATTTGGATTTCTGGAACAGAGCTTGCAGCTGGTTTAGTTATCAATACCCAACCCTTTATTTGCGTAGCCTTTTCCTTGATGGCCTTATGATAGAACAGTTGCACGTAACTTAATTTGATGAAAGTTTAAGAAAGGTAACAATTGCTACGCTTGCCTACTTCTTTACTTGCTTGTGGCAACAGCCCTAGTTAGTATTCTTAACCCTTATCATTTGCAAAGATTTTATTTAAACTGATGGGCAAAAGTTCTACGTTTGGGGCCATTAATTATTTAATTTTTAGGACTTGTTCATGACACATATTTTATTAGGCGATGACGACACCGAACTCTCAGACTTACTGTCTGAATATTTAACCAACCATGGGATTAAGTGTGACTGTGTCTATGATGGAGAGCAGGTCTTGGAAAAAGTTAGAATGCATACTTATGACTTAATTGTGCTCGATATTATGATGCCCAAAATTGATGGGCTAAGTGTGCTACGCCAACTGCCCACCTTAACCCAAACGCCTGTCATCATGCTGACTGCAAAAGGCGATGAGATTGATCGCATTATTGGTTTAGAGCTGGGGGCAGATGATTATATCGCCAAACCTTGCAACCCCCGTGAGCTATTGGCCCGTATTAATGCCGTTATTAAACGCACTACGGCTCAAAGCTCCGATTTTGCTCCGCTAACACATGAGCGGTTAGAGCTCGATCAAGTACACCGAATTTGTAAGGTAGATGGTGAAAATCTGCAAGTTACTGGTACCGAATTTGATTTGCTGGTCGCCTTACTACAGCAGCAAGGCAACGTGGCGAGCAAAGAGTGGCTCTCACAAACTGTGTTGCAACGCGAACTACAACCTCTTGATCGCAGCTTAGATGTTCATGTCTCTCGGCTACGAAAAAAATTACAGCCTTTCCATGAAGACCCCATCAAGGCCGTTCGCGGCAAAGGCTATCAGCTGGTCTTATAGTGCCAGCTGATGTTATAGAGTATTACTTTTATGAATAAAACTGCGGCAAAAAAAGCGCGTCGACATCGATTTTATCAGCCCCTTAACTTATTCTGGCGGCTATTTCTTAGCATGTTGGCTATTTTACTGCTGACCTCTGCCTTATCAGTGGGTATAGAGCGCTGGATCAATGCAAAAGAGCTCAATAATAGAATGCAGATGCAAGTGGCGCGCTTACTCATCGCCCGCCAAGAGACTGTCGCCGCCTTAACCAATGATGATTTGCAGACAGTTAAGCAGTTATATCGTGAAAATCGATGGTTATTATCACAAATGCGTATTGTGGATGACAAAGGTGAGCAAGTCCTCCCTAAGTTTGGGCGTTCTCGCTCTGAATCCAACCGTGGAGGTCCCTATAGACCCGCCACCCGCTCTGAGTTTCAGCATGCCGCACCGCGCATAAATGAGACCGAATCCCAGCAGTACCCCTATTCAGAACAGCAATATTCGCGCTTCTTTTCAACTTTCAGTGAACAACCTTGGCAACAAGTCAATGCTGACATTGCCAACTATCCAGAATTAGAAGATACCACCGTAATCTCTAGCAGTGGAAAAACTTATATCGTACAGTTACAACCTAGACTGTTGTTACGCGACCTGATGTCCCTACGTAAAGATCATACTTTAATAAGAGTATCGCTGATTTTACTGTTTAGTATCTTAGTCTGTTATTGGTTAAGCCGAGCTTTAACGGGCCGTATCCAGCGGGTACAAAAAGCGGTGCATCTAATGAGTGAAGGCCGATTTACCGCAGGAGAGGAGCTAAAAAATCTAGGCAATGACGAGCTGGGTCTATTAGCAAAGGACGTCTCCAAGCTGTCTACCCGCTTGGCCAATAGTGAGCTGGCTCGTAAACAAATGCTTAGTGATATCTCTCATGAGCTGCGCTCTCCCCTGGCCAGACTAGATGTGGCTACAGAGCTTACCCGTGACTTCGCCCCTGAAGCCGGGCATTATCTAGATCGGATTGAAAAAGAATCGCTACGTATGAACGAGCTTATTGAGCACATCATACAAATTCAATCCCTGCAAATGCGCCAAAATACTTTGGATATAGAGGCTTATCAAGAAATTGATTTATATGAACTTATTGATGAAATTAAGCAAGATGTTTGCTTTGAGTTTCAAGATAAGGCAGTTGATTGGCAGTGGCTGTTTCTGAATAAAGGAAAGCCCGTAAAATCGCAAAACTCTGCAGCTGAAGATAGCTACAAGCTAAGGGGAGACCCGCAGCAGTTACACAGTGCTTTTGAAAACATTATTCGTAATGCCTTTACCCACACCGCAGCGGGATCAAGTGTCAAGGTTAGCCTAGACACTTTTATTCATCCAGAGCATCAGACGCCTTATCTAAGGATACAAGTTATTGACGAAGGCACTGGGGTGGCGGAAGCGGATTTCGAGCGTATTTTTCAACCCTTTGTCAGATTAAGCACCTCTAGAGAGCGCTTAAACCCACCTCAGGCCCCTCAAAAGAAATATAATGGTTATGGCTTAGGATTGGCCATTGCTCATGCCATTATCCTGGTGCATCAAGGGGAGCTTGTGGCTTACAACCGTCAAGATGGTATCTCAGGATTGATTCTTGAAGCGACTTTGCCGACTCATTATAAATAGACGACTTAGCCGCTTAGCCAGTCTTAAAAGTATTAAAGTTTCAAAAAGAATAAAGGCTTGCTAACTTCAATATTTATTAACTTCAATGTTTGCTAAAAGAACAAAGCCGCATAACTTACGTTATGCGGCTTTCGCTTTGTGTCATCCTGACTATAATATTAACCACCCCATCCCTGAATAGTTAATACTAGCGAGCATCCTGCTCTTTCTTTTAACCCCTGTAACTGTAATTCTTACAGCCCAGTCGTGCATCCCTACTTCAATATGGCTCCATATCATCCTAGATATATTGCTCATACTTGCTAATCTAATAGCAGCTTATCCTTACAACGGAAGTCATCATTGTAACCAATTAAACCACTCAATCCTTTGAGTCATCATCCTTAATGCCGTACAGCTATAATCTCAAATTACCTCACCCAATGTAAGTGGTAATAGCGTCTGTGGCTGTAAGCATATGCTTACAAAGCTATTTATTGCTTAACAGCCAGAGACAACAAAGCCGCATAACGTTTATTATGCGGCTTTGTTATTGTCATCCTGACAGTCTATTATTTTCTACCCCATCCTAGAATAGATAATAACATGAGCTTCCTGCTCTTGGTGTACTTATCACTCTAAACCAAACTTCACATCCTATGAATGCTTAGCCAAAGTGTGTGTCCTTACTATAGATCCTGATAAAAGAGTTAACCTCTTTATCCTGATTCATCATCCTTGATTCAGTAAAGCTATGTTCTCAAATTAACGAAACCAATGTAAGACGTAATAGGCGTCAGTGCGTGTAAGCATATGCTTACAAATATTATTCATGAGCCTTCAAGCGTTCAACAAGGGCTAGAATTTAAACGTTACAGAGCCAGCGAACTCATTAAGACCCCTGCTAAGACCTTATAATCATTGTGGTTAGATAATCACTGTGTTTATTAGACAGTTAATGTGGTTAGATTTCAATAACAATGACAACACAAACACCCTGATATCCTCTAAGAGTTGATACACAGCTTACTCAGATAAAGGGCATACTAGTTATTGGTTATAGGTCTTTAGCATTAATTAACAGCTATTGAAAATATATGTTTATTGGAATATATAGTTATTAGAAATAGCTATTTAACTAAAACAGTTAAAACTTAATTCGCTGAAAACCTGGTTGATAACCAACTAAGTACATATCGTGAAATAAAAATCAATAATTTTTTAAAATATAAAAAAGGAATAGAGGCATGAATAAGGATACTTTTAAAGGTGAGTGGAACCAGCTAAAAGGCAAAATAAAACAAGAATGGGCTGATCTTACTGATGATGATTTAACGCATGCGGAAGGCAGCTTTGATAGGTTGGTAGGCAAAATCCAGGAACGCTACGGACATACCAAAGAGAAAGTGGAACAACAAGTGCGCGAGTGGCGAACTAAGCATGACGTTTAGTCCAGTCATTTAGCACCTTGTTTATCTAGTAAAAGAAAAACAATAAAGCCGCATAACTCACGTTATGCGGCTTTTACTGTAGTCATCCTGACACCTTATCGTCTTCTACCCCATCCTAGAATAGTCAACTATAGCGAGCATCCTGCTCTAACTTACCTTTCCCTTTGATCTTAAGTATCACATCCTGTCATACTAAAATAAAAGGGTGTGTCTCCTTACTAACCCTATGACTCCGTATCAGCCTAGATACTGTTTAACTAAAGTACTTTAACTATAATAACTATTAATCAAAGTACTCGCTAAAAAGTTCATAGGTGGCTATTATCGAATTTAAAACTTTTAAATTCTTGTAACAGCCTATCTTCCTTAACCCGGTATCTTTATTTGTCGTTTTGGGGCTTACAACCTAGGTTATAACCTTAGACCAATCAAATAAAGCACTCAATCCTTTGAGTCATCGTCCTTGATGCCGTGAAGCTATAATCTCAAATTGAGAGTTCTCATGTAAGTCGCCAAAGCGTTATGTGTTGTAAGCATATGCTTACACAGCCATATTATTAATCCACCTCCCTACTCTTGCTCCAAAAAATGGTTCAAAAAAACCTTTACACCCCTTGAGGTATAAAGGTTTTCAAAAACATATAATTAAATAGCTAACTTGCTTGAAGCTTTAAAAGTTCCGTTTTTAAAAGCTCCGCTAAAGCTACTTAGAATCTTCTAACTGCTGAAATCTTTGTAGTTTATTGGCCTCTAACATAATCTTCGCCGCTTCAATGACATAAATTTCATCCTCTGGCAATTTAGGACGCTCATCATTCTTCAGACGACTGCGCTCTTCAAACATTGACTCAACAGCAGCCTGATACTGTGTCCAACTCTCATAAGGCTTGAGACCTGTAGCTTTACGGCGTGCATTCTCAGCATCTAGAGTTTTTTGCTCAATTTGTTTTTGACGAGCACGGCGCTCATTAATATTAAGTTTCACCGCTTTTTTATCGTCCTCCATATTACGCACTTTATTTAAGGTGTCTAAATACACAAATTGCGGGTTGGTGGTTTGACGAATCTTAGATTGCTGATTAAGGGTGGCTAAGGTATTACTGGTAAACTTACCTTCTGGCTTATAAGGAGAAGTCTTAATGGTATCCCAAGCCATGGCGTTTTTCTGATCGCGCTCACTAAACTCTGCGCCTTCATAGATGTTAATTAAAGGAATATCAGGAACGACGCCTTTATTTTGGGTACTGCCCCCTGTAACGCGGTAGAACTTACGCTGAGTTAAAGTGGCAGAGCCCAGTGCTAAGCTGTCTAATTGAATCTGTGCCGAGCCTTTACCAGTAGTGGTACTACCCACTACCAAACCGCGGCCATAGTCTTGAATAGCGGCGGCAAAAATCTCAGAGGCAGAGGCTGAAGCCATATTGGTAATCACTACCATGTCTCCAGAATACAGCTGCTTACCGCCATCCTCATCTTGATAAACCTGGACATTACCGCGGTTATCTCGGATTTGAACCAAAGGCCCTTCTTTAATAAACAGCCCCAGCATTTTGGCAACTTCATCCAGTGAGCCACCTGGGTTATTACGTAGGTCAACCACTAAGCCATCAATATTTTTCTCATTAAGCTTCTTCAGCTCATTTTGAGTATCGATGCTAACGCTTCGATAGTCTTGGCCACTGCGGCGGGCTTGATAGTTTAAGTAGAAGCTTGGAATCTCTAACACCCCAATGCGCTTCTCTTGATTGCTGCCTTCAGGCTTAACAGTCACAATGCGGTGGGTAACCCCGGCATCTTCTTGCTCGATAACATCACGAGTCAATACAATGGTACGAGCAGCAGCATCTGGACTATTGGGCTGCTTCACTTTTACAGTGACATCAGTACCACGCTTGCCTCGGATTAACGCTACTACTTCACGAGTAGACCAGCCCACCACATCTTGAAGATTTTCTCCATCTTTGGCCACAGCCATGATTAAGTCATTGGGCTGTACTTGACCAGATTTAGCCGCTGGGCCCCCTTCTACTAGAGTCACTATTTGGGTATAATCAGGGTTTTTACGGTAAGGGCGAATGGTTACGCCGATACCTTCTAATTGCAGGTTAGACTGTACTTGCATCTCTACGGATTGCACAGGAGCATAGTAGTTACTGTGAGGATCGTAGGTGAGCATGGCAGTATTTAACACTGACTCCATAATCTCATCACTTTTAATCCGATCTAACTGCTCTTGCTGACGATGTAAGCGGTTTAATAACACTTCTCTAGGGTTTCTATCTTCGCCTAAGATTAGGTCATTACCTTTGGTCAATTCTGGATGTTTGGTATATAACTCATCACGGGCTTTATCTTCTTCCTGCCCTAATGTTAAGTTAATAATTTGTAGCGTAAGTTGACGCTCCCAGTATTTTTGCTGTTCGCTAGCCGTAGTAAATCTAGGCTCTTTCTCTCTATCTAATATCACTGAGTCATTACGGTTGAGATCAATCTCTTTACTTAAAAACTTATCTGCAAAATTATAGTATTCATTTGAACGCTGAATATAACGATTGAAGATATTTTGGGTGGCGGTTAAATCCCCTTGCTTTAGTCTATCCGCAAAAGAAGCGCCATATTTTTTAGTCAATTCATCAATATCAGACTGTAAAAATAAAGTATGATTTGGGTCTAAGCGATCAAAGTACATCTCTACTACTTGCATACCCATTTCTGAATCAAAACGTTTATTAGAGTAGTGAGCTCTATCTAATAAAGCCGCCACTTGTCTTGTCGTCAATTTTTGTTCTGGAGTGGCAACAAAAGCAGCCTTGTCCGATGCCATTGCCGTGGTATAGCTTTGCGAAAAAACTATTCCGGCTACCCCAATAGCGGCGGCACTTAACACCAGCTGTGTTGGTTGAAATCTCATAAACTATTCTCGCTCATTATTTTTGATATGGACATAATGACCTGATATTAGCACAACAATCAGTCCTTGACTGTCTAAAACTGTATAAGCATTCTTACCTAATTTTACATTCAGACGAAAATTATTTTAATGGCTTGGCCGTGAATTACCAATAATAAAGAAAAGCACAGAGAGCTTAGGTATTGGTATTCCTAACATTTACTGTAATAATACCTCATTCATTTTTAGTGTAATAAATTTCAAGGGGAACCTTTATGTACGGACCTTTAATGATTGATGTAGCCGGTACTGAGCTTACTGAAGAGGATCGCTTGGTATTAAGTCGTGCAGAGGTTGGTGGCATCATTTTATTTGCCCGTAACGTTGATACCCCCGAGCAAGTACGCCAACTTTGTGATGAGATTCACCAACTAAAACCACAGATTCTTATTGGGGTTGACCAAGAAGGCGGCCGCGTGGCCAGACTGCGTAAAGGATTTACGCCCCTACCGGCGATGGGAAAACTGGGTGATTTGTTTGATACCGATCCTTGCCGCGCTTTATCGCTAGCCTATGATTGTGGCTACTTAATGGCCACTGAGGTAATGGCTGTCGGTATCGATGTTAGCTTCGCCCCTGTACTCGATATCAATGGGGTCAGCCAAGTTATTGGAGATAGAAGCTTTCATGCCAATACCCAAGCCATTGTGGCGCTCTCTACGCAGTTTATGCGCGGTATGAAAGCAGCAGGCATGGCCACCACAGGCAAGCACTTCCCAGGTCATGGCTCTATCGCTCCAGATTCGCATGTGGCCGATGCCATCGATGAGCGTAGTTTTGAACAAATTAAGCAGACCGATTTACAGCCCTTCATTCAGTGTCAGCCTTGGCTAGATGCGGTTATGCCCGCCCATGTGATTTTCAGTCAGGTGGACAATAAGCCTGCAGGCTTCTCTAAAATTTGGCTCCAAGACATTGCCCGTCAACAGTTAGGCTTCCAAGGTGTGTTGTTCTCTGATGATTTGTCGATGAAAGCGGCTCATACCGCTGGTGATATCGGTGCTCGAGTGACGGCTGCGATAACTGCCGGCTGTGATATGGCGTTGGTATGTAACGATCGAGAAGCTGCCCTACAGGCGATTGAAACCGCGGCTCAGCTGCCTACTCCTAACCAGCAACGTCTGCAAGCCATGCGCAGCGAGATACCGCAGTGGCAAGGTAGTTTAGAGGCTACTTGTGCTCAGTTTGACTATTGGGCAACTGCCAAGCAAAACATTGTTGACGCCTTTTTTGCTGAGCAGCAGAGCGTTAATCAAGAAAAAGACCCTACTAATTATTGTTAATAAAACGTCTAATATTTAAATCCATAAAACCAAAAAAGACCGCCCTTTGAGGACGGTCTTTTTTTTATGAAGTACTTAGTTTAACTAGGTAATTAACTTGATCTAATTTTAGCTAATAGAGATCATCAATAACTCTATAAGCTAAGGGCTAATTACTGAGCTTCAGCTTCTGTAGCCACTTCTACATCAGTGGTTTCTGCTACTTTCGCTGCATCTTGAGTTACTTCAATTTCTTGGGTACCCATTGCAGTTTCGTCATATACTGTAAACTCAATACGACGGTTACGGAACTTACCATTGTCAGTTTCGTTAGTAGCGATAGGATCTGTTTCACCCATACCTTTAGTCATAAGTTTAGAAGCATCAGCACCTTTAGATACTAAATAAGCTTTTACTGCTTCTGCACGGCGTTGTGATAACTCTTTGTTATAAGCGTCGTCACCGTCACTATCAGTATGACCTAGGATCATTAATTCCATTTCTGGAACGTTTTTCATAACTTCTACTGCACGGTCTAGCACAGCTTTGTTAGCTTCTGGGATATCCGCTTTATCTACTGCGAAGTTGATAACTTGTAGGCTTAAAGCACGCGCCACATCTTTAGGATTTGGGTTGTCACCTAAGTTATCCATTGCTGCTGTTGAGTCAGCAATACTTTGCTCAATTTCGGCATCTAAATCTAGAGGACCTGCTGCAATAACGTTAAGATCAGGAGCAGCTGCTTTAATGTCTGCTACTAGCTTATCAAGCTGAGCTTGATCTGGCGCATCAATACGTACGTCATTACCTTCAATGATTACGTTAGCATTAGGTGTGTTTTTAACCAGTGGTAAAATGGCACCTAAATGAGCTGCTGCAGGCATATCGGTAGCAACGTTGCTATAAACTTCAGCACGACAGTCATCAGCACCAGCACCGAACACATCTTTCACTGCATTAGTAACTGTATTACCTAAGTCATCATTACCGGCAGTGATACGACAAGCAAATAACTCATTACCTGAGCCTGTTGCTAGCGTTAATACTGCAGGGTCAAGCTCTGTATTGCCTGTTACCGCAGTTTCAGCAGGCTGCTGCATAGTTTGCTCTGGAGTGGCTACTGGAGCTGGATCTTTTTGGCAACCTTTTAGTAGTGCCCACGCTAGAGCCGCTAAAATAATTAAACCAATAATAGGTAGTAGTGCCTTTAAGAATCCGCCACTTTCTTTTTCTTCACGCTGTAAAGGAGCAGTACTGGTGGTATCTGAAATACGATGACCAGCCGTATTGGCATGAGCTGCATTAGTAGTGGTGTGAGTATGTGCCGCATTAGCTGCACCGGCAACCCCTGCGCCTAATAAACCTGCTGGCAATACAGCAGTAGCCCAAGCTGGAATATGGTCACGGAATGAGCTTAAGTTGTCACGTAGGAACTGAGGAATTGGAGTACTGCCCGCTAAACTTTTAATTTCATTAAAAGCCAAAGGAGCTGCAGAAGCCAATAGGCCTTTTACAGAAATAACATCAACATTATTATGAGCCGCTAACTCATTGGCAATCTCTGTTTTTTGGCCTTCATCGGTCCATAAACGATCAAATAGACCTAAATCTTCACGATTAATCTCTTGAGTACCAAGACGATTATAACTATCGTTGTCCGCAAGTTTCGCGGCAAATAAAGCATAAAACTGTTTTAATAAGCTTTCGTTTTGAGGGTTATGATTGTCCCCTAAAACAGCAGGGGTAACGGTACGGGCTAAATGACCAATGATATCCATTGAATACTCTCCTAAATAGTGAAAAAATGCTTAGTAAATGTAAATAAATCATCCCTCTTTTCTCACTAAGTTTTAATTTTTTTAAATTAATTTTTTGACTAGTGAATACGATTAAGTCGTAGAGGTTTGATACAAGTTAATTAAGTTAAGCTTTTTTATTTATCAAACTTGTGTACTACAATACATTATCTCTAAGATTTGTACGTTATATTCAGGTAAATTCTCAGTTAAGGCTTGTTACAGAGTCATCATTTGGTCACAAACTGATAAAGTTTTTCTCTATAATTTAGTCATATTAATGAGGTAATTATTTAATAGGATAGCTAGCAACCTAGTTTCCAGCGCTCAGCTAAGATTGAATCAATCATATTAACCTCCCTGTTAATCCAAACATCAGCCCAATCATTAACCAAGTTATACACCCAGTTATCAAGCTATTTTTTAATACCCCATTTTCTCCAGTAAGGATTCACCTTGAACAGTTTATTAAGCAGTCACACTACTTTAATTATTATTATCACCGTTATCATCAGTCTATTGGCCTGGCAAAAAGACGGGCTTATGGACAAGCTTATCTTTTATCCCCCTGCGGTTAATAAAGGGGAATGGTATCGTTTTATTACCCACGGCTTCATCCATGCTGACAGCACTCACCTGTTATTCAACATGTTTACTTTGTATTTCTTTGGCCGAGTAGTAGAAGGGTTTTTCAATCAGTTCTTAGGTGGCTTTGGCTTTTTGGCTGTGTACTTAGCTGCCATTATCGTGGCCATGATTCCCAGTTATTTACAACATAAGAATGACCCGCGTTATCGTAGCCTAGGAGCATCTGGCGGCGTATCAGCCATCTTGTTCTCATTTATTTTAATGGCTCCTTGGAATATGTTATATCTGTTTGGGGTTGTGCCTATCCCAGCCATCGTCTTTGCTATCGCTTATGTGGCTTATAGCATTCATGCCAATAAAAAAGGCAACTCGAATATAAATCATTTGGCTCACTTATGGGGAGGCGGCTTCGGAGTATTAGCAACTATTCTATTATCTCCAAATGTATTACCCCACTTTTTATCGGCCTTAATGCATCCCTCATTTTAATAACAGTTTTTAATAACAGCTTTCAATAAATAATTTTTAATAAAAAAGGAGTGCTTAAGCACTCCTTTTTTATTTCTTGCCTCAGCTATGCCCTATCATATGGGGCCGCTATTTTTTGCGATAGGCTTCTTTGAGTCCATCTATGATCACATCTAGCATCTCAGAATTTCCATCATGAGCCACACGCCGCATTAAAGAAGAAGGGGCATGAGAGAGGGTTTGCGTCAAGCGGCGTGTCAGCTCTATCATCATTTCCTCGGGGCTACTGTCTGTAGTCCTTAATTGATGCAGCATGTCTTGCAAGACTATATTGGCTTTTTGTTGGCTGGTATTGCGATACTCATAGATATCTTGTCCCACTTTGCGCACTTGGAAACGGCGCTCGATTTCAACCACCAAATGACTGACCAAAAGCTCGGCTTCAACTGCAGCTTGACGACGCTTTTCTAGGTTACCAGCGATAACATGTTGCAGATCATCAACGGAATACAAGTACACATCATCCAGCTTGCCCACATTAGAATCAATGTCTCTCGGCACGGCCAGATCCACCATTAGCATAGGCTTATAACGACGTTTTTTCAGGGCTCGCTGGGTCATAGTCTTATCGATAAGCATATCCATACTACCGCTACAGCTACTGACTATATCGGCTTGATACAATAAATTATCCAGCTCACTTAAGGCGTGCACTTCAATCTGTAACCCGGGACGTTGCAGCTCTTGTGCCAAGGCTTGAGCTCGTTGCGGAGTACGGTTACAGATTAGAATTCTTTTTACACCAAGCGCGGCGATGTGTTGAGCCACTAAACGGTTCATTTCACCGGCTGCTACCAATAAAAAAGTAGCTTCTTGCGGTTTATCGAAGATTTGGGTCACAAGCTTTGAGGCCGCATAGCCTAATGAGATGGCTTGGGTGCCGACGCCCGTCTCATTACGCACTCTTTTTGCCCCAGCATATATTTGCTCGATAACCCAGTTTAGTTGATTGGTCAGATAACCATATTCTTTGGCTTCTGCCACTGAGCGTTTGATTTGACCAAAAATCTGCGGCTCACCCAATATCATAGAATCAAGCCCAGCGGCTACCCTTAGCAAATGGGTCAATGCTTGGCCATCAATATACTCATATAAATAAGGACGCACCTGCTCAATGGGTAAGCTCTTAAAGCCAGCCAACCAGTGAATCAGCTGTTCTGTCAGCTCGGCGGTGGTAACAGGCTCGATAGGGCTTGTTTGTGAATGGGGAGCCGATGAGTCTGCGCTGGGAACTTGATCTACTAATGCTTGTGTATTGGGCGCTAAAGCATAAATTTCAGTGCGATTACAAGTCGATATAATAAGGCTGCCTGCGGTCAAAGATTGCAGTTGTGCTTGCGCCACCTGTATGTCGCCGCCCACAAATGCTAACCGTTCACGCAGCGCGACGGGGGCAGTTTTATGGTTCACACCGATGACTACGAGATTCATGTAAAATCTACCAACTAATTTGAAGTTAAACCGCTCATATTAAGTACTTATGACTGATATTAAGTACTTATAAATAGCACAGCTATAGCAATAACTCGCTACTGCTTATAGATAGGGGCTTAATGGCCTATATCAATAGTAAACCTAACTGAGCCTGTAAACGACTGGGCTTACAGGGAGGTTTGTAATATAAGAAAGCATCACTGAAGACATAAACAAAGAATTATAGCATTGAATGCCAATACATTCACGAATGCTATATGATATAGCCTTCAAGTCTAAAATAACTTTAGAGTCTAAGGTAGCTTTAAACACTAAAGTTACTGACGCGGCGACAAATAGACTAATAAGGGTTGGTATTTGACAGCCGATAAAAATTGGCTTAGCTTATCGCTTATGATCACCCCTACCCCAAACGCTTCCAATGCACTCACCCCAACTGTTTATCTTGGTACGGGAGGCTATAGTGATACCGACATGATTGGCACGCTGTACCCAATTGGCACTAAGAAAACAGACTTTTTGGCCGAGTACGCCAAGCACTATGGCGCTGTTGAGATTAATAGCAGCTTTTATGCCCCCCTGGGCCGTAAGGCTTATGAGGGTATGCTCAGAAAGTCTGAGGGTAAGGTTAAGTTTGCCATTAAGCTGCACCAAGATTTTAGCCATACTTTAAAGGCCACAGCCGAGCATGCCTCCGCCTTTATAGAGGCTCTACAACCTTTGATTGAGGCAGACTGCCTAGCACCTTTGCTAATCCAGTTCCCGCACGGCTTTGATAGAACTCAATCCCATCGCCTGTATCTGGCTAAACTTGCTGACTGGTTCAGTGACTATCCTCTGGCTATTGAATTTAGACATGCCAGCTGGCACATCCCTCAAGTAGAACACAGCTTTCAACAGTTTGGGCTTATATGGTGCAGTGTCGACTACCCACAAGTCAATGGTCTACCTAATTCGCGATTGTTATTTACTCAAGGCACGG
Source organism: Psychrobacter sp. UBA3962 (assembly GCF_002385225.1). Classification (GTDB taxonomy): domain Bacteria; phylum Pseudomonadota; class Gammaproteobacteria; order Pseudomonadales; family Moraxellaceae; genus Psychrobacter. The sequence continues at coordinate 18,672 of NZ_DGDC01000038.1, read as the reverse complement.
GCCAAAACACCAGTCAGAATCAGGTTCCTACCCAAGGTCAAAAGCTGCAAACGCGTACCGGCTATCTACGAATGCATGGTAACAACCTAAACTGGTGGAATGCTCTATCCGCGAGCGAACGTCATGACTATCGCTATACCCCACAAGAGATGCAAGGCTGGGCTCAGGCCATTGCAAATCAGCGCCAACACTTCGATGAGCTTTATGTTTTTTTTCAAAACTCAACTAAGGCTCATGCCTATTACAATATCCAGATGTTACGCTCTGCTTTAGAGCACTTACAGTTCAGAGTTTTATAAAACTTTATAAATAATCAAAATTAAAAAAGGATACCCGAGGGCATCCTTTTTTTGCATTAAGTCAAAGACTTTAGCGCATTGGCATTAGCGTTGAGTTAATTACTCTTCAACACCAGCGTCTTGGCCTTTGTACTTAGCGTTTGCGTAGTCCCAGTTTACTAACTTGTCTAGGAAAGTATCTACATAGTCAGGACGACGGTTACGGTAATCGATGTAGTAAGCGTGTTCCCAAACGTCACAAGTTAGAACCGCTACTTTACCGTGTGCTAGTGGTGTATCAGCGTTTGCAGTTTTCATAATAGACAGTTTACCGCCTACAGAATCAGCTACTAACCAAGCCCAACCTGAACCGAACTGTGAAGTTGCAGCATTTTTGAACTCTTCACGGAACTTGTCGTATGAACCGAAATCTTCTTCGATTTTCGCTTTAAGATCACCAGTAGGTTCGCCGCCACCATTGTCTGGAGTCATGCAGTTCCAGTAGAATGTGTGGTTCCAAACTTGAGCAGCTTGGTTGAACATACCTTGTTTGCTGTCATCTTTAGCAGTTGCTGTGATGATCTCGTCTAATTTTTTACCTTCTAGACCAGAACCTGGTAGCAATTCATTTAGCTTGTTTACATAAGCTGCATGGTGCTTGTCATGGTGGAATTCTAGAGTTTCAGCACTGATATGTGGCTCAAGTGCGTCTTTTGCATAAGGAAGATCTGGTAGAGTAATGTTTGACATATTATTTTATCCTTTGGCTGTGTTAGCCCGGCTCTAAGCTACTTTTTTATTTAGAATTTAAAGAGCTAGGATGTTGCTGCTAAAGCGCATATAACATCGGGCTAAGTGGCTTATTGTTATTAAAAATCCTTGATTGGTATGGCTTTAGCTCATATTTGCTTATAACTATTTGCTCACAACAAGCAAATCCATATAGGCAAATCTGATATAAATACCATTACCTATGCAAGCTCATTGTTCTCTATTCCTCTAGAGAGCCAACCTTGCTCTTGCATAGTTACAATCATACTCTTTACCGTTTTACGAGACAACTTACTACGAAACAACTTGGCAGTTGCTCAGCTGCCGTCCCGAGTTGATTGGGAAAGCTGCTAACCACAGTTAATACTACCTTTGTTAAGCCAGTATGAAATTGTCGAATAAAGACTATAATTGCTAAATCTTGTCATACAGTATAGCAAAGACAGGGGACTAACTCAGTTACCGAATGTTATGCCACGTAGTTAATTTTTTAATTACTATGATTAATAATATTAATCGCTATTCTCATTATTGCCAGTTTTCTAATTAAAGGACCATTAATATGACTGCTACTCCCAACTCAGACACTGCAAACCCACAGTGGGTCTTAGCCAGCAATAACAAAGGTAAATTAAATGAGTTCAAACGTTTATTTACCGCCGCCAATCTAAATATCGATATCGTACCGCAAGGTGAGCTCAATATTGACGATGCAGTGGAAGATGGGCTTAGCTTCATTGAGAATGCCATTATCAAAGCGCGTCATGCCAATCGTATCAGTGGCCTACCCGCCATTGCCGATGACTCAGGCCTTTGTGTCCCTGCTTTAGGCAATGCGCCTGGTATTTATTCAGCGCGTTACGCGGGTGAGCATGGCAACGATGCCAATAATAACGCCAAACTCATTGCGGATCTAAAGCCCCTGCGTCAAGAAAATACCCCTATTACTGGCTATTTCGTCTGTGTACTGGCTTTAGTACGTCATGCTGATGACCCGTTACCTATTATCGCTCAAGGATTATGGCAAGGTGAGATTTTAGAGGCGCCTCAAGGTGAAAATGGCTTTGGCTATGACCCCCTATTTTGGGTGCCTGATTTACAACTCACAGCTGCAGCCATGACTGCTGAACAAAAAAACAAAATCAGTCACCGTGGCCTAGCTATCAATAGCTTGTTACAACAACTGGCCAACCAATGAAGCCGTTGCGCTATAACTCTCTGCCTTTGAAGCGATTTGCAGCGCGAACTAAAGCGTTATATTGAGTAATTTTTACTTTATTTTTACTTTAATTGGCTGATAGACTATACTGTTCTACTTTTATTATTTTATAGCAGTAAACTTTGCATTAATGCAGTTTTGCTAACTTAGCAACTGCCCGATGCAATGACTGCCTTTATAAAGACCTAATAAAAGCTAAATGAGGTGCTCTTTTATACCTAATTGTCGCTCCGCTGATATATAAAGTCATCTCATATATATTGTGGATGATAGTTTGGGTTGTGGGTTAGCCATCCTATCTAGCTTATAGGCTTTAAGGTTGTGTTTTTACAACCAAAAAACCAGTTTTAGCGTTATATTCTTGGCAATTCTCATTGATGATATATCAAGTTTATTTATCTGATATCACTTGAGTATTGCTTATCATTAAAATCAAACGATTAACATACAGGGTTAATAACCATGGCAAAAGATTTACAGATTACCACCAACAAGGTAAATGACAACCAAACACAATTGACAGTTAAAGTACCTGTTGAACAAATTCAAGACAAAGTGGAAGGCCGTATCCGCAATGTGGCAAAAACTGCCAAAATTGATGGTTTCCGTAAAGGTAAAGTGCCTGTTTCACACATCCGTGCTCAGTATGGTGCTGGTATTCAACAAGAAGTTATCAACGACGTAATTCGTGACACAGTATTTGAAGCTATCAAAGCTGAAGACGTACGTGCAGTTGGTATGCCAAACATTGATGACGTAAAACTTGAAGACGAGTTCTTAGTTTATCAAGCCACTGTTGAAGTGTTCCCAGAGATCAAAGTTGAAGGCATCAGCGATATTGAAGTAGAACGTCACACTGCAACTATCAATGATGAAGACGTTGATACTATGATTGAAAACCTTCGTAAACAGCGCCAAGAATTTGCTGAAAAAGAAGGCGAAGCTGCTGAAGGCGACCAAGTAACTTTCGATTTTGAAGGCTCTATCGACGGTGAAAAATTTGAAGGCGGCGCAGCCGAAGACTTCAAACTTGTGCTAGGTAGCGGTCAAATGATCCCAGGTTTTGAAGATGGTATCGTTGGCATGAAAGCCGGTGATGAAAAAACCATCGACGTAACTTTCCCAGAAGAGTATCAAGCTGAAAACTTAGCAGGTAAAGAAGCTCAGTTCAAAATCAACGTTAAAACTGTTGAAGAAGCCAAGCTTCCTGAAATCGACGAAGAGTTCTTAGAATTATTCGGCGTTAAAGAAGGCGGCGTAGAGCAGCTTAAAGAAGACGTTCGTAAGAACATGACTCGTGAAGTTAAGAACGCAGCTCGCAACCAAGTTAAGCAAGCAACTTTTGACGCTTTACTTGAGAAAAACGAATTTGACGTACCAAGCGCCATGGTTGATCAAGAAGTAGATCGTCAGCGTAACCTAATGATGCAGCGCTTTGCTCAGCAGTTTGGCGGTAACGCAAACAGCATCGACAAAGATATGTTGCCACGTGAACTATTTGAAGAGCAAGCAATCCGTGCTGCCCGTCTTGGCGTTCTAGTGTCACGCGTTATCGAAGAGAACGAGCTTAAAGTTGACCAAGATCGTGTTGAAGCTTTCATCAAAGAAACGGCTGAAAACTACGAAGACCCAGCTGAAGTTATCGAATACTACACCAACGATGCTCAGCAGCGCGCTAACATCGAGTCAGTAGTTCTAGAAGACCAAGTGGTTGACTTCTTGCTTGAGCAAGGCAAAGTAACTGACAAAGAAGTAGGTTACCAAGAGCTTCTAGCTTCTCAGCAACAAGGCATGATGTAATTCATTGCTTGCCCTAAAACTTGTTAAATTAAATCTGTTGATTTGATTTAGTAGGTTATTAATTAAAAAATGCCCTGACAATATTGTTAGGGCATTTTTGTCTAAACAGATCGTTTAAAGTTTTCTATTAAAAGCAATCTGCACTTTATTGCCTTTAAAATGGTGTATTAATCATCTGTCATAAAGTAAGATAGCAAGGATAATGTGTGGTTAATGCTTGATTTATTGCTTAGCACCCCAAAATATAAAGAGACAACATAGGCCTGTGCCGTCAGCATATGATAATGACATTAATCTGCACCCCTATTTCACTAACTTAAAACTATTAACTATAAATTGTAAAATTGACCAATAGACAGGGATTATTTATGAACCACCCAAACACCCAACAAGATATCGAACGTATCATAAACAACCCTCATTTTGAGCAGCTTGTGGCGGCTCATGATGCGGTATTAAGAGACATGCGCGACGCAACAGTAAGCGTACCTCAAGCGGCATTGGTCCCCATGGTCGTTGAACAGTCAGCGCGTGGTGAACGTTCATTTGACATCTATTCACGTCTACTGCGTGAACGTGTTATCTTTTTAACCGGTCAAGTAGAAGACAACATGGCTAACCTTATCGTGGCTCAGATGCTGTTCCTAGAGGCAGAAAACCCTGATAAAGACATCCATTTATACATCAACTCTCCTGGTGGTTCAGTAAGTGCTGGCCTGGCCATGTTTGATACGATGAACTTTATCAAACCAGACGTGTCAACTATTTGTATGGGCGGCGCGTACAGCATGGGCTCATTCTTATTGGCAGCCGGTCAAAAAGGCAAACGTTATGCGCTTGCTAACTCACGAGTGATGATTCACCAGCCTTCAGGCGGTGCGCAAGGTCAGGCTACTGATATCGAAATTAATGCTCGCGAAATCTTAAAAATCCGTGACCGTCTAAACCGTATTTTAGCTGAGCGTACAGGTCAGCCATTAGAGAAAATCGAAAGAGACGTTGAGCGTGACTACTGGTTAGACGCCCAAGAAGCCAAAGAATACGGCTTAGTCGATGAAGTATTAGAGCGTCGTCCTGAAGAAGAAAAATAACAACCCTACTCTTCAGGCAGTAAAGCTTTACGTTATCGATTCACAAATTTATGGCTCTGCTATGGGGTCACTTACTGGGTAAACCTAAATAGCTAAGATAGCCTGTACCTATAGCAGAGTATGCAATTATTAAGGAGCGCCAAGCATGGCAAAGGACAAAACACCACAGTGTTCATTTTGTGGTAAAAAGAAAGACGAAGTGGCAAAGCTCATAGCAGCTGATGACGCCAATATCTGTAATGAATGTGTGGCGCTATGCACAGACTTAATTGAAGAAGGTGACCTGGACGCTGTCGACTCAGAAGAGGGCGAGGTAAATACTTGGTTAACCAAAAAGCTACCCACTCCTAAAGAGATTCGCGAACATTTAGACAGCTATGTTATCGGTCAAGAGACCGCAAAAAAAGCCTTATCGGTTGCAGTATATAACCATTACAAACGTCTAAAAGTAGCCGCCAAACTGGCCGAAGACAGAAAACAGGCCAAAATTGGTGCTGACGATGCCATGGTTGAACTGTCGAAAAGTAATATTTTATTAATCGGTCCTACCGGTTCAGGTAAGACTTTACTGGCACAAACCTTAGCCCGTATGCTAGACGTGCCTTTTGCAATGGCGGATGCTACCACCCTAACTGAAGCCGGCTATGTGGGTGAAGACGTAGAAAACATCGTACAAAAGCTATTACAAGCCGCCGATTATGATGTAGAAAAGGCCGAACAAGGCATTATCTACGTTGACGAAATTGATAAAATCAGTAAAAAAGGCGAGAACATGTCTATCACCCGTGATGTATCGGGCGAAGGCGTACAACAAGCGCTGCTTAAACTGATTGAGGGTACCGTTGCTGCCATTCCACCCCATGGTGGCCGTAAACATCCGAACCAAGAGCTTATTCAAGTAGACACCAGCAATATCTTGATTATTGTCGGTGGTGCTTTCTCAGGCCTGGATAAAGTCATTCAGCAGCGCACTGAGAAAACAGGCATTGGTTTTAATGCTGAAGTGAAATCAAAAGAAGATGGCAAGCAGTTGTCTGAGCTGTTTAAGCAAGTTGAGCCAGAAGATTTGATTAAATTCGGTTTAATCCCAGAGTTAATCGGCCGTCTGCCTGTGATTGCAACTTTAGAGGAGCTGGATGAAGATGCCTTGATGCAGATTCTAACCGAGCCGAAAAATGCCATTGTGAAGCAGTATCAGTATCTATTTGAAATGGAAAATGCAGAGCTAACCTTTACTGAGGAAGGCCTGAAGGCCATTGCGCACAAAGCCATGGAGCGTAAAACTGGTGCTCGTGGTCTGCGCTCAATTGTAGAGAATGCGCTGCTTGATACCATGTATGAGCTGCCTTCTATGAGCGATGCCAAAACGGTAGTGGTAGATGAAAGCGTCATTAATGAAGGCGCGGCTCCTAAGATTGCTTAAGCTTAGCTATTATATTTGAAACAAAACGCTTACCCTACCGGTAAGCGTTTTTTTATTGTCACTGCGCAGCAACTGGCTTATGATGAAAGACAAATTTAGTTCCTTCTTTTTCTTTAATTCATGGATGATCAGTAGTATGTCAATTCGCCTAACCCTCCCCCAACACCCTATGTTAAATCAGCTTACCCAGCCGCTAATACAGCGCTTATCGCCCATCACTCCGCTTATGGCACCCCATATCGATGAGTCCCTACTCACTAAATTCTATGCTGGACATGTTGCCGCCATTACCGGTGCCGGCTCAGGCATAGGCCGCGCGTTAGCGCTAAACTTAGCCCAAGCTGGCTGTCACCTTGCCTTGTCTGACATCAATGCCGAAAATCTAGCAGAGACCGAACAACTATTAAAACAGTATAGTGTCAACGTCACTACTGAAGTGCTGGATGTGTCTGACAAACAGGCCGTTTTTAAATGGGCCGATGAGGTTATGCAGCAGCATAACCAAGTGAACTTTATTTTCAATAATGCCGGCGTGGCATTATCTTCGACCGTTGAAGGCGAAAGTATTGAAGAGATTGAATGGGTCATGGGCATTAACTTCTGGGGCATGGTGTATGGCACCAAGGCCTTTTTGCCCCTTATTAAGCAAAGTGTGCAGCAAAGCAACAAAACTCAAAATGGTCATATTATCAACATCTCCAGTCTTTTTGGACTGATTGCTCGGCCCGCACAATCGGCCTATAACGCCAGTAAATTTGCCATTCGCGGCTTTAACGAAAGCCTGCGCCAAGAATTGGATATAGAACGTAGTGGCATATCCATTACTTCAGTGCATCCTGGGGGCATTAAAACCAATATTGCCAACAATGCCCGCGGTAATGAGAGTATTGGTACTTTAGGCATGGCAACCGGCGCTAAAGGCCTAAAAAACTTTAACAAACTGCTTAAATTTGATCCCGATATGGCAGCGAAAATTATCTTGATGGCTGCAGCCAACAATCAAGCCCGTTGCTTGATCGGCGATGATGCTAAAATAATTGATTTGATACAACGCGTCTTTCCCTCTAACTATGGCCCAGTGATGCACAAAACCACACGATGGCTGGCCAAGTCGAAGAAAAAAGCCGCCGCCAAAAAGACGTCGACTAAATAGTTTCCTATTTAAATAACTCCCTATTAATGCAAGTAATGCAAAAAATACGCAAAAACAATAGTTTGCTTTATTAGAGAGTTATACAATTAACCAAAAATTTAAGCTCTTCTATCCTAAGCGAGGACATTTCGATAGCTCGAGGTGTCCTACTGCAATATAAACTGGTCATTTTATGCAAAACAGCTCGCCCTCTCCCCAGTCCCCACCTTCCTCTGTGACCAACACCGCAAGTACTGTGCCCAGCTTTGTGCTTAAGGCTACAGCCATGCTGATTGGCATGTTTGCTTTCTTACAGGTCTATTCTATTCAGTCCATCTTGCCGGTATTGATGCAAGATTTTAATGCCAGTGAAGTACAAGTGGGGATGGCGGTTGGGGCGACTGTGATGGCGGTTGCTTTAATGTCGCCTTTTTTGGGCATGCTATCGGATGCCATTGGTCGAAAATCGCTTATTGTGGGTGCCTTACTATTTTTGGCAGTACCAACGGCGTTAATAGCGGGCAGTGATGACATACATACCCTGACGGTTTGGCGCTTCTTACAAGGCCTATCGGTACCCGGCATTACTGTGGTGACCATCGCGTATTTGGGAGAGGAGTTTAAAGGCAGTGCCATAGCAGAATTAATGGCCTACTATGTATCAGGCTCAGTACTTGGGGGATTTCTAGGCCGCTTTATCTTAGGGCATCTGCACGAATGGATAGGCTGGCGCTCTGGATATTACGTGATGGCTGCGGTTACTTTAGCAGGGGCTTTATGGGTGGCCAAGACCTTGCCCACCTCAAAAAACTTCGTCCCCAGTCCCAAATTTCGAACCGCCTTGGGCACCCTATCGCGTCATCTAACCAATCGTTACGTGGTCTCTGCCACTCTACTTGGGTTTTGTGTGTTGTTCTCATTGGTGGGCTGCTTTACCTTTATCAACCTACACCTGGCGCAAGCCCCTTATCAATTAACTACCGGTCAATTGGCCAATATCTTTGCGGTTTATCTTATCGGAGTAGTGATCACCCCCCTAGCCACCAAGCTGATACAACGCTTTGGCTCGGCGCGCACCATTATTGTTGCGGTATTACTCTCTATGTTGGGGGTGTTAATCACTTTAACCTCGCCGCTATGGTTAATCATTGTCGGCTTATCCATCATGTCCTCTGGCGTATTTATTACCCAGTCGGCAACCATAGGTTATATTGCTACCAATGTCAGTGAAGGCCGCTCGCTGGCATCAGGACTATATTATATGGGGTATTATGCGGGGGGTACTGCCGGAGCTTGGGCTTGTGGACTGGCTTACGCCTATGGCGAGTGGTCAACCACCGTTATGCTGTTAATAGCGGTCCAAATATTGGCCTTATTTATTGCCGCTTTTGGTATGATAAAAACACCGATGCAAAGAGCTTAAAGCACTTTATACAAGGTGGCCTTAATTATTTCCTCACAGAGATTAATAATTAGGTTGACCAATAGTGACCAACTTTGTTAGATTAAAACACTAATAAAACGATATGTTTTGTATCGTTAATAAAAATCAACGATTGTACTAAGTTTATAATCAGGTTTTTTTATTATTCCTTTTATATCACCCTAGCAAGGACTGCTAGTTTAATAAGCAATTGGGCTAACTTTTGGCCCAATTCTCCCTTTTTATAGCTAAGGACAGCCTCATGAATCAATCCAATAGCACTTATACCGCTACCTCAACCGAGTCATTTTCAGACCTTCACAACAGCTCTATTAAAAGCCCAAACGATTTTTGGGCAAAACAAGCCGAGCGTATCTATTGGCACAAACAGCCCGAGCAAATATTAGATGACAGCAAACTGCCTTTTGCCAAATGGTTTGTCGGCGGTGAAACCAACCTATGTTATAACTGTGTCGATCGCCATTTAGAGACACGGGCAGAACAAGATGCCTTCGTCTGGGTGTCTTCCGAGATTAACCAAGAGCTTTTAGACAACCATCCCGGTGTGGCAGAAGCCTTTAAAGCTCTCGACAATCATGTTGAATTTTATACCGATTATGCCAAGCGCCGTTTAACTTACAACCGCCTATATAAAGAAGTGAACTATTTCGCTGATGTCCTTCAGCGCTTAGGCGTTGGCAAAGGGGATCGCGTTGTTATCTATATGCCGATGATTTTGGAAGCCGCCTACGCCATGCTAGCCTGTGCTCGCATTGGGGCGATTCACTCTGTGGTATTTGGCGGCTTTGCAGCCCACAACTTGGCAGTGCGCATTGATGACTCTGAAGCCAAAATGGTGATCACTGTTGATGCCGGCTTACGAGGCGGCAAAATTATTAACTATAAAAATCTAGTGAATCAAGGGGTTGAGCAAGCCAATCATAAACCTGAAAAGGTATTGGTCGTTGACCGTGGTATTTTACCTTTTGAGCCTCAGCCCATTGATATCGATTTCGCCACCGAGCGACGTATCAGTTGTGACAATCGCGCCGTGGTTGAGCCGGTTTGGCTAGAATCCAATGAGCCGTCATATTTACTGTATACCTCAGGCACAACCGGCACACCAAAAGGGGTACAACGTGATACAGGCGGTTATGCTGTGGCGTTGGCCACCACCATGGACTATATCTATGACGGCAATCCGGGAGAGACTTTTTGGGCCATCTCCGATATTGGCTGGGCAGTTGGCCACTCTTACACTATCTATGCTCCCCTACTCACTGGGCTAACCAGTATTATGTACGAAGGCCTGCCGCACAATCCAAACCCAGGTATTTGGTGGCGTATTGTGGAGGCCAACAAGGTCAATATTTTGTTCACCGCGCCAACGGGCGTGCGTATGCTTAAGAAGCAAGATGAAACCTGGCTAACCCGTTATGACACCAGCAGCGTTAAATCCTTCTTCTTAGCCGGTGAGCCTCTTGATGAGCCCACAGGTGAATGGTTATCAGGACATTTAGGAGTGCCGATTATCGACCATTACTGGCAGACTGAGACAGGCTGGCCCATCTTAAGCCATGTGCCTAAGTTTAATCATAAGCCGCATAGAGCCGGCACTCCAGGCTATCCGATGTACGGCTATGATGCCAAAGTATTACATGAAGAAACCGGGGAGCCCTGCCAACCTGGCGAGAAAGGACTGCTTGCCATTGCAGCCCCCCTACCCCCTGGCTGTTTAACCACGGTATGGCGCAATGATGAGCGATTTATCAAGAGTTATTACAACCTATTTGATGGCAAGCAATATTCAAGCTCTGACTATGCAATGATCGATGAAGACGGCTACTATCATATCTTAGGTCGTACCGACGATGTCATTAATGTGGCCGGCCATCGTTTGGGCACCCAAGAAATTGAGGCTGCCATTAGTGAACACCCAGAAGTGGCTGAAGTCGGCGTAGTGGGTATCAAGGATGAGCTTAAAGGCGAGCTACCCATTGCGTTTTGTATCCTGCGTGACCCCTCTATTATTGAAGATACCGAAGGCCGTTTCCGTGTCGAGCAGCAAATCATGGGCGTGGTTGCCAAGTCTCTGGGGGCACTGGCCAGACCGGCTGCCATTTACTTCCCTAAAGCACTGCCCAAAACCCGTTCGGGCAAAATCCTGCGTCGTGCCATTCGCGCCTTAGCAGAGGGCAAGGACACCGGCGATATGTCGACACTTGAAGATCCTACTGCTATCGATGCGGTTAAGGCAGCCTTAGACAGCTATTAAGGGGATAGACGTAGTACCCCTATGAAAATAAAAAAACAGAAAAGCAATGCTCTTGGTAAATACGCAATATTTAACAACTTTTTCTTGACCGATTACCAATTGCATTGCTATAGTAATCAAAAGTTATAATGATACGTTATTTATCATTATTAAAGGATTTTTACCGATAGGCAGAATAAAGACTCGTTTTTATGCCTCATTAGATTAAGAAGATAAGGATATCTCATGCATCACGTAAAACAGCTCATCAATGGCGAATTTGTTGACTCAAAAACCGAACAATGGATTGATTTAACCGATCCCGCTACCCAACAAGTTATCGCCAAAGTGCCACAAACCACCGACGATGAAATCAACGAAGCTGTAGCCGCCGCCAAAGAAGCCTTTAAGACTTGGCGCAAAACTCCTATCAACACCCGCGCCCGTATCTTTTTAACCTATCAAGCCCTTATCCGTGAGCACATGGATGAGCTGGCTGAGCTATTAACCTCTGAACAAGGCAAAACCATTGCCGATGCTCGTGGTGATGTATTCCGCGGCCTAGAAGTGGTAGAGCATGCTGCTGGTATTGCCAACCTACAAATGGGTGATTTCGTTGAAAACGTCGCTAATGGCGTTGATACTTATAGCATCTGGCAGCCATTGGGGGTTTGTGCCGGTATCACTCCGTTTAACTTCCCTGCCATGATTCCTTTGTGGATGTTCCCCATGGCGATTGCCACTGGCAACACCTTTATCTTAAAACCTTCAGAGCAAGACCCAATGGTTACCCTACGTTTGGTAGAGTTGGCCTTAGAAGCGGGTGTGCCTAAGGGTGTATTAAACGTGGTCCATGGTGGCAAACCTACAGTAGATGCCATCTGTGATCATCCCGATATTAAAGCGGTTTCGTTTGTGGGCTCAACTAATGTTGGCCATCACGTTTATGACCGTGCAAGCAAAGCGGGCAAACGTGTACAGTGTATGATGGGCGCGAAGAACCATGCGGTAATCCTACCCGATGCCAATAAAGAACAAACTTTAAACCAATTGGCTGGTGCTGCATTTGGCGCAGCTGGTCAGCGCTGTATGGCCTTATCGGTAGTGGTACTGGTTGGCGAAGCAGGCGCTTGGGTTGAGGACATTAAAGCCAAAGCAGAAGGCCTAGTGGTCGCGGCAGGTAAAGATGATAAAGATTTAGGTCCTCTAATCAGTCCGCAAGCCAAAGAGCGTGTTGAGCGTCTGATTCAATCTGGCGTCGATGAAGGGGCCACATTACTGTTAGATGGTCGCGGCATCACGGTTGAAGGTTATGAAGACGGTAACTTCGTGGGTCCAACGATTTTTGATAACGTAACTACTGATATGCAGATTTACAGCCAAGAAATCTTTGGCCCTGTGCTGTGCATCATGCGTGCAGACTCACTTGATAAAGCCATTGAGATCATCAACGCCAACCCGAACGGGAATGGTACGGCTATCTTTACTCAGTCAGGTGCTGCGGCTCATAAATTCCAACAAGATATTGATGTGGGTCAAGTCGGTATTAACTTACCAATTCCTGTGCCTCTACCTATGTTCTCCTTCTCAGGCTCACGTGCCAGTAAGTTGGGTGACCTAGGTCCTTACGGCAAGCAGGCAGTACAATTCTATACCCAGACCAAGACTGTGACTGCACGCTGGTTTGATGATGAAGCCAGTAAAGGCAAGGTTAATACCACGATTTCAATGTAGTCATTAATACCATAAGCTACTGTGTATAGCCTACCTAATTGAAGGTGTTAGAGCCCTTAGGCGATTAAGACTTAAGGGCTTATAAGAACAAATGCTACACAAGGGAGGCTATACACAATGAAATCACTGATTGCCTCCTTTTTATTCGTTTTTTTGTATGGGTCGGGCTTTGTTGCGACTCAATATGGCCTCCCCTTCGTAGACCCGGTTTCATTTTTGGTGCTGCGATTTGCCATAACGGCCAGTATATTGGGTATCGTCTATTTAATGGTTAAGCCCAAACTCACTGTCACTCGCAGTGACCTGATCCATACCTTTATTGCTGGCATGCTGATTCTGGGACTGTTTTCACTGGGTGTGTTCTTAGCGATAGATTATGGATTATCTGCTTCGACAACCGCACTCATTATCTCGTTTCAGCCGCTACTGGCCAGTGTGCTTGCTCAGATATTTTTTAAGGCCAAAGTATCGGTAGCGCAGTGGGTTGGCTTAATTATTGGGTTACTCGGAGTCCTGTTAATCGTATTTTGGGGACTAAAAACACCCAATGTTATTGGACTTTTAATGGCAGGCTTGGGGCTTTTAGGAATGGCCTGTGGTAGTGTTTACCAAAAGCATTATTGCGCTGACATGCACTTGGTATTTGGCGGTTTTTTACAATCTTGTGCAGCCTGCTTACTGTGTGTGTTGGTCTGGCCGTTTTATAGCGAACATTTTGTGATGTGGACACCAGAGTTTATATTCTCTCTGCTGTGGATGGCGATTGGGGTATCTATCGGGGGCGTTACGCTACTTTATGTGTTGATACGTCAGCTCTCCATTAGTAAAGTGTCTACGTTGTTTTATTTAATTCCGATTGCAGCCCTGGTACTGTCTCTGATATTTTTGGAAGGTCATATTTATAAGGTTCAGGCAGTAGGTATCGTGCTCGTATCGGTCTCTATATTTTTAGTGGCACATTTTGATCAGCGCACGGTTATCGCCTCTGCTAAAAGGGTTAAATAATCCCAAAGCGCTTATATAAACAACTGCTTGAATGAACAACAAAAAACAAGAAAAGCTTTTAAAACTTAGACGACTGTCGATTTATATAGGAATAACAAAATATGGACTTTACATTAACTGATGATCAATTGGCGTATCAGCAAACCGCGCGTCAATTCGCCCAAAAGGAATTGAAATCTAATGCCGCTCAGTGGGATAGAGACAGTCACTTCCCCGTCGATGTGATTAAAAAAACAGGCGAGCTGGGTTTTTTAGGCCTATATACCAACCCCGATTATGATGGCCTAGGCTTACCTCGTTTAGATTCTGCTATTGTTTTTGAAGAGTTGGCTTGGGGCGACACCGCGGTTGCAGCCTATATCAGTATTCATAACATGGTCACTTGGATGATTGGCGAATATGCCAAAGACGACGTCCGAGCTGAGATAGTACCCAAATTGGTCAGTGGTGAATTGCTTGCAAGTTACTGTCTTACCGAGCCCAATGCTGGCTCTGACGCAGGCTCGTTGAGTACCAAAGCGATCAAAAAAGATGGCGAAGACTACTATCTACTCAGTGGTGAAAAAACCTTTATTTCAGGGGCTGGTTCCACCGATATCTTAGTGGTTATGGCCCGCACCGGTAATGCCGGTCCTAAAGGCGTGTCTGCCTTTGTGGTCGATGCCCATAGTGAAGGCATCAGCTACGGTAAAAATGAGCACAAAATGGGCTGGAAAGCTCAGCCTACCCGCACCATCCATTTCAAAGACGTCAAAGTGCCTGCCAGAAATCTACTGGGCAGTGAAGGTGAAGGTTTTAAATTTGCCATGAAAGGCCTTGATGGCGGCCGTATCAATATCGGTATTTGCGCGGTAGGGACCGCTCAAGCTGCATTGGAAACAGCTCTCAACTATGTGCAAGAGCGCAAGCAGTTTGGTAGTGCCATCGCTGAACTACAATCGGTGCAATTTAAGCTGGCCGATATGCTGACTCAAACCATTGCCGCCCGTCAGATGCTGTATCTGGCCGCTAATAAAGTGGATAAAAAACACAGTGACGCTACCACTTACTGCGCTATGGCCAAGCGTCTAGCCACTGATTTGAGCTTCACGGTTGCTAACGAAGCGCTACAACTGCATGGCGGCTATGGGTATCTCAATGAGTATCCACTTGAGCGTCATGTGCGAGATTTGCGTGTGCATCAAATTTTAGAAGGCACTAACGAGATTATGCGTGTGATTGTGTCACGTAGCATGATGCGTGACGGTGCATTAGACAGTTTACGTTAAACTTAGCAAAAACCTTTAGAGCCACTAGCGGCTTATGTAAAGTAGTTTATATAAAGCAACTTACCTAACACTGCTAAAAATACGGATGGCTCAGAACACGGAATGATAGAAGGCAAACCTATGAAAAACTATACCAACTTAGACCTTAATATTGAGGGTCACGTCGCAACTCTAACGCTTAATAACCCACCGGCCCATACTTGGACCGCTGACAGTCTGGCTGCTTTAAAACAGCTCGTGACAGACTTAAATGACAACGACTCGGTCTATGCGCTTGTTATCCATGGTGATGGCGAGAAGTTTTTCTCAGCCGGTGCGGATTTAAACACTTTTGCCGATGGTGATAAAGGCAATGCTATTTCAATGGCGATTGCCTTCGGTGAAGCTTTTGAAGCACTATCCAATTACCGCGGCGTCAGCATTGCTGCTATCAATGGTTACGCCATGGGCGGTGGATTAGAGTGTGCTTTGGCTTGTGACATTCGTATTGCTGAGTCACATGCGGTAATGGCACTGCCTGAAGCCGGTGTTGGCTTACTGCCTTGCGCTGGGGGTACCCAAAATCTACCGTGGTTGGTCGGTGAAGGCTGGGCAAAACGCATGATTTTATGTGGTGAGCGTGTCGATGCCGACACTGCACTGCGTATTGGACTGGTAGAAGAAGTGGTTGAAAAAGGTAAAGGCTTAGCGGTCGCTACCGAATTGGCACAAAAGGTAGCCAAGCAGTCGCCTGTTGCCGTAACCTTATCGAAACAGCTGGTGCAATCGGCTCGATACACCCCCCCTGCTTATAATCTGATTAATGAGCGTGAAGCTTTTGTCAAACTGTTTGATACTGCTGATCAAACTGAAGGGGTCAATGCGTTCTTAGAGAAGCGTAAACCTACTTGGCAGAATAAATAGAGGCGACCGATATGACCAATAGCACCACACCAAATACGGCTTCCACCGAAGCCTCTGTACTGTTTGCCACTCATACTACCGACTCAGGACATGTGATTGGTGAGATGACCCTTAACTCTCCAAAGTCGCTCAACGCTTTGAGCGTTGATATGTGCCAGCTGATGAGCGAGCAGCTTACGCAGTGGCAAAATGATGACAAAGTCGTGGCGGTTTTACTACGCGGCTCGGGCGACAAAGCGTTTTGTGCCGGGGGTGACATCCGTAAGCTGTATGACAGTATGCTTGATAACCCACCACTGCCCAATCCTTACGCCACAGACTTCTTTGGTAGTGAATACGCTTTGTATCGCCAAATGCATTTTTATAATAAGCCACTTATTTTATGGGGCAATGGCATCATCATGGGTGGTGGCATGGGATTGATGGCCGCTTGTAGTCACCGTATCGTGACCGAGACCACTAAGTTTGCTATGCCTGAGATTAGCATTGGTTTATTCCCAGACGCTTCTGGCAGTTGGTTCTTACAGCGTATGCCAGCGAAAACTGGCTTGTTCTTGGGATTAACCGGCGCTTTGTGTAATGGCGACGATGCTCAGTTTGCCAGTCTTGCCGAGTACGCTCTACCCAGTGACAGCTATCCTCAAGTCATAGAAGCTTTGAGCCAAGTGGACTGGGCGACAGGCTCAAACACTCATGGCTTAACCACCAATGCCAGTCATCTAACCAGCTATTGCCTAGCCTCACTGTCACAAAACACGTCGGTCAACCTAGCCCCCAGTAAACTGGCTCAATATTGGCAAACCATCAAAGAGCTGATGGTCAGCGGTGGTCTAAAAGAGATTGATGCCCTAATACAAGATGATGAAGCAATAGCCACACTTGATCCAGAGTTTGCTGCAGACAAATGGGCACAGCGTGCCTTGGCCACCTATCGCGCTGGTTGTCCAGTAACCGCTGCTCTGACTTATGAGCTGTATCACCGAGTTAAAGACTACTCGCTTGAGCAGATTCTGTATCTAGAAGCCAATGTGGCCGTGCATTGTGCCAATAACCCAGACTTTAAAGAAGGGGTTCGGGCGCTACTGATTGATAAAGATAAAAATCCGAACTGGTCCCGTACATTAGAGGCGTGTTTGGATGACGAGGGCAGTCGTTATATAGCCAGTCATTTTGATAATCCTTACCCTGCTGGTGAACACATCTTTGAAGACTGGTTGGGGTTAGACTCATTTGCTGCTCAATCCCTAACCCGCTAACTATCAGTTAGCTTATATTAAAAATACAAAGCCACTTATCCCTATATACTCATCAAGGAGTGATGATATGACAGAGAAAACTAATAATACCCGTATAGCTTTTATTGGTCTTGGTAATATGGGCGGCCCTATGGCCAAAAACTTACTAAAACACGGTTACAACGTCACTGTCTTTGACCTGTCAGAGCAAGCACAACAGCAACTGGCTGATGCCGGTGCAAACACCTCTAGCTCTCCACAAGAAGCGGTAAAAGGGGCTCAAGTAGTCATTACCATGCTTCCTGCCAGTAAACATGTCAAAACGGTTTATTTGGGAGACGCTGAAGCCAATGAGTTGACGCCACAAGGACTATTATCAGACTTACCAAGTGGTACTCTTGTCATTGACAGCTCCACCATTGATGCAGCAGAAGCTAGAAAAGTGGCTAAAATAGCCACCGCTAAGGGTATTGATATCGTTGATGCCCCAGTTTCTGGTGGTACAGCGGGTGCAGAAGCGGGTACCCTGACCTTTATCGTAGGCGGTGAAGACAGTGCTTTTAATCGAGCTGAACCTATTTTAAAGGCCATGGGCAAAAACATATTTCATGCCGGCAGCAGTGGCGCCGGACAGGTCGCTAAGATCTGCAACAATATGCTGTTGGGTATCTTAATGAGTGGCACCGCTGAAGCCATTAACCTTGGGGTTAAAAATGGCTTAGATGCAGGGGTTTTATCAGAGATTATGCTACAAAGCTCAGGACGTAACTGGACGTTAGAGGTTTACAACCCCTACCCTGGTATTTTAGAGCAAGTGCCTTCAAGCCGTGGCTACACCGGTGGCTTTATGAGCCAACACATGCACAAAGACTTGCATTTAGCTTTGCAAGCTGCTGAGGATATCGGCGTTGAAGTGCCTATGGGCGCTCAAGCCACAGCTTTGTATGACGAGCATGTCAAACAGCACAACGAAAAAGACTTCTCGAGCATCATGGCTCATTTCGATAACAGCGTGCTTAATCAATCCTAGTCAGCTAAAATACATTTAGGTAATAACAGCTCCTATAAACAATAAGCCCAAGTCAATTGACTTGGGCTTATTGTTATTCTTTATATCTTATACCAATTCTAAAAAA